>UQIG01000021.1 GCA_900541135.1 uncultured Collinsella sp.
CGGGATTGGTCAATCTCGGCCGACTATATTTGGCTAAAATAATCCGACGCTAACAGAAGACGCTGAGTTCCGATAAGAGCGTATAACGTAACCCCCCACATCGCGAAACCAGAGATACCAAACGCGGCAAGTTGAAAGAAGCTCGTTGTCGTCAAAGAATCAATGGTTGGGGAGCCCGCTGCAATGGCAGAATAGGCCTCCAGAGCATCTCCGTAACCTAATCCCAAAACGGGGCTTGCGGAAAATAGGCTCCAGCACACACCAGGAGACTGAAGCCTCGTGAGCTTTGTGACGGCGTCAGCATCCCCCAGCTTCCAAAATAATGAAGGGTCAATCTGCATAAGCGCGTTAAGAATTGTAGAGTAATTCGTAAAAGCCCATAAAACGAGGATGCCAATTCCAATCGCGATTGCCACACGACCTCGACCCCCGTTTTTCAGTAATCCAACGGCAAGGGCAAGTGGAAGAAGAAGATAGCCAGCTGTAGATCCTGTTGTGAACAACGTTACGACCAACAAGGCCAATCTAACTTTTGATGCTTTTTTATTAACAATGAACTCAACGGAAATCGCAAGGAGTAGATAAGAAGCAAAAATACCGCTTTCCCAGAAAAAACCCATACTCTTGCTTGCGTCGATATACGCCTCAGCAAACTGAGAGACAATGAAGATGGTTTTGTAATGAACACCGTTGATATTTTCAAACACGGGGAACGGTAAGTTTATCCCCAACCAATTTGTTGCGATCCAAACCAATAGAGACACACAAGAGGTGGCGCACATAAGCCAGACAAAAATATGACAGAGCTGAAGAGGCCCCACCTTCCTGACACAAAGGTAGGCTAAAAGAATACAAACCATTAATGTCAAGGAATTCATGACATTTGAACTACTTAAATTGCCGATAGCAGAAAGCAAGATAGGAATCGTAAAGACAAGCGCACCGATCGTTAACGCCGTATTGTTCTTATCCGCGTCAGAAAGCGTCAGCAGAAGAAAACACGATAGCAGAGCAAACGGTAGGCATAGCGACGAAAAGCCTATCAATGTTGAAACGGCGCTGCAGCTATTGAGGCAAATTGAGAATCCGACGAAAGTCCCAATTAACAACCAATCCAGCCTAACCGATAAGAACCGCCTAGCAAAGTTCATTTTAAACAACTTCGAAAAAAGTATCTGGATTCTCGGGGTCGAAGGGTTCGTTGGCCCACATGACCGTCACGAGGTCCTCGGTGTCTGACAGGTTGGTGATGGAGTGCGTGTAGCCGGGGATCATCTCCACCGCGCGCATGTCCGAGCCGGAAACGACGTACTCGTCGACGGGAATAGGTTTCCATAGGAGTCCTCCCCCACCTTCCTCAGCTTGATGCTCGCGGTGCCGGAGACCACCAGGAACCTCTCCCACTTGCTCATGTGCCAGTGGTTGCCCTTGGTGATGCCGGGCCTGGACACGTTGATCGAGACCTGGCCGCGCTCGGGCGTGCGCAGGAACTCCGTGAACGAGCCGCGGTCGTCCACGTTGGGCTTGAGACTATAGGCGAAGTGTCCCGGCTCGTAGTACGACAGGAACGTGCTCCACAACTTTTTGGAGAAGGAGCCCTCGGAAAGGTCGGGCACCGAGAGCGTCTCGCGGCTATCGCGGAAGCAGTCGAGCAGGTAGACAATCTCGCCGAGCGACCTTACATCAGTTTCCGGGACGCAGCAGAACTCGTCGCCCTCTACCCTCTCGAGGCCCACGTAGCCGCAGCGGTGCTCCTCCCCCAGCAGGGCGCCCAGCATCTCGCCGACCAGGTCGTCGATGTAGAGGAGCTCCAGCTCCACGGAGGGGTCGTTGACGGTGTAGGGGCGGCCGTTGGCGACGGCGTCGCAGAAGGTGGCCACGGCGGAGTTGTAGCGCGGACGGCACCACTTGCCGTAGAGGTTGGGGAAGCGGTAGATGAGCACCGGCGCCCCCGTGCGCTCCGAGTACTCGCGGAACAGGCCCTCCCCCGCGAGCTTCGACTCGCCGTAGACCGATCCCTCGAAGCGGCCGGACAGGCTCGCCTGCGCGGAACTGGACAGCATGACGGGGCACCTGTTGCCGTGGCGCTCGAGGGTGTCCAGCAGCGTGGAGGCGAACCCGAAGTTGCCCTCCATGAACTCGGACTGGTCCTTGGGTCGGTTGACGCCGGCCAGGTTGAAGACGAAGTCGGCGCGGGAGCAGTAGTCCTCCAGCTCTTCCGGGGTCGAGTCGACGTCGTACTCCATGACCTCGAGCGGCAGGAGGGGTTGGTACTTGGCCCTACGGTCCTTGCCGTCGCTTATGTTCTTCAGCGCGCAGCAGAGGTTCCTCCCGACGAAGCCCCTGGCGCCGGTGACGAGGACGCGCACCCTACTGCACCGCCTCGTGCTCGCGGCCCTCGAGGGCCAGCTGCACGTACTCGGCGGTCTTGATCTTGGCGATGGTGCCCTCCACGTCGAGCCTCTCGGTGTTGTGGGAGGTGTAGGACTCGTCTGCCTGGGTCTCCACCTCGCCGTCGACGACGAACTTGTCGTAGTTCAGGTCGCGCGAGTCGCAGGCCACGCGGTAGTAGCCGCCCATGTCCTCGGCCCTCAGTCGCTCCTCGCGGGTCATGAGGGTCTCGAAGAGCTTCTCGCCGTGGCGGGTGCCGATCACCTGGGTGCCCACGCGGCCGAAGACCTCCTGGACGGCCTCGGCGAGGTCGCCGATCGTGGAGGCGGGGGCCTTCTGGATGAACAGGTCGCCGGGGTTGGCGTGCTCGAAGGCGAACTGCACCAGGTCGACCGCCTCGTCCAGGTTCATGAGGAAGCGGGTCATGTTGGGGTCGGTGACGGTAAGCGGCTCCCCTTTTCGGATGCGGTCGATGAACAGCGGGATGACGCTGCCGCGCGAGCACATGACGTTGCCGTAGCGGGTGCAGCAGATGGTGGTGCGGCCGGCGCCGTTGCGGGCGTTGGCGTAGATGATGGACTCCATCATGGCCTTGGACTTGCCCATGGCGTTGATGGGGTAGGCCGCCTTGTCGGTGGAAAGGCACACGACGCGGTCCACGCCCTCCTCGATGGCGGCGTGCAGGACGTTGTCAGTGCCGATGACGTTGGTGCGCACGGCCTCCATGGGGAAGAACTCGCAGGAGGGCACCTGCTTCAGGGCGGCGGCGTGGAAGATGTAGTCCACCCCGTGCATGGCGTCGCGCACGCTCTGGGCGTTGCGGACGTCGCCGATGAAGAAGCGGACCTTGGAGGCGAGCTCGGGGGACTTCTCCTGAAGGCGGTGGCGCATGTCGTCCTGCTTCTTCTCGTCGCGCGAGAAGATGCGGATCTCGGCCAGGTCGGTGTCCATGAAGTGCTTGAGCACCGTGTTGCCGAACGAGCCGGTGCCGCCCGTGATCATGAGGGTCTTGTCTTTGAATGCGGAAGTGCCTGTCATAAATTAATCCTCCACTAGTTGAGTAAGTAATTTTTCGAGCTTGTCGAAGAACAGCTTCTTCGTGAAATAGCGCTCGTAATAAGCTTTTGCGTTATTGCCAAGCTGTTCTGTGTCGGAAAGTCCAGCAAATTGCGAGGCAATTCGTGCAAGGCCTTCGGCATCTTCGATATCGCAGCAGAAACCGCATTTGGCATCATTGATTACTCGTTTGGTTTCACCTGAAAGCGCTGCCAAAATCGGTTTTCCAGCGGCCATATAAGTTGTTACTTTTCGAGGAAGGGTGTACGTGGCCATGGGGCTGTCTTCAAACGTGACAATCATTGCGTCAGAAGCACCGTAGTACTTGGGCATATCCACAATTGGCTTGCGGCCGTGAAACACAATGTTATTCAGGCCTAGCTCCACAGCCCTCGATCTACATTGCTCCAAACGCGACCCTGAACCAACAATATGAAACACGAGGTTCCTGTCTTTCTGAGCAATGCAAGCGGCTTCAACAATGGTGATAACGGACTGTGCTTGTCCCACATTTCCGGCAAACGTTAGATTGATTTTCGATGAGTCATAGCCTTCGCAGGAGCACTTAGCACAGCCGGAAAAGGCGTCGTCAGCGTATTGAGGTAGGTATGCCGAGGGCTCACGGTTAATTCCAAGACTGTTTGAAAAGTATTCGTCAAACAAAGGTGAAGTAACGGCGATACGATCAGCCTGCCTATAAATCCTTTTCGAGACAGCTTTCATCCATTTGTAAGGCAACGAGGATTCTGAAAAACCACCGGCTGTAAGACTCACTGGCCACAAATCAAAGCAATACAACAGCATCTTTTTTTGATGCTTGCGAGCATAAACAAGACCGGGATCCACCTGCATAACGGGTGAAAACTGATACCCAAGGACAACATCAAATTCTTCATTTAGCGTTCGAGCAAGCTGATTCGCGTTATGCCAGAAAGAGATATAGTTCTTTACGCGATTGAGCGCGCCAGTTTTTCTAGGGTATAAGTTGGCGCGATACACAGTCACGCCATTATGATGCTCAATCTGCTTTTGCCTATTTTTATACTCTTCTGGAATGTCAGAGTTGGGCATTCCGGTGTTCGGCAGACCGGTGATAACAGAGACGCTATGCCCTCTATCAACAAGCTCCTCGCATACATCCGAAGTGTTAAATGGCTCCGGCCAATAGTGCTGACAAATAACAAGTATCTTCATTAACGCGCACCGTCGCCAGTGCTCACAACACCAAGTGTCTTAAGCATGATCAGAATATCCATCTTGATGTTTCTAGTTTTGATGTACTGGAGGTCAAACATGACCTTCTCACTGGGAAGCAGATCGTGGCCGCCGGTAACCTGGGCAAGGCCAGAAATGCCCGGGCGCACCATGGTGCGGTAATGCCAGCCATGAATACGCTTCTCGAACTCTTCGCAAAACGCGGGACGCTCGGGGCGAGGGCCGATTAGGCTCATATCGCCCTTGAATACATTCCAGAACTGCGGAATCTCGTTTAGACGCGTCTTACGCATAATTTTGCCGAAAGGCGTGACACGCGGATCTTCGTCCTGTGCCCACTGAGCGCCCCGAGACTCTGCATCGGTATACATGCTGCGAAACTTGTAGATATTAAAGACTCTGCCGTCTTTGCCAACGCGGCGTTGAGCGTAAATAACGGGGCCTTCGGACTCGCTCTTGATTTTTACGGCGATAAAGGCCATCGGAATTGCAAGCAGAATCAAAGCACAACCACAAGACACAACGTCAAAGAATCGCTTAATAAAGCGATAGAAAAGCCCACCATTAACGACGGGCTTTTCCAATTCAACAATGTCATGACCGGGTAGCAGCTTCTCCAGCACATCCGCCGGAATACCGTTCTCGCTCAACTTCGGCTCGTGTTTTCCGATATTTTGGAGCTTGACGGTCCTGCGCCTATCCTCTTGCGCTACGGCAACAGCTGTTGCATCTCCAATTTGATTATCTTGCACTATTTCCTTCAAACCTACGTCCCCGCCCCCGGGGATCCTCCCTGTCCCTTTAAACAGTCGCCCGCACTTAGGCGATAGCCTTTTTAAGGTTTCGCATGACGCGCTGCTCGGCTGAAAGCACAGCGAGGCCAACGCGCGTAGTTACGCGTCGACCGCACAGGTTGAGCTCCAAATAAGCAGTGCTCTTGCGTCTGTTAATGGTTTTGATAAGGCCTTCGTGGCCCAGCAGCGGACCTGCCGTCACTACGACCTGGTCGCCATCCTTTAAGGCCTCGCTCATAGGAACTACGCGGTCTCCCTTATGCGTAAAGCCACCAATAAGCTGGACCTCTTCTTTTGCCAGCGGCACAAACCGACCGTCCTGGGAAAGCACCCGAGCAAAATCGTCCATGCGCAGCAAATACTGTTGTACGGTGCGGGGATCTGCCGTGTCGCAGATAAGATAACCGGGAAAGAGCGACTTGGTCGTATTGACCCATTCGCCGTGTACCTTAATCTCGGTTTGAAATTGAGGATAAAAGAGCTCCTGCATGGCACCAACCGGCACCATACGCTCAATGCGCTCGCGCATTACTTCTTCGCGACCATTAATGACCTGGATCATATACCACACGAGCACCACCCCCTTGCTGTCTTACGTGTGGCTCACAGGGTTTAGGTATGGCTTCGCCAGGGCGCTTGTGCGCGAAGGCGCTCCATATTCAAACCCTGAGCCCAGTTAGACAAGCGCATGGCTCTGCCCCACCGTGAACGGTATTTAAAAGCGCAGTCGCTAGAGGCGCGGACGTGTATCGCAAAATGACCGCGCCCCCAGCTGGCTGCGTGCAGCCCAGTCAAGCGGGTACAAAACTGGACCGCACGCAAACAGCTGAAGGACTGCTGCGCTTTGTCATGAAATATCGAATAGGATGAACAGCTTGCACATAGACAAGAGCAAAGTCATTCGATGCGATACGCATGACGACGCTATTGGAGCTCGTGGTTTTTCTGGCACCGCCGTTACGGCCGGATGCTGATCGACCCCGTGCTTTGCGGCTTGCTGGAGCCGTGAGCACAGTTGAACCCATGTGACTTAAGTATCCTAGCACAGCAGGTGGCCCATACGTTTTGGGGTGTGTTGAGCAACATATTGTTTATTTGCCGTGGTTATGGGGGAAATCGCGCCGCCTCGCACGCATTGCCGCAGGTTTATGGGGGTGTGTAGGTTGGCGATCACTGCCTGAGTTGTATTGCTGGCGGCGTGAATTGCTCAAACTATTAAGTTTGGCTAACAAACTTTGTACAAAACCGGGAAGGTAATTGCGCAACTTTTTGGGGTGTAGTTGTCGCAAATTTTGCGACAACTACTGTGACGGCGAACTTGAACAGGAAAGCACTTTGCATATTTTGCAAAAATGCAGTTCAGCCACTTAATATCGCATGCAAATAAAAAAGGCCACTCGATTGAGTGGCCTTGCATTCACGATGGTGGAGACGAGGGGGATCGAACCCCTGACCTCTTGACTGCCAGTCAAGCGCTCTCCCAGCTGAGCTACGCCCCCGTGACGAGGAGATACTATAAGGGAAGATCTTTGGGGATGCAAGAAGTTTTTTGGGTTGATTCTCACACTTACGGGTTTTCCTGGGACGGGGCTGAATTGACTGATTTTGACTTCGGCAAAATCAGTCAATTCAGCCCCGTCCCGATAAAACCCTCACGCGGCGATGCCTTACTTGTAGAGGTAGGCGATCGCGACGCCTTGGTGGACTTGGATCTTGGCCGTTTTCCGGACGACATTAGAGATGCCCGTATCGGCCAAGAGGCCTAGGGGGCTGTGATCTAGCTCCCACTCTAGACCGTGTTCGCTTACCTTGGTGTTGGGAGCGATGGCGATGATGGAGAAGTTTTTGCTCTCGGCGCCCTCGATGGTCCATGTCTCGTCCTGGTGCAAGATTCTGGCCGTTACTTCGTCTTCTTCGATCCAGACGGGGGCGTCCGCATAGCTTGCCAGGAGCCCTAGCACAGACAGGGCCATGTCCGGGCGGCCGCCGGTGGCACAGGTTGCTACCACTTCGGCACCCGGCCACCGACGGCGGACCGAATCGAGCGCCAGTGCCAGATCGGTATAGTCCTTGTAGGGATCGTGGCGCTCCACTTCAAAATCGGAAGCGGCATCGACCAGAGCGCGCCCCTCATCACTAACGGTGTCGGCGTCGCCCACGTAGACGTCGCAGCTCAGGCCAGCGCCCAACAGAGCGTCCAGACCGCGGTCTACGGCTACAATGTGGTCGCACTCCCCTGCCAGGTGGCAAAGCAACTCGGCGCTCGCCACCACCGGCGAGCCGCAAACCACTAATACTTTACAAGCCACGGCCCTCGCCTAGCCCTCAAACGAAAGCACACGGGCCAGGTCCAGGTCCTCATAGCTGTCGATAAAGATATCGCAGTTATCGCAAACCTCGTCCCGCTCCATACGGCCGTGCGGATCATAGATGCCCACGCGTTTAAAGCCTGCAGTGCCAGAGCTCTTAAGTCCAAAGACGGCATCCTCAAACACCCAGCTGCGATTAAACTTGTGCCCGTGGCGTTCTTCCAGGCGACGCAACGCCAGCTCGTACACATCGGGGAACTGCTTGGAGCGTCCCGCCTCGTCCGTCGTGGTAACAAACTCCATGTACGCGTCGAGCCCGGCACCGGCGAGCGCGGGCTGCACCAGCTCGACCGGCGTGGACGTGGCAACGCACATGGCGATGTCCGCCGCCTTCGCCTGCTCCAAAAATGCCAGGAGCCCCTCGCGCGGCGGCACCTTGGAGTACCCATCAATCAAAATCTCGCCCAGCTCGCGATAAACTTCCTCGCCATTCGTGCCAATGCCCCACGTGTCGTGGTAGGCCTGGCACTCGTCCTCCAGCGAAAGATGTTCAAACTGGGCAAAATCGTCGACCGTTCCATCAATGCCATGACGGCGCAATAACTCGAGCTGCGCATAGCCCCAGACGGGGGTGCTGTTAACCAACGTGCCATCGCAATCGAAAATAAAAGCAACCTTGGGAGCGGCGGTATGGGACATATACGAACCTTTCGATGTCAAATGGTAAACAACCTGCTAAAAACGTTTTACCAAACGTAAGCCTATCAGTTTTGAAACCCTAATTGGTAAAACTGTCAAGGGTTTTACCACGGCAATTCTGCCAGTGGTATAAACATGTCGCTTACCGATTAAACGCCCTCGCAAATCCGCTATTGTCCATAAAACTAACGTACAGGTGTTATCGTAGTTTCTGCCGAAAGTTCCACCGAGCACGCGAGGTGGAACGAATCATAGAACTATCGCCGTCCCTTCGATTCGTGCAGCCTTGGACCTTTCGCATCTAGTCACCAAGGCAACACGCTGCCGCGTCATGATGGGATCAAACGTGAGCGATACAAAGCTAAAGCCAGCAACCAAAAAGCCTGCTACCCGCAAAGCCGCCCCGCACGCACCGGAGCTCTCCAAGGACGATGTCTACCTGTTTGGCATTGGCATGTGGGAGCGCAGCTGGGAAAAGATGGGCGCTCACCCCGACACGCAGAACCGTACGCGCGGCTGGCGCTTTTGCGTTTGGGCGCCCGATGTAAAAAGCGTCCATGTCATTGGCGAATTTAACGACTGGGATGAGGAAGCCAACCCGCTGGTGCCCATGCATACGAGCGCTATTTGGGAAGGCTTTATTCCTGGCGCCGAGCAGGGTCAGCTCTATAAGTACCTTATCGAGACCAACGAGGGCGAAAAGCTCTACAAGGCCGATCCGTATGCCTTTAAGGCCGAGTGCCCTCCGGGTACCGCCAGCGTGCTGTGGACCCTCGATGGCTACCAGTGGAACGACGCCGCATGGCTTAAGCGACGCGCCAGCCACAACCATATGTCGCAGCCCCTTAACATCTACGAGGTACATATTGGATCGTGGAAGCGCCACGGCGACGCGCCGCAGGGCGAGCCGGACGAGTACGGCAACTACCCCGGTCCCATGGATCCCTTCCCCGCGCAGCGCGGCGAGTTTTACACCTACGACGACCTGTCGGTGGAGCTCGTGGACTACGTGCGCGACATGGGCTATACGCATATCGAGGTCATGCCGCTCATGGAGCATCCTTTCGATGGCTCCTGGGGCTACCAGACGACTGGCTACTATGCCGCCACGTCGCGTTACGGCAACCCGCAACAGCTCATGCACTTTATCGATGCGTGCCACGAGGCGGGCATCGGCGTGATCATGGACTGGGTACCCGGCGGTTTTTGCGCCGACTCCCACGGACTTGCCACCTTTAACGGCCACATGCTGTTTGAGCACGAAATTCACCCCAACTGGGGCACGCACAAGTTCGACTTCGCCCGCGGTGAGGTCCGATCCTTCCTGGTCTCCAACGTGCTGTACTGGCTCGAGAACTTCCACGTGGACGGCATTCGCATGGACGGCGTGTCCAGCATGCTGTACCTCAACTTTGGCATCGACGATCCCGGCCAAAAGAAGTTCAACAAATACGGCACAGAGGAGGATCTGGACGCCAGCGCGTTTATCCGCCAGGTCAACTGCGCCGTGGAGGCGCACTACCCCGACGTGATGATGATGGCCGAGGAGTCCACCGCGTGGCCGCTCGTGACTTATCCGCCGCAGGACGGCGGCCTGGGCTTCCACTACAAGTGGGACATGGGTTGGATGAACGACACCCTGCACTACATGCAGACCGATTTTCCGTGGCGCCCCGGCAACCACGGCCTGCTCACGTTCTCCATCATGTACGCCTTTACCGAGAACTTTATTTGCCCGCTCAGTCACGACGAGGTCGTGCACGGCAAGTGCTCTCTGATCGGCCGCATGCCGGGCGACTGGTGGCGCCAGTTTGCCGGCCTGCGCACGCTGGCCTTCTACCAGATGACGCACCCCGGTGCCAAGCTCAACTTTATGGGCAACGAGATCGGCCAGTTTATTGAGTGGCGCTACTACGAGTCCATCCAGTGGTTCTTGACCGAGGAGTACGAGACCCACCGTCATCATCAGGCGTTTATCAAGGCGCTCAACCACCTGTACACCGCCGAGCCCGCTCTGTACGAGCGCGGCTACACCGACGACGGATTTACCTGGATCGATGCGGACAACTCCAAGCAGTCCATCGTGAGCTTTGTACGTCAGGGCGAGGACGTCGATGACGACCTGGTGATCCTGATCAACTTTGATCCGGCGAGCTACGAGAGCTTCCGCGTGGGCGTGCCGCGCGAGGGTGACTGGGAGGTCATCTTTGACTCCGACCGTCCCGAGTTTGGCGGCAGCGGCTATGCCGGCGAGGAGCCCTACACCTGCTCGAGCGAGCCCTATCCCTGGAACGGGCAGATGGACTCCATCGAGATTAAGGTGCCCGGCCTGGCAGGTGTGGTGCTTAAGCGCCGCGGTCCCAGCAGCTACAAGCCGCCGGTGGTTGAGGAGCCCAAGAAGGCGACGCGCAAGCGCACGTCTTCGGTGAAGCCCAAGCCTGCGGCCGCCAAGAAGGCTCCTGCCAAGGCCAAGGCTACGGTCACCAAGGCCAAGACCGCCGCAAAGCCCGCTGCTAAGGCCGCAGCCAAGAAGCCGGCTGCCAAAAAGGGCGCTACCAAGGCAAAGTCTGCTTCTGTTAAGTCGTCTGCCAAGGATGCGTAACAAAGCCGTTACAGCTGTAATTACCCGCCCCGACGGGGCGTAGGATACAAGTCATAACCGTTCCGGGAGAAACATCCCCGGGGGAAAGGAACGTATGAATAAGATCTTCGACAACAAGCAGGAGTTTACCGAGCTCTATCGCGATGCCGTTATGAGCATCAGCGGCAAGAGCGTCGAGGCCGCCAGCGACCTCGACCGCTTTAACGCCCTGGCCAAGCTCGTGGCCGAGAAGGCACGCACCGTTGCCACCAAGAGCGACGCCCGCGCCACCGCCGAGGGCAAAAAGCGCGTGTACTACTTCTCGATCGAGTTTTTGATCGGCCGCCTGCTCGACAACTACCTGCTCAACTTTGGCGTGCGCGACATGGTCGCCGAGGCGCTCGACGACATGGGCTTCGACCTGTCCGTCATCGAGAACCAGGAGCCCGATCCGGCTCTGGGCAACGGCGGTCTGGGCCGTCTGGCAGCATGCTTCCTAGATTCCATGGCAGCCGAGGGCATCGCCGGCTACGGCAACGGCATGCGCTACCGCTACGGCCTGTTTAAGCAGGAGATCGTCAACGGCAGCCAGGTCGAGGCCACCGACGAGTGGCTCACCCACGGCTATCCCTGGGAGGTTCGCCGTCAGGACAAGGCCGTGACCATCAAGTTTGGTGGCCACGTGGAGGGCTTTGAGGAGAACGGCCGCACGTTCTACCGCACGGTGGACACGCAGGACATCCTGGCTGTCCCTTATGACATCCCCGTGGTGGGCTATGCCGGCGAGACCGTCAACAAGCTGCGTGTCTGGGCCGCCGAGCCGGTCGAGGAGCACTTTGACCTTGAGGCCTTCAACCGCGGCGATTACGCCCTGGCCGATGCCGAGCGCGCCGAGGCCGAGGCCATCAGCGCCATCCTCTACCCCAACGACGCCGGCGAGCATGGCCGCCTGCTGCGCCTGAAGCAGGAATACCTGTTTGTCTCGGCCGGCATCTACAGCCTGCTCGACACCTTTGAGAAGGAGCACGGCGAGAACTGGGAGCTGCTGCCGCAGTTTGTGGCCATCCACACCAACGACACCCACCCCGCTATGTGCGGCCCCGAGCTCATGCGCATCCTCATCGACGAGAAGAAACTCGAGTGGGATGACGCCTGGAATATCGTGACGCAGGTCGTGAGCTACACCAACCACACCATCCTGCCCGAGGCTCTGGAGAAGTGGCCCATCGGCACGTTCTCCAAGCTGCTCCCCCGCGTGTACCAGATCATCGACGAGATCAGCCGTCGTTGGCACGAGTCGTTCGACACCACGCAGGAGGGCTGGCAGGAGCGTCTGCGCCAGACCGCCATTCTGTGGGACGGCGAGATTCGCATGGCCAACCTGTCCGTGATCTGCAGCCACAGCGTCAACGGCGTGGCCAAGATCCACTCCGACATCATCAAGAACATCGTGCTCAAGGACTTCTATGCCCTGACGCCCGAGAAGTTCAACAACAAGACCAACGGTATCTCGCACCGTCGCTTCTTTGCCGAGGCCAACCCAACCTACGCCAAGCTCGTCACCGATGCCATTGGCGATGGCTGGCTCAAGGACGCCTTTGAGCTTGAGAAGCTCAAAGAGTTCCAGAACGACACCGAGTTCCTGAAGGCCGTAGGTGCCTCCAAGCGCGCCAACAAGGAACGCCTGGCCGCCTACGTTAAGGCCGAGACCGGTCTGGTCATTGACCCCAACACCGTCTTCGATGTTCAGGTTAAGCGCTTCCATGCCTACAAGCGCCAGCTCATGAACATCATGAAGGTGATGGACATCTACAACCGTCGCATCGCCGATCCCAACTTCCACGTGACGCCGACGACCTTCATCTTTAGCGGCAAGGCTGCCTCGAGCTACACCTTCGCTAAGGAGACCATCCGCCTCATTAACTCCGTGGCCGACGTCATCAACAACGACCCGCGCGTCAACGAGGTCATGAAGGTCTGCTTTATCCCCAACTTCCGCGTGAGCAACGCCCAGCTCATCTACCCCGCCGCCGAGATTTCGGAACAGATCTCCACGGCCGGCAAGGAGGCCTCGGGCACGTCCAACATGAAGCTCATGATGAACGGCGCCATTACGCTGGGCACCCTCGACGGCGCCAACATCGAGATCGCCGACCTGGCCGGCCGCGAGAACGAGGCCATCTTTGGCCTGACCGCTCCCGAGGTCGAGCAGCTCTGGGCATCCAACAGCTACTTTGCGTGGGATACCCTCAACAACGATCGCGAGCGTCTGGGCCGCGTGATGGACGAGCTCAAGGACAACACCTTTGCGGGTCTTTCGGGCAACTTCGAGAGTATCTACAACGAGCTCATGAACAACAACGACCCCGACCTGGTCATGGCAGACTTCCGCAGCTACGTGGATGCATGGGAGAAGCTCACGAACAGCTACGGCGACCAGGAGACCTGGAACCGCAAGGCGCTGCTCAACACCGCCTCCTCCGGCTGGTTCTCAAGCGACCGCACCATTCGCGAGTACCGCGACGAGATCTGGCACGCGTAAAGGCGCGCGAGCTCCCCTATGCCAGCACGGCATTACTCGACGGGCGCGACCGAGCGCCGCGCCCGTCGCTAATGGGTTTAAGAACATCGATGACAGAAGGAGAAATCGATGAGTAAGAAAGAATGCATCGCGATGCTCCTCGCAGGAGGACAGGGCAGCCGATTGGGGGCACTCACCCAAAAGATCGCTAAGCCGGCGGTTAGCTTTGGTGGCAAGTTCCGCATTATCGACTTTTCGCTCTCCAACTGCTCCAACTCGGGCATCGACACGGTGGGCGTTCTGACGCAGTACCGTCCCTACCTGCTGCATGCCTATGTGGGCTCCGGCGAGGCGTGGGATCTGGACAGCCGCGACGGCGGCGTGTCGATCCTGCCGCCGTACGAGACGCAGACCGGTGGCGCCTGGTATGCGGGCACGGCCGACGCTATTACGCAGAACCTCGACTACATCAAGGCCAACGACCCCAAGTACGTCCTGATTCTTTCGGGCGACCATCTGTATCGCATGGACTACCGCAAGATGCTCAAGACGCACATTGAGAACAACGCCGACCTCACCGTGAGCGTTATGCCCGTGCCGTGGGAAGAGGCCAGCCGCTTTGGCATCCTGACCACCGACCCCGAGGACGGCCGCATCACCAAGTTTACCGAGAAGCCCGAGAAGCCCGATTCGAACCTCGCGTCCATGGGCATCTACATCTTCTCGGCCGACGTGCTGATCGAGGCGCTCGAGGAGGACGCTCTGGACCAGCGCTCGAGCCACGACTTTGGCAAAGACATCATCCCCAAGCTGCTCGGCGAGAATAAGCGCCTGTACAGCTACGAGTTCCACGGCTTTTGGAAGGACGTCGGCACCATCGCCAGCTTCCACGAGACCTCGATGGACCTGCTGGGCAACAACCCCGAGTTCGATCTGTTCGACAAGAACTTCCCCATCATGTCCAACATCACCACGCGTCCGCCGCACTACATTGGCCCGGACGGCCGCCTGGACGACTGCCTGGTCTCCAACGGCTGCAAGATCTACGGCACCGCTCGCCACTCGATCCTTTCGACCGATGTCATCATCGAGGAGCGCGCCGTGGTCGAGGACTCCGTGCTGCTGCCGGGTGCGCACGTTAAGAGCGGCGCGCACATCTGCCGCGCTATTTTGGGCGAGAACTCCACGGTCGAAGAGGGCGTGAAGCTCGGCTCTGTCGATACCACCAAGGATACGGCCGTCGTTGGAAATGACGTCGTTATCGGGAAGGGGGAATGATCCGATGATCAATCGCAAGGCCATCGGTTATATCACCGCTAACTACTCTTCGACCTACGGCAGCGTGCTACTCAAGGACCGCCCCATCGCGTCCGTTCCGTTTTTGGGCCGCTACCGCCTGATCGACTTCCCGCTGTCCAACATGATGAATGCCGGCATTAAGACCGTCGGCGTCGTCATGCCGGGTAACTACCGCTCGCTGATCGACCACGTGGGCTCGGGCAAGGACTGGGGCCTGGACCGCAAGAAGGGCGGCCTGTTCATGGTGCCTGGCAACGCGTATGGCACCACCAAGGGCGGCATGCGCTTCCTGCTGCGCGACATCATCTCCAACAAGACGCTGTTCCAGCGCTCGGACAAGCCCTATGTTGTAATGATGGGCACCAACATCATCTTTAACATGGACCTCAACACCATCATCGACGCGCACGAGAACTCCGGCGCCCAGATGACCGTGGTGTACTGCAAGGCCACGCGCAATGTTGATGACGAGACCAAGCTCGAGATCAACGAGAACGGCCGCCTGACAGGCGTGAGCGCCGGCGTCGTGTACGGCGACAACGCTTCTATGGACTGCTGCATCGTCAACCGCGAGACGCTGCTCGAGATCATCGACCACTACCAGGCTGCCGACTATCTGGACCTGCTCGAGGCACTCCAGGGCGACTTTGGCAACATCGACGTGTGCAGCTACGAGTACAAGGGCGAGGTCGTGGGCGTGTTTAGCGAAAAGTCGCTGTATCGCCGCAGCATGGACCTGCTCGACCAGACCGTGGCCGACCAGCTCTTCGATCCCGAGCGCCCGATCCTGACCAAGGCTCACGACGTGCCGCCTTCGCGCTATGCGACCGGCAGCCACGCGTGCAACTCGATCATCTCGGCCGGCTGCATCATCAAGGGCACTGTGCGCAACTCGATCCTGTCGCGCGGCGTTGTGGTCGAGGAAGGCGCTTCGGTGACCAACTCGATCATCAACCAGAGCTGCATTATCAAGAGCGGCGCCCGCGTCGAGAATGCCATCCTGGACAAGAACAACGTGGTTCCCACCAACACCGAGCTTCGCGGCACGCCCGAGAACATCCTGGTGCTGGGCAAGGCCCCGTTAACTCCCGATACCACCATCGTGCATTAACGTAGGCACCGCAACATCGCTCGTAACATGTAGAATAGCCGCCCGGTTTGCGCCAGGCGGCTATTCTCGAATTGCAACAGGGAGACAATATGGCAGATTCCAGCAAAAAGATGCAGATTGTGTTTGCCTCGGCCGAGTGCGCACCGTTTGTAAAGACCGGTGGTCTGGGTGACGTGGCGGGCTCGCTGCCCGCGGCACTCGTGCGCGCCGGCGCTGAAGTCATCGTGATGGTGCCCAAGTACGCCACCATCAAGAACGAGTACAAGGCGCAGATGGAGCACTTCTCCGACTTTTACGTGAGCCTGGGCTGGCGCAACGAGTACTGCGGGCTCGAGAAGCTCGAGCACGACGGCGTCACGTATATGTTCATCGACAACGAGCGCTACTTTGCGCGCGACTATCCGTACGGCTTCTTTGATGACGGCGAGCGCTTTGCGTTCTTCTCTAAGGCCATCACCGAGAGCCTGCAGCACCTGCCAGCCGGTTTTGAGTGCGACATCCTGCACTGCAATGACTGGCAGACGGCACTGGCGCCCGTGTTCTTGCGCGAGTTCTACCAGGGCCTGCCGCTGTACGACCGCGTCAAGACCGTGTTCTCGATCCACAACGTGGCGTTCCAGGGCCAGTTTAGCGACACCGTGATGGAGGACATCCTTGGTGTAGCGCATATTCCGGCGGCCGCCTCACAGCTGCGTTGCGACGCCTGCAGCATCAACTACATGCTGGGCGCGCTGCGCTATGCCGACGCCATCACCACGGTAAGCCCCACCTATGCCAACGAGATCCAGACACCCGAGTTTGGCGAGGGCCTGGACGGCGTGCTGCGCGAGCGCTCCTATGCGCTGCAGGGTATTTTGAACGGCATTGACGTGGCGGGCTTTGACCCGGCGACTGACAAGCGCATTGCCGCAAACTACACGGTTGAGGACCGTTCCGGCAAGGCCGTGTGCAAGGCCAAGCTGCAGGAAGAGCTGGGGCTCGAGGTTCGCGACGACCGTCCGCTCATGGTGATGGTTACGCGCCTGACGCGTCAGAAGGGCCTGGACCTGGTCATGTACGCGCTCGACCGCATTTTGGCCGGAGGCGTGCAGGTGGCGGTGCTGGGCACCGGCGACCGCGACTACGAGGACGGCTTGCGCTACTTCCAGGACAAGTACCCCGGCACCATGGCTGCGCGCATCGAGTTCGATCCGGCGCTGTCGCAGCGTATGTATGCCGCCGCCGATATGTTCCTGATGCCTTCAAAGTTTGAGCCCTGCGGCCTGTCGCAGATTATCGCCATGCGCTACGGCACCCTGCCCATTGTGCGCGAGACCGGTGGTCTGAAGGACACGGTGATCCCGTATAACGAGTTTACCGGCGAGGGCACGGGCTTCTCGTTTAGTAACTTTAACGGCGACGAGATGGGCGACGCCGTGTTCCGCGCGGCACGCCTGTTCTGGGACAATCGCGATGCCTGGAACCAGCTGGTCACGCAGGCCATGAGCCAGGACTTTAGCTGGACGCGCTCGGCCGACAAGTATCTGGACCTGTACTTCTTTATGCATCCGGAGATTGAGAGGCCGGCGGCCGTGGTTGAAGCTGCGGCTGTCGTGGAGCCCGCTGCCGCTGAGGCCGAGCCGGTAGTTGAGGCGCCCGCTGCTGCTGAGGAGCCCAAGGCTGAGGAGAAGCCCGCTGCGAAGCCTGCGGCAAAGAAGACCACGACTCGCAAGACGACGGCCAAGAAGGCCACGACGACCAAGGCCGCTGCCACCAAGACAGCCGCAGCAAAGACGACTGCTGCCAAGGCAACGACGACGCGCAAGCGCACCACCGCAGCTGCCAAGAAGGCCGCCGAAGCCGAGACCCCCGAGGTAAAGGCCGAGACCGCCGAGGCCAAGCCGGCCGCTAAGGCTCCGGCCAAGACAGCAGCCAAGAAGACGACCGCGACCAAGAGCGCGACCAAGGCCACTGCCGCCAAGAAGGCTACTGCAACCAAGTCGACGACCGCCAAGGCTACTGCAACGAAGCCGGCCGCCAAGGTCGAGGAGACGCCCGCCGAGTCCAAGCCGGCCGCCAAGACCACCACGCGCAAGCGCACCACGACGACGGCCAAGAAGACCACGACCAAGGCTGCTGCTCCCAAGGCGGAGGCTAAGGTCGAGGCCAAGCCCGCTGCCGCCAAAGAGGAGCCCAAGGCCGAGGTAAAGGCCAAGCCCAAACCCGCCAAGGAGGCCCCGGTCTCCCCTGCCGCTCCGGCCGAGGAAAAGGCCCCGACCAAGAAGACCTCCGTCCGCAAGGCTACGGCCACCCGCAAGCGCCGCTAGCCCGCAGACGATCTAAAACCTAATCAAAACCCTAAACAAGGGGCGCTCCAACCGGGCGCCCCTTCTCTGTAGATAGTTGGTAAAACGATTTTCTAGCACAACCGTTCGCCGATGGTAAACGGATGTTGTTTATACACCCTGAGTACAACAGATATACTTATATCTTGTGCGTAAAGCCCATGGCCCGTAGGCCGTGATTCTATTGAACTGGACCGTACTATGAGATTGATACACAACAGCCGCCTACCGCAGTTTCGCACTCCGTTTGGCGCTGTGACCACAGGAACTACCGTTGCTCTCTCGGTTATTTTGGAGGATGCCGATCCCAACCAGGCAACACTCACCCTACGTACCTGGGTCGATGAAGTCGGCGAGACCCTGATCCCGATGGAGCACGAAGGCGATGGCATTTTTACCGGCGAGCTCAAATGCGATGAACCGTGTCTTGTGTGGTACAGCTTTATATGCAACATCGAGGGCCAGCCCGAGGTTCGCCTGGGCGCACCGCAGGGCCGCACCGGCGGTGAGGGCGTAACCTACGACTACGCCGAGGTGCCGTCCTTCCAGATTACCGTCTATAAGCACCGCGAGAACCGCCCCACCTGGTACGAGCGTGGCCTGGTCTACCAGATCTTCCCCGATCGCTACGCCCGTGACGAGCACTGGCGCGAGCGCACAATGGCCCAACTCGAAAAACCGCGCAAGGGCATTCAGCGCCGGATGGTCGAGGACTGGAACGAGCCGCCCGTGTACGAGCGCGCAGAGGACGGCTCCATCAAGACCTGGGACTTCTACGGCGGCTCGCTCAAGGGCATCCAGGAAGACCTGCCCCGCATCGCCGAGCTTGGCTTTACGGCCATCTACCTCAACCCCATCTTTGAAGCCGCAAGCAACCACCGCTACGACACGGCCGACTACACCAAGATCGACCCGATCCTGGGCACCGAGCAGGACTTTACCGAGCTGTGCCAGGCAGCCGAGAAGCTGGGCATCTCCATCATCCTGGACGGCGTCTTCAACCACACGGGCGACGACTCGATCTATTTCAACCGCTACGGCAACTATCCCGGCGTGGGTGCCTGGCAGAGTGAGGATTCGCCGTGGCGTGATGCGTTTACCTTCCACGAGGACGGCTCGTACGACTGCTGGTGGGGCGTGGGCAACATGCCGGCCATCAACGAGAAGTCCGAGCTGGTGCGCGAGAGGCTCCTGGGCAAGGACGGCGTGATCCGTAAATGGCTACGTGCCGGCGCTCATGGCTGGCGCCTGGACGTCGCTGACGAGCTTTCCGACGACTTCCTGGCCGAGATCAAGAAGGCCGTACTTGCCGAAAAGCCCGACGCACTGTTGCTCGGCGAAGTCTGGGAAGACGCCTCCAATAAGATTAGCTACGGCCATCTGCGCCGCTACCTGCAGGGCTCCGAGCTGGACTCTGCCATGGATTACCCCTTCCGCGACATGGTCATCGGTTTTTTGATGGGCTACAAAAACGCCTACCAGGCAGCCGAGGATATCGAGACCCTGCGCGAGAACTACCCGAGCGAGGCATTGTCCTGCGCGCTCAATCTGCTTTCGAGTCACGACCGTCCGCGCATCATCTCGGTGCTCGGCGGCGGCCCCGACGAGTCGCAGCTGCCCGAGTGCGAGCGCAGCAAATGGCGCTTGGACGAGAACGCGATGGGACTGGCCAAGAGCCGCTTTTGGCTCGCCACGCTCATGCAGATGACCTTCCCCGGCGTGCCTTCGATTTACTACGGCGACGAGTACGGCCTGGAGGGCCTTACCGACCCGGGCAACCGCCGCACCCTGCCGACCAAGGACCAACTGCACGACTTCGACACGCTGGCTATTGTCAAGAACGCCTCCGCCGTACGTCGCGCACTGCCATTTATGATCGACGGCGAGATCAAGGCCTTCGCGCTCAACGACGAGGTGCTGGCCTACAACCGCACGGGCAAGGATGGCGAGTCCGCGACGGTTATCATCAACCGCAGCCTGCGCAATTCGCACCGCGTGACGATTCCGGCGCTCGGCGAATGTGCAAGTGACGTGATCAGCGGCCACGAGTGCGAGATCCACAACGGTACGGTCACGCTCGACCTGTATCCGCTGGGCTCGTCGATCATCTATCACCATGCCGAGCAGCGCCTGCAGGAGCCGCTCGATCACGGCGCGGGCGTCGTGTGCCATATCACCTCGGTGCCCACCGACGACGGCAAGCCCGGCACGATCGGCGCACCCACGCGTCGCTTTATCGACCATCTGGCCGCTATGGGTATGCGCTACTGGCAGGTCCTGCCTGTCAACCCGACGGATTTCTTCCGCTCCCCTTACGCTGGGCCTTCGGCCTTTGCGGGCAATATCGACCTGCTGCCCGAAAGCCAAGAGGAACTGGCGGCCGACTTTGAGGCTTGGAAGGCCCGTGGCGGCGAAGATGCAGACCCGCTCTACACGGCGTTTAAGCATCGCAACGCCGATTGGCTCGAGAAGTACTGCGTCTACATGGCCGTTAAGAAGTACTTTGAGGGCGAGTCGCGCCACGATTGGCCGGCAGATGTCGCGCGCTACAACGAGCATCTGATCGATGACAAGCGCTTCCACGACGAAGCCGAACTGCAGGCGTACATGCAGTACCGCTTTGACCTGGCCTGGTGCGAGCTCATGAACTATGCGCACAAGAAGGGCATCGAGGTTATCGGCGACATTCCTATGTATGTTTCGGACGATTCGGCCGATGCGTGGAGCGAGCCCGAGAACTTCTGGCTGTCCGATACCGGCAAGGCGATTGAGGTTTCCGGCGCGCCGCCCGATAATTTTGCGCCCGAGGGTCAGGTGTGGGGCAACCCCACCTTCCGCTGGGATCACATGAAGGAGAACGGCTACCGCTGGTGGATGGACCGTCTGCGTCGCGCGTTCTCGCTCTACGACCGCGTGCGCCTGGACCACTTCCTGGGATTCCACAGCTACTTTAGCATTCCCGCAGGCAAGGCCTGTGCCGACGGCCGCTGGCTGGCAGGTCCGGGCAAGGATCTGTTCCAGACTGCCTATGACGAGCTGGGGCCGCTCAACTTTATCGCCGAGGACCTGGGCTACCTGACGCCCGGCGTTCGCGCCATGGCTTCTACCTGCGGTTTCCCCGGTATGGACGTACTGGAGTTTAGCGATTACGACGTCCGCAACGGCGTGTATCCCACGCCGGGCAAGATTCTGTACACCTCGACGCACGACACGTCGACGCTCGCCGGTTGGTGCACGCGCTCCTTTGCAGGCGGCGACGAACCGAGCGGTGTTGAGGTGGCGGCCAAGCTGATGGGCGACGCGCTGGCAAGCGACGCTCCCCTGGTGATGATGCCGCTGCAGGATATCCTGGGGCTTGGCGACGACTCGCGCATGAACGTGCCGGGCGTGGCCACGGGCAACTGGACGTGGCAGGCCGATGAGGTCGACGTTGCGGCCGCCGAGGGCAAAACTGCACAGCTCCTGCGCAACACCCATAGATTCTGGGACGAAGCGTGATAAAACCCCCGATATAGGGTACAGTTACAGCTGTTTGAATTTATGCGGGCAGAGCGATCTGCCCGCTTTGTGCTGAAAAGGAAGTATTATGGCGCGCTACGATTATAAGTGCTCGAGCTGCGGCAACGTGTTTGAGGTTGAGCATCCCATGTCCGAGACCCCCGAGGTCGTGTGCCCGAGCTGCGGCGCTCCGGCGGCCAAGACGTTCTCGGCCAGCGGCATCAAGTTTGAGGGCAGCGGTTTCTACAACACCGACCAGCGCAGCGGTGGTTCCAGCACCACCGCCACCAGCGGCTGCTGCGCCAACTGCCCGCATAACCACTAGGAACAACGCGGCCCCGCGACCGAAACCGATCGCGGGGCTATTTCTTTGCGCTAAAGGCGGCTCTATGAGTTGCGGTGAAATAAGGACTGTTTGGCGGGCAGAAGCCGCTATTCAATCCCTATTTCACCGCAACTTAGTAGTTACTTGTGGACTAGGCGGGCGCAGAAGTGGCCGTCGTAGGAGTCGGCGTTTACCGGCACGCTTTGGAAGAGGCCTCGATCGTTCTGGCGTACGGATACGAGCTTCTTGGCCTGCGCGAAATCGGGAAGCTGCAGAATCTGGGCTTCGGAGAGCGGCGCCACGGTAAAGCCGGCGCCCTCGGGAGAGGCTAGGAAGGCATCCACGACCTGCGTGTTCTCTTCGTCAAAAACCGAGCAGGTGGCATAGATAAGCTCACCGCCGGCAGCAACGCGCGCGGCTGCTTCCTTGAGCATCGTCAGCTGTAGCTTGGGCAGCTCAGTCGTAACGTCGTTCTCGATCAGGCGCCACGGAATCTCGGGGTGACGGCGCATGGTGCCAGTGCCAGAGCACGGCGCATCGATAAACACCGTGTCGAGCAGGGCGGGCTCGCCAAGCATCGCGTCAAAAGACGTAAGCACCTCATTGAGCTCGCAGGCATCGCCCGACACCGTACGAACACCCGTAATACCCGCCTTATGCAGGCGCGCGAGATTCTGATCGCACTTGCGATCATGCAGATCGAGCGCGGTATGCTGGTGCTCGTACCCGGCACGTTTGGCCTGGCACATCATCACATAGGTCTTGGTACCGCGACCGGCGCCAATCTCCAGGCAACGACCGGGACGTGTCGCAGCAGTAGCGATAAGCTGGGCGTTAAGATCCGAGGCAACCGCGGCAGCACGCTCAAACACGCCCGATGCAACCGCGACCTGCGCATCGACCGGAGCATGGCAGCCCGGGAAGACAGGCGCGACGAGCTGCGAGATATACGGATCGGGCTTGGTCGCAAAGGCGTTCTCATGCAGGGCCAGTGGCGCGGGGGCCAGATTGCCGGCAAAGTTAAGCGCACCCTCTGGCGTGTCGAACGATGCCATAATGCGGGCGCACAGCCAACGCGGCAGTCCCATCAGGCGCGACAGACGAACCAGGCGTCGCTCAGACTCATCTACATCGGACGCCGTGGCAAAGTCCTCAACATTGTCCGCGACCTTATGCAGTACAGCATTGGCCAAACCGGCGGCAGACTTAGCACCGCAGCGAACCAGCTCAACACCCTGACTTACTGCAACGCGGCCAGGCGTATGCAGATAGAGCATCTCGAAGGCCGAGATACGAAGTGCCATGCGAACACGCGGCGCAACCTTTTTAGGCTTATCAAGAAACTGATCAAGCAGTTCGTCCAAAATACCTTGCGTGGCGGCAACACCCAGCGCCAAGCGGGCGGCAAAAGCGGAATCGCGCTGATCAATAGCCTTGGCCGATGCGCGAGAGGACAGCACGTCGCGCGCATACATGCCGCGGCGATCGGCCTCCATCAGCACATCGAGCGCAAGCTTGCGCGCGGGAGACAACTTGCTCATGACAAAACACCCCACGAAAGATCAGCGCCCTGCAGGCCAGCAGCCCAAGCAGAAGCGGCCATAGCACGCTTACCATCGGGCTTAACCTCGAGCAACTCAACCGAGCCATCGGAAAGACCCAGGTAAACACGCTTGTTCTTAACGTCAACAGCGCCCTCGCCAAGCGAGACATCGGCCGGTGCAGCATCGAGCACGCGCACGGTCTTGCCGGCAATCACGCATCGGGCAGGCGCGGTATCGGACGAGGCCAGCACATGGCGCACGCAATCAAGCGCAGCCATCTGCGGATCCAGACGCATCTCCAGCTTGGAAATCTTGGCAGCATGGGTAACGAGCGCCTCATCCTGTTCAGTCCACACGGCGGTGCCATCGGCAAGAGAAGGAAGCGTATCGGCAAGCAGTTTGCCGCCAAGCTCACCAAGCTCCATCGTGAGCGCCTCGGCATGCTTACCGGCAACAGACGTAGACGCCTGGGCACAATAAGCGCCGGTATCAACGCCATGTCCAATACGCATAATAGAAACGCCAGCAACCTCATCACCAGCGAGAATCGCACGCTGAATAGGAGCAGCCCCACGCCAACGAGGCAGCAGCGAAGCATGAACATTCACAATACCAAGCGGCGCCATATGCAGCACCTCATCAGGCAAAATGCAGCCATAGGCAGCCACACAGAAAATATCAGCCTGGGCAGCTTGGAGCGACTCGATAACCTCGGCCGTCATACGATTAGCCTCAACAACCGGCAGGCCAAGCTCGAGCGCCTTGGCCTTAACAGGAGACGGCTCAAGCTTCTTACCACGCCCACGAACAGCGTCGGGACGAGTAACAACAAGCGCAATCTCATTACCAGCCTCAACAAGCGAAGTCAGCGAAGGCACAGCAAAATCAGGCGTACCCATAAACACAATACGCATAAAGAACGTCTCCCCTCAACCAAAGCCGAGACGGCTACAAATAACAGCGGAAAGCAAAGTACCCAGCCCATCCGCAATAACATTTCAACAAGAACAAATATACCCAAAACCAAAGAAAGAGCCGCAATAAAAGCAGCTCTTTCAGCAAAGCACCTATCAGCGAAGACGCCCTTCCCTGGCCCGACGGCACCCGGGCGAACCGAGCCAGAACAACGCAGTCCCCGGTGCTGAGCCCCCACATATCGTCCCGCGCGCAGTTTCGCAGCAAAGCGAGAATGTTTGAGCACGGGATGATATGTGGGGGCTCAGCACCGGGGACGGTGGGACCTACTCCGTTTCGCCCGGTCGAGCGCCGCGGGCCAGGGCGTCCTGGTACTCCTTGACGGCCTTGATCCTCTGCATCGGCTTCAGTCGCTCGAACATGGTGTTACCGTGCAGGTGATCGATCTCGTGCTGCAGGCACACGCAGAACAGATCGCCCGTGGCCTCATAGCGAATAAGGTTGGCATCCAAGTCATACGCCTCGACGACGACATGGTCGGGACGCTCAATCTCGCAGCTAATACCAGGGATGGAAAGGCAGCCCTCGCTAAAGGGCACCAGATGGTCGCTCTGCTCAACAATAACGGGATTGATGAGCACGTACGGGTCGTAGTCGTTTTTGTCGCTGTAGTCGCAGTCGATGGTGACGAGCTGAATGAGCTCGCCGATCTGCGGGGCAGCTAGGCCGCAACCGCCGTTCTCGAACATCATTTTCTTCATCTTCTCGGCAAGCGCCTCGATCGCCGGAGTGATCTCCTCGATGACGGCGCACTCCTGGCGCAAACGAGGGTCGGGCGAAAGTACGATTCCGTTGGCTTCCATGGCCATCCTTTCGGGTTGTTACATCAAATCATAGGCATCGACGTCAACGCTCACGCTCACGCCGCGCACAGAGCCCACCTCTTTAAGGCAGGCGTCAATATCATCAGAGACATGGTACCCCACGGGCGACTTCACAAGCAGGTGGAAGCGATAACGGTCCTTGGCTCTCTCGATTACACACGAAGCCGGACCAAGCACCTGGGGCACCGCGCGGCCCGCCCGCAAAAAGTCGGGCGCGGCGGCATGCCAGCGGCGCTTGAGCAGCTTTGCGATGCGACCGATGTAGTCCTGCGCATCATCCGCCTTCGTCGACCACACCAAAATGTTGACCAGGCGCACGAAGGGCGGATATAGCGCGTCTCGGCGCTGGTCTAGGTCGTAGTCGGTAAAGATCGAGCGATCATGCTCGGCAACGGCGCGAATGACCGGGTCCTCGGGCAGATAGGTCTGGATGATGACCTCACCGGGGCGATCACCGCGTCCGGCACGGCCCGCGACCTGCTCCAGCAAATCGTAGGCGCGCTCCCCCGCTCTAAAATCGGGGAGCTTTAACGCAAAGTCGGCATTGACCACGCCCACGAGCGTAACCTCGGGAAAGTCGAGACCCTTGGCGATCATCTGGGTACCTAGCAGCACCGCGCAATCGGCGGCATCGAACCGCTCGAGCAACTTTTTATGCGCGTCCTTTCCGCGCGTGGAATCGGCGTCCATGCGAATGATGGCGACGTCCTCGGGCAGCATCTGGTGCAGTGCGTCCTCAATCTGCTGCGTGCCCAGGCCCATTTTTGCCAGGTAGCGGCTGCCGCATTTGGGGCAACGACTCGTGGGTGCCGGATAGGGCTGCACGCGCCAGGACGAACCGCAGGTGTGGCATTGCAGCGTGTGCGTGCGCTCGTGATACGTGAGCGCGGTGGAACAATGATTGCAGGTAGGGACGCAGCCGCACTCGCGGCACATCAAAAACGGCGCAAAACCGCGACGGTTGTGCAGCAGCACGGCCTTCTCGCGGCGCTCGACCACGCGTTCCAAGCCTTCCATCAGTGGTTTTGAGAACATGGAGCGGCTGCCGTGCGAAAACTCGCGGCGCAGGTCGGCAATGCGGACCGTGGGCAACACGGCGTGTCCCGGGCGCTCGGGCATCTCGACGCGTGTCCAGGTGGCACCGTTGTACGTGCCGCGGCGGCAGCGGTCGAGGGCCTCTGCAGAAGGCGTGGCCGAACCCAACACGAGTGGACAGCGATAGCGGCGCGCCATCTCGGCAGCGACCTCGCGAGCATGATAGCGCGGGCTGGAACCCTGCTTGTAGCTGGTCTCGTGCTCCTCGTCGATGATGATAAGGCCTAAGTCGCAGAGCGGACAAAAGAGCGCCGAGCGGGCGCCCACGACCACGCGCGCGGCACCGCTGGCGACCATGTCCCACTGGTCCAGGCGCTCGCCGGCAGAAAGGCGCGAGTGGAAGACCGCAACCGTCTCGCCAAAGCGCGAGCGGAAGCGGCCGACGGTTTGGGCCGTCAGCGAGATCTCGGGCACAAGCACGCAGGCCGAACGGCCGGCCGCCAGCACGCGTTCAATCGCCGAGAGGTAGACCTCAGTTTTGCCGGAACCGGTGACGCCATCGACAAGGACAACGTCGCCATGAGCGTCCAGACGGGCGCGCTCAATCTGCGCGAGCGCCTGCTGCTGGCCGTTCGTGAGCGCGACTGGTGCCTTACCGCTTGCCGAGGACAGCGTGGTCTGCTCGCTGCAGCCACGCCAGGCGCGACGCTCCTCCACCACGACGACACCACGTTTTTCGAGCGCCTTGATGGTCGCCGACATGCTGTTGTAGAGCAGGTTGAGGTCGCGCGTTGTGACCGGGCCGCACTGTAGTGCCTCGATGAGCTGACGCTGGCGGACCGCTGTCTTGGGCGGCGTGTAGTCGAAACCCTCGGGCGTGAGCATGACCCAGCGGTTTTGGATGGGTTTGACGGCGGGACGCTCAACGGTCCACACACCGTCATCGCCCTTGACCACGCGCGGACTTCCGCCCGGGGGCAAGAACAGGCGCAGGCATTCGGAAAGCGTCGCGACATATTCGCGGCTCATCCAGCGCGCAATACGGGCAGCCTCGGCAGTAAAGAGCGGCTTGCTGAGGATAGCCTCGATAGGCTTGATGCGCACGGAATCGAGGGCGTCGTTACCTTGCAGGTTGGCCAGCTCGGGCGCGATGTCGACGATGTAGCCCGCGGCCGCACGGTTGCCAAAATGGACTAGAACGGTGGATCCGATCTGGACATCGTTGGCGAGCGACTGCGGAATGCCGTAGGCAAACGGCTCGGACAGCGCACGGGTCGGGATGTCGAGGGCTACGCTCGCATAGGCGGCGACGGGTTCGGGTGCGGGCTCGGGCTGCGCCGGGGCGGCGGAAGGGGCTGCGGACTTCGGAGCTTCCTTAGGTTCCGGCGAACCAAACAGTGACAGTTGCTCGGCCAAGGCCCCAGCACCTCCTATCCCATACGTCTACAGAAACAAGAGCCCCACTCGTGGTGAGCGGGGCTCAGATACATGCGCTTACGCGACTGTTACAGCGCCATCGTGCGGGCGCGGTCGATGCGCGCCAGGCAGTCGTCGCGGCCGATGAGCGCCATGGTCTCGCCCAGCGGGGGGCTCACCATGTTGCCGCAGACGGCGACGCGCACAGCTTGGAACACCACGCGCTTCTTGAGGTCCATCTGCTCGGGCAGCGGCTCAAGCGCGGCGTCGATGTTGGCAGCCGTCCACTCGTCCACGCCCTCGAGCGCGGCCTTAGCGGCATCCAGGATGGCGCCCATGCCTTCCTTGGCCAGGCCCTTGTTGACAGACTTCTCGTCATACTCGAGCGTCTCGGCCGTAGCAAAGATGGGAGCGGCGACGGTCACGGCGTCGGCCGGCATCTTGGTGCGCGGCTTGACGATGGCGGCAAGCGCGTCGATCCAATCCTCGCCGTACTCGACATTACCCTCGATGAGGCCTGCCTCGTGCAGCTCGGGGACCATGATCTCGTCGGCAAACTGGGCGTCGGACATGCCGTTGATGTACTCGGCATTAACCCAGTCGAGCTTCTTGGGGTCGAAGGTCGCCGGGTTCTTGGAGATGCGGTCGAGCGAGAACTTGCTGGCCAGGACATCGCGCGGGATGATCGTGGTCTCGCCGTCGAGCGACCAGCCGAGCAGCGCCAGATAGTTGACGAAGGCATCGGACAGATAGCCGGCGTCGCGGTACTCCTCCACCGAGGTGGCGCCGTGGCGCTTGGAGAGCTTCTTGCCGTCGGCACCCAAGATCATGGAGATGTGGGCGAACGTAGGCACGGGCGCGCCGAGGGCCTCGTAAACCATGACCTGGCGCGGGGTGTTGGACAGATGGTCGTCGCCGCGGATGACGTGGGTGATCTTCATCATGGCGTCGTCGACAACGGTCGCGAAGTTATACGTGGGCGTGCCGTCGGAGCGGAAGATGACAAAGTCGTCGAGCTCCTTGGCATCAAAGGTCACCTCGCCGTGGACGGCGTCGTGGATGACGACGTCGCCGCGGTCCTCGGGCACCTTGATACGCAGAACGTAGGACTCGCCGGCCTCGATGCGGCGACGGGCCTCCTCGGGATCAAGATCGCGGCAGCGGCGCTGATAGCCCTGGAAGGGGTCCTTGCGCTCCTGGGCGGCCTTGCGATCGGCGTCGAGTTGCTCCTTGGTGCAGAAGCAGGGATAGGCCTTGCCCTCGTCCCAAAGCTTCTGGGCAGCCTGCTTGTACAGGTCCAGGCGCTCGGTCTGTGCGTAGGGGCCGTAGTCGCCGCCCACCTCGGGACCCTCGTCCCAGTCCAAACCCAGCCAACGCATGGCGCGCAGGATGATCTGCGTGTTCTCGTCGGTGGAACGGGTGGGGTCGGTGTCGTCGATGCGCAGGATGAACGTGCCGCCGTTTGCACGGGCGAAAGCCCAGTTATAGATAGCGGTGCGGGCACCGCCGATGTGCAGCTTGCCCGTGGGTGAGGGTGCAAAGCGGACGCGAACGTCTGATGCCATGGAAATCTCCTCGATTGCAGGATGGATGTCTAACCGTATCAGTATAAAGCAACAAAGCAACCTCCGCACAAAGGGCACTGACCTACTCATTAGGGAGACCTACTCATTGGGGACAGACTTAAATGACCATTCTTTGGGCAACCTGTCGGCACTTAGGTAAGGCTGGTCGTTTAAGCCTGTCCCCAATGAGTACACGGATGGTCATTTAAGTCTGTCCCCAATGAGTAGGTGCGGAAAGGGTGTGAATGTTTGATTTACGCGCTATGATGTGCCCTTGCATAGAGAACCCGGCGGAATGGTAACGGTCGCCGGGACACGTTTTTGAAAGGACGATCATGTCAGAAGAACTTCGTTCCATCCCGCCCCAACACGGGTCCTTTGTTTTTACGTCGGAGTCGGTGACCGAAGGTCATCCCGATAAGATCGCTGACCAGATCAGCGATGCCGTCCTCGACGCAATCCTCGCCAAAGAAATAGAGCTGCAGGAGCAGGGCTACATCGCCCCCAACGGCGTGCCTGCCAACGTGGAGAACGTCCGCTGCGCTTGCGAGACCCTCGTGACTACCGGCACCGTCATCGTCGCCGGCGAGATCCGTACCCAAGCCTACGTCGACGTACAGGAAATCGCCCGCGGCGTTATCCGACGCATTGGCTACAACCGTGCCAAGTTCGGTTTTGACTGCGACACCTGCGGCGTTATGAGCCTCATCCACGAGCAGTCGCCCGATATCGCCCAGGGCGTCGACGAGTCCTTCGAGACCCAGACCGGCGCTACCACCGACCCGATCGACCTGATCGGTGCCGGCGACCAGGGCATGATGTTCGGTTATGCCTCCAACGAGACCAAGACCCTCATGCCCATGCCGCACTACCTGGCAAGCCGCCTGGCCGAGCGCCTGGCTGCCGTGCGTCACGACGGCACCCTCGCCTATCTGCGTCCCGACGGCAAAACCCAGGTCACCGTGCGCTACGAAGACGGCAAGCCCGTCGAGGTCACGACCATCGTCATCTCCACGCAGCACGCCGCCGAGATCGAGGACATGGGCAAGATCAAGGCCGACCTCATCGAGCACGTCATCACCCCGGTCATGGCCGCTGAGAACATGCCATGGGACAACGCGGACATCTACGTGAACCCCACCGGTCGCTTTGTCGTGGGCGGTCCCATGGGCGACACGGGCCTCACCGGCCGCAAGATCATCGTCGACACCTACGGCGGCTACGGCCGTCACGGCGGCGGTGCCTTTAGCGGCAAGGACTGCACCAAGGTCGACCGCTCCGCCGCGTATGCCGCGCGCTGGGTCGCCAAGAACGTGGTCGCCGCCGGCCTGGCCGACCGTTGCGAGGTCGAGCTTGCCTATGCCATTGGCGTTTCCAAGCCCCTCTCAATCATGGTCGACACCTTCGGTACCGCACATGTTGCCGAGGACAAGATCGTCGAGGCCGTAGAGAAGACCTTCGACTTGCGCCCGGGTGCAATCATCCGCGACCTAGACCTGCGTCGCCCCATCTACGAAAAGACGGCAGCCTACGGTCACTTCGGCCGAGAAGACGCCGACTTCACCTGGGAGAAAACCGACCGAGTCGAAGAATTCAAATCAGCCTGCGGCCTGTAATTAAGAACCGCTAAGGTCACAACATATGCACTTTCAAAAGAAGTACCGGTTTCAACCGGTACTTCTTTTTTATTTAACCGGTGATGAAGATGAGCCACCGCGGGACATGGAATAGGTCACCAGCCAATGAATTTTGGAGCACACGCGCCTCTACCATGTATCCTTAGTCCCGAGGGCGGGGCATAAGGTCGATCGCGAGTTCCGCACGAGCCGGAGAGCACTTAATGTGCTCTCCGTGCGAGCAGGACTGTCCGAGCAGGCGACCTTATGCCCCGCCCCTCGGGACGACGGGACAGATTAAAGGAGCACCCATGGCAGGCAAGCCGCAAACACTAGCTACGACCTCGGCATTCGAGATCTTGGGCCCCGTCATGGTCGGCCCCAGCTCATCGCACACCGCCGGCGCCCTGCGGTGCGCCCAAGTTGCTGCCAGCCTGCTGGAAGGCCGCATCACCAAAGTCACCTTTGGCCTGTGGAACTCCTTCGCCCACACCTACCGCGGCCACGGCACCGACCGTGCGCTCGTCGCGGGCATACTGGGCCTCGACACCGATGACGAGAACATCAAGCAGGCCTTCGACCTCGCACGCGAGCAGGGCCTCGAATATCACTTTGGCATCAAGGGCGACGACGCGTCCATCCACCCCAACACCGTCGACATTGACATGGTCGACGACACGGGCGCCACGGCACAGGTCCGCGGCGAGAGCCTGGGCGGCGGCAAGATGCGCATCAGCCGCATTAACGGCGTCGGCGTCGACATCTCGGGCATGTATTCCACGCTCTTCGTGGCGCACAAGGACGTCCCCGGTGTACTCGCCGCGCTCACCAACCTGCTCGCCTACGCCCACGTGAACATCGCCTTCTGCCGCACCTACCGCACCGAAGTGGGCGGCCAGGCCTACTCCGTCTTTGAGACCGACGGCGCGCCCGACGACACCGTCGTCCCCATGTTACGTAAGCTCGACAATGTCGATTACGCGACCTTTATCGAGCTCCCCGGTTCTGCCTCGTCGCTCTCCCCCGGCGTCTCGGCCAAGGAGATCTTCGACGACGGCGAGCAGCTGCTCGATGCGTGCGAGGAACTGGGGCTCAGCATCGGCGCCGTCATGGCCGTCCGCGAGGCGCGTTTGACCGGCGAGGCCCACGCCGTCGCCGCCATGCGCCGCGTGCTCGAGGTCATGCGCGAGGAGACCACGGCCCCCATCGCCAATCCGCAGCGTTCGCTTGGCGGGCTTATCGGCGGCGAGGCCAAGCTCGTCGAAGCCACCGGCCGCAACGATTTGAGTGAAAGCCTGATGGGCCCCGTTCAGACCGACGCCGTGGCCCGCGCCATGGCCGTGCTCGAGCGCTCCGCTACGATGGGCGTGATCGTCGCCGCCCCCACGGCCGGCTCCGCGGGTGTTGTGCCCGGCTGCGTGCTTGCGCTCGCCGATCGCCTGCAGCTCGACGACGAGCAGGTCATGGACGCGCTCTACTGCGCAGCCGCCATCGGCCTCAACCTCACCACGAGCGCCTGCGTCGCCGGCGCCGAGGGTGGCTGTCAAGCCGAGGTGGGAAGTGCCGCTGCCATGGCAGCCGCCGCGCTGGCGCAGATGCTCGGCGGCACGCCCGAGCAGGCGCTCGACGCCAGCTCCATCGCGCTGAGTAACCTGCTGGGCCTCGTTTGCGACCCCGTCGGTGGCCTCGTGGAGGTGCCCTGCCAAAACCGCAACGCCATCGGCGTGGCAGCGGCCTTTAGCTCGGCACAACTCGCCCTCGCAGGCATTAAGAGCTTGGTGCCGTTTGACCAGATGGCACATGTCATGCTCTCGGTGGGTCACGCGTTGCCGGCCACGCTGCGCGAGACGGCAAAGGGCGGCATCGCGCAGGCTCCGGCCGCACTTTCGGCCTGTGCAAAATGCGGTGTGTGCAGATAGCGACAAAGAATGACTCAAAGGTGGGACAAATGTCCCACCTCTTTTGAATGCCACCGTTTCCGTACCACAAACAGCAGGGCAATCGCTATAATGCAAGCCCAGTAAAAACACGATGAACCGCAAGGCGAAAATCGAAGGATATGCATACGATGTCGCAAAACGATCGAACTCAACTGATTCCCGATCCGCAGCAGCCGAGCAGGCACACCGGAGGCGTTCAGTCGCCGCGTCCTATCGCGCCGAGCCACGGTCAGCAGCGTAGTGCAGCAAACGTTTCCCAACGCCCGAACCAACAGCGACAGCAGCGTCAACAACGACAGCAGCACCAGGCAAACGGCAATGCGCCCAAGCAGCCCCCCACGCACGCTCGATGCGATCGCGGCCCCGCGCGCAAGTCCGCCGAGAACAATAAGTCGGGCAAAAAGACGACGCTCTTTGTCGTCCTGGGTCTAATCGTCATTGTCTATATCGTAGGCGTCGTAGCATTTTCTCAGGTAGCCTACCCCAACACCACCATCGCCGGCGTCGACGTCTCGTTCTCCAACGCTTCGTCTGCCGCTACCAAGGTCAATTCGGCATGGAAGCACTATAAGCTCGCCGTGACAGGCGATGACTTTAGCTGGACCTATCAGCCCGAGTCCGATGAACCCATCGTCGACGGTGAAGCTGCTGCAAAAGAAATCATCAGCCACAACGAAGCCTTTATTTGGCCGGTCCGCCTCGTGGAATCCTTAAGCGGCAAGACCAAAACAACTGCTACCTCCAACGAAATCGATCTTGATCAAGACGTCGACCTGTCCATGCTCTCCGACACCTTTGACCAAAAGAAGTTTGAGAAGGATCTGGGCGACGCCATCGACGAGTTTAACGAGGGCCGTTCGGGCACGTTCGAGGCCAATAGCTCCTATGACGAGCAGGCCGGCAAGTTTACCGTCGAGAAGGCGCGCTCCAACGAAAAAATCAACCGCGAGCATGTCATTAAGTATGCCGAGCTCGAGCTTGCCTCGCTGGCCGAGACCGTAGATCTTTCCAAGCTCGGCAACGATGCCTATGAGCCGCTCAATGGAACGCTGACCGATGATCAGATTCAGGCCGCATGCAATGCCGCCAACAACTTCTTGGGCGTCAACGTGACCCTCAAGCTCAACGGCGAGGATGCCGGAAAGGTCGACGGCAGCTCCGTATTGCAGTGGATCAGCTTTGCCGATCCCGCCAACCCCACGCTCGATACGTCGCAGATCAGTAGCTGGGCAGCCGAGCTCGCCAACGGCTTTAATACCGTGGGCTCCACTCGCTGGTGGACGCGCGCCGATGGCAAGCAGTGCGCCGTCGAAGGCGGTGACTTTGGTTGGTCCATCGACAGCAGCTCGCTCGCCAAGCAGGTCGAGGACGCCATTAACAACAAGCAGACCGGCGAGATCGAGATCAAGTACTCCCAGAAGGCCGACACCTTTACTGCAAAGGGAGAGCCCGACTGGAAGGCGTATATCGACGTCGACCTGTCCGAGCAGCACGCGCGCTACTATGACGAGAACGGTAATATCGTTTGGGAGGCCAACTTTATTTCCGGCAAACCGGGCGAAGACGCCACCCCCGAGGGCGTGTGGCAAATCAACAGCAACGACGGCGGCAGCACCCTGATCGGAGCCAAGGACCCCGAGACCGGTAAGCCAAAATACGAGAGCCCGGTGAGCTACTGGATGCCGTTTGAGGGCAACATGATCGGCTTCCACGACGCTACATGGCAAAACGACAAGAGCTTCGATAATGCCGAGTCCTATAAGTGGTGCGGCAGCCACGGTTGCATCAACCTGCGCCTGGCAGACGCCAAGGCACTTCACGACTGCATCAAAGTCGGTCTGTGCGTGGTTGTCCACTCGTAGTGCAACGCGCGCGTTCCTACAACGTGGAACTGCTGCGACCAATCTAACAGTTCCGAAAGAAACCGTCCCATGCGCCCGCCCCAACCGGTGGGCGTATATACTTAACGAGGTTCTTTCTATAAAGGAGAAGCTATGCCGAATGTCCCCACGATCACACCGGGCCCGGATGATACCGAGAACACGCCCGAAGGTGCCACCGAAACGATTCCTCTGATTACACACGTACATGCCGACAAGCAGAACGGACGCACGAACGATGCGGCCGAGATTTCCGATGAAGAGGCATATGCCAAGCTCAAGGCAAAACGTGCCGAACGTCGACGCAAAAAGCTGATTCGACGCGGTATTGCCGCCGGCGTCGTGGGCGCCATCGCGCTCATTGCCATTGTCGCAACCCTTGTTATCAATGCGCAGCCACAGGGCGCTAGCGGGCCTGTGACCGACATGGTGACCGAGGGCACATTTACCACAACGGTCGAGGCGAAAGGCCAGCTCAAACCCATTTCGTCCTCAGTGGTCTCCCCTTCTGTCGACGGCACGGTCGATTCAATCAACGTGCAGGCAGGCCAATCCGTCAACGAGGGCGACGTGCTTATGACCATTAAAAACGACGAGCTCGATCGCAACGTTGCCGAGGCGCAGCGTGCAGTTACAGCCGCTCAAGAAGACCTCGCCAACGCGCAGAAAGCCGCAGCCGCCGCGCAGGCCACCCCAACGACGGACGTCGATGGAGCTTCCGCAGCGGCTGGCGTCTCAGCCGCATCAGTGGACACGAACGCCGTATCGGCCGCGCAGCGCAGCCTCGTATCGGCCCAAGCAAACCTCGAGCAGGCGAACGCCAAGGCCGCCAGCCGTACGGTCACGGCCCCAAGCTCGGGTAGCATCGTGGAGCTCAACGCCAAGGTAGGCGCCACGGTAACAGGCGGCATGATCATGGGCGAAAGCGATACGAGCGGCGGCAAGCAGTGCATGCAGATCGCCGACCTATCCAAGATGAAGGTGACCGTGCAGGTGGGCGAAAAGGACATCGCCAAGATCGCCGTTGGGCAGAACGCCAACGTCACGTATCCCGCGTTTCCGGATATCGTGAGCCAGGGAACGGTCACGGCCATCGCCTCGGTGGCAAACTCCGACTCCAACTATGGCAGCAGCAGCGTAACCTTTAACGTCGACATCCTCATCGAGGCGCCCGACGCGCGCCTGAAGCCGGGCATGACGGCCGAGGTAGCGGTGGTGACCGAGCAACTCGACGACGTGGTGATGGTGCCGACGATGGCGCTCATGACCGAAGACGGCGAACACTATTACTGTCTCTTATACACATCT
>UQIG01000022.1 GCA_900541135.1 uncultured Collinsella sp.
TCGGCAGCGTCAGATGTGTATAAGAGACAGGCGCGGGTGAGCATGAGTACCGCTATGTTCTGTCTGTACACGCCGATGAGATCGTGTCCGAGGGGCTGTGGCGGCGTAAATTGGGAGCGTCGCGTACGGCGATGCTGTTCGAGCGCGAGGATACAAAGGTTGAACTCGGCCCCACACTGCGTAAGCTTGTGACGGCTGCGAGGTTCAACCCGAGCCTGCCATACCTATCGTTCCTTTGCATCAACTTCGAAGCGCCGGTGGTCCAGGAGGCGGCTAGCTGGTTTCTCGACGCTGTGTTTCTCAACTACAACAGTTCCTACCTGGAGCGGATGCTCGAGCAAATGCTCGACGAGGGCGACTCGCGCGAGGTCACGCGTTTCCTGCGCGCCGTTGATGTGCGTATCGATGGCTTCAGAGTGGAGAGAGCGCCGGAGTGGCGCGGCCAGCGCGTCTTCGTGAGGCACGAGGTGGGCGGCAAGGCGTACGAGCTGCGTTTATCCGAGGAATCTGCCGGAACCCAGAAGCTCATGGGGTTGGCTGCGTATCTGATGACAGCGCTTGAGCGTGGTGGCACCGTTGTGGTAGACGAGCTCGACGCCAAACTGCACCCGAAACTTCTTCGCTATGTGATTCTGTTGTTTAAGGATCCTGAGGTCAACAAGAGTGGCGCGCAGCTCATCTTCTCGTCCCAGGATGTGTCAACCATGCGAAACGATGTGTTCCGCCGTGACGAGATATGGTTCGCTGCGCGCGGCGAGAGGGAGGCGAGCCAACTGTGGTCTCTCGCCGACATCCACGAGGCAAACGGCAATCTGGTAAGCAAGAACGCGGCTTTCGACAAGCAATACCTGTCCGGTCGCTACGGCGCCGATCCGTATCTCACCCGCATCGAGGAGTGGGATTAGCATGGTGGCGAAGAAGTCGAAGGGCTGGCGTAGTGGCAAGCGCGAGGGCCTCTCGCGCATGGTTCAGATGACGCGTCATCTTGTAGTGAGCGAGGGCAAGGAGACCGAGCCTCGCTACTTTGAGGGCGTGCGTGCGGCGTTGGGCGCGGCGAACGAGCGCAAGGTTGCCATTGTCGTTAAGGGGACCGGCAGACACACGCTTGACCTGCTTGACTTCGCCGTCGAACACTGTCGCTATGCGCCCGAGACGTTCGATCACGTGTGGCTCGTGTATGACAAGGATGACTTTCCTGCGTCCGACTTTGATGCGATGAAGCGCAAATGTGACGAGCTCTCCGATGGTTCGAGGACCTTCCATGCGTTGTGGTCGAACCCCTGCTTCGAGCTGTGGCCGCTTTTGCACTTTCGCTACACGACCGCGCATATGTCCGCGTCCGACTGCCAGCATGCCCTCGCGCAGGAGATGTCGAAGAACTTGGGCATCGAGTACCGCAAGAACCTGGACGGGATGTTTGGGGCAGTGGATGATAGGCGAGGCGAAGCATTGGAGCGTGCTGGGCGCCTCGTCGCGTACCATAGGGAACTGGGTAACATTAAGCCATCTGCGCAAAACCCTGCAACTAAGGTGGGCGAAATTTTCGATGTAATCGGGCCGTATCTGGTTGGCTAGGCGAGTCGCTGGATTGGCTTTCCGGTTAGTGCGATTGGCGGATTGTACTGCGCTATTGCGAGTCCGGTGCGTAGGAGAAGTGCGGGGAAAATCGAAACTCGCCGAGCGCACATCGATTTTTGCCAACAAAACTGCAGGTCGCGGATGCCCAAAACAGGGGACTGTTTGACAGATCTCGGTTTTTCACCGTACCCCCGATTGGGTGCGCATTTAGCACCCTCGATGTCCCCACATTCCCTAAAAAAGTTCTTAAAACAGCCTTAAAGGCGCCTTGGCTCGCGTTGACAGCGTACAATACGCATGTTTGACTATGACAAATGTGGATTTTAGGGGAGGGGTGCGCCATGGAGGTGCTGGTTGTTGGCAACACCGCATATGTTGACGATGACTTTTGTGCCAAGGCGTTCCCCGGGGACCATGTCCAGGTTGTCGCCGCGCAGGACACGCGTCGCGACGAGTCGTCGCCCCATGCCTCGTGGAAAGAGCTTCTGCAGCACTTGGATCAGGCCTACGAGTTCGACTGCGTGGTCTACCTGTCTAATTACCTTACCCCGCATACCGATACCGTGGGCGATATCGAGCTACTACGTTCGGTCTTTCGCGCGTGCATGGGTCGCCGGATCCAGCTGTTGTATATAGCAGGTCCCGCAGGTGCCGAGGGTGCCGCCGATGCCGCGGGGCGAACGGGCAAGGGCATTATCGCGCGCGCAGCCAACGACCTTTGCCGCTACTACGCTGCTCGCGAGGGCGTTCAAACCAAGATCCTGCGCGTGCCGTTCCTGTATACCGCGTCTGCCGCGCTGGAGGACCCGTTTTTGGCGCCGCTGTTCGACGCGTGCTCAACCGGATCGGTTGCTCTGCAGGGTGCGCAGGATGCAGCGTTTCCCCTGCTGTGTGCCGAGGAGCTCGCGGTGCTGGTACGCCGTATCTTCGACAGCTGGGATGCCTCCTTTGAGACGCTCGACGTTGCCGATACCTTCTATCACGCGTCAGGTGAGGTGGGCGAGGCCCTCAAGGCGCTCTTCCCAGGGCTCTCAGTTGCCTATGGCGATTCTGCCGGCTACGCGCTGCCCGCCAGCGACGTCGTTCGCGTGCGTTATGGCTGGTTTCAGCGCTACGACTTGCTGCGCGATCTTTCGACCATTCAAGCGCGTTGGGATGTTGGCCGCGCAAAGAAGGTCAACCCGCTGCGTGCCGCCATCGACCGCATCCAGATGCGCGCGCTGCCCATCAAATGCCTGGAGACGGGCGTTGCCTGGGTTCTGTTCGAGGTGCTGGAGCATCTGTTCTCACAATCGGCCCAGCTCAACGTGCTCGATTATCGCCTGCTCTACGTGGTGCTGATCGGCACGCTGTATGGGCTCGATTTTGGCCTGGTTGCGGCGCTGCTGGCGTCGGTGGGTTTGGCAGCCAGCTATTTTACTCAGTACGGCTATACCTTCCAGGGTCTGTTCTATGAGCCGTCTAACTGGCTGCCGTTTATTGCGTACTTTGTTGTGGGTGCCGTGTGCGGCTATGTGCAGCTGCGCAACAGCGAAGCCATTAGGGCGGAGCGCGATCAAAACGAGCTCGTGCGCAACCGCAATACGTTCCTTACGCAGCTCTACCACGACGCGATCGAGGATAAGCGCGCGTACAGGCGCCAGATCGTGGGTCGCCACGACAGCTTTGGCAAGATCTTTGCGGTGACGCAGGAGCTCGACATGCTCAACCCACGCGACATCTATCGCAAGTGCTGCGAGCTTTTGGGCGAGATCCTCGAGAACGATTCCGTGGCGATCTACCATGTTTCGGGCGGGGCATTTGCACGCCTGGTGGCTGCAAGTCCCGCGATTGCCGAAGATGCCGCACGCTCGCTCACGCTTGAGCAGCTTGCACCTCTTTTGGGCGACGGGGGTCGTTCGAACCTGTGGGTGAACCGCGAGCTGACGCCGGGGCTTCCCATGTTTGGATACACGATCGAGCGCGACGGGGCACCCGCCGTGTTGATCTTTGTGCGTAGCGCGGCCGAAAACCAAATGACCCTCTATTATCAAAACCTGTTCCGCATCTTGTGCGGCCTGGTCGAAAGCGCGCTGGGCCGTGCCTTTGACTATGAGGCGGTGGCGCAGGATAAACGCTGCGTTGACGGCACTTGTGTGCTCAAGCAGGCTGCCTTTGGCCAAGAGCTCGCGGCAGAGCAGGCGCTGGCAGATAGCAAGATGGGGAGTTTTTTGCTCCTGCGCGTGGTACCGGGCATGGAGCCTGTCGGCGAGCTGGTGGGCGCAATTGGGTCGGCAATCCGCGAGAGCGACGCGGCGGGCTTGGTCGACGGCGACGTACTCTACCTGCTTATGCGTCAGGCAAAGGCGTGCGATCTGCCCATTATCCGCGAGCGCCTGAGCGCAAAGCATATTGCGGTGGAACCCGTCGACGGCGAGGACATCGTGGCGTTGTTGCAGCACATCTCTTACACCGGTGACGGTGAGGGGGGTGCCGCTTGATCTCGCTTGTCGTTGCTGCCGTCTTGCTGCTGATTCATGCGTTGGTTTGCCTGATGCTGTGGACGCTCATGAAGCTGGGCCTGCTGCCGGTGCGCGGGCACATGCTGGCTGTGATAGTGCTGGTGCCGCTGTGGGGTCCGTTGCTGGTGGTTCTGCTATCGGTCTGCAGCGCGATGTTTGGCGAGGGGCTGAAAGAGTCTGCGCTGGAGTCGCTGCGCTTCAACGACGACCTGCATCGTAGCATGTCGGTACCGAGTGCTGAGGACGATGCGGGCGTAGTGCCGCTCGAGGAGGCGCTCATCGTCAATGACCCGGCATACCGGCGCCGCCTAATGCTCTCCATGCTCACCGAGGAGCCCGACGCTTACCTGGCGCAGCTGCAGGCGGCTAAGCTTAACGACGACGTTGAGGTGGCGCACTATGCCGCGACGGCGGTGGCGCAGATCTCCAAGGAGTCCGACCTTAAACTGCAGCAGCTGGAGCGTGCCTTTAAGACGGACCCGAGCGCGCAAAACCTCAACGAATACTGCGATTTTCTTGGTGAATACTTGGGCTCGGGCTTGGCCGAGGGGCGCGTGGCTCAGATTCAGCGCCAATAGTACGCGCGCCTGCTTGCGCGTCGCTGCGAGCGCGAGGATACCCTTGAGCTGCGCATTCGATACGCGACGGCTCTGGCCGATGTCGGACAGATCGACGAGGCGCAGGCCGTGACCGACCAGCTGGTGCTCGACGTGCCCGACGAGCAGGAGGTTTGGATGCTTTGCCTGCGCCTGGCCGTGATGCGCCGCGACGGTGACGAAGTCCACCGTGTGATCGATGCGATTGACAATCAACATGTGTATTTAAGCGCCGACAACCGCGAAAAGTTGGCGTTTTGGCGCGACGGGGAGGAGGCCAGATGAGCGTGGTGCAACATATCCGCGACCGAGCAGGCCGCTTTCGTTGGATGGGACTCCTCGTGGTGTGGGCTGTTTTTATCGTCATGGCCGCCGTGCTGCTGGTGGAGCGTGCCGGCGTGCAGTACAGTGCGGGCCAGCATAAGCTGGGGATGCTTGCCGCCAACGATGCGGTGCCGGCCTCCTCGGCAATCTTTGGCCAAAAGCCCACGTGCCTGGTCATTACCGATTCCGATCAAGCTGGCGTCGAGGACGTAAAGGAACAGTTCGACCAGATCCTGCTCGAAATGAAGATCGCGCACCGCGACGTGGACCTTGCCCTGGATGGTGCGGATGCCATTCCCTCGCTGACCTCCTTCGATCGCGTGATTTTGCTCATGCCGTCGCTCGATGGGCTCGGTAAGCATCTGACCGACATTATGAGTTGGGTGAGTGCCGGCGGTTCGCTTATGCTCGCCATGCCGCCGGATAACTCGAGCTATCTGCAAGTGATTGCCTCCAAGCTTGGCATTGAATCGGCCGGATATGACTATGTAAAAGCCGAAAGCATTGTGCCGAGCGAGGACTTTATGCTGGGCGGGGGAGAGCGCTACGAGTTCTCGGATCCCTTCTATTCTTCGCTCTCGGTTTCATTGCGCGAGACGGCGCACGTGTGGGCTAAGACCGGCGATGCGGGCGCCCCACTCATTTGGTCGAATGACTGCGGTAGCGGGCGCACCGTGGTTTGCAATATCGGTATCTATGACAAGGTCATGCGCGGCTTTTACGCCGCGGCGACCAGCCTCCTGGGCGATGCCACGGCCTATCCGGTCATTAACAGCGCTGTGTTCTTTTTGGACGACTTTCCTAGTCCCGTGCCCTCGGGCGATGGTACTTATATCAAGCGTGACTACGGCCTTTCCATTGCCGATTTTTACACCAAGGTCTGGTGGCCCGATCTGCAAAAGCTCGCGCAAAAATATGGCATTCGCTATACCGGCGTGATGATCGAAAACTACGAGGACGCGGTCAACCAGACCGAGCCCGCGCGACAGGCCGATACCACGCAGTTCCGCTATTTTGGCGGCATGCTGCTTCAGATGGGCGGCGAGCTGGGCTTTCACGGCTACAACCATCAGCCGCTTGCGCTCTGGGACACCGACTACGGCACGTTGTACGACTACAAGACGTGGAAGAACAAGGAAACGCTTGTCGCATCGCTCAACGAGCTTATCGCTTTCCAGGACGAGGTGCTGCCCAACGCGCACGGCTCGGTCTACGTGCCGCCGTCGAATATCCTTTCGGCCCGAGCGCGCAAGCTTATCGGCACCGACGTTCCGCGCATTAAGACCATCGCCAGTACGTATTTTGAGGATGGCACCGACCTGCCGTACGTGCAGGAGTTTGGCGTGGCGAGCGATGGCATTGTGGAGCAGCCGCGCATTGTCTCGGGCGGTATGGTCGGCGATTCCTATATGCGCCTGGCTGCCGTATCCGAGCTCAACATGCACTACGTAAGCACGCACTTTATGCACCCGGACGACCTTTTGGACCCCGATCGCGGCGCTACGGAGGGCTGGGAGGTCTACAAGGGCGGCCTGACCGACTACCTGGACTGGCTTACCAAGTTTGCGCCCGGCCTGCGTCGCCAGACCGGCTCGGAATGCTCGGGCGCCATCCAGCGCTTTTCGTCGGTGACGGTGGGCATGGATACCAGCGCGGATGCCTGGACGCTCAGTCTGGGCAATTTTCACGACGAGGCGTGGCTCATGTTCCGCGCCAATAATGGCGAGCCAGGTGCGGTGACGGGTGGCGAACTAACGCACCTTACGGGCAATCTGTATCTGCTCAAGGCAAATGATAAGACCCTGACGATCGAGCGCAAGGAGGGTGGCGACAGATGAGAATCTGCTTGGTACTCGAGGGTTGCTACCCCTATGTGCACGGCGGCGTATCTACCTGGATGCATGGCTATATCCAGGCCATGCCCGAGCACGAGTTCGTGCTGTGTGTGATTGGCGCGCATGCTGCCGACCGCGGCAAATTTGTCTACGAGCTGCCCAGCAACGTGGTCGAGGTGCACGAGGTGTTCCTGGACGATGCCCTGCGGCTTTCGGGCGAGCAGCACGAAGCCAGTTTTAACGACCGTGAGCGCGAGGCGCTACGCCGTCTGGTGTCGCTCTCCAATCCGGACTGGGACGTGTTATTCGATATCTTCCACCGCCGTCGCGTGCATCCGCTCTCGTTTTTGCAGAGCCGCACGTTTATGGATATCTTTCGCGATGTGTGCCTGGCCGAGTATCCCTACACGCCCTTTGCCGATGCATTCCACACCATGCGCTCCATGTTGCTGCCCGTGCTCTACCTGTTGGGCAGCGAGGTGCCGGTGGCCGATGTGTACCATGCCATCTCGACCGGCTACGGTGGCCTGCTCGCCTGCCTGGGCTCAAGCGTTCACCATGCGCCGGTGCTGCTGACCGAGCATGGCATCTATACCCGCGAGCGCGAGGAAGAGATCATTCGCGCCGATTGGGTGGTGCCGTCGTTTAAGGACCGCTGGATTCGCTTTTTCTACCTGCTTTCGGAGGAGATCTACCGTCGCGCCTTTCGCGTGACGAGCCTGTTTCACAACGCCCGCAAGACGCAGATTGATATGGGCTGCGATGCGGACAAATGCCTGGTCATCCCCAACGGCATCCAGTTCGATCGCTTTAAGGATATTCCCTTAAAGCCCGATGACGGCTGGGTGGACATTGGCGCGGTGGTGCGCCTGGCGCCCATCAAGGATGTCAAGACCATGATTTATGCCTTCTTTGAGCTGCACGAGCGCCTGCCCAAGGTGCGCCTGCACATCATGGGTGGCGTGGACGACGAGGAGTACGGCGCCGAGTGCCACGCGCTGGTCGAAACCCTGGGCGTGCGCGACCTGATCTTTACCGGCCGCGTCAACGTGGTCGAGTACATGGAAAAGCTCGACTTTACCATTTTGACGAGCATCTCCGAGGGCCAGCCGCTCAGCGTGCTGGAGTCGCTTGCAGCGCGCCGTCCCTGCGTGACGACTGAGGTGGGCTGCTGTCGCGAGCTTCTCGAAGGCGCCCCGGGCGACGACTTTGGCGTGGCGGGTTTTGTGACGCCGCCAATGTATCGCAAGGGCTTGGCCGATGCCATGGAACGCATGTGCACAAGCCGCGCTCGTCGCATTGAGATGGGGGAGCGCGGCCAGCGTCGCGTTGCCACGTACTTCTTGCACGAGCAGATGCTCGCCAACTATCGCGCGCTGTACGACGAGACGGCGCGTGCGTTTAACCTGCCCAGAGAGGGGGAGTAGCCGGTGGCCGGAATCGGTTTTGAGCTCAAGCGCCTGTTTAGGCGTAAGGGTCTGTTTGCCACGATGCGCGCTTACGGCTACGCCGGCATTGTGTGCACGGGCCCCATGCTGTTGGGCGTGCTGCTCCAGGTGGGTATCTTGGTGCTGTGCGGTCTGTGGGGCGTGGGCCGAGCCAACCAGGACTTGCTGGTGTGCATGGTGACCTATACGCTGCTGGCGTCGCTCACGCTCACGAGTTTTTTCTCTATGCCGGTCACGCGCTTTTTGGCCGACATGCTCTTTGCCGAGCGCGAGGATGAGATCCTGCCTTCGTTTTGGGGGTCTAATGCCATCATGCTCGTTGCGGGCACCGTGCTCTACGGCGTCTTTTTGCTGTTCTCGGGCGCCACGCTGCTGCAGGGACTGCTGTGCCTGTGGCTGTTTAACATTATGATCGTCAACTGGAACGGCATGAGTTACCTCACGGCCATCAAGGATTACCGCGGCATCCTTTGCAGCTTTGCGGCCGCCATTGGCGTGGCGTGCCTGTGCGCCCTGGCCGCGCTGGCGCTGGGACTGCCGCCGGTCGAGGGCCTGTTGGCGTCAATTGCTCTGGGCTACGGCGTCATGCTCGCCTGGGACGTGGTACTGCTGTACCGGTATTTTCCTCAGAGCGACCGCAGCCCCTGGCCCTTTTTGCAGTGGCTCGATCAGTTTATGCCGCTGGCGCTCACGGGTCTGTTAACCAATCTGGGACTCTTTGCGCACCTGGTGATTATTTGGGCCGGTCCCATTGGCGTGCAGGTCAAGGGCTTGTTTTATGGCGCGCCCTACTACGATGTGCCGGCGCTCATCGCGTTTTTGACGATCCTGGTCACGACCGTCAACTTTGTGGTCTCGGTCGAGGTCAATTTCTATCCGCGCTATCGCGACTACTACAGCCTGTTCAACGACGGCGGCGTGGTGGGCGACATTGTGGTGGCAGAGGAGGGGATGCTCTCCACGCTCAACAGCGAACTGCGCTTTTGCGCGCTCAAACAGTTGTTTGTGACCGCGGCGGTCATCTCGCTCGAGACCACGGTGCTCTCGGCCCTGCCGCTGGGCTTTAACAACCTGATGCATGGGTATTTTCGCACGCTGTGCGTGGGCTATGGCCTGTATGCCGTGGGCAATACGGTGATGCTCATCTTGCTTTACTTTACCGACTACAAGGGGGCCGTGTTGGCCTCGGGGTTGTTTGCCGGTGTGGCCGGGCTGGCGACTGCCGTGTCGTTGCTTTTGCCGCAGCAGTTTTACGGCTTTGGCTTTTTGTTGGGTGCGGCGGTGTTTTTTATCGTGGCGCTGCTGCGGCTCGATACCTATACCGCCAACTTGCCGTATCGTATCCTGAGCCAGCAGCCCATTGTGGCGACCGACAAGACGGGCTGGTTTACCGAACTTGGCCGGGTGCTCGACCGTGTTGAGCAATGCTACGAGGACAAGCGCGCGGGCGGTGAGCCGCGCAGTGCGTTTGAACGTATGGTGGTTCGCCTGTATCAAAAACATTGGGGAGGTTCTGATGATCGATAAGTTGATGTCTCGCCGCTGCCTGATCGAGGCGGCTGCCGGCGCGCTGTTGCTTTCGGGCTGTTCGTCTCAGGACGAATCCTCGACTAAAAAGGTCAAAAAGCAGGACAAGATTAAAAAGGCTGAGGCCTCGAATAAGGCCAAACACCTGCGCGACAAGGACGAGCTCTACGGGGTCTACGACGACTCGGGCATTGTGACCATGTACCTGACGGTCTCGCGCGGCAACAGCTCCGAGAACACCGACCACAGCTGGGCCGAGATCAACACGTACTCGGTGTATGACTATGCCGACATGGGCGTGACGCGCTATCAGGTTATGGGCCTGTTGCAGCCGGGCGACGAAGAGGGCCCGGAGGCCGGCGAGGTTGGCTATGGCGAGGAAGCGCCCAATGCTACCGTGCAGGTGCGCGGCCAGACGTCGAGCATGAACTCGCAAAAGAATTACAAGGTGGAGCTCAAAAAGGGCAAGGGCAGCTGGCGCCAACAGCGCGCGATTGCGCTCAACAAGCACATGGGCGAGGGTATGCGTTTTCGCAACAAGATGGCCTACGACCTTATCCGCGGGATTCCCCAGATGATGGGCCTGCGCACGCAGTTTGTGCATCTGTGGGTGTGCGATCAGACCGAAAAGTCCAACGACACCTTTGAGGACTACGGCCTGTTTACGCAGGTGGAGCAGCTCAACAAAACGGCACTTAAGGCACATGGCTTGGATAAGAACGGACACCTGTACAAGGTGAACAACTTCGATTTCCATCGCTACGAGGACACCATTAAGCTTGCCGATGATCCCGACTACAATCAGGCAAACTTTGAGGGCATGCTCGAGATTAAGGGCGATACGGACCACACCAAGCTCATCGAGATGCTCGATGCGCTCAACGACGAATCGCAAAAGATCGATAACGTGCTCGACACCTACTTTGATACCGAGAATTTGGTCTATTGGCTTGCGTTTCAGATTCTGACCGGCAACTGCGATACGCAGAACCGTAACTGCTATCTGTACAGCCCGCTCAACTCAAATACCTGGTTCTTTTTAGATTGGGACAACGATGGCATGCTGCGTAAGCTGGAGCTTTCTCTTACCGGGTTTTCGGACTACGCGAGCTGGGAGCGCGGCGCAAGCAACTACTGAGGCAACGCACTGTTCAATCGTGCGCTGCGTAGCAAGTCGTTCCGCAGCGAACTCGACCGTGCCGTCAAGGACTTGCGCTCGTATTTGACCGAGGAACGTCTGGCCAAGATGATCAAGCACTACCGCGAGGTGACTGAATCCCTGGTCTTTGCTTCGCCCGATATCGACAATCTGCCTGTCACCAAGGACCAATACGAGCAGATCGTCGCGGCGATTCCCTCCGAGATCGAGGAGAACTACAAGAGCTTTCGCGAGAGTTTTAAAAAGCCCATGCCGTTCTACATCGGCGTGCCGCAGATCGATAACGGTAAACTGCGCATTAACTGGGATGCGTCCTACGACTTTGAGGCGCGCGACATTCGCTACACCGTAGAGCTTGCGCGCGACTATGCCATAAGCGACGTGGTCTTTAAGGCCGAGGACGTGCTGCTTCCCGAGGTGACCTGCGATGCACCCGATGCCGGTCAGTATTTTGCACGCGTGCGCGCCACCAACTCCGACGGCTATACGCAAGATGCGTTTGACTATTACGTTACCGACGATGGTAAACAGTACGGCATGAAGTGTTTTTACGTACAAGACGACGGTAAGGTCGTGGAGGACACGTATGAGGAGGGCTAGCGCGCTGCTTGAGCGCTTGGCGGCTCCGCCTGTGCGTGCCACGCAGGAGCGTTACCGCCATGAGCTCAAATATCTCATTAACGAGGGCGAGCACGCCGCGCTTGCCTGTCGCATGGCGCCGGTTTTTAAACTGGACAAGCATGCGCGGGCGGGCGGTTACACCATTCGCAGCCTGTATTTTGACGACTACTGCAACTCGGCCTACGAGGAAAAAGACGCCGGCATTCTCATGCGCAAAAAGTATCGCGTGCGCATCTATAACGGCAGCGACAAGGTGATTAAGCTTGAGCGCAAAAAGAAGTACGGCAGCTGGATCTACAAGGAGGACGCGCCGCTTACGCGCGGCGAGTTTGAGCAGATTTTGGCTGGCGACTACGGCTTTTTGCTGAGGAGCACCTATCCGCTCTGTCGCGAGTTCTACATCGAGTGCATCTGCAACATGATGCGCCCGCGGACCATCGTGGACTACGAGCGCGAGCCGTGGGTGATGGATGAGGGCACCGTGCGCATTACGTTTGACATGAACGTGCGTGCCGCGGTGGGAAGCTTCGATATCTTTGACGCGACGCTGCCCGCGTTGCCGGTCCTGGAGCCCGGCAAGCTGGTGATGGAGGTCAAGTTTACGGAGTTTTGCCCGCAGCTGGTGCGCGATATGGTGCCGCCGGGCGCGGCCGAACTCACGGCGGTCTCTAAGTACTGCCTGTGTTATGACAAGACCGCCTACCTGCGCGGATTTAATTACTGGGAATCGGATTTTGGGAACCGAGGGGATATTTAGACCATGAGCACTAGGGACTTTTTTAAGAACTCCGTACTGGAGGCGTTTGGTCAGGTCGACCCTGCCAAGATCGGACTGTCGCTGCTCGTGGCGCTGGTCATGGGCATTTTGATCTACCACGTGTACAAGCGTTTCTTTACGGGCGTGGTGTACTCGCGCAGCTTTGCCGTGACGCTCGTGGGCATGTGCGTGCTTACCTGCATGGTGACGCTCGCTATCTCGACCAACGTGGTCATCTCGCTCGGTATGGTGGGCGCTTTGTCGATCGTGCGTTACCGTACGGCGGTCAAGGACCCGCTCGACCTGTTGTATCTGTTCTGGGCCATTACCACGGGCATTACAGCGGGCGCCGGCATGTACGCGCTCGTGGGGCTGACGGCGGTGGTCATCGTGGCGATGATCGCCGGCTTTGCGAGCCACTAGGACAAGTCGCGCGTGTACATGATGGTCATTCACTACACGGGCCAGACCACCGGCGACGATATCGTGCGTGCATTTGGGCGCACCAAGTTCACCGTTAAGTCCAAGACTATGCGCGGCGACAAAGTCGAGATGGCCGTGGAGGTATTCTCGGACGGCGTGGACATGCCCTATGCCGACGCGATTCGCACGCTCGATGGCGTTGAGGACCTGACCCTCATCCAGTACAACGGCGAGTATCATGGATAACTATGTTCCGGCGTTCTAACGAACGCCGGACCGCTCGACGCTGCGCGGGCATCTGCCGGGCGATCTGCCGCTCAAACCGTCGCTCGCGTACATGAAGTACGCTTCGCTCCTCTTTCGCGGCACCTCGCCACGGCAGCTGCCCGCTCGCTGACGTTTGCTCGACCTGGGTGATATTGATTTATCCGAAGCGCCGTCACGGGTATCATGGTGAAAGCGATTTCAATGACAGGGGTGCTCGTGGTAAAGATGAAAGATGTGGCCGAGTTGGCTGGCGTTTCGAGCGCCGCGGTCTCGCGCTACCTCAACGGTGGATATATCTCGGCGGACAAGGCCGAGCGCATTAAGCAGGCGATTGAGCTGACCGGATACGTGCGATCTAGTCAGGCTCGCGCGCTGCGCACCGGTTCCACCAAGCTCATCGGCGTCATCGTGCCTAAGATTAACTCGGAATCCGTGAGCCGCATTACCGCCGGTATTGGCCAGGTGCTCGGTCGCCGTGGCTACCAGATGCTGCTCGCGAATACTGATAACGTGGCCGAGCGTGAGCTCGAGTATCTCGACCTGTTCCAGAACCACCCGGTCGATGGCATCGTGCTCGTGGCGACCATGATCACCGACGAACATCGTGCGGCCATTGCGTCTTGCCGTGTGCCCATTGTGCTGATCGGTCAAAACGTCGAGGGCGCGGCTTGCGTCTACCATGACGATTACGAGGCCGCCTTTGAGCTGGGCCAGGCGCTCGCGAAGCATGTTGAGGGCAAGATTGCCTATATCGGTGTTACCGAGGAAGACCGTGCCGCCGGTTACGACCGTCGTCGTGGTTTTGAAGCGGGCTTACGCGCCGCGGGTGTTGCGCTCGATCCCGAGCTGATTCGCCGCGGGTCCTTTACCCTCGATTCCGGCTATCGTGCGTCGCGCGAGCTGCTGGGCGAAGTGCCCGATGTTTCGTTTATCGCGTGCGCGACCGATACCATGGCGGCGGGCGCGCTTCGTGCCATCGATGAGGTTCGCGGCGTGGGCGAGGGCATGCGTCGCGTGAGCGGTTTTGGCGACAACGCGTTTTTGCGCGCGCTGACGGGCGGCATTCCCACCGTACATTATGGCTACCTGACCAGTGGCGTCGAGGCGACCAATATGTTGCTCAACACGCTCGATGGCGTGGAGGGGGAGAGCGGTCTAAAGACCCTCAAGCTCGGCCATCAGCTGATGAATGTCTAGGCTTCGGGCATGTCTGCCGGCTTCTGATTCTCTGTTTTTGTCTCAAAACTACCTTTCACCGTCAATTATCGACCGTTTACCGCTATATGAAAACGATTACAGATATATGAAACTGAAAACGATTACAGTATAAGTGTCAAACATGGCCGGGTGCACATGCGTCCGTTGGAGGAAAGGGAAGTCATGGACTACCGTAAATCAGCCCAAGAGGTGCTCGACAACATCGGTGGCGCCGGCAACGTTGTTTCGGCTGCACACTGCGCCACGCGTCTGCGTCTGGTGATTGCCGATAACGCCAAGGTCGACAAGGAGGCCCTTGAGAATATCGACGGCGCCAAGGGCGTCTTTGAGGCCCAGGGCCAGCTCCAGATTATTTTTGGTACCGGCACCGTCAACAAGGTCTACGAAGAGTTCATCGCGCTCAGCGGCGTCGAGGCTGCCACCAAGGCCGAGGTCAAGGAGGCCGCGGCGCAGAAGCAGAACATCTTTATGCGCGCCATTAAGGTGCTCGGCGACGTCTTTGTCCCCATCATCCCCGCCATCGTGGCTTCGGGTCTGCTGCTGGGCATTATGAGCGCCCTCAACTTTATGGCCTCCAACGGCTTTATCGCGCTCGACACCAATAACTTTATCTACAAGATCGCCGACCTGGTTTCGGGAACGTCCTTTGGTATTCTGCAGATCCTGATCGGCTACTCCGCGGCTAAGGCCTTTGGCGCTAACCCGTACCTGGGTGCCGTCGTCGGCGGTGCGTTCATCAATTCCTCGCTTCAGAGCGCCTACACGGTTGCCTCCGAGGGCGTGCAGACCATGGTCACCGTCATCCCCGGCGTGTACAGCTTTGAGTGGGTCGGTTATCAGGGCCACGTGATCCCCATCGTTATCGCCTGCGCCATCCTCGCCTTTTTGGAGAAGCGTCTCCACAAGGTTGTCCCCGAGATGTTCGACCTCTTTGTGACTCCTCTCGTCTCCGTGTTCGTGACCGTGCTCGTGACGCTCGTTGCCGTCGGCCCCATCTTCGTGTGGGCCGAGAACGCCGTCCTCGGTCTGATTCAGGCCCTGCTGACCCTGCCCTTCGGCATCGGTTCCTTTATCGTCGGCCTGTTCTATGCCCCCACGGTCGTTACCGGTATCCACCAGATGTACACCGCCATCGATCTGGGCCAGCTCGCCCAGTACGGTGTGACTTACTGGCTGCCCATCGCCAGTGCCGCCAACATCGCTCAGGGTGGTGCCGCGCTCGCCGTTGCCTTTAAGACCCGCGATGCCAAGATCAAGGGTTTGGCACTTCCTTCGGCCCTGTTCGCCTTCATGGGTATTACCGAGCCGGCCATCTTTGGTGTGAACCTGCGCTTCTTTAAGCCCTTCATCGCCGGCTGCATCGGCGGCGGTTGCGGTGCCCTGGTCTGCGCGCTCACTTCGCTGGCTGCCTCCGGCACGGGCGTTACCGGTATCTTCGGTATCCTGCTGTGCCTGGCCCAGCCCGTGCTGTACGCGATCATGTTTGCGGTCGCCGCGCTGGTTTCCTTTGCTATCTCATTTGTCCTGTACAAGGACGAGCCCAAGGCTTCCGAGCAGGCCTAAGAGCTTTTGATTGAGGGGATGCCCGCGGGTTGTATGCTCGCGGGCGTTTCCCGTATCTGGTGCCGATCTCTTGTGCCTTGTAACTTTCGATCCGTTAGGACTTTGATATGTCTAATGCACTTGGTCGCGACCTTGCAAAGCTGGTCGCCGCTGTTGACGCCGCCGCCTCTGAGTGCGGTCATGGCGCGTATGGCCAACGCTTCCATATTATGCCGCCGGCGGGTTGGCTCAACGACCCCAACGGTCTTTGCCAGGCGGGTGGCGTGTTCCATGCCTATTTTCAGTATGCGCCGTTTGATGTCGAGGGCGGCGTTAAGGCCTGGGGCCATGCGACGAGTCGCGATCTTATGACGTGGGACTACGTTGGCGCCCCGCTGCTGCCCGACGAGCCGTTCGATTGCCACGGCGTGTATTCGGGCTCCGCGCTTGCCGAGGACGGTCGCATTCGCGTACTTTATACGGGCAACGTTAAGCTTTCCGATTCGGACGGGACGTACGACTACGTCAATACCGGCCGCCGCGCCGATACTGTTTATGTCGAGAGCGTTGATGGCCTTGCCGGTCGGGAGTTCAGCCAAAAGCGCGTGGTGCTGGCTTCCGAGGAATATCCCGAGGATTTGACCTGCCACGTGCGTGACCCCAAGGTGTGGCGCGATGATGATGGGCGTTACCACATGGTGCTGGGCGCGCGTCGTCGCGTGGACGGGCCGCATGTCGATAGTCGATTTTGCGTCATGCACGGCGAGGGTGCCGGGCGCGATGTGGGCGAGATCCTGGTGTATGGCTCGGCCGATATGCTGAGTTGGGAGCTCGAGAGCCGCGTGTCTACGCCCGAGCGTTTTGGCTTTATGTGGGAGTGCCCGGGATACCTTGAGCTCGAGGCGGATGGCGGTGTACCGGCAAGGTTTCTGTCTTTCTCTCCCCAGGGGCTCGAGGGCGGTCGTTGGAACCGCGGCAACGTATACGCTGCTGGCTACATGCCTGTAACGGGCGACATCACCGGTGGTGACGGTGCCTATGAACTGGGCGAATTCCGCCTGTGGGACGCTGGTTTTGACTTCTATGCTCCGCAGGAGTTCACGGCCGAGGACGGTCGCCATATTCTAATCGGCTGGATGGGCATGCCCGATGAGCCGACCTATGGCAACGCGCCTACCGTGGCGTGCGGCTGGCAGCACTGCATGACGGTGCCGCGTGAGCTTACAGCCGGTGCCGGCGGCGTAGTGCTGCAGCAGCCGGCGCGCGAGATCGAGCGCCATTATGCCTCGGTTCGTGTGGGGGCGGGCTCGTTGGAGGTTGACGGCGATACCTGCTTTGACGTTGTTATTGACGGTGTCGACGACGCGTTTACCGCGACCGTTGATGGCGAACTGAAGCTGGCGTTTGTGCCCGCCAATGGCGAGCTGCCCGCGCGCTTTGAGATGCGATTTACCGATGAGGGTCGCGCTTCTGCCGGCTGCGGTCGTACCGTGCGCTGGGAGCCCATCGACGAGGTTCGTAACGTGCGCATTGTTGGCGATGCCTCTTCGGTCGAGGTGTTTGTGAACGATGGCGCGCTCGTGTTCTCGACGCGCATCTATCCCGAGGCCTATGGCGTGACCGTTGACGCTCCGGGTGCGTGCGTGACCTATCACACGCTCATCATCTAGGTGATTCGTCGCATATCGGCGCTATACTGCAGCCGTTGCCCACGATGCGGGGAACACCCGCATCGTGGGTTTTTGTTTATGAAGGGACGGTGCCGTGTGGATGTACAGCACCTAGAAGAGGCCTGGGCTGCAAGGGCCGGCGCGCGTGAGGCGCGTCTTGTTGCTGCCTCGCATGTGCCGGCGGCTCTGTCGCTGCTGGGTATTGTGCGCCCCGGCGACCGTTTGGTAGCGTTTGCGGATGACTTTACCGAAGCGTTTGCACGCGGCTTTGATGGCTGCGATGTTGCGCTGGTGGGCTCGCCGTCCGCCGAGGCGTTTGCCGCCGCGTCTGAGGATTTTGATGCTTCGTTTGATGCCGAGGTGCCGCACCTGTGGTGGTTCGTCAACTCCATCGGCGGGTTTGGTCTGCGTGTGCCCGATCTGCGCGCTCTGGGCCGCGCTGCTCGTGAGGCCCACGCGCTGTTTGTGGTGGATAACACGGTGGCGTCGGCTTTTGGCTGCGATTCGCTGCGGCTGGGTGCCGCGCTGTCGCTCGAGGCGCTCGATCGTGTATGCGCCGGTGATGCTCCGCGCAAGTTGGTTGCCGTATCGGCCGCGCGCTCGCAGCTCAAGCGCCATCGCGTGGATGCCGCGGCTGAGTGCGCGCATGCCCTGCTCGAGGGCTGTGGCTTGGCCAAGCTTGATATGCCTGCTGACGAGGCCGGTGTGCTGGAGCGCGGGTTCGACTCGCTCGACGCTCGCATGCAGGCTCACTTTGACCGCGCACGTGCGCTGGCCGAGTATCTGGCCGCCAACGAGATGGTGTACAACGTGCGCTATCCCGGGCTGAGCTCGCATCCCGACCATGAGGTTGCAACGGGAATTCTCGAGCATGGTTTTGGCCCGGCAGTTGAATTTCACCTTATCGAGCGTAGCGCGGGAGAGCTGTTCAACGCTTTGCCGGGGGAGTTTCGCACATCGCCTGCCGGCGGCCCAACAACACGCCTCTCTGCCCCGCGCGGCAAACAGGGGAGTACCATCCGCCTCTTCGCCGGCACCGATGACCCTTTGGTTGTAGCGTCCGCCCTAGACAACGCCCTAAGATGATTTAATAAGTTGCGGTGAAATATGGATTGATTTACGGCTTTAACAGCATAAACAGTCCCTATTTCACCGCAACTTATGAGAAGGGGTTGTGTAGCTAAAAAGCCCCGTCCCAAATTAGCTACTTTGGTTGATGCTGGCGATGAGGTCGTTAGCTTTGGTGGCGATGACGTTGTTGATGTCGGCCTGCAGCTCCTCGTAGACCGCTATGGCTCGCTTGCCGGCGGGGGTGAGCGTGGATCCGCGGGCTCCGTCGCGCTCGATGAGTTTGCAGCCCAGCTGGCCTTCGGCCTCGTTCACGATGCGCCAGGCCTTGGAATACGCCATGCCCATGCTCTTGGCGGCGCGATTGAGCGAGTGCTCGCGGGCAATACCCTGCAGCAGCAGGACGCAGCCATGACCAAACACGCCCGGCAGATCTTTGTCACACGCTTGAATGACCAACTTTGCCGTCGTCTTGTACTTCATACGCTCCACGTCTCCCCGCTAAAGTGTTTGCTGGGCAAACGCAAAGCCTGCGTCAAACCCTCGTGTGCTCTTCTTAAATCATGCATTGTAGCAGTCAAAGTGCGTTAAGATACTTCCCCAGTATTGGGCGCCCAAGGTTGGGCTGGGTCCTACGAGGCCTGCAGCCGACCGGTCGCATGGAAAAAGGAGAAACATGGCTACGTTCTTTCCCGGTGAGTCCCACACGTTTTCGGAGTATCTGCTGGTCCCTGGCTATTCGTCCTCGCAGTGCATCCCCAACAACGTCTCTCTTAAGACGCCGCTGACCCGCTTTAAGCGCGGTGAGAAGCCGGCAATCACCCTGAACATTCCCATGGTTTCCGCCATCATGCAGTCCGTCTCGGGTGTCGACATGGGTGTCGCGCTCGCTACCGAGGGTGGCCTGTCCTTCATTTACGGTTCCCAGAGCGCCGAGTCCGAGGCCGCTATGGTCAAGGCCGTCAAGGATCACAAGGCCGGTTTCGTTCAGTCCGATTCTACGCTGACCCCCGACATGACTATGGAGCAGGTCATCGAGCTCAAGGAGAAGACCGGTCACTCCACCATGCCGGTTACCGACGACGGCACTCCTAAGGGTAAGCTCCTGGGCATCGTCACCAGCCGTGACTATCGTCCCAGTCGCGATGACCACCAGACGAAGGTCTCCGAGTTCATGACCCCGCGTGAGCAGCTCATCGTGGGCGACAAGAACATCAGCCTCAAGGTTGCTAACGACGTCATTTGGGACAACAAGCTCAACGCACTGCCCATCGTCGACGACAACGATCACCTCATGGGGATTGTCTTCCGTAAGGACTACGACAGCCACAAGACTAACCCCAACGAGCTGCTCGATAGCGACAAGCGCTACATGGTCGGCGCCGGTATCAACACCCGCGACTATGCCGAGCGCGTGCCGCTGCTCATCGAGGCCGGTGCCGACGTTCTGTGCATCGACTCCTCCGAGGGCTTCAGCGAGTGGCAGAAGCGCACTATCGAGTGGATCCGCGCCAACTACGGCGAGGACGTCAAGGTCGGTGCCGGTAACGTCGTCGACGCCGAGGGCTTCCGCTTCCTGGCCGATTGCGGCGCCGACTTCATCAAGGTCGGTATCGGCGGCGGTTCCATCTGCATTACCCGCGAAACCAAGGGTATCGGTCGTGGCCAGGCCACCGCGTTGATCGATGTCTGCCGCGCCCGCGATGAGTACTACGAGGAGACCGGCGTCTACGTGCCCGTGTGCTCCGACGGCGGTATCGTCTACGACTACCACATGACGCTCGCCCTTGCCATGGGTGCCGACTTTATGATGCTGGGTCGCTACTTCGCCCGCTTCGACGAGAGCCCGACCGAGCGCGTCAACGTCAACGGCCAGTACATGAAGGAGTACTGGGGCGAGGGTTCTGCGCGTGCTCGCAATTGGCAGCGCTACGACCTGGGCGGCGCCGCGAAGCTCAGCTTCGTCGAGGGCGTCGACTCCTACGTCCCGTACGCCGGATCCCTCAAGGACGGCGTGGGCGGCACGCTCTACAAAGTTAAGTCCACGATGTGCAACTGCGGTGCCCTCTCGATTCCCGAGCTCCAGGAAAAGGCACGCCTAACGCTGGTCAGCTCCACCTCCATCGTCGAAGGCGGCGCCCACGACGTAGTCGTGAAGGATTCCCAGCAGAGCGTTTCCTATCGATAAGCGGCTTTCCCAAGCACCGCACCTTGCCGTTCAAACCGTCGCTCGTGTACCAAAGTACGCGTCGCTCCTCTTTCACGGCAATCTGCGGCACTTGGAAAACCCGACCATGCTTGGGCGGGTGACAATTAGTGGTTGATTCAAAACCACGTTATTTAGATAAAGCGAGATGCATGCAAGTCGCAGGCATCTCGCTTGTTGTATTTGCTATCATCAGTCAAGTTAACCTTAGGGTCGGTCGGCTTGGCTTTGTTCGCTACAAGTTCCGCACGCAAAGAAGAGCACTTAATGTGCTCTTCGTCTTGCGCAGGACTGTCCGCAGTAGCGAATAAAGCCAAGCCGACCGACCCCAGCTAAGATTAAAGGAGCTGATATGTGCGATTGCACAGATCATAAGGACGAGATCCCTGCCTACGACGCGCAGGCCATTGAGTCCCGGTGGATGAAGGCCTGGGAGGACTCCAACCTCTTTGCCGTCGACACCGACGACAGCAAGCCCAAAAAGTATGTGCTCGAGATGTTCCCGTATCCGTCGGGCGACCTGCACATGGGCCACGCGCGCAACTATACTATCGGCGATGCCATGGCCCGTCAGGCCCGCATGCGCGGCTTTGACGTGCTGCATCCCATCGGCTTTGACGCCTTTGGCCTGCCCGCCGAGAACGCCGCCATCAAGCACAATACGCAGGCTGCCGCCTGGACGTATAAGAACATGGATCAGGCGCTCGCCACGATGAAGCGTATGGGCTTCTCCTACGATCTGGATCGCATGGTCAAGACCTGCAGCCCCGACTACTACCGCTGGGGTCAGTGGATCTTTGAGAAGATGTGGGAAAAGGGCCTGGTCTACCGCAAGAAGAACCCGGTCAACTGGTGTCCCACCTGCAAGACCGTTCTGGCCAACGAGCAGGTGACCGAGGGTAAGTGCTGGCGCTGCGGCACCGAGCCCGAGAAGCGCGACCTTGAGCAGTGGTACTACAAGATCACCGAGTACTCTCAGGAGCTGCTCGACGATCTGGAGAAGCTCCCCGGCTGGCCCGAGCGCGTCAAGCAGATGCAGGCTAACTGGATCGGTCGCTCCGAGGGCGCCGAGGTCGACTTTACCCTTTGCGACCAGGATGGCGAGCCCATCGAGGGCGACGAGGGCAAGATCACCGTCTTCACCACGCGTGCCGATACGCTCTTTGGTGTTTCCTTCTTTGTTCTGGCTCCCGAGTACGCCGGCCTGCACGAGCTCGTCGAGGGCACGGAGTACGAGGAGGCCGTCACCAAGATCGTCGAGGACTCCAAGCATATCTCTGCCGTCGAGCGTGCCCAGGGCACCCTCGAGAAGCACGGTGCCTTTACGGGCCGCTACGTGGTGAACCCCGTCAACGGCGAGAAGGTTCCCGTGTGGGTTGCCGATTATGTCGTTGCCGACTACGGCACCGGCGCCGTCATGGCCGTTCCCTGCGGCGACCAGCGCGATTTTGAGTTCGCCCGCAAGTACGACCTGCCGATCGTACCGATCATCCTGGACGATGACGATCGCGCTGCCGTCGAGGCCAGCGGCGAGACCATCGATACCTTCCATGCCGAGACCGTCGACTGGGATTGCGCCCACGCTGCCGAGGGCACGCTGGTCCAGTCCGGCAAGTACACCGGCATGCGCGGCGGTAAGCACTCCGAGGGCGAGGCTGCGATCGTGGCCGACCTCGAGGCCATGGGCTGCGGTCGTCGCAAGGTCGAGTTCCGTCTGCGCGACTGGCTCATTTCCCGTCAGCGCTATTGGGGCAACCCCATCCCGGCCATTCACTGCGAGCACTGCGGTATCGTGCCCGTGCCCGAGGATCAGCTGCCGGTGACGCTGCCCGAGAACCTGGACCTGGGCGCCGGCGAGACTCTCGCCGAGTGCAAGGAGTTCTACGAGACCACCTGCCCGGTCTGCGGTCGCCCGGCCAAGCGCGAGACCGATACCATGGACACCTTCACCTGCTCCAGCTGGTATTACCTGCGCTATACCGATCCGCACAACACCGAGCTGCCCTTCTCCCGTGAGACCGCCGACCGTTGGATGCCCGTCGATAACTACATCGGCGGCATCGAGCACGCTATTCTGCACCTGCTCTACAGCCGCTTCTTTACCAAGGCACTGCGCGACCTGGGCCTGCTGAGCGTGGACGAGCCCTTCACCAACCTGCTGTGCCAGGGCATGGTCAAGGACGAGAACGGCGACACCATGTCCAAGTCCAAGGGCAATGTCGTGCCCCCGAGCTCGGTCATCGAGCCCTACGGCGCCGACACCATGCGTTTGGCGATCCTGTTTATCGCCCCGCCCGAGAAGGACTTCGACTGGGATCCCAAGGCCGTTGAGGGCGCCAACCGCTTCATCAAGCGCGCCTGGCGTATCGTTTGGCAGCTCGTCCAGTCCGGCGACGCCAACGTGGCCTTCGACAAGTCCGCGCTCGACGAGGTTGCGATGAAGCTCTATCGCGAGCGTCACCGCACCATCGCCAAGTGCACCGAGGACTTTGACCGCGGCCAGTTCAACACCGCGATCTCGGCCGTCATGGAGCTCGTCAACGCGGCGAGCGCCTACCTCAACGCCACCGAGGGTACCGCGCGCGACAAGGCGCTGTGCTATGGCGTGGCTAAGGATATCGTGAGCGTCCTGGCGCCCATCTGCCCGTTCTGGGCCGACGAGCTGTGGCACGAGGCCCTCGGCTGCGAGGGCAACGCCTACACCGCCGCCTGGCCCGAGTTCGACCTGGCCGAGTCCGTTGAGGACACGGTGCAGATCGTGGTCCAGGTGCTCGGTAAGGTCCGCGGTCATGTCGACGTTGCCCGCGATGCCTCTAATGAGGATATGCAGGCTGCCGCCGAGGCCGCCGTCGCCAAGTGGCTTGAGGGCAAGACGGTCGTCAAGGCCATCTGCGTGCCTGGCAAGCTGGTCAACCTGGTGGTCAAGTAAGCATTGCGCGCTTAACTGACGCATAAAAGACGAGGGGCGATCCGGTTGGGTCGTCCTTCGTTTTTCATGTACCTGCCCTGATGTCTGCGGTCAATTGTCCTATTCTTGTGGAGAAGCTGTGCGCACGCTGACCTGCAGATTCGTACTGTGCTTGCACGTTTCCGCAGCTATTGGTATAGTTTGCTTGCAAATGAAGTTGTAATTGAAAGAAGTGGGGTTTCGGCCCCGCTTCTTTTTTGTATGGATGGAGGTGCCGCAATGGTCAAGACCAAGACCGAGCAGGCGATCATCGACGCGCTCGAGGCCGTCGCTCCCCAGCACGATGTCGATATCGTCGACGTCGAACTCGTGGGTGCCACCAAGGCCCCCTGCGTGCGCGTGCGTATCGAAGGTGCCGAGGGTCAGAGCCTGTCGCTCAACGACGTCACGGCCAACACCAAGTGGGTCGGCGATGTGATTGAGGAGCTCGACCCCATCTCTTCGAGCTATACGCTCGAGGTGTCGAGCCCGGGTATGGCGCGCCCGCTGCGCCGCCCGTGCGACTTTGCCCGCTTTGTGGGCGAGAACTGCGAGCTCACCTCCACCGCCACCGAGGGCCGTCGCAAGTACGCCGGCAAGATTGCCTCCGCCACCGAGACGAACGTGACCCTCGAGCTCGAGGACGGCGAGTCCGTCACCCTCGATTTCTCTGATGTTAAAAAGTGCAAGTTGAAGCCCACCTACGACTTCAAGCCCGCGAAGGAAGGAAAGTAAGATGGCAGCATCCGACATGATGTCCGCCCTGATGGAGCTTTGCCAGGAGAAGCACATCGACCAGCTCTACCTGATCGACCGCCTGGAGCAGTCGCTCGCCAAGAGCTATGCCGAGATCCTGCATCTTGAGTGGGGCGCCAAGGTGACCATCGACCGCACCACCGGCAAGATCTACGTCTACCGCCTGGAGCCGATCGACGATTCCATGGACGAGGAGGGCAACTTCACCGAGTTCGAGGAGATCGACGTCACCCCCAAGAACACGAGCCGCATCGCTGCCCAGCACGCCAAGGCCGAGATCAACGCCATCGTGCGCAACTCCGCCCGCGAGCAGATCTACGAGGAGTTCTCCGGCCGCATCGGTGACCTCATCAGCGGTACCGTGCTGCAGTCCACGCCCGACTTCACGATCGTCAAGATCCGCGAGGGCGTCGAGGCCGAGCTGCCGCACTTCGATCAGCGCCGTTACGAGAACGAGCGCAACGAGCGTCCGATGGGCGAGCGCTACCTACACAACCAGCACATCAAGGCCGTGATCATCGACGTTCGCGACCCCAACTCCAACCTGCAGCCGGTTCGTGGCGAGCACAGCCGTCCGCCGATTGTCATCTCCCGTACCCACCCCGAGCTCATGCGTCGTCTGTTTGAGCAGGAGGTGCCCGAGATCTATGAGGGCACCGTCCAGATCAAGTCGATCGCCCGCGAGCCCGGCCAGCGCTCCAAGGTCGCCGTCCACTCGCTCGACGACCGTCTGGATCCCGTGGGCGCCTGCGTCGGCCCCAAGGGCAGCCGTGTTCGCGCTGTCGTGGGCGAGCTCCGTGGCGAGCGCGTCGACGTCATCCTGTGGGATGCCGATCCTGCCGTCTACGTCGCCAACGCCCTGTCGCCCGCTAAGGTCACCCGCGTCCTCATCGACGAGGAGAAGGCCTACGCCGGCGTCATCGTGCCCGACGACCAGTTGTCCCTCGCCATCGGCAAGGAGGGCCAGAACGCCCGCCTCGCCGCGCGCCTGACCGGCTGGCACATCGACATCAAGTCTGAGACGCTTGCCGCCGACATCCTCAAGAATGTTCCCGTTCACGAGGAGCCCGCCGCCGACCTGATCGGTGACGAGGAGGACGAGGACGTCCGCCGCTGCGAGTATGTGTCCGAGGACGGCGTCCAGTGCCGCAACCAGGCTCGTCCCGGCTCCCGTTTCTGCGGTGTCCACGACACCGACGCCTTCGATGATGCGGAGGACCTGATCTAGCGCGCGGTCGCGCCGGGTGGGTCCCGGCGCGTCTCCCACGCTCGTTCAGTCTCTAGGCACCCAAGGTGCCAGAAAGGGTAGGTGAAGTCATATGGCAAAAGTCCGTGTGTCCACCCTGGCCAAAGAGTTCGGCATGACCTCCAAGGAACTGATGGGTCATCTCGCCGATATGAAGATTCCCGCTAAGTCCGCTTCCTCCACCTTGGAGGACGCCTATGTCGCCATGGTCCGCAAGCAGCTCGCCTCGGTGATCGAGGCCCGCGCTCAGGAAGTCGAGGCCGCCAAGCAGGCCGAGGAGCAGGCAGCTGCCGCCGAGGAGGCCGCTCGCGCCGCCGAGGCCGAGCGCGAGCGCATCGCCGCCGAGAAGGCACGCGAGGAGGAGCGTCGCCAGTTTGCCGCAGCCCAGGCTGCCGAGGAGGCTGCCCGCGCCGAGGCCGAGGCCAAGAAGAAGGCCGAGCAGGAGCGCCTTGCCCGCGAGAAGGAGGAGGCTGCCCGCGAGGCCCAGCGCCGCGCCGTTCCCGCTTCCGACTCCGGTTCGCGCTTCCGTTCGCTGCTTGACCAGATCGCCGCACAGGAGACTGTGCTCAAGGAGAAGAAGGACGCCGAGGACAAGGCCAAGGCCGAGCGCGCCGCCGAGCGCGGTAACCGTCGTGGCGGCAACAACGACCGCCGCGGTGGCCGTCGTAACGATCGTAACGCATCCGACAACAACTCCGAGCGCAACGCCTCCGAGAGCCGTTCGCACAGCCATCGCACCAACGCCAGCAACAACGTCGCTGCCGGCATGGACTTCCCCAACCCCGATAAGCAGGGTAAGGGCAAGAAGCGTAAGGGCGGTCACAACAACGAAGAGGACCACTACAGCCGTATGGCTCGCGAGGCCGAGGAGTACAGCCGCGAGAAGGTGCTCGAGGAGGCTCGTGCCGCCGTCGAGGAGGCCTCTCGCGAGTCCACCGGTCGCCGCAAGAAGCGCAAGGAGAAGCGCGAGCGCGAGGCTGCCAAGGCTCAGGAGGAGCGCAAGATAGAGGAGGCGCTGGCCCAGGGCGTGAACCCCGAGGACCTCGACGCCATCAAGGTCTCCCAGGGCGTTACCGTCCAGGAGCTCGCCGAGGCGCTCGACGTTCCCGCCAACGACATCATCAAGCGCCTGTTCCTGCTGGGTACGCCGCTCACCATGACGCAGTCCATGTCCGACGACCTTGTCGAGCTCGTTGCCGACGACCTGGGCCGTCAGATTAAGATCATCACCCCCGAGGAGGAGAACACCTTCTCGTTCTACGACGATCCCGCCGACCTTAAGCCGCGCGCCCCGGTCGTCACCGTCATGGGCCACGTCGACCACGGCAAGACGTCGCTGCTCGACGCCATCCGTCACACCGGCGTTGCTGCCGGCGAGGCGGGCGGCATTACGCAGGCCATCGGCGCTTCGCAGGTCATGATCAACGACCGCAAGATCACCTTTATCGATACCCCGGGTCACGCCACCTTTACGGCTATGCGTGCCCGTGGCGCCAAGGTGACCGACATCGTCATCCTGATCGTCGCCGCCGACGACGGCGTCATGCCCCAGACGGTCGAGTCGATTAACCACGCCAAGGCTGCCGGCGTACCCATCGTCGTTGCCGTCAACAAGATCGATAAGCCGGGCGCCAACCCCGACCGTGTGCGTCAGGAGCTCACCGAGTACGGCGTCATCCCCGAGGAGTGGGGCGGACAGAACATGTTCGTCAACATCTCGGCCAAGCAGAAGATCGGTATCGACGACCTTCTGGAGACCGTGCTGCTCCAGGCCGACGTGCTCGAGCTCAAGGCCAACCCGGACACCTTTGCCTCCGGCAACGTCCTTGAGGCCAAGCTCGACAAGGGCCGCGGCTCGGTCGCTACCGTGCTCGTGACCCGCGGTACCCTGCACGTGGGCGATACGCTGGTCGCCGGCCTTACCTACGGTCGCGTCCGCGCCATGCTCGACCCCAAGGGTCGCGCCGTCACCGAGGCTGGTCCCTCCGACGCCGTCGAGATCCTGGGCCTGCAGTCCGTGCCCAACGCCGGTGACGAGTTCCGCGTGTTCGAGGACGAGCGCGAGGCTCGTGCCCTGGCCGACGAGCGTTCGCTCAAGGCCCGTATCGAGGAGCAGAGCCGCGTCAAGCACGTCACGCTCGAGAACCTCTTCGAGACTATTGCCGACGCCGAGGTCAAGGAGCTCAACCTGATCATCAAGGCAGACGTCCAGGGTTCCATCGAGGCCCTTCAGGACTCGCTCGACAAGATGGATCAGTCCGAGGTTCGCATCAACACGATCCACTCCGCTGTCGGCGCCATCAACGAGACCGACGTCGTCCTGGCCGACGCCTCCAACGCCATCATCATCGGCTTTGGCGTCCGTCCCGACGGTAAGGCCCGCTCCGCTGCCGAGCGCGAGGGCGTCGAGATCCGTTGCTACGACGTTATCTACAAGTGCCTCGAGGAGCTCGACGCCGCCCGTATCGGCATGCTCAAGCCCACCGAGGTCGAGGTCGCCACGGGTACCGCGACCGTCCTGGACACCTTCAAGGTGCCCAAAGTCGGTATCGCCGCCGGTGTCCGCGTCGAGGAGGGCGAGATCGCCGCGACCGATTCCGTGCGTCTGGTGCGCGACGGTATCGTGGTCTTCAACGGCAAGATCGCCTCGATGCGCCACTACAAGGACGAGGCCAAGAGCCTCAAGAGCGGTTCCGAGGGCGGCATTGGCCTGGAGAACTTCCAGGACATCAAGCCCGGCGACCAGATCGAGGGTTACCGCATCGACCAGGTTGCCCGTACCGAGTAGGGGGTAGCGCTATGAAGCAAACGCAGGCAACCCGCCGTCTGGGCGAGCAGCTTCGCGAGAAGCTCGGTTGTATCCTGCTCTTTGAGGTTTCCGATCCGCGTCTCGACCTGGTTACTTTGACCGCGGTCGAGGTCGCGGTGGACCGTTCGTTCGCGCGTGTGTACGTGTCGTGCGATGCGAGCCGCTACGACGAGGTCATGGAGGCGCTCGCAAGCGCCAAGGGCCGCATTCGTAGCCTGTTGGCTCGCTCGCTCGATTGGCGTGTCACGCCCGAGCTCGATTTTCGCATCGATCGCTCGACCGATGAGGCCGAGCGCATCACGCGTGCGCTGGAAAACGTTCCCGCCACGCTTGCGATCGAAAAGGACGAGGACGGCTATCCGATAGCGGATGCCGCCCAGGAGGCAGCTTTAGATGACTAATTCCGCCGACCTCGCCTCGTGCGAGTCTGCAGATATTCAGCGACGCATCCTCGAGCTCATCGAGGGTGCGTCCTCCATTGCGATTTCGGGACATACTTCTCCCGATGGCGACGCCTTGGGCTCCGTATTGGGTCTGGGCCTTTCGCTCATGAAGTTTTTCCCCAACAAGGACATTGCGCTGCTGCTGGCAGACGATGACCCGGTTCCGCGTATCTACCGCTTTATGGAAGGCTCCGATCGCCTGGTGCCGGCATCTGCGTACGCCGGCAATCCTGACCTGTTCATCTCGGTGGACGTACCGGTCGTCGAGCGCCTCAATAATTCTGCCGAGGTGCTTCGTCGCTCCAAGCATGTGGTGTGCTTCGATCATCATCCGGCGCGCGAGGAGTTTGCCGAGCTCAGTCTGAGGCGCGTCGATGCCGCGGCCTGCGCCATGATCATCGACCGTTTCTTGGACAATTGCGGCATTGTCGCACGTGACGGCGTCGCGACCTGCTTGCTGTGCGGCTTGGTGACCGACACCGGTCGTTTCCAGTACCAGAACGCCGATGCTGCCGCGTTCCATGCTGCTTCGCGCCTGGTGGCGCATGGCGCCAATCCGGCTCGTGTCGCACTCGAGGTCTATCAGAGCATGCGCGTCGAGTTTTTGCACCTCAAGTCCATTGTCATGGGCCGTATCAAGACGGTCGCGCACGGGCGCGTGGCGTATAGCTATGCCTTCCAGAGCGACCTTGAGGCCTGCGGCGTCACCTCGGATGAATGTGACGGTCTGGTCGATGTGGTGCGTTCGGTGATGGGCGTCGAGGTCTGCCTGTTCTTAAAGGGCATCGACGGCGATACCAAGGTGCGCGGCAACCTGCGCTCCAAGGGTGACCTCGATGTGTCCGAGATCGCTGCCAACTTTGGCGGTGGCGGGCATCATGCCGCCGCCGGCTTTTCCAACAACGGAACAATTCGCGAGACGCTCGCCGTGGCACTTCCCATGCTGGCCGAGCTGGTGGGGGAGGATCCCGCTTCGGTGACCGTCGATCTTTAACTTTTTGGATGGTACATGGCTCGTCGTACGCCTTCTCAACTGAATATGCTGCTCGCCGTCGATAAGCCGGTGGGCTGCACGTCCCACGATGTGGTCTCGCAATGCCGACGCGCCCTCCATGAGCGGCGCGTCGGCCATGCCGGCACGCTCGACCCCATGGCATCCGGCGTCATGGTGGTGGGCGTGGGCCAGGCTACTCGTCTGCTGGGCATGCTAACCCTCGATACCAAAAGCTATGTCGCCGACATCTCGTTTGGCGCCGAGACCAATACCGATGATGCGGAGGGCGAGGCGGTCCGCACGGTGGCTGTTGCCAACGAGCTCCGCGATCCTGCCTATGCTCGTGAGCGCTTGGCCGCCATGCTGGGCCCGCAGATGCAGGTGCCGCCGGCGTTTTCTGCTATCTCGGTCAATGGCGTTCGCGCCTACAAGTCTGCTCGCGAGGGCAATGCGGTGGACCTACCTCCGCGCCCCGTCGAGGTCTATGCCGCCGACCTGATCGCCGTGGGCGGCGAAGGTGATACGTGTGTGTGGACCGTGGCGTTCTCGGTGAGCAAGGGCACCTATATCCGTGCGCTCGCTCGCGACCTGGGCCACGCTTGCGATAGCGCCGCGCATATTTCCGCGCTGCGCCGCGCGGCTTCCGGTGTTGTTTCCATTGGCGCTTGTCATGCGGTCGAGGAGCTTTCTCCCGAGTCCGCGGCTGGCTTTGCCCTGGATCCCATTGCGGCCCTGGGCGCCACACGTGTTGACTTGCCGGGCAATCTTGCCGACGACCTGCTCTGCGGCCGACGCATTCCCGTTGAGCGTGCGCTTGCCGATTTCGATTCCTCGAAGGCGCCGTTTGCGTTGGTGCTCGATGGGGGACTCAAGGCGCTCGCCCGCATTGAGGGCGGCCGCTTTGTCATGGAGCACGTGTTTCCGCAGGCAATCGGCGGTGTTCGATGATGTTGTCCGCTCGCGAGCTCGCGCGTGTCTTTTTCGCGGGCGAGTCGGACGAGGCTCGCATCGTTGCTGCCGATACGTTTGATGAGTGTGAGCACTTGGGTGCCGCTTCAATCGCCATTGGCGTGTTCGACGGCGTTCACCGTGGACACCAGGAACTCATCGAAGCGCTTGTCCGTGATGCCCGTGCCCATGGCTGTAAGGCGGTCGTGGTTACCTTCGATCCCGACCCGGACGTTGTGGTGAGCCCTTCGCCCGCTCAAAAATTGATGACGACGGCCGACCGTCTGCATGCCTTGGCTCAAACCGGGGTCGATGCGGTGGTGGCCGTTCCCTTTACGCCTGAGGTTGCGGCGCTTGACCATGTTGATTTTCTCTCGCTGGTGTCGCGTCTGGTCGACATTCGATCGATTCGCGTTGGCAGTGACTTTAGGCTGGGTCGTGGCGGTGCTTCTGGTGTTGCCGAGATGCGCTCCTGGGGTTCCGAGCACGGCGTTGACGTGTATGGTCACGACCTGCTTTGCGAGGGCGGTGAGGCCATTTGCGCCACCCGCATTCGTCATGAGCTGGGACAGGGCCATGTGGAGCTTGCTGCTGGGTTACTCGGCCGTCCGTATATGGTGCGTGGCGGTGTTATTCGCGGCCGTCACGAGGGTTCTGGCATGGGCTTTCCCACGGCAAACTTGCAGGTTCCCGACGGCATTCAGGTGCCAGCCGATGGCGTGTATGAGGGTCTGGTGCTGGTCGATGACACCGCGTGGCCCGCTGCTGTGAACGTCGGCCTGCCGCCAACGTATGCTGACGATGCGGCATCTGCGCATCTCGAGGCTAATTTAATTGGTTATACGGGCGACCTGTACGGCGCTTCCGTTTCGCTGGCGTTTACGCGCTGGCTGCGTCCCTCGCGTGTGTTCGATTCGCTGGATGAGTTGATCGCGACCGTCGAGGGTAATATCGAGGATATTCGTCACAACTTGGGCGATCAGGGGGTGAGCATCCGTGATTAGCGATGAGGAAAAAGACCAGGTACGCGCTGCGTCTGACCTGGTTGCCATCGTGCAGGAAACGGTCGAGCTCAAGCCTCGCGGCCATGAGTTTTGGGGATGCTGCCCCTTCCATGGCGAGAAGACGCCGTCCTTCCACATTATCCCCGCCACGCAGGTGTGGCATTGCTTTGGTTGCGGCGAGGGTGGCGACGTTTTCACGTATATCATGAAGCGCGAGAACCTGAGCTTTCCCGAGTCAATCCGTTATTTGGCCGATCGCGCAGGTATTGAGCTGCATGACACCGGAGATCGCCGCGAGCGGGGTACCAAGCGTGCCCGCATCTACGATTTGTGCGCCGAGACCGCCCAGTTCTACCACACCATGCTCATGCGCGGTAAGGACGGCCGTCCGCGTGAGTACTTTGCCAGCCGCGGCATGGGTGGCGACGTCTGCCGCCGCTACTGCCTGGGCTTTGCGCCGGGTCGCAACGCGCTGGTATCGCACCTGTCCCAGGCGGGTTTTACCCCGCAGGAGATGATCGACGCCAACGTTGCCGTGAGCCGCGCGCGCGGGCAGCTCGCCGACCGCTTCTACGACCGTGTGATGTTTCCTATCTTTGACGAGCAGGGCCACAACATTGCCTTTGGTGGTCGCATCATGGGTGACGGCCAACCCAAGTACCTCAATACCGCCGAGACGAGCGTGTTTCATAAAAAGCGAAACCTCTACGGCTTTAATTGGGCCAAGGAGTTTATCGTTGCGCAGGATACCGCCATCGTGGTAGAGGGCTATACCGACTGCATCGCCTGTTGGGAAGCGGGGATTAAAAACGTTGTCGCCACGCTGGGCACCGCTCTCACGGAGCATCACGTCAAGACGCTTACTCGCTTTGCCAAGCGCATCGTGTATATGTTTGACGGCGATGTCGCCGGTCAAAAGGCCGCCCGTCGCGCGATTCAGTTTATCGAGCAGGATTCTATGGACCTGCGCTGCGTGGTGCTCCCCGACGGCAACGACCCCATGGAGTTCATCACCGCGCATGGTGGCGAGGCGTTGCAGGCGCGTATCGACGCTGCCGAGCCGCTTATGGACTTTGTTTACCGTTCGCTGCAGGAGTCGAGCGACATCACCACGCCGGGCGGTCGCGCCAAGGCGCTCGAGGATTTGCTGACGCTTATCTATCCGTTGCGCAACAGCTATATGATCGACACGTACTTTATCCAGATTGCCGACCTGTTGGGTTTGGATCTGGAGACCGTGCGTGCGAGCTCAGGCCGTGTGTTTCGTGATGTCGCCAAGCGCGAAGATGCGGAACGCCGCCGTGAGCAGAACTATGAGCGCCAGCGGGCACAGGCTGAGCGGTCCGGTAGCGCGGGCGGTCGGACGTCGGGTTCTCGCGATGCCGGTCGCGGTGCTTGGGCATCGGGCGCTACGCCGCCGGTGTCCGCGCCGGTCGAAGAAGAGCCGTACGACTACGTCCCGCTCGATGCCTACGGTGCCGCGCCCGTGGAGGTCGTCGACGATCTTCCGCCGATCGATGTGCCTGATGGTATGGGCGCTGTGCCTGTGCCTGATAGTTCGAACGCACCGGCTGCGGCGGCGCCGATGGTTCTTACCGATCTAGAGCGCAAGTCCTTGGCAGGGGAGCGCGAGCTGTTGACGATGCTTACGAGCTACCCCGACCTGTTCCGCACGTACGCCGACCGCATCTGCTCCATCGAGTGGGTCGACCCACGTCACGAGTCCATCGCATGGGCCGTTCTGGCAACGCCGCCGGGAACCGATCCTGCAGCCTGCATGGATGCGGCACGCTCGGTGTGTCCCGAGGCGGCAACGCTTGTGAGTGCCGGGCGCATCTCGGCGACGAGCAAGCACCCCACCGAGACGAACATCGTGTTTATGCTCGATACGCTCGAGCTCTACACCATCAAGCGCCGCATGCGTGCCGCACAGGCCAAGCTGCGACAGGACCGTTCGCTCGATGATGAGGCCCGTCGCGCGCTGACCGTGCAGGCCGCGCAGGATTCGCAGCGTCAACGCGAGCTGCAAAAGTCGATCGGCGGCGTGGCGGACCCGTTCCGTTTGATTGGTTTGGAGACCGCAGGAACCGAACAGGCCTAGATGTTGTGTTCAACCAGCGTATTCTCGCCTATATCCAGTCCTCTTTTTGGGTATAGACGTCAATGTGTGTGCTAAAGTATTGAGTCCTGTGGACTATGAAGGGAGAATCTGTGCCAAAAAAGACTGAGAGCACGGGTACTGGGCTGGAATCCTACGTTGCAAAGCTCATGGGCAACGGCTCAAACAGGACTTCGGTAACCGAGGACGAGATTCAGGTCGCCCTGAAGGATATCGATGTTTCTGACGAGCAGCTCACCGCGGTGTATTCCGCGCTGCGCAACAGTGGCATCCAGATTATCTCCGCGAGCGGTAACGACGACGCCCCCATGGACGTCGACGATGACGATAACGATACCGATACCGACGATTTCGATGACGACGACGAGCACGATTCCGGCTCGCTTGACGATCATGAGCTCAAGATGGCCCGTCAGGCCGATGCCGAGATGGGTTCTTCCAAGAGCAAGAAGAAGCGCACCGTGCGCACGTCCCGTTCACGCTCCCGCGTGCGTGGCATCGATGCCTCCACGGTGATGCTGACCGGCGATCCGGTCCGTATGTACCTCAAGGAGATCGGCAAGGTCGACCTGTTGACCGCCTCCGAAGAGGTCGATCTGGCTATGAAGATCGAGGCCGGTCTTGAGGCCACCGAGAAGCTCGAGGCTGCCGATGCTGGTGAGCTCGAACTCACGCGTGCCGAGATGCGTCGTCTTACGCGCATTGAGAACGTGGGCCTCGAAGCCAAGCAGGCGCTCATCAGCGCAAACCTGCGTCTGGTCGTCTCCATCGCTAAGCGCTATGTCGGACGCGGCATGCTGTTCCTGGACTTGATCCAGGAGGGCAACCTCGGTCTGATCCGCGCCGTCGAGAAGTTCGACTACCAGAAGGGCTTTAAGTTCTCCACGTACGCCACGTGGTGGATCCGTCAGGCCATCACGCGCGCTATCGCCGACCAGGCCCGTACCATCCGTATTCCCGTGCACATGGTCGAGACCATCAACAAACTCGTCCGCGTGCAGCGCCAGCTTCTTCAGGACCTTGGTCGCGACCCGACCCCCGAGGAGATCGGTGCCGAAATGGACATGAGCGCCGACCGCGTCCGCGAGATCCAGAAGATCTCGCAGGAGCCCGTGTCGCTCGAGACCCCCATCGGCGAGGAAGAGGATTCCCAGCTGGGCGACTTCATCGAGGACTCCCAGGCTATCGTTCCGCCCGATGCCGCCAGCTTCTCCATGCTGCAGGAGCAGCTCACCCAGGTGCTCGACTCGCTTGCCGATCGTGAGCGCAAGGTTATTGAGCTGCGCTTTGGCCTTGTCGACGGACACCCCCGTACGCTCGAGGAAGTCGGTCGTGAGTTCGGCGTCACGCGCGAGCGCATCCGCCAGATCGAGTCCAAGACCCTGGCCAAGCTCCGCCATCCCAGCCGTAGCAGCAAGCTCAAAGACTATATCGAGAGCTAGTCAAGCAAGAAGCGCCCTCAAGCACATCTGCTTGGGGGCGCTTTCATGTAGTCGTTGGGGACGTTCTTGAATGACTAGTCGTTCAGGAACGTCCCCAACGACTGGGTCGGAAAATTTCTTAAAAAAGTTCTTGCCCTAAGCTGATTCGTCCGTATAATAAACTTCGTTGCTTGAGAGCACGCACCTATTCCTCGGTAGCTCAATGGTAGAGCACGCGGCTGTTAACCGCGCTGTTGTAGGTTCGAGTCCTACCCGGGGAGCCAGAATTTTCCAGCCCTTTCCGTTGGGCTTTAAATTCCTCGGTAGCTCAATGGTAGAGCACGCGGCTGTTAACCGCGCTGTTGTAGGTTCGAGTCCTACCCGGGGAGCCAG
>UQIG01000023.1 GCA_900541135.1 uncultured Collinsella sp.
AGGCCCTTGCGGCCTAGTCGCTATTTAGGGCGTCCAAGATTTGGGGCGCAGTTCATTGTCCGTTCTAGCGGGCTTAATCAAGTGATCGGTTAACGCACAGTAGTGCAGGCAGCCCTTACGCAAACAGGCCGTAGATGCTGATGTTGGCCTTGGCATAGAGGCCGTTGGCGTACTCGGTCCACTTGGAGCTGGCGCTCGAAGCCTGCGAGGAGTACTGCTGGTAGGCAGTGTAGTAGGCGGTCATGGCCTGCTTATAGGTGGCGCTATCGGCCGTAAAGGCATCATCGGCAAAGGCCTTGGCATAGGTGCTGTCGGCATCCTTCCAAGTGCCCTTTGAGCTATCCCACTCATCGCCGGCAAGGTTGATGATGTAGTCGGCGTAGTCCTTGCTCGCGGTCTCCTCGTTGCCGTCAGCAGGCTCGGTCGGGGCGGTCGGCATGCTTGCGGAGCTATCGCCCACCTTCTTCTTGTAGAGCTTCTGCAGCGTCGCGGACTGACGGACGATCTGCTTAGCCTGATCCTTGGACACACCATACTGCGTGGCCATGGTCTTGTAGTCGGAGGTGCCGATGGAATCCTCGGCGTACTTCTTCATTTCCTTAGAAGAGACGGTGATGCCCTCGTCCTCGGCAGCGTCCAGCAGGATCTTGTTGCGCACGTAGGACAGGATGACGTCGGCAGAGGGAGCGGTGTAGTTGCCATCGCTATCCTTGACGGTGTCGAGGCTGTACTGGCTCTCAATGGCCTCGCGCGCGGTGATGTCGCTCTTCTTGCCGTTGTAGCTATAGCTTGCCACGGTCGAATCGAGCTGGTCCTCGGTCAGGGTCGCCGAGCCAACACCCTTGCCGCCAAAGCCGCCATTGCCAATAAAGAAGCCGACCACAGCAGCGATCACGACGGCAACCACAAAGGCGGCAATCATCGTCTTCTTGTGCTTGGATGCATGGTCGTCTTCATCGGAGTCGTCCTCGTCCTGCTCCTCGGGCATGAGGTTCTCGTCGGCGGCGTCCGCGGCGATCTGAGCCTCCAGACGGGCGTCCTCCTCCTCGGCCGTCGTACCGGCGGCAATATGCTCGGCAGACGTACCGGCGACCAGGTCGATCTTCTCGTCCTCGTCACCGTCGGGGCCTTCGCCGCGCTCGATGATCTGGATGCCGTCGATCTCGTCCTTCTCGTCCTTCTTTTGAATCAGACCCATATCAGTTACTCCTTGTTAGGAAACATAGTCCGCAATAGAATACGCCCGACAGAGCGCCGGGCGTATTGATTCTCAGGTTATACGCAAACACTTAAGTACTATTTAGGCGTTTGCAGTGTGCATGCCTTAGGCCAGGTGCGCGATAACGGCATCGGCAAAGGCCTGCGTGCCCACAGCACCCTCAACGGAGCCGGTCTGGGCACGACGCACGTCACCGGTAACCTGCTCGCCCTCGTCGAGCGTGGCAGATACGGCGGCGCGAATGCGATTGGCAGCGTCGTTCTCGCCCAGGTGATCGAGCATCATAGCCGCAGACAGAATCTCGGCCGTGGGGTTAGCGATATCCTGGCCAGCGATATCGGGCGCGGAGCCGTGCGTAGCCTCAAAGATGGCGCAATCGGCACCGATGTTGGAGCCGGGGGCCATCCCTAAGCCGCCCACCAGGCCGGCGCACAGGTCGCTCACGATGTCGCCGTACAGGTTGGGCAGCACCAGGACATCGAAGTCGTTGGGGTTCTGGACCAGGCCCATGCAGGTGGCGTCGACAATCTTGTCGTTGAACTCGATATCGGGATAGTTGGCGGCCACCTCGCGCGCCACGCGCAGGAACAGGCCATCGGTCGCCTTCATGATGTTGGCCTTATGCACGGCCGTCACCTTTTTGCGGCCGCAGCGGCGGGCATACTCAAAGGCATACTCCACAATGCGGTGGCTCTTGACGATAGAGATCGGCTTGATCGAGATCGCGGAATCGGTGGCAAAGGTCTTCTGACCCGAACGCTCGACGAGCTGCGAGAGCTCCTCGACCTCGGCAGCGCCCTCATCGAACTCGATCCCGGCGTAGAGGTCCTCGGTGTTCTCGCGCACGATGACCAGGTCGACGTCGCGGAAGCGCGAGCCGTCGCCCGGCTGCGACAGGCAGGGGCGCACACAGGCATACAGGTCGAAGTGCTTGCGCAGGGCGACGTTAACGCTGCGGAAACCCGTGCCGACCGGCGTGGTGATGGGACCCTTGATGGCAACCTTGGTCTCGGCGACCGCATCGAGCACGTGCTGGGGCAGCGGCGTGCCAAACTCGTCCATGACGCCGGCACCGGCCTCCTGGACATTCCAATTGATCTGGACACCGGTGGCCTCGACCACGCGGCGCATGGCCTGCGTAATCTCGGGACCGATACCGTCACCGGGAATCAGGACTACATCGTGCGCCATAATCTGTTACTCCTCGTCTTCGGCGTCGTCAGATTTTTTAACGCTAGCACGCTTCTTCTTTTTGGAGAGATCAAGGTCAAAGCGTTTAACAAGCATTTCGCAAATCTCGCTCGAACGGGCCTTGAGATAGCTGCCCTTGCCGTTCTCGGCATCGAACTTAAGGCGCAGCGCAAGCTTCTCGGCGACCTCGGCGTCGATCTCGCCCTGGCCAAACTCGTACAGGCAACCGAGCATGTCGCGATACTCGAGGTCGCCGTGGTAGCACTGAATGGCCTCGTCCAGGATGGGCCAAGCCTCGCGCGAACGCTCGACGCTCGTGGCGCCCCACACGCACAGCAGGCGGAAGGCGGCATAGCGCAGCGTGGAGGAAATCTCGTCGAACAGTGCGGTCTCGGCGCCCTCAAAGGCATCGCCCAGCTGCTCGGGACAGGTGGTGGCAAGCGCCGTCAGGGCATCGAGGGCCTCCCAGCGGGTCTGAGCCTCGGGGCGGTCGAGCGCCTCGATCAGCGCGGGGACGCAGGGCACGACGCGCTGCGGATCGCGCTCGGCGAGCAGGTGCAGCACGCGGGCGGCAAACTGGCGGATGCGGCGCGTGGGGCAGCCGAGCTCCTGGACCAGACGGTCGACGGCATTCTCGTTCTCCTCTGCCAGCTGAAGCTGTGCCAGCTCCTCGTCGGTGAGCTGTTCGTCTTTGTTTTCTGCCATAGTTACCTCTTTTTACTATTTCTTAGCGTGCTTGCCAGCACCCTTGCTGTCATCGGTGACCGAGATGAGCTGTCGGTCGGCTGCACCATTGTGACGCACGCGGCGGCGCTCCTCGGCGTCGCCCGCATCGGCGGCGGCGCGGTGTGCCTTATTGACGTTAAAGACCTCGTCGTGCTTGCGCCACGGGCCGACGGACTCGCCAAAGCTCATCTTAAGGCCGGCGATAAAGCCGCCGAGCCAGCCGATCGGCGCAAACTGCACCAGCGGGAACAGCGAAAACACCCAGGTTAGCAGGACGACTGCCGCCGCTCCCGCAAAGTTGGCAATCCAGTAGTCGCGCTTGGTGATGACGCGCTTTTCGCACGCCCACTGGCCGCACAAAAAGCCGATGTAGATCGCAAAGAGAAAGAGCACCAGCGCAAGCACCACGAACGTCAAGCTCATAGGCGCTACTCCCCGTGATGGTGGCCGCAGCAGCACTCGTGGCCGTCGTCATGACCGTGACCGCCGCAGCACTCGTGGTCCTCGCCATGGTGGTGTCCACAACCGCACTCGTGGTCGTCGCCACGCTCGCCGCAACCGCAGCCTTCCTCGTGAGCACCGTGCTCCTCGGGACGATACTGCGACCAGTCCAGACCGGCGGCGATGGCATCGGCCTCCTCCTTGTAGAGGACCGTGACGGCCTGGGTGCCCAGCTTGGCGCCACCGATGGCATCGAGCATGTCGTAAAGCGTAAAGGCCACGTCGGCGCCGGGCAGCGCAAGCTCACGGTCGTCGGCATAGGCGAGCGCCAAGCGCAGATCCTTAATGAAGTGCTCGACCATAAAGCCGGGCTTGTAGTCGCCGTCGAGCGCCTTGGGCGCCAGGCTCTCCATGGCGCCGGACTTGCCGGTGCCACCCAGGATCATCTGACGGGTCTTCTCAAGATCAAGGCCGCTCAGCTCGGCAAATGCCATGGCGTCTGCCATGCCGACCATGCAGGCGCCCAGCGACACCTGGTTGGCGAGCTTGGCAGCCTGGCCCTTGCCGGCGCCATCGAAGCAGCAGATGGTTGCCGCAAAGGTGGAAAGGATGTCGCGGACCGGCGCGATGTCGTTCTCGGTGGCGCCCACGATAGCCGTGAGCGTGCCGGCGATGGCACCCGACTCGCCGCCGGTGACGGGGCAGTCAAACGCCATGCGACCGGAGACCTGGGCGGCCTCGGCAATGTCACGGGCGAGCTCGGGCGAGCTCGTGGTGAGGTCGATCAAGACCGCGCCGGGCTTAGTGCACGCGAGCAGGCCGTCGCCCGCCAGGTAGAGCTCCTCGACCTCGGAGGGATAGCCCACCATGGTAAAGACGACATCGGCGTTAGCCACGGCCTCGGCCGGCGTATCGGCCCAAACGGCGCCGCGCTCGATAAGCGCGGCGGCCTTGGACTTGGTGCGGTTGTTGACCGTGACGGGATAGCCGGCATCCAGGATGTGGCCGGCGATGGGGGCACCCATGATTCCGGTGCCGATGAATGCGACGGAGAGCTTGTTTGCCATGAAACCTTTCCTTTAGGGTTGGGTGTTGTTACCAGGTTAAAATACTCGGTGCCAGCGTTTCGGCCGTGACTTGAGGGCACTTGCAGCCGCAGCGCCTACCTACTCGCCTCGCACGCGGCGCGCGATGCGGTCGGAAAGCGAGGCTTTCTCGGCGCGATTCTTGCCCCAAAACGCGCAGGCCACCATGCCGGGGCCCACGTGCGAGCCAATGGTGGGACCCACGGAGCCGCGAATGATCGTGACGTCGGCGCAGCCCTCCTCCTTGCGGATGGCGGCTTCGAGCCAGTCACCGTCCTTTTCGGCATCGGCCGTCATGATGGCGATGGGCATGGTGCGGTCGGGCACGTAGTTCTCGCGGAACGACTTGAGGATGGACTTGAGCGCCTTCTTGCGGCCGCGGTTGACGCCGATCAGCGACAGCGAGCCGGCCAGGTCGTAGGACAGCTCGGGCTTGACGTCGAGCTTTGCCGTGAGCTGTGCCGCCGCGGGCGGAATGCGGCCGCCGGCAGCCAGCGCGTCAAAGCTCTCGAGCGTAAAGTAACCGTGGACGTAGGTCTTTGCCTCGTTTGCCCAATCGACCAGCTGCTTGGCGGTGAGTCCCGCCGAGCGCTGGCGCACGGCCTCGAGCGCCAAGAGCGCGCCGGTTGCACAGGGCAGAGCGTTGTCGACCACGTACAGCTCAAAGTTGGGATACTCGGCGCGCACGGCATCTGCCGCCTGGCACGCGGAGTTGTAGCTCGACGACAGCGCCGAGGTAAAGCACAGGTAGACCGTGGGCGTGCCTTCTTTGGCGCACTCGGTAAAGAACTCGATATAGCGACCGAGCGACACAGCCGAGGTGGACACGCGGGCACCGGCGCGCATCCGGTCGTAGAACTCCTTGGGTGTGATGCTCGACCAGATGTCATCCGTGCGCTCCTCGCCATCGATAATGAAGGGGAAACCCAGGATATCGACATCGAGGTTCGCGGCGACCTCGGGGCTAAAGTCGCAGCAGGTATCGACGACGATGCGGCAACGGTCCGAATGACCGGTAGATGCAGCCTTGTCCATCAAAGCGACTCCTTACGTAAAAAGGCGACCACCCGCATGGGATGGCCGCCAACCGTTAACTCATGCAAGTTAACGTATTTTACTCGTCAAGTGTTTCGATGCGGGGCTTGATGATGCCATATCCACCATTCTTACGGTGATACACCACATTGATGAGGCCAGTCGTCGCGTTCTCGAACACGTAGAAGTCATGACCAAGCAGATCGGTCTGCACCAGCGCCTGCTCCTCAGTCATCGGGGTGACGTCGATAACCTTCTCGCGGACGAGCAGGTCGTCCTCCTCCTCGGGCAGCAGCAGGTCGGCCAGATCCTCGACGCGCTCGACCGGCGCAACATCCGCGGCGCTGGCACCGCCCTGGCGGTTGTCCACGACCTTGGTCTTGAACTTGCGCAGCTGGCGGGTGACCTTATCGGCGGAGAGGTCGATGGCGGCGTACATATCTGCACCGTGCTCGGCAACGCGAATCACCGAACCGCGGGCACGAACCGTAACCTCGACGATTGCCGGGTTGGGGTTCGAGGGGTTCTTCTCATAGCGAAGTACAACGTCAACCGTCATGGGCTCGATATCGAAAACCTTGAGCGCCTCGCCGATCTTCTCATCCACATGCGCACGCAGAGCATCGGTTACCGTCGTCTTGCGTCCAGAAACCTTGATATCCATACGTGGCTCCAATCTGCCTCGGGGACTTACTGTACTGGCTATGTACCCATTGCCGTGCATTTAATCACGCGGATTCCTAAAGACCCGAATAACGATTGCTTGATACCGCATACCGAAGTCTCGTACTTTTCCATGGCAAAGTGCGCTATGGGAGGGCGTCGGCGGAGTTGGTTTTTCTCCTGGAAATTAGCTTTGACCTGCTGGTTTTATCAAAATAGAAAAGCCGGGCTCCCCTATTGGGGAGACCCGGCTATGCGTGTTGAAACCGTGAAGAAGCGCCTTGTTCAATGTATGGCAGACGCCACCCCTAGCAATAACTAGCTATTGAGCTTGTTAATGTCGTCGTCGGTGATGGCGCCCTCCTGGCTAGACGACGGACTGTCGCCGTTGTTATCGGAGGCGTCGCCATCGGAGGACTCGGTCTCGTTGGACGTGGAGTCGGATGCCTGCACATTGGCCCCCGAAACAGTCTTGGCGGTAAGGTCATAGGGCATTTGGCCGTACCAGACGCAGTGGACCGCCTCGAGCGTGCCGTCGACTGTGATGCCGTCGAGGGCATCACTCACGGCACGGCACAGCTCACCGTTAGAGCTAAGGCCTGCGACGCCAAGCGTCGAGGGCGTCTCGAGCGTGCCGACATAGGAGATCTGGCTCATCAGGCGCGCGAGGTAACCACCGGCCGTGGAATCACAGATCACGTAATCGACCTCGCCCGACTCGAGTGCCTCGAAGCACTCGTTGATGTTGGAGAAGGTCTTTTGGTTGGCCGTGATGCTCTGCTTGGCAAGCGCTTCCTGCGAGGCCGAGGAAGTCTGAACGCCCAAAGTAGCAGTGTTGAGTGTGTCGGTTGAGACACTCGGGGACTCTCCGTCGCTGGTCTTGCCGAACACGGCGGCAGCATCGTACAGACAGGTGCCAAGCGAGCTGATGTCGCCGCCCGCAGACTTGATGTCGCCAATAAAGATGTCGGCCTTTTTATCGCTGAGCGCGGAATCGGCCGAGGACGCATCGACAAAGGCGACCTTAAGGCCCATGCGGCATGCGAGGGCACGAGCGGCATCGACCGCATAGCCCGTGAGGTTTCCGTCGGCATCCTGCATGGCTTGCGGGGCATCGGACGTATCGAGGGCGACCGTCAGGGTTCCCGGCGTGACCAGGGCATTGTCCGATACCGTGGGGGTAACGGTCTCGCGCTCGATCTGGTCGATCGTGGGCGTCGTGAACGTGGACAGTGGATTGAACGCGCATCCGCTCAGGCCCAAAACGGCAATGACCGCCGCGGTCCCAGCACCCAACCGAGCCGCATGCATCAAGCTGCCCCTCACCATGTCCACTACCCTGCCTTCTGTGTCGTATACGATCCGTGCCCCGCACGGAATATCGGGTTGTTCCCACCAGCTGACCTGGTATTTGACCCCACACTTGCGCACCGGGGTGTTTGCTCGGGAGGCCGTAACCACCTTCACGACTGGCCCGCTCGCCCGCGAGGCGGTATTGCCCCAAAGAAAGTAGAACGGACGGTGCGGCTTACATCTAGGACGCGCCATGATCGCGCCGCGCGCACGCGGTCGCTTACGTGGATCCCTTTGACCGCGTCTGTCTTGGACTAGGATGGACATTTCGTCCGTCCGCAACCACAGCCTGGCAGGAACGTAGCGCATTATAGCTAAGTTCAAGCTAAAGTTTAAGGTTAGGGGCGTCATTCGCACCGTGAGCACAGATTTTGCAGGTCGGAGCGGACCGTGCGTGTTCCCATGAAGCCCGGAGCTCCCCTACGGGGAGCTCCGGGGCACCCGTCTCAGGGCGCCGTGTGCAAATAACGGCAAATATGAGTACTGTCACCAATTTAGTAGCAGCGTTTTTCCGCCCCGCGAGCCCTTTTTGAGTTCCGCACAACCTGCTTGGCGCCAAGATATTCCACATTCGTTTATTATCTCTTCAATGAATCCAAATTTTCGGCCCAAGTTTCTTTGTTTTTACTGCTACTAATCTAGTAACAGTACTCATATTTGCCGTTTTTTGCACAGGGCATATAAACAGACCCCCCTATAAAGCCATAGTTTTACGCCGGCTTGAGCCCAAAGCACGCTCGGAGCGTATTCAGCAGAGCATCTTGCCTCTTTCGACGCGCCTCTACGCGATTCTGATATCGCTTACCCATGCGTTGGTAAATGCGCCATGCGAGTGCCTCCATTGCCTCCATGTCGCAAAGCATCTCGTTATTGACCGTCGCGACCTCGATTCCCATAGTAATCAAGCCCGTGTTGCGTTTTTCATCATGGACACGTCCCCTTCGAGAGGAATGACCAAGCTCACCGTTGTATTCCAGGTCAAACCGGGCTTCTTCCTGATACGCATCGCAAACTGCATGCGGCATCCCCGAGATTGCCTGCGCGCGGTCATCGAACTCGATCTTGTAGTCGGTCTTAAAGGGACCGCAGGCAAATCCGCCATAGGAAAACGGAAGCGAAAACAGAGCGAGCATGATGCACTCCATGGGTGAGCGCAGGTTTTCTGACAGGTAGGGACACAGGCGTAGCAGTTGTTTGGCCGCACTCCCCTTACATGCCGCGAGGTAATCTGCCAGGCGATCGGGCGTCAGCACCGGCTCGACTTCAAAGTAACCCACGTCTGCCGGTTGGTCCTTGTCCTTTGCAAGTCTATTCGCAAAAGGCGAGGTGTAGGGAGGCAGATACTTCCCGCGATCGCTCAGTGAAATCTTGGAACACAGTTCCTGGGCCAGGGCAAACGCCTGGATACAGCCGACCTCGCGGGCGACGGCAACACAAAGGGCCTCGGGAGATAGGCTGTACACCCCCGGTTCCACCTCTAGAATCGAGCCGACAGGCAACCCGGAACACACGGACCAGCCCACGCCAGGCATGCGTCGGCGCTGCGCCGCAGATCCCACCAGCAAGCACAGATCTTCTTGCACCTCGCCGCTTTTGGCTCCAATTCGCACCAGGTCGGGAAGATAGATATCCTCGGTCGAAGGCGATGACGTACACAGCACGCGGCGCTCCTCCTCGGGCTCAAGGTCCTTCCAGCCGATGTAGCCCATCTGCCGGCGCTCGGCGCGCATCATGCGTAGCGCCGAGGCGCCTGTTAGGATTATGGAAGCCGCTAGCTGTTCGCCTGTCGGCTCGTTGCACCGCTCAATCTTTACCGCCACACGAATCACCCCTACCAAACGCGTGCGATAGCGAGGCCATCAACGGCCGCGGCGCCGGCGCGCTTGAGTTCCGCCGAAGCCGCTGCCATCGTCGCACCCGTGGTGATAACGTCGTCGATAAGCAGCAGGCGGCGGCCCCGCACGTCCTCAACGGTCTCGTACATGCCTCGGGCGCGTTCACGGCGTTCTTCACGACCGAGTTCACGCTGGTCGCCATGCCCGTACTTAACGAGGGCGTCGAGCAGCGGAACACCCGACAGCTCGCAAAATGGGCGCGCGATGGCTTCCATATGATCGAAGCCGCGTCGCCGAAACGCCGCCGCCGTCGCGGGCACAAACACCACTGCATCGGCGCCGGACAACACACCGCCATAGCGATCGGGCGCCGCGACCTGGGCATGTAAGGCGGTGTCGTATAGCAGCTCTGCCAGATACGGCGCCAGGCGTCGCTCGCCCGCGTCTTTGTACGCTTTAATGATCCGCGGCAGCGGGTGCGTGTAAACGGCACATGCCAGGCACCGGTCGAGTGCTTCGGCCATCGCCGAGGACGTACCCTCGACCGAGCACTCGGTGCACAGCAAGTCTCCAAACGGGGCGCCGCATCGAGTGCAGCTATGCCGCGGGTCGATGAGCGCAAGCGCCGCCAAGCAGTCTTGGCAAATAAGCGCGCCGGAGCGCTCGCAGCCGGCGCATCGCGTGGGCGACAACGCCTCAAGCGCCTCGTGCGCCGCCCGCTCGGCAAACGGTAGCAATTCATCCGCAAACGGTAGGATGTCGGCACCTTGCAGGCATCCCAACACGTTCAAATGTCTCTTCACGACACAACCCTCCCTACGCTCGGTCGCAGGGAGGGTCGTTGATTCAGCGCTATGGTACCCCGGCGCGTTTGGGGCCAGGCGGGTTAAATCCGTTTGCGGGCGCTATTCGCCGGTGGGCGGTTGCGGTGCGGACGAGTTTTGGGTCGAACCCTCGCCACCATCTTGACGCGGCTTGCGGGAACGACGACGGCGACGGCGCTTCTGGCCCTGGTCGGCCGAACCCTCGCCACCACGATCTTCGCGCAACTCGTGTTCGTCGCGAGCAGTGCCGCGCGCGGCCTTGGCGGCCGCCCCTCCGCCATCTCCGGGGCGACGGCGCGTGACCTTAACCTCGCCATCCGAGACCTGATCGGCCACGGAGGGCACCGAGGGCTTTTGCTGCGTGCCCGAGGAATGGCGACGACGCGGACGCGGGGCGCGCTCGTCATCGTTGCGCTGCTTGCCACCCTTGTCGGCAGGCGCGTCGGAGGCCGAAGCGCCCTTGGGAGCGGCACCGGCCTCGCGAGCGGCTGCGGTGCGGAAGGCGTCCTCGCGCTCCTCGCTCGACAAATGGCGGCGGCGACGGCGCGTGGGATTCATGCCACCGCCGCGGTTTTGCTGCTGAGGCTGCTGAGCCTCGCGCTCGCGGGAGGAATTCTTGCCTGCGGGAACGGCCTCGCCGGCATCGCCCGAACCCGAGCGCTTGCGGCGGCGACGTCCACTGGCAGCCTCCTCAGCCTCGGGTGCCTCGGCCTTGCCGCGACCCTTACCGCGGCCGCGACCCTCGCCCTGGCTCTGACCGGCACGGGTATCGGCGTCCGCATCGCGACGGCGGCGCTTGGGCATCGTCGTCCCCGCCAGACGGTCGGCACTCGACAGGCCATCGCCCACATCGACGCCGTTTTCGCGATCGAGCTCCATGAGCGCCAGACGCATCTCGGGCGACTCAATGCGCTCGAGCACGTCGCGCGTCACGCAGTCGGGGCGGCAGTTGCAGCCCTGCTCGGCAGCCTTCTTTTTGCAGCCCTCCGAGCACGTCATATCAGCCAGGTTGACCTTAAAGACTTTGCCGTTCTCCAGGCGCAGCACCAGCTGCTCACGCGGCGTGTCATATTCCTGGATACGCGCCTTGCCGAGCGGCGTATCGATGAGCGTCTTCTTTTTGGGCGCACGGCTCTTAAAGTCCTTGTACGCCTCGAACTCATAACGCAGGCAGCACATCAGGCGGCCGCAGACGCCGCTGATCTTGGACGAGTTGAGCGGCAGGTCCTGCTCTTTTGCCATGCGGATCGAAACGGGCTCAAACTGTCCGCCAAAGCGCGTGCAGCAGAGCTCCTGTCCGCATTGGGCATAGCCGCCCACCAGACGGGTCTCGTCGCGCACACCGATCTGGCGCATGTCGACGCGAATGTGCAGCGTCGAGGACAGGTCCTTGACGAGCTGACGAAAATCGACGCGCTCCTCGGCCGCAAAGTAGAACACGGCCTTCTCGCCGCCAAACAGGTACTCGACGCCGACCGGCTTCATCTCGAGGTCGAGCTCTTTGACGAGACGGCGGAAATCGACCATCGCCTCGTCGCCCTGGATGGCCAGGTCGTCGGCAAGCTGCAGGTCGATGTCGCTTGCAACGCGCAGCACGGGCTTGAGCGGCTGGCCGATCTCGTCCTGCGGCACCTCGAAGGGATCGGCCGTGACCAGGCCGATCTCGGTTCCGCGCTCGGTGGAGCAAATGGCATAATCGGCCTCGAGGATATCCAGATCCTGCGGGTCGAACCACAGGTCGCGCGAGGCGTAGGTAAACTTAACGGGTACGACTAACGGCATTTCAGTGCCTTCCTGATATCGAACAGCATGACCTCGATGGCCAGCTGGGGAGTAACGTTTCTGGCGATGTTGCGCTCGGCGGTCGCGACTGCCTCGAGCGCCCGGGTGGCACCCGCAACATTGGTCGCGGCGGCAAGCCGACCGATTGTGTCGCGCACGTCTTCGTTCACTACGTCGGCCGCCTCGTCCTGAAGTGTCAGCAGCACGTCGCGCATGAGCGTCCGTGCGCTCGCCAACGCTTCCATGATACCCGAACGCTCGCGCGCGTTGAGTTCGCGCTTGTTGCGGTCCTCAAGCTGTTTCAATGCTCCACGCGACAGGTAGTCGGCGTTTTGCTCGAGTACCTTTTCCTGCGTGGATTTGACCTCGGCGAGCGGAGCCTTAACGGCGACGATGAGCGACTTGGCGCGACTGAGTACGTCGGCCTCGTCGGCGGCAATGAGCGAGTCGATGGCGCGGACCATCTGGCGGCGAGCATCCTGGCGCTCGGCGCTCTTAAGGAACTCGATGCCGCGTGTGGGGCTTCCCGCCACGGCGACCGCCATGCGGCAACGCGCGAGGTCCTGACCCGTCGCGCGACTCACGGCACGCGCGGCCACGGCGGGCGACACCAGCCGAAACGGCACGCACTGGCAGCGGCTCACGATGGTGGGCAGCATCACGTCTGCCGAGGTGCCCAGCAAGATGAACATAACGCCCTCGGGCGGCTCCTCGAGCGTCTTGAGCAGTGCGTTGGCGGTGTTGGCGCGCAGCTGCTCGGCACGGTCGATGATGTAGACCTTGGCCTTGGCGCGGATGGGCGCCAGAGGCACGTCGTCGAGCAGCTCGCGGGTCTGGGCAATGAGGTAGCCCGTGGCGCTCTCGGGCGTGTAATAGTGCACGTCGGGATGTGTGTGCCGCGCAACGCGCACGCAGCTGTCGCACGAACCACAGCCGTCCTGCTCGCACAGGAATGCCTGGGCAAGCGCCCATGCGGCGTCGAGCTTACCGGCGCCGGGCGCGCCCAAGAACAGGTAGGCGTGCGATGCGCGGCCGCTTGCGATGGCGTTGGTCAAAAAGTCGCGCACGCGCTCTTGGGTGTCGAGCTTGGCCAGCAGGCTTGTCTGCGCGGGGGCCATGTTACTCAGCCTCCTGGGCAAGCGCGGCGGCGACGGCATCTTGGGGAATGTCGAGACCGTACGCGCGAACCAGCTCGACCGTTTGCGTGAAGACGTCTGCGATCGACGCAGTGGCGTCGATGAGCTTTACGCGGTCTGGCTCCTCGGCAGCAATTGCGCAAAAGCCCTGGTAAACACGCTCTTGGAATGCCATGCCCTTTGCCTCCATGCGATCTGCCGCGCCACGGGCTGCCATGCGCAGCGCCGCCTGCTCGGGCGTGATGTGGTAGACGAGCGTGAGCGCCGGGTGCGTACCCGCAACGGCCAGGCTGTTGGCGTCGCGCACCCTCTGGCGATCGAGGCCGTCGGCAAACGCCTGGTAGCAGGTCGTGGAATCGTAGAAACGGTCGCACAGGACCACCTTGCCGGCAGCGAGGGCGGGAGCTATGACCTCGTGCACCAACTGGGCGCGCGCCGCCTCGTAGAGCAGCAACTCGCAAGCGTCTCCCATCGCCGTGTTTGCGGGGTCGAGCAGCAGGGCGCGGATCTTTTCGCCGATGGCGGTGCCACCCGGCTCGCGCAGGCTCACAACCTGGTAGCCAGCGAGCTCGAGCGCGCGGGCAAGCAGGCGCGCCTGCGTGGACTTGCCGGCGCCATCGACGCCCTCGAGCGTGATAAAGCTATGTTGAGCGGGCTCAAAAGCCATGGGCGCAGCCCCTTCCTACAAGGCGCATAAATGCAGATATACCAACCAAGCCATGATACCCCAGTGCTCGGCGCGTCCCCAATGGCTAATGGTGCCTTTCCGAAGTTGCGGTGAAATAGGGACTGATTGAAGCTCTGAGACCGCCAAACAGTCCCTATTTCACCGCAACTTATGATGGGGAATTTTGAACGGTGGGTATAATCGTCGTATTGCATTGAAATGTGGCGAAAGGAGTGGCAATGTCTCGGTATTGCGCCTCGTGCGGCAAGCTTCTTGCAGATGATGCCAAGTTCTGCACCTCGTGCGGTGCACCCGTTGAGCAGACAACCGCGAGCAATGGCCAGCCCGCGTTTGAGCAGACCGGCTCCTTCGATACGCCGCAAGCTAAGCCGGACGACCCCCTCGTCTATCGCCCCGACCCCGCTGCCGGTCCCGCGGCGGTCGAAACGACGCAGCGCATACCCGTCGCGGACACCCCGCCCCAACAGGAACCGGCGTCTGCGTACGCGTCTGATTCACCGCAGGCCCCCGCCGCAAAAAAGAGCGCTACCAAGGCGCTTGTCGCCGTTATCGCTGTGCTGGTGGCAATCATCATCGCCCTGGTCATTTTCTTTGTGATCAAGCCGTTCGACAACGCTGCCACGCAGACGACTGCCGAGGTTACCAAGCTGCACCATGATGTCGACTCCGACGACCTTAAGCCCCTTGGCAACCTCAATAGCCTTTACGACGATGACGACGACGATGATGACGGCGAAGCAACCCTCTCCGAGCAAAACCTCTACCGTCGTCTGAGCGAATACTACGACCTGCTCGAAGATCTCGATAGCCAGGTCCGTGCCTGCGCAGAGGCGTTCAATGGCGGTTATCTGGAAGAGGACCGTACCGCCCGTCAAAATCTCGCTGATGTCGCCGAGCGCACGGAAGACACCATCGAACAGTACTACGATATCGTCGAGGACCTGGACGTCCCCATGAGCTCTAAGAACTACAGCTCCTGGAAAGACATCGTCGCCCTGTATGACGACCTGGACCACCGCATCGACGCGATCTGCGATGCCTGGGAGATCAGCCTAAAGTACGCAAAGCCCGCGGACCATAAGGACGAAATCGTGGCGCCGCTGGCAGGCGACAACGAGCCGGGAACCAACAGCAACAAGTACCGTCAGGACTTTGAGGACCGCTATCCCGGCGCCAAGCCCGTCGAGGTGAAGTAATCCCAACAACTGATCAAAACTTGCGGTGAAATAGGGATTAATTAGGCCTTTTGCCAGCAAAAACAGTCCCTATTTCACCGCAACTTAGAAGTGGGGCCGGGCGCGCATTTGCATTTGCGCGCCCGGCCCCGCCGTGTCTATATGTGCTCGGTTACTTGTCGGCGGCCGCCTTCTTGGTGGTCGTCTTTTTCGCGGCAGTCTTCTTGGCAGTCGACTTCTTGGCGGTCGAAGTCTTCTTTGCTGCTGTGGTCTTCTTCGCCGTGCTCGCCTTGGTCGCAGTCTTGCGGCCGCGGGCGGGCTTCTTCTCCTTGGTCGGGCAGTCCATGTTGACGCAGATGCGCCACGGGCCGCGCGCCGTGTTGACCACCACGATGGGAGCGCCGCACTCGGGACAGGTCTCGCCCGTCGCCTCGAGCTTGCCACGCGCCGGCAGCGGATAGCTCACGCCGCAATCGTCATAGTTGGTGCAGCGGATAAAACGCTTACCACTTTTCTCGCTCTTGTGCGCGATCAGGTCGCCATGGCGTCCGGCCTCGGCACACACCTTGCACTCGCCCACCTTAAGGTCGGGCTCGTAGTTGGTGGGGCATGTGGGGTTCACGCAAATCTCGAAGGCCTTCTGGCGGAACGGCTGACACTTAATGCGCGGCGCGCCGCACTCGGGGCACACGGCGGCCTCGCCCTCGAGCGGGCTGACCTTGACGCCGCTCGGCACCGGATAGGTCACGTCGCAGTCGGGCCATCCCATGCAGCCGATAAAGCTGCCACGGGTCTTGGCGCTCGTCTTCATAACCAGGTCCTTGCCGCACTTGGGGCAGGCGCCCACGCGCGCATCGGCCGTGACGGCGTCGCTGATGGCGTCGCCCAGCTCCTGCGTATGCTTGAGCAGCTCGTCGAGCACACCGGCCAGCAGCGCGCGCGAGTGCGCCACGACATGCTCTTCGGTATCCTCGCCGCGCTCCACACGGGTCATGTCGCCATCGAGCTCGCTGGTCATATCGGGGCTCGTGATGCGCGGGGCAAACTGCGTCAGCGCATCGATAATGGCGATACCCAGCTGACTCGGCTCCACGGGATCGTTTTTGAGGTAGCGCACGGCGTACAGGCGCTCGATGATGCTCGCGCGTGTGGACTTGGTGCCCAGGCCGCGCTTTTCCATCTCCTGCACGAGCTTGCCCTGGCTGTAGCGCGCGGGCGGCTCGGTCTGCTTGGCCTCGAGCTTAATGTCGAATACGTCGACCGTATCGCCCTGCTCAAGCGGCGGCATCTGCTCGTCGCGTTTAAGGCCATACGGGTAGGCCTCGCGGAAACCCGGGGTCACGAGCACATCGCCCGAAGCCACGAACGGCTCACCGTTCACATCGAGCTCGAGCTTGGTGTTCTCGATGGTCGCGGGACCCATGAGCGTCGCCAGGAAGCGGCGGGCGATGAGGTCGTAGAGCTTGCGCTGGCCGCCGTCGAGCGTGGACGGATCGCCCTCGCCCGTGGGATAGATAGGCGGGTGGTCGGTGGTCTCGACTTTGCCGCGCGTAGGCTTCATGGGGCCGGCAAGCACCTTTTTGCATACGGGCGCCAGCGCCGGGTTGATCTTTGCCAGGTCGCTCACCACGGCGCCCAGATCGAGCGTCGCGGGGTACACGGTGTTGTCGACACGCGGGTAGCTGATGAGGCCCGCCATGTAGAGGGACTCGGCGATGCGCATGGCACGCGCAGGCGAGATGCCCTCGGCTGCGGCGGCAGCCTGCAGCGAGGTGGTCGCAAACGGCGTGGGTGGCTGCTGCTTGCGTGAGCGCTTGGTCACCGCGGCGACGGTTGCCGTCGTAATGCCGTCGACATGGCCGTATGCCGTCTCGGCAGCATCCTTGTCGGTAAAGCGTGCCGTCTTGTGCGCAATCTTAAAGCGGTCGTCCTCGGCAGCACCCTGCGCGGCGCCCATGCCGCGAATCTGCCAATAGTCCTCGGGCACAAACGCCATGCGCTCGCGCTCGCGCTCGACCACCAGGGCAAGCGTCGGCGTCTGCACGCGGCCGGCGGAGCGCACGTTGCCAAAGCCGCCGAACTTGGCGAGCGTCAGATAGCGCGTGAGCACCGCGCCCCAGATAAGGTCGATGTGCTGGCGGCTCTCGCCGGCGTCGGCCAGATTCTGGTCGAGCGAGACGAGATTATCGAAGGCCTGCGTGATCTCGGCCTTGGTAAACGAAGAATACTGGGCGCGGGCAACCGGCAAGTCCGGCGCAACCTCGCGCACCTTGTTGAGGGCGTCCGAACCGATCAGTTCGCCCTCGCGATCGAAGTCCGTAGCGATGATGACGCTGTCGGACTTTTTGGCGAGGTTCTTAAGCGAGCGGATGAGTTCCTTCTCGGCCGGCAGCTTAATGACGGGTGCCCAGGTGAGATACGGCAGACTCTCGAGCTTCCAGCCCTTGATGGAGATGCCGTCGGCAAGAAACGGCTTGCGCTTGGTGTCGTAGGGCGGGCGTGCCAGGCCATCGGGCATGTCGGCCGGTAGCATCTCGCCGTCCTCGGTAACCGAATACCAGCCCAGCTTTTTATCAAACAGCACGCTGTCGCAAAAATCGGGCGCAAGGATGTGACCGGCCAGGCCGATGGTCACGCACTCCTCGCCCTTCCACTCAAAACGGTAGATTGCGGTGTTGTACACCTTGTCCTTTTGGGGCTTACCCGTGGACAGCCGCTCGGCAATCTGACGCGCGGCGTCATTTTTCTCGGCGATGATGAGCTTCAAAAGAGGCTCCTATCTCGTGTCTCTGCGGCTACGCCCGCCCGTATGGCGGCCGATTTACGCCCTTGCTTGCTCGATCTGCCCGATGAGCCAATCGCACCAGGCATCCATGCCCTCGCCCTTGCGCGCGCTCACGGCAAACCGCGGCGCCTGCGGATTGAGGTCATCGAGTGTCTTAGTATACCTATCCATGTCAAAATCGAAAGCCGGGGCCACGTCGACCTTATTGAGCAGCTGCGCGCCAGCGTGCTGGAAGATGCCCGGGTACTTGATGGGCTTGTCGTCGCCCTCGGGCACCGAGAGAATCATGATGGACAGGTTCTCACCCAGGTCAAAGTCGACCGGGCAGACCAAGTTGCCCACGTTTTCGATAAAGATGACGTCGATGTTTTCCAGACCCACAGCCTGGTCAAACGCGTCAACGGCCTCCATGATCATGTTGCCCTCGAGGTGGCACAGGCCGCCCGTGTTGATCTGGATGGCGGGCATGCCGGCTTCCTTCATGGTGATGGCGTCGACATCCGAGGCGATATCGCCCTCGATGACGGCACAGCGCAGGCCGGCCTTGTCGCGCAGGCGCTCGTTAGTGCCCAGGATCGTGGTGGTCTTGCCCGAACCGGGGCTCGACAAGACGTTGATCACATAGGTGTTTGTCTCATTAAATCGCTGACGCAGCTGATCTGCCAGGCGCTCGTTGCGCGACAGAATCGGCGACGCGATATCAATCGTTTTCTCAGCCATACTTAGCGCTCCTTACTTTGGCCCCTTTATACCCCATCACCAGATGGCTAGCGGGCTAATCGTCGGGGGTTTCGATTTCGATACTCGCGATATCGAGCTCGCGGCCGTGCAGTAGGCGCACGTTGGCACCACCACACTGGGGACAGCGACAGTGGAAGCGATCGTGGTCGAAGACCTCGCCGCAGTCCAGGCATTCACTTTGTGGGTGAATCTCCTCAACCGCGAGCTCGCAGCCCCGCGTGAGCGGGTCCTCATCGCGAAATGTCTCCCACGCAAAGTCGAGCGCCTCGCGCACAACTTCGGTCATATCCCCGATACGCAGCGTTACCAAAACGGCGCGCGAGGCCCCCGCCCCACGCGCCGCGCGAATCACTGTATCGAGTATGCCGTTGACAATGCCAACCTCGTGCATACCGATTTACTCCTCGTCGTCCTCATCGTCCGAGAACAGGTCCAGACGGCTCACAAACAAGCCCTCCTTGCCCTCGCGCGCGGTAATGACCACGCGGGCAATGGCGAGCGAAATCTCGTAGAGCGAGAGCAGGGCACCATACATGAGGCCCAGCGTAACGGGCGAGCCGTCGGGCGTAATCACAGCCGAGCCCACAAGCAGGCCCACGTACACGTAGCGCCAGGCGCCGCGGAAGGCCGCGTAGGACACGATGTGGAAGACGGACAGGTAGAAGATGATGAGCGGCAGCTCAAACGCCACGCCAAAGCCGATCATAAAGAGCAGCTCCATGTTGACGTAGTTCTCCAGGTCGGGCAGCGCCGTGGCGACGGCCGAGGTCTCGCCGATAAGCCACTCAAAGCCCGCCGGGATGATGATGAAATAGCAGAAGATGGCGCCCAGGAAGAACAGCACCGTCGAGGCGAGCACCGTGGGCACGACCCATTTGCGCTCGTTGGGACGCAGTGCCGGCAGGAAAAATGCCAGAATCTGCCAGATGATCATGGGCGTGCACATGACCACGGCCATCTTGATGGCCAGCGAGAAGCGCAGGCCAAAGCCGCCGAGCGTGGTGGTGATGTAGAACTTACCGTCCGGCACAAAGGAGCGGATGGGGTCTTCCAAGATGTCGAGCACCACGGGCGTGGCGAAATACAGCACGATGGCGGCGGCAAACACCGACACGACCACGATAGTCAGGCGGCGACGGAGCTCTCCCAGGTGATCGAAGAGCGGCATGCGCGCAGGTCCGATAGGCATTACTCATCGCCTCCCTTCGAGGCGTCGGCGGCAGCGGCGTCGTCCTCGGCCTCGAGCTCGCGGGCGAGCTGGTCGACGACGGCCTTGCGCTTGCGGGGACGACGGGCGTAGAGGTCGGCCGTCGTGGGCTCTACCGGCTCGGGCTCGGGCTCCGGCTCTGCAGCAGGCTCGGGCTCGACGACAGGCTCGGCGGCAGCGGCGGGCTCGGCCTCGGCGGGCTCGGCCTCATCGGCAGCGCCTTCGTCCTCGGCGGCAGCCTCGCTCGCGGCCTTCTCGGCAGCAAGACGGGCGCGACGCTCGGCAAAGGTCTCCTTCTTGGCGGGCGCTGCCGTCTCGGCGGCATCCTCGTCCGCATCGGAATCGTCATCGACGGCAGTCTTCTTGGGCTTGACCGGTGCCGAAGCGGCCTCGCTCACCGGATCGATAATCTCGGACTGAACAACGGCCGTCATCTTTTCCTGCGTCTCGCGGAACTGACGGATGGCACGGCCGATCGTGCGGCCCATCTGTGGGAGCTTATCCGGGCCAAACAGCAAAAAGCCGAAGACCACGATGATCGCGAGCTCACCCTCTCCAATACCAAACACACATACCTCCAAGGCTCGATGTGAGTCGAGCCCGCACCGCGCCATTCGGCCGGAACTCGTCTATTCATTCGGTCAAGTATAGCGCCCGGACGCCAAAACGTCCGAGCGCATCACAAACATATGCCAAACGGCACGCCCTTTTGGGGGCAAAGATTATGCAGCGGTGATCGAAATCTCCTGGTCGACACCCAACAGCTGGACCACGCGCATCACCGGGGGCTGCACATTGGTGCAGCTAAAGCGCTTGCTGTGGTCGGCCGCGTGGTGCGCGGCGCCCACGAGCACACCAATGCCCGTCGAATCGATGTAGCTCACCTGGGCAAAATCGAGCTCAACGGCCTCAGTGGGCTGCTCGAGCGCCAGGTCGATGGCATTGCGCAGGCTATCGGCGTTAGAGATATCGATCTCGCCGGTTACCTTAATGGTGTAGAGCTCTGGCGTGGGGTTGGTGGAAATACCCAAATCCATGTATATGCTCCTTTACGTATCGAAGGTGCGGATAGTACGGGAAGCCGCGCGTTAGGCGCGCTCGGCACGCGCAAGCTCGGCAGCGACAAGCTTAACGACCAGCACCAGTACATCGAGCGCGGCCTCCAGGTCCTCGACCGTGGGATAGCTCGGCGCGATGCGGATGTTGGTATCGCGCGGGTCCTTGCCATAGGGCCAGGTAGCACCGGCCGGCGTGAGCTTGACGCCCAGGTCGGCGCAAAGCGCAGCAACCTTCTGGGCCGAGCCCTCGGGACCATCGAAGCTTACAAAGTAGCCGCCGCGGGGGTGAGTCCAGGTGGCGCAGCCCGTCTCGCCCAGACCCTCGGTGAGCTTGCGCTCGACGGCCTCAAAGCGCGGGCGCAAGAACTTGGCATGCTTTTTCATGTGCTCCTTGACCGCCTCGATGGTGGGAAGGAAGCGCACGTGACGCAGCTGGTTGAGCTTGTCGGCGCTGATGAGGCCGGCCTTCAGGCGCTTGGAGAACTCCGCGATAACCGCGGGGCTCGCACCGATAAAGCCGATACCGGCACCCGGGAAAGTGATCTTGGACGTCGAGGCAAAGGCCACCACGCGGTCCTCGGTGCCCGCCGTGCGGGCAAGATCGAAGATGTTGGCGAGCTCGTCGGTCTCGTCGTACAGGTCGTGCACGCAGTAGGCGTTGTCCCAGAAGATGCGGAAATCGGGCGCGGCCGTGGGCATCTCGACCAGGCGGCGCACAGTGTCCTCGCTAAAGGTGATACCCGTGGGGTTGGAATACTTGGGCACGCACCAGATGCCCTTGATGGAATCGTCGGCGGCGACGAGGCGCTCGACCTCGTCCATGTCGGGGCCGTTGTCGGTCATCGCGACGGGGACGTTCTCGATACCCAGATCGGCGGTGATGCCAAAGTGGCGGTCGTAGCCGGGAACCGGGCACAGGAACTTGACCTTCTTGCCGTCGTGCGCGGCCTCGTAAGCCTCCCAAGGGTCGCTACCACATGAGCCGCAACGCCAGAACATACCGGCGATATCGTGCTCGATCAGCAAACTCGACGAACCCAGCACGAGCGTCTGCTCGGCGGGGCAACCCAGGAACTCCCCCGCTAGCTTGCGTGCCGAGGGAATGCCCTCAAAGCAGCCGTAATTGGAACAGTCGACGTTGCCGTCGTGCAGATCGGCATCGGCATTGAGGATATCGAGCATGGGTCGAGAGATGTCCACCTGGGAGGGCGACGGCTTGCCGCGGGCCATGTCGAGCGCCAGGCCCTTGGCCTTGACCTCGGCGACCTCGGCCTTGAGCGCCTCGATGGCGGCATCGAGTTCGGTGGTTTCCATCTTCTGGTAGATCGTCTGCATGGGTGCGACCTTTCACGAAGCGGTACGTTGCAATTCTTCTAAGTATAGACCGCCACCGTCGCAACGTTATGAAGCCGTGATAGATTAAGTCCATCGCAATGAATTACGAATCGCCGCACATGCCGGCGTGGAGCGCCCAAGGAGGCACTATGGAGTACGGATCGTTCCAGGCCGAGGAATTCGGCGACCTGCAGCGCCTGGTCGACGGGCTGTTTTACGACCGCCACGCCATCGACCGCCTGGATCTAATCGTACAGGCAGAAATCTTGGACCTGGCGCCCGACCTCATGGAAATCGTCAACCTGCTACCGCCCGGCTATTACGACCGCCAGTCACTTTGCGACCAGCTCAACTCCGCCTTGGCCGCCCACGGCTGGGGCGCCATCTACGGCACCGTGGAATAAACCTAGTCATTGGGGCCTGTGGTCAAAAAATAGCAAATATGAGTACTGTTACTTTTTTAGTAACAGCGATTTTGAATTAAAAAGGCCAGTCTTGGCCTTTTGTGTCCGGTTATGGAAGGATGCATCAGCATTTTTCGTCCAGCCACGCAATCGTTAATGCACAGACAGAATAGATTTGTACATTATTTTTCGCGCCTAAAATGAAACGCCGTTTGTGACAGTACTCACAAACGGCGTTTTTTGGCCACTGGGGTGTCCGGCAGGTGGCAAGTACCACTCAAAACCGCGTTTTACACGCGCTCGAGCAGGCTCTGGCGTCTGTTTCTACGCGCCTACTCGTTCTTGGGCGCGGGGTGCTTGCAGATCACACTCATGTAGATCATGCCAAGTACGGCCGCGGTGACAGAGCCGGCGAGAATAGCGGCCTTGGCAGCCAGAACCTCAAACTGGGCCGTCGGGAAGGCGAGGCCGCTGATGAGAATCGACATGGTAAAGCCGATACCGCCCAGAATGCCCACGCCGGCAATCATATGCCAGTTGACATTGTGCGGCAGCTCGCAGGCCTTGAGCTTGACCAAGGCGAACGTCATGCCAAAGATACCGATCGGCTTACCCAGCAGCATGCCAAAGTACACGCCGAGCGTCACCGGGTCGGTGAGCAGCGTGCTCATGTCCACGCCCACTAGGCGAACCTGTGCGTTGACGAACGCAAAGATCGGCAGGATCACAAAGTTGACCGGCGTGGAGATCAGGCGCTCCATGCGGATGAGCGGCGGGGTCACGCGGTGCATGACGCGCTCGACTTTGGTGGTCGAGACGGTAAAGTCATGCTGGCCCAGGATGTGCGCCTCGTCGTCGTAGCGGTCATCGAGCAGCGGCAAGCACTCGCCCAGCCAATCGGTGAGGCTATCAAGCTTAACACCGCACTTGGCCGGGATGGTGAAGGCCAGGATGACGCCAGCAAGCGTAGCGTGCACGCCGCTCTTGAACATGCAGAACCACAACAGCAGGCCCAGTACCGAATACGGGGCAAGGCGGTAATGCTGCGTCTTGTTGAGCCACACGAGCGCACAGGTCACAAGCGCGGCGGCGCCCAACCAAAACGGATTGGGGCTCTGACCGTAGAAGATGGCGATGGCGGCGATGGAGATGAGGTCGTCAGCGATGGCGAGCGTCGAGAAGAACACGCGCACGCCGTTGGGCACGCGGTTGCCCAAAAGCGACAGCACGCCCAGCGCAAAGGCAATATCGGTTGCCATGGGAATGGCCCAGCCGTTGTGCGCGCCGGCATGGTTAAAGATCAGATAGATGCAGGCGGGAACGACGACGCCGCCCACGGCCGCCAGCATGGGAAGCATAGCCTGGCGCGGGTTCTTGAGCTCGCCAACTGTCATCTCGTACTTAAGCTCAATGCCTACCAGCAAAAAGAAGATTGCCATGAGGAAGTCGTTGACGAAAAGCTCGACGGTGAGGCCAGCCGTAAGGTTGCCCAGACCCACATACAGCGGGGTCTCCAAAAAGTGGTGGATGGCCTCGTAAGCATCGGTGTTGGCGCAAATGACGGCGGCGATGGCGGCGAAGACCATGACGGCGGCGGAAATCGTGCCGTTCTCGGCGATGCGCTCCCAAATGTCGTGGCGCTCAAAACGCTTGCGCTCACGAACGTTAAACAGCTGCTCAGTTGCTGCCATGGGCGGCTCCTTTCACGGGAAAGCTCCCGTCTTAAAAAAGCACGGCCCGCCCAAGTGGCGGCGCCGCGCTCTAACGTATTACGCTTGCATCTAGCCTACCCTGCACGACAGGCACGCAGGCGTGGCCGAAAAGCGGAACCATAGGTTGAACATTATTTGCTCAACGGCACGGGTGCGCCTGTCCAAGAGACGACGCGACGCCGTGCACAAAAAACGACCGGAGCGCGGGGCGTCCGCGATCCGGTCGTGGCGTTTGGTCAACTAAACCTAGCAGGCGGCCATGATGGGGGCAGCGACCTGCTTCTTACGGGAGAGGACGCCCGGCATCCAGACGCCGTCGTGCTCGTCGGCAATGCCCAGGCCCTTCTGAGCAGCCTCGGTCTCGCCCTCGAGCAGGACCTGCGAGCCCTCCTCCATGATGTCGGTGATGCACAGGACGATGCCGTCAGCACCCTTCTCGGCGGCGTAGGCGCGCATGGCCTCGCGGATCTCGTCGATCATACCGAGCGCACGGCTCTTGTCGACGGTCTCGTACTGGCCGATGAGCAGCTTCTTGCCGGCGGGCTCGAACATCTTGATGTCGTTGCCAACCATCTCGGCTGCGGTGAAGGAGCCGGACGGACGGGTGAGGAAGACCTCCATGCCAAACTTGACCGGGTCGACGCCCACCTGCTCGCCGAGCTTGGCGGCGACGGCGCGGTCGACATCGGTGGTGGTGGGGCTCTTGAGCATGAGCGTGTCGGTCATCATGGCCGAGAGCAGCAGCTTGGCCTGAACGTCGGAAAGCTCAACGCCGAGCACGCCGGCGAGCTTGGTGACGATGGTGCAGCTGGAGCCCCAGGGCAGGCAGATGTAGTGCAGCGGGCCGGCGGTCTCGAAGTCGCCGATGCGGTGGTGGTCGACGACGCCAAAGACCGTGGCGTCCTTAAGACCGGCGACGGACTGGGCAGACTCGTTGTGGTCGGTGAGGACGACGAGCTGACCGGCCTCGACGGACTCGATCACGCGGGGCTCGGCAATGCCGGCGTCGGCGAGCAGCTTGGTGGACTCGGCCGGAAGCTGACCAAGGGCGCAGGCCTCGTAGGTGTTGCCGGCATACTCAACCTGGTTGAGCAGCTGGGACAGGACGACGGCGCTCATGATGGCGTCGTTATCGGGGTTCTGGTGACCAAAGACAAGAACGTTTGCCATGGATATCCTCCACTTGATATGTGTACTTGGACGTAGCTATGGTAGCACGCCGATGCCGAGCCTTCGCAGACGGAAGGGCCACGGCATATTTTGGGGCGCAGGCACGGGGGCCAAGGCTGTCCCTTTTGCACCATGTTGGTGCAATGTAACCTGTCCCCCTTGCACCAGCTATTTACCGGCAGCGCGCAGGGCTACGTAGGCGGCACCGATGATGCCGGCGTCGTTTCCGAGCGAAGCGACCTTAATGGGCGTCTCGCGCGAGGCAGAAAGCGCGTACTGCTTAAAGTGCTCGCGAACCTTGTCGAGGTAGACATCGGCCGAGGCGGAGGCGCCGCCGCCGATGAGGAACATCTCGGGGTCGACCACGTTGGCGATAAGTGCCAGGGCGCGACCGAGATAGTCGGCCATGGTATCGGCCGCGGCCAGCGCGAGCTTGTCGCCCTCGCGGCAGGCCTGGAACACGTCCTTGGAATCGGAGGGGCCGGTGAGCTCGATGGGCTCGACGCCAGCCTTCTTGCACTCGGCAAGGTAGTTGCTCACCACACCGGTGGCGCTGGAATACTGCTCCAGGTGGCCATGGCCGCCGCAGCCGCAGGTGCGCTCCTCAGCCGGATTCAGGCACATGTGGCCGATCTCGCCGCCGGCACCCACAACGCCCGACACCACGTCGCCGTTGACGATAACGCCGCCGCCCACGCCGGTACCGATGGTGACCATCACCACGTTCTGCACGCCCTTGGCAGAGCCGAGCCAGGCCTCGCCCATGGCGGCGGCGTTGGCATCGTTCTCGTACTTAACGACCGCGTCGGGGCAGTGCTCCTGAATGGCGACTCTCAGCTCAGGCAGGTTAATGGCAATGTTGGCCTTGACCTTGGCATCGCCCGATGCCGGGATGGGGCACGGAACGGCCAGGCCAATACCCGCCACAAAGGCGCGCGGAATCTGGGCCTTGGCGACCACCTGGTCGATAGCCTCGGTCACCGCGGCAAAGCCCGCGGCGTCAACGATGGGAGGCGTGGGCACGCTGGCCTTGGCCAGCAGGTTGCCGTCCTCGTCGAACAGGCCCTCCTTAACCGAAGTGCCGCCGACGTCGATGCCGATGTAATACTGCTTAGGTTCCATGGGAGCCCGCCTTTCTCGTTTAAACATTGCCTGTATGGTACCGCTCCCAAGGCAAAAACCTACCAAAAAGGGACAGGTTTGTTTTGGCAGGTTTTATCTGGGAAAACGCGAATGGCCGCTTAACACGACATTACTCAGATGTTTATCTATTTAGAGCGCTCTAATTTATATGCAAAGCGACTTTTAATTTTATCTTTCTCGAACTTTTCAATAACTCAATAGAGATACTTAGGTGTTGACTATACTTTCTTTTATACTCAACCAAGTTGGAAAGGAGGTTCCATGATTCCCAAATACGAAGCGATAGCTGCAGATATTCGTCGCACTATCGAGGATGGCGCTCTTAAACCGGGCGACAAGCTTCCTACCGTCGTTGAGTTCTGCAAGCTCTATAACGTTTCCAAAATCACCGTCAAACGAGCTATTGAACAAATCACCGAAGAAGGTCTTATTACCAGCCGGCGTGGATCGGGTACCTACGTTAAGGACACGGCGGGGCTTCCCGGCCAGGCGTTTTTCCAGGGCAAAAACGACCGTACCCAGGGTTTTTCGTATGAGCATCGCGGGGAGAAGGTGACCTCGGTGGTCTACGATTTCTCGATCGTTAATCCACCAGCGGACATCGCAGCCCAGCTGGGAATTGCCGAGGATGACTTTGCCTATCACGTCGTGCGCGCGCGTCAGGCCGATGAGAAGCCCATCGTTATCGAGTACACCTACATGCCCCTCGAGCTGATTCCAGGGCTGAAAAAGAAGGACCTGTACGGATCGGTCTACCGCTTCATCCGCGAGCAATGTGGGCTGAAGATTTCGAGCTTCCACCGTACCATTCGCGCCGTGGCAGCAACCGAGGAAGAAGCCGAGCGTCTGGACACCAAACTTGGCTCTCCCCTGCTCGAGCTCACCCAGATTGGTTTTTTGGACAGCGGCGCCACCTTTGAGTATTCGGTCTCGCGCAACGTTGGCGACCGCTTTGAGCTGCACAACGTAACGTTGGCATAGGTTTTTATAGTCACGCGGGCGCTCGTTTTGAGCTGTTTTGTGCAACGCCCGCGCAACATGATGGGGGTATGAATATGTCCGATTTGATTAAACTGACGCCGATCTTCCACGAGAAAATCTGGGGTGGCCGCCAGCTCGAAACCGTATTTGGTTACGACATTCCCGAAGGTCCCATCGGTGAGTGCTGGGCCATCTCGGCCCATCCCAACGGTGACTGCCAGATTGCGGAGGGCCCGTATGCAGGCCACACGCTTTCATGGCTGTGGGCCGAGCACCGCGAGCTCTTTGGCAATTGCGAGGGCAAGGAGTTCCCGCTGCTCATTAAGATTCTGGATGCCAAGGACGACCTTTCAATCCAGATTCATCCCAACGACGAGTACGCCGCCGAGCACGAGAACGGCAGCCTGGGCAAAACCGAGTGCTGGTATGTACTGGACTGCGAGCCCGGTGCCACGATCATCGTCGGCCAGCGCGCGCATGACCGCGCCGAGGCTGCACAGATGATCGAGGAGGGCCGTTGGGACGAGATGCTCAACGTGCTGCCGATTCACAAGGGAGACTTTTTCCAGATCGACTCCGGTACCGTGCATGCCATCAAGACCGGCACGCTCATTTTGGAGACGCAGCAGTCGAGTGACGTGACGTATCGCCTGTACGACTACGACCGTCCCGGCACCGACGGCAAGCTGCGCCCGCTGCACATTGAGCAGAGCCTCGACTGCATCGACTTTGATGCTCAGGCTCCGACCGACGGCACGGTGACCGCGCCCGAGATGGACGGCGTGACCGAGCTCGAGTCTAACTCCTGCTACACCGTCGATCGCGTGCGCGTCGACGGCAGCAAGACCCTCGACCAGCGCTGGCCTTTCATGTGCCTGTCAGTCATCGACGGCGAAGGCACCATCTGCGGCGACCCCGTCCACAAGGGAAGCCACCTGCTGGCCCCCAGCACCGTCAGCTCCATCGACCTCGAAGGCAAGATGGAACTGATCATCAGCCACCTCTAGGTCACAACAACAACCAAAACGAAACAAGGGGCTCCCCCGTTCATCAACGGAGGAGCCCCTACTCGTATCTACATATCAGCCCACCCGGTTCTCCAAATCAAAAAGCGGACGAGCGGAGCGGCGTTCGCAAGCAACGTTACCCAAGGACCTGGGCGGGCGTATGGGACAACATCGATCGCGAGTTCCGCACGCAAAGGAGAGCACTTAATGTGCTCTCCGTCTTGCGCAGGACTGCCCGAGCAGGCGATGTTGCCCCATACGCCCGCCCGGGTCCGCCGGGATTACGACAGCTTGACAATTGGAGCAAAGCCCTTCATAAGCTTTTTGGTCTGGCCGGTCTTTTCGAATTGAACCTCGATCATGTCTCCGGCGACCGAGATCACGGTACCCGTGCCAAAGGTCTTGTGGCTCACGGTATCGCCCGCGGCAAAGTCCTGCGATGCACTGGCGCGATCGACCTTGCGCTCCACCGTCGGCGACACCTTAGACGACGGCTTTTTGGCTCGCGGCGCGCCCGAGCCAAAGGTCGAGGCAACACGGCCGGCGTCGGGTGAGACCCCACGATGGCGCTCGGTCCCGTAGCTGCTGCCACCAAAGAAATCGTCAAAGCTCGATCCGCCGCGCGAACCGGAACCGCCGGTCGAACGCGTATGCGAGCCAAACACCTTGCCGCCATACATATCCGAGCCCATGCCCGAGCCAAAGGTGCCGTGACGGTCGCCGCGCTTCTCCCAGCCCGTGCCTTCAAAACCGGCAGAACCGATACCGCTAAACTCGATATCCTCAAACGGAATCTCGTTGAGGAAGCGCGAACGCGGGTTGGCAGAGGTCGAGCCGTAGGTGCGACGCGTAGCCGCATAGGTCAAGAACAGGCGCTTACGGGCGCGCGTGATGGCGACGTAGGCCAGGCGACGTTCCTCCTCGAGCTTACCCGGGTCATCGCTGCCGCCAAAGTCGTGCACGTGTGGGAAGATACCCTCCTCCATGCCGGCCACGAACACCGCCGGGAACTCCAGGCCCTTGGCGGAGTGGATGGTCATCATGGTGATGGCATGCGTCTCGCCGGCCAGGGAATCCAAGTCGGAGCGCAGGGCCAGCCACTCCATGAGTGCCGGCAGCGCCTTACAGGTGAGCGGACCGTAGGTGCGCTCGATCTCGTCGGCATGCACGGCACCCGCCGGTATCTCCGTCGGCGCGGCATACGCGTTGCCCGCGATGGCGGCGGCCAGGGCATCCTGCGGCGAGAGCGCCGGGGCGGCCAGGCTATCGAGCGGATTGGCGCCCGCGGCGTCACGGGCGCCGACAAGCGCCTCAAACGAGGATGCCGGGGCGGACGGCCCCGGCTCGGGCGCGGGCGCACTCACCACGACGGACTCGGGCTCGGCAGGCACATCGGCAACACCGGCAGCGCGCAGCTCTTCCAAGCTCTCGAGCGTACCTTCGATATCCTCGTGCGTCTCCTCAAATTCGGCGGCGACGCCCAGGAATTCCTGGATGTTCTCGGCGCGGCTCTCGGACTCCATGGTGCCCTCGGCGCGGAAAGCCTGCAGCAGGCCCGTCTTATCAACGATCATCTCGACGACGTCCTTGAGCTCGCCGTCCATGCGGCGACCCTCGCGCACCAGCGCCACAAAGCTCGACAGGCCGTTGCGCACCTTGGCGCTAAACATGCCCGTCTCGGCTGTTGCGATCTCGCAGGCTTGGAAGAACGAGCAACGGTTGTCGCGCGCCAGCTGCTCAATCTTTTGGATCGAGGTGGAGCCGATGCCGCGGCGCGGCGTGTTGATGACGCGCTTGACGCTCATCTCGTCGGCCGGGTTCACGATCATCTTGAGGTAGGCCATGACGTCACGAATCTCGGCACGGTCGAAGAATCGCGTGCCGCCCACGATCTTGTAGGGCACGCCCGCGCGCAGGAACATATCTTCGAGAATACGCGACTGGGCGTTGGTACGGTAGAACACGGCGATGTCGTCGTAACTCGTGCCTTTGGCATGCAGCTTCTCGATCTCACCGGCAATCCAGCGGCCCTCGTCGCGCTCATCGCTCGCCTGGAAGGCCTGAATCTTCTCGCCATCGCCCTCGGCCGTAAACAGGCGCTTGTCCTTGCGCTGAGAGTTGTGGCGCACCACGGCGTTGGCGGCGCTCAGGATATGGCCCGTAGAGCGGTAGTTCTGCTCGAGCTTGACCGTCTTGCAGTTTTTAAAGTCCTTCTCAAAGTCCAGGATGTTGGTGATGTCGGCGCCGCGCCAGCTATAAATGGACTGGTCATCGTCGCCTACGACCATGAGGTTTTGGTACTTGGCGGCCAGCAGGTTAGCGATTTCGTACTGGACGTGGTTGGTGTCCTGATACTCGTCGACGCTAATGTAGCGGAAGCGTTCCTGGTACTTGTCGAGCACCTCGGGGCGGGTGCGCAGCAGCTCGAGCGCGCGCACGAGCAGGTCGTCGAAGTCCATCGCATTGGCGGCGCGCAGGCGGCGCTCCAGCTCCAAGTAGACCTGTGCGGCCTTTTTATCGTTGGGGCTATCGGCGGACTTGAGCATGTCCTCGGGACCGATCATGGCGTTTTTGGCCGAGCTAATCTTGCTGCGGATCATGTTGATGGGGAACTGCTTTTGCTCGATGCCGAGCGCCTGCATAATGTCACGCACCATGCGCTTTGAGTCATCGTCATCGTAGATGGTGAACTGACCGGTGTAGCCCAGCAGGTCAGCGTCCTCGCGCAGCATGCGCACGCACATGGCATGGAAGGTGCACACCCACATGCCGCGGGTGCCGCTGGGGATGAGCGCCGCCAGACGCTCGCGCATCTCGGCCGCGGCCTTGTTGGTAAACGTGATGGCGAGGATCTGCCAGGGCTTAACGCCCAGGTCGCCGAGCATATGTGCGATGCGGAAGGTCAAGACGCGGGTCTTGCCCGAGCCGGCGCCGGCGAGCACCAGCAGCGGGCCCTCGGTGGTCAGGACCGCCTCGCGCTGGGCGGGATTAAGGCTGTCGATGTCGACGAGCGGCTTGGCGGGTTTGGGTGCCGGCGCGGGAGCGTCATAGATGTCAAGCGGGACGAGCTCGGGCTCCGGCACTGCAGGGGCGGTGCATGCATCGAGCGGCACGGGTTCCGGCGCGGGCGGCACGGGCACCGCGGCGTTCTTTTCCCAGGGCAGGGGCTGGGTCATGGGCGACTCCTCATCTGACGGACGGCGCGCCTGCGGGCGGCGCCATAGTTTGAGCCGTACCAGTATACCGAGCCGCACGGACACCGACGCAAATCACACCACGACTCCGTGCGCCACCGTCAGGCCCGCCCCAGCGGATTTGGTGCAATGGGGTCAGGTTACTTTGCACCAATCTATTGACAATCACGAAACCGACGATGTCATAGCAGCAGCAGCGAGCGATGGTCAGGTCGAACAAATTGGCATGAAAAGGGGGCGGCATAGACCTTTTGGTCATGCCGCCCCCTTTGAATGACAAGTTGTCGCCCTGGCCGCCGCGCAGCGTCGACTAAGTTACAGGCCGAGCATAGGCTCCAGAACGAAGAAGTATGCGAGCACTACGATGCCCAGGATGATGCGGTAAACACCGAAGCACTTAAAGTCGTGACGGCGGACGAAGCCCATGAGCCACTTGATGGCGATGAGCGAAACCACAAAGGCCACAACGCAGCCCACGCCCAAGATAGCGACCTCGTTGGCGCCGAACGTGCCGCCCTTGATGAAGTACTTGACCAGCTTGAGCGCACTCGCGCCAAACATGACAGGGATGGCCAGGAAAAACGTAAACTTGGACGCCACCGAACGCGTGCAGCCCAAAAGCAGGCCGCCGATGATGGTAGAACCGGAGCGAGACGTACCAGGCACCAGCGAAAGCACCTGGAAGCAGCCGATACCCAGCGCAGTCTTCCAGCTCAGGTCCTCGAGCGTGGCGATGGAGCCAAAGTCCAGATTCTCGTCATCGTCCTCATCCTCAGCGGTAGCCGCGGCGGGCGCCGCAAAGTGCGCACCGGCGGGACGTCCACCCGACACCACAGCACGCGAGCCAAACGAACCGGCAACGGCCATTTCCTCTCGCTTGCTCGCGCGCCAGTTCTCGATCACGATAAACAGCACGCCGTACACAATGAGCGCCAGCGCCACGACGGGAGCATTGTAGAAATGCTCCTCCATCCAGTCGTTGAGCGGTAGGCCGATCGCCGCCGCAGGGATGCAGCCGAGCACAATCTTGCCCCACAGCACCCAGGTGTCGCGACGGCCCTCCTTGCCCTTGCTGGGCGAGAACGGATTGAGCTCATGGAAGAACAGCACACAGACGGCCAGAATGGCGCCGAGCTGAATCACGACCAGGAACATATTCCAGAACGTCTCGCTCACGTTCATCTTGACGAACTCGTCCACCAAGATCATGTGACCGGTCGACGAAACAGGCAGCCATTCGGTGATGCCCTCGACCAGGCCCATGAAGGCAGATTTTAGAAGCTCGATAATATCCAAAGGGACCCCCTCGTTAGACACCCGCCGATATTGTTCTGCGGACGGTGCGGGCGATGTCCCATTATCAACCGTTGGCGGCGCGCCTGCGCCTACCCTTACCAAAAAACTCGCCCGTTCACAGAATTGCGAGCGGTCAAACCCAAATCCTTGGGTATAACTGCAACAAGATAAAGTGTCCGGCGGCCAACGCGCCCGCGCCCGCCCGATGCACGAGCCCCGCGCCCGTGCGATAGACCAAGGAGGAAACCATGAACGAGGGCTACACCAAGGTATTTGTTTCACTCGACGGTACTGAGCAGCAGGATTTTGTGCTCGCACGCGCCATCAAGGTCGCCGCGAACAACGGCGCCAAGCTAATCATCGGCCACGTTATCGATTCCACGGCGCTCGAGAGCGCCGGTTCCTATCCGGTCGACCTGGTCAACGGCCTAGAGGAGGCATTTAAGAACTCCATTGCCAAGCAGCTCGAAGAGGCCAAGGCCAATCCCGATATTCCCGAGGTCGAGGTCATGATTCGCGCCGGCCGTATTCGCGAGACGCTCAAGGACGAGATGCTCGACGTGGTCAAACCCGACCTGGTGCTCTGCGGCGCCCGCGGCCTGTCCTCGATCAAGTATGCGCTCCTGGGTTCGATTTCGACGTTCCTGCTGCGCAACACCGACTGCGACATCTTGGTCGTGAAGTAGCGTTGCTCCCACCGGCCGCGGGGCCTGCGGCTGTCTCTTATACACATCTGACGCTGCCGACGAATAGCCTTG
>UQIG01000024.1 GCA_900541135.1 uncultured Collinsella sp.
CGACACGCATAAAAAGCCTCCCATTTCTCATGTCCAAGAAATGGGAGGCAGTTCACACTTCGTGCGGCGGGGGCTTCCTCCGTCCTGCGGAAAGATTGTGGGGCAAACGGGCAGGGGCCCGACGGCTCGTTATCGTGGCGGGCGCAGTTCTGAAGAGCTCGATGGGTCATCTCGCTAGGTAAAAAGATGGTTCGCGGTGGTATTGTTGCTGTGGGTTTAATTCGATACGAAAGGGTGACTTTGGTGTCCAAGATGGATTCTACGCTCTCCTATATTACTGACCAGTTGAAGGCGCTTACCTCGATTGCTTCGCCTACGGGCTATACCCGTGCGGCGACTGATTATCTGATGGAAACGTTGCGCGATATGGGCTTTGGGCCCGAGCGTTCTAACAAGGGCAATGTGCTCGTTGAGCTTGGTGGTGAGGGTGAGCCGCTCGTACTGGCGAGCCATGTCGATACCCTGGGCGCCATGGTGCGCTCCATTAAGGACAATGGCCGCCTGCGTCCCACGACGCTTGGTGGGCACCAGTGGTCTACGGCCGATGGCGAGAACTGCACCGTCTACACGCGTGACGGCAATGTGTACACGGGCGTGGTTCTCAATACCGAGCCTTCGGCGCATGTGGCCGATGAGCCGGTCAAGACCATCGAGAAGAACATGGAAATCCTGCTCGACGAGAACGTTGACAGCAAGGACGATGTGCTCGAGCTGGGTATTCAAACCGGCGACATCATCGCTATGGATCCGCGCACCACGGTAACGGAGAGCGGCTTCATCAAGAGTCGCTTCCTTGACGACAAGCTGTCCGCGTCGATTCTGCTGGGTTTGGCCTGCGCTGTCGCCGACGGCGAGGTGACCCTTTCGCGCAAGGTTTCGCTGCTCTTTACGGTGTACGAGGAGGTCGGCCACGGCGGTGCCTTTGTGCCGGCCGACACGCGCGAGATGATCAGCGTGGACATGGGCTGCGTGGGCGACGACCTGGGCTGCACCGAGCGCATGGTTTCGATTTGCGCTAAGGATTCGGGCGGTCCGTACAACTACGACCTGGTAACCACGCTGTCCAACATCGCGCGCGAGCTGGAGCTCGATTACGCCATCGATGTGTACCCGCACTATGGCTCCGACGTCGAGGCCACGCTCTCGGCCGGCTACGACATTCGCCATGGTCTGATCGGCCCCGGCGTGTACGCGAGCCACAACTACGAGCGCAGCCACATCGACGGCGTGCGCAATACCTACGAGCTGGTTCGCGCCTACGTTCAGCGCTAACGATGCAGCGGCCTCGGCTGATACAGTAGTACCGACTGAGGCCGTCCTCTCTAAGTTGCGGTGAAATAGGGACTGTTTGGCGGTTTTAAACGTTTAAACAGTCCCTATTTCACCGCAACTTATGAAGGGGATGGGACTACTTGATGGCGGCAGTCACGGTGCCGCCGCCGAGGACGACGTCGCCGCGGTAGACGACGACAGCCTGGCCGGGGGCGATGGCGCGCTGCGGCTCGTCAAAAGTTAGCAGCATTTGCCCGTCTTCGCCGCGCGTAAGGGTTGCTGCCTGGTCTTTCTGACGGTAGCGGTACTTGGCGCCCACGCGAATGCCGCCGGCATCGAGTTCTGCCTTCATGCGGTCGGCAGGGGCACTCCAGATCCAGTCGTTGGCCGTGAGCGCTGTGGCCGTTAGGTCCTCGGCCTCGCCCAGATGCACGGTGCTGCTGTCGGCGTCGACGCCCGTTACGTACACGGGATGCGCCATCGCGACGCCCAGGCCCTTGCGCTGACCGATGGTGTAGCGCAGCGCACCGTTGTGGCGCCCGACCACGCTGCCGTCGCGCCACACAATGTCGCCCGGTGCAGCGGGATGTCCGCAGCGGCGCTCGATATAGCCCGCGTAGTCACCGTCTGGAATAAAGCAGATGTCCTCGCTTTCGGCCTTCTTGGCGTTGGTAAAGCCCTGCTCGGCGGCAATGCGGCGCACGTCGCGCTCTTTGTCCAGCCCAGCCAGCGGAAAGATCGTGTGCGCCAGGCGTTCCTGCGTAAGCGAATACAAAAAGTAACTCTGGTCCTTTTTGGGGTCCTCGCCGCGGTACAGCTGCCAGGTTCCGTCGGACGCCTGGCTTGTTTTGGCGTAATGACCCGTTGCGATGTAGTCGCAGCCCATGTCCAGCGCCGCATCCAGCAATGCGCCAAACTTAATGTGGCGGTTGCAGATGATGCATGGGTTGGGCGTCAGCCCCTCCTGATAGGCGGTCACGAAGCGCTCGATAACGTTGCGGTCGAAGGCCTGCTGCAGGTCGAGCACATGGTGGGGCATCCCCAGGCGCTCGGCGACAGCCTTTGCATCGGCGATGTCGCGGTCGACCTTACTCATGCCCGTGACGGGATCGGGCGCGGGGCAGGTGAGGCGCATGGTGGCGCCGACGCATTCGTAGCCCTGGCTTTTGAGCAGGTACGCGGTCACGCTGGAATCGACGCCGCCGCTCATGGCGACGAGCACGCGCTTGTTGTGCATGGGGAGGTTCTCCTTGGTGGCATGTGGCCAAAAAAGAAAAGCGGCGCGGGAGGCTGGTTCCGCGCCGCAGACATTGTAGCAAGTTCGGACGTCTCGTGGGACACCCTGATTGGATGGGCTCAGGCTGCCGGGAGAGAGGAGACCGGCTCGTCCGTGGGCTCAACCTATGGGCGACAGGCCCTTAGTCCTGGAACAGTGCCGTGGACAGGTAACGCTCGCCGGTGTCGGCAAGCAGGGCCACGATGGTCTTCCCCTCGTTCTCGGGGCGCTTGGCCAGCTGCAGTGCGGCCCACACGGCGGCACCGGACGAAATGCCCACGAGCACGCCCTCCTTGTGGCCCACGGCACGGCCGGTGGCAAAGGCGTCGTCGTTCTCGACGGGGATGATCTCGTCATAGACCTGGGTGTCGAGGACGTCGGGCACAAAGCCGGCGCCGATGCCCTGGATCTTGTGCGGGCCGGCCTGGCCCTTGGAGAGCACCGGGGAGGTGGCGGGCTCGACGGCGACGACCTTAATCTCGGGGTTCTGCTCCTTGAGGAACTCGCCCGCGCCGGTCACGGTACCACCGGTGCCAACGCCGGCGACGAAGATGTCGACCTGGCCGTCGGTATCGTCCCAGATCTCGGGGCCGGTCGTGGCCTTGTGGATGGCGGGGTTGGCGGGGTTCACAAACTGGCCGGCGATGATGCTGTTGGGCGTCTCCTTCTGCAGCTCCTCTGCCTTGGCGATGGCGCCCTTCATGCCCTTGGAGCCGTCGGTGAGCACGAGCTGTGCGCCGTATGCCTGCATGAGTTTGCGGCGCTCGACGGACATGGTCTCGGGCATGGTGATGATCACCTTGTAGCCGCGAGCCGCCGCCACCGAGGCGATGCCGACGCCGGTGTTGCCGCTCGTGGGCTCGATGATGGTGTAGTCGCCGCCGCGCACGAGCTTGCCGGCCTTCTCGGCCTCGTCGATCATGTTCTTGGCGACGCGGTCTTTAACGGACCCGGCGGGGTTGAAGTATTCCAGCTTGACGAGCACGCGGGCCTTGAGGTCCTCATCGGTCTCAAAGTGAGTGAGCTCCAGAAGCGGAGTGCGGCCGATAAGCTGATCGATGGACGTGTAAACATTGCTCATAGTGAACCTCCAAAGTGTTCAAATGACTGGATACCGTGTGGTTTTACGGTGTGTGCAGCAGCGAAACCCATAAACCCTATGGGTTGTTCGTTTTGCTGTTGGCAAGCATAGTAGACAGTAAAGCCTAGTAATGCAATAGGAAATAGGAGATTATTGCAAGTTGATTAACCATCTTGACCGGAACGGGTATTTTCAAAACCAATTTTTCGGCTAGAATTTCTACGGACTAAATGACCGAAAGGCAGCACTATACATGTTGGTTTCTACTAAGGGCAGATATGCCCTGCGCGTTATGGTCGATCTGGCCGAGCACCAGGCGGCCGGTCGCATCCCGCTCAAAGAGATCGCGGCGCGACAGGGGATTTCCGAGAAATATCTCGAGAACATCTTGGCTACGCTCGTGCGCGCCAACATGCTCTCGGGCATGCGCGGCAAGGGCGGCGGCTACGTGCTTACGCGCCCGCCCGAGCAGTATACGGTGGGCGAGATCCTGCGCCTGACCGAGGGCAGCTTGGCGCCGGTCGCATGCCTGGACGGCGACTGCAAGGGCTGCTCGCGTTCGGACGAGTGCCCCACGCTCGACGTGTGGAAGAACCTGGACAAGCTCATCAACGACTACCTCGACGGCGTGACGCTCGATCAACTTGTCGCTCCCAACCATGGCTACGACTACGTCATCTAACCCACACCTGCATTTGGGGACGGGGTAGAAATGGTAGATCCTCTCGTCCTTTGAGACTTGGCAAATAAGAAGGCCGCCCATTTTTGCGATGGGCGGCCTTTGTTTTGGGTCGATATGACGGTTCGTATTGAACAGTTCTAGCCCTCGGCGATGCTGTCGAGAATGCTGCGCATGATGGATACCAGGATGCTGCCCATAAAGGCCGATCCAAAGCCGGCAATGGAGATACCCACGCCCAGCAGATTGACCGACAGGTAGCTGGCCAGCTCGAGCATAAAGCTGTTGACTACGAGCTGAAAAATACCAAGCGTGATAATAGTGAGCGGCAGCGAGATGACCGTCAGGAACGGCTTGACGAGCGAGTCGACGATGTTGAGGAACAGTCCCACGAAGGCAAAGCAGACCCAAGCCTCGGCAAAGCCGAAGGGTTGGATACCGGGGACGAGGAACGTGGCGATCGCGATGGCGATCGAGGTGAAGAGCCAGTTAAGCATAAAGCGCATGGCGTGAATCCTTTCTTGCGCCGGGGTTGCTGGCGTCGCGTGAAGCGGCTTGCGGCGGCGACCTGGATGGTTGCGCGGGCGTGCCGCGGTGTTTGGGCGCCCATTGTCTCAAATATTCGTGGAGCTTACGTGCGCATACGGTTTCTGAACGGCGTTCGTCCTGAAAAACGCGCCGCTGGCAGAGAGTCTTGTCACTTTAGTTTGGTGGTGTGCTACACTGCTACGGGCAAAAGCCACAGGCGTTGCCCTATTGCATAGAACGGGCGAACGATGCCCGATGTCAGTATCAACTTCGATGCCTTTTGGCGGGTTTGGCGGTGATCGATGAATATCGAGAACATGTTTGACAAGCCTGATGTCAAGCAGCTGGTCCACGCATTTAGCCTTTTGGACGACGAGAAGGATATCCAAGCGTTTTTGACCGATATCTGCACGCCGCGCGAGATTTGCGATCTATCGCAGCGTCTGCAGGTCGCGCGTTACCTGGACGAGGGCGAACCTTATGTTGAGGTTCAAGCCCGTACCGGCGCTTCGTCCACCACGGTGAGCCGCGTTTCAAAGGCGCTGAACGGCGAGTACGGTGGCTACCGCAAGATCCTCATTAAACTGGAGGATGGCGAGTAGGCCGGCGACAACATTGAATTACGAAGAACCGTCCCTCCGGGGGCGGTTTTTTGATCCCTTGGGGACGGAGGAAAACGGATCACCGGGTTAGACTGACCCCCTCTGTGATCCATTTTCCTCCGTCCTCAAGGGATCAAATCTGTTGGCGTGGGGCAAATCTGTCCGCGTGGGCGGGTAGGATGGATGCATTGATTATTGCGAACAGTTTGAGCGGAGGACCATGCCTGTTCGAATCTATACCACCAATGCCGGCACGGATTTGAGCGATGCCGAGTCGGCGCTGCTTGCCGACCTTATTGCCCGTCACGGGCGTGCCGTGTTGCTGGCACCAACGTTTGCCGAGCTCGACCTGTGCCGTCATGATGCGGCGGAAGCCGGCGTTTCGCTGGGTATCGACTACAAGACGCCTACATCGTGGCTTCGCTCGCTTTGGGAGCTTATGGGCGACGGGCGCGGTTTCGTCGACAACCTGCAGCGCCAGATGCTGTTTTCGGACATGGTCACGCGTCTCGACGATGCCGACCTGCAGCCGCTTTCGCGCAGCCAGGGCACAGTGCGCATGCTCGCGCGCATGGCCCGCGACGTGTTGCCGGGCGTTGCGGGGACGGGTGCCGAACGATGCCGTGGCGACAACTGCCAGCCTGAGCCAAAAAGCGATGCCGAGGCTCGTGTGTTCGAGCTTTTGCGCGCCTACGCGGGCGGTTTGGACCGTCGAGATATGGTTGAGCCCTGCGAGGCAGCTGACATTATGACCAGTGTCCTGGCCGATAGCCTGCCGGCGTGCACTCGCGTCGTATGCGTGCGCGGTATCACGTCGTTTACGCACGGTCTGCTCGAGCTGCTGTCTGCCGTGGCGAACAATGGGGGAGAGGTCGTCGTGCTGCTTGCCCGCGAGCAGGCGGCGATGCGCGAGGAGCTTGCCACGGCATTTGATGCCCGCGATGTGTTGTTTGAGATCGCGCCGCTGGGGGAGGGTGCCGGCGCGTCTGATGCCGCTTGCGGGACCGCCGCTCAGCCTGCCTTTATTGAGGTCGCTGGCCCCCATGCCCGTGCTCATGCTTATGCGGACGCAATTGATGATCTGGTAAAAACGTGCCGGGGTTCCGAGGTCGACGGCGCCGCGACGCCTGCCGACCCTGTGCGCGTGCTCGTTGTTTCTGCCCGGGCACCCCAGCTGTTCGTTGAGCTCGCCTCTCGTCTGGCGGCTCGTCATATCGCTTCCGAGACAACTGAGTTCACGGCGTTTTCCCAGTCCATCGCGGGCAGGCAGTTTACGGCGCTCGCCGGCCTGATCGAGCGCATGAAGGCCGCCGATGAGGGCATGGCGTCAAAGACCGAGTGGTGGCCCGCGCCGGAGCTTACCGACTGGATCTACAGTCCGCTTTCGGGTGCCGACGCCGCGAGCGCCCGCGGCTTCGACAAGAACATGCGCCTGTCGCGCAGCAAGACCGCTGCGGGCGTCAAGAGCCTGCTGCAGAGCGTGCAGGGCCAGGTGAGGGGCGCTCGCAAGGCCGCCAGCGACGATAACTGGTTTAAGAATGTGCCGTGCGTGGTCTCGGACGTGTTTCAGGCGCTGTGGCGCGACAAACCCGTGACGGCGCTCAAGGCCATGCTCGCCGTTGCAGAGGCGCTGCCCGATCGCGCTCTAGGCGGTCTTGACGGCCAGGCCCGTCGTCAGGCAGAGACGGCTTTGCTGCGCCATGCCATCGACATCCTTATGAACGATGCTCGCGCGCTCGACGTGTCGCAGGCCGCGACCGTGCCGGTTCTCGACGGCGTTCGAACTAAGGTGGACAAGCGCAGCACCGCCTACGATTACGAGACCTACGAGGTCGATCGCACGCCACGGGCGCAAGTGCGCTTCGTGTCGCTTGCCGATGCGTCGGTTTTGCGTCCTGGCGGCTACGATGCCGTGCTGTTTGCCGATGTCGACCTGGACAGCTATCCGCTTTCGCACGAAGAGGGCCCGCTTGCCACGTTGATGGCCGAGCTGCGCCGCGACGGCGTGTCTTTGGAGCCCGCCGCCCTGCTGCGCGTGCGCTTTGGCCGTGCAATGCAGGCGACGAGCGGTCCGGTCGCGCTTGCCCGCGTGACACACGATCGCCAGGCGCGAGAGTGCTACCCGGCAGCCGTATGGACCGAGCTGCGGGCACATGCCGAGGCCGCTGGCGCTGCCAAGCCCACGTGCGTGGGCGAGGGCGATATCATCGCCGACTTTGATCCCGCGGCAGGTGAAGGCCTCAAGCGCGAGCGCGTGACCTGCGAAGCCCCTCAGCACCTGAGCGATGAAGCCATTCCGTATCTGGTTCTGCGCCGTCGCGATGGCGAGGGCGAGGACGCGCCGCTCGTGCCGCGTCTGACGTCCGCCTCGCAGATCGAGGCCTATTCTACCTGTCCACTGTGCTGGTTCGTGTCGTATCGCGTCAAGCCCCAGTCGATCGACGCGGGCTTTGGCAACATGGAGAAGGGCAACTTTGTCCACGACGTGCTGGAGCATCTGCATGCCCGTCTGCCCCAAGAAGGCATGGAGCGCGTGACGCCCGAGAACCTGCCGCGTGCACAGGAGCTGCTGCACGAGGTCTTTGACGAGACGTTGGCCGAGCACGCTGGCAAGCGCGGCACGGAGGGCCCGCTGGTGCCGCTCTCCCCGGTGGAGGAGCGCCAGGTGGCCGAGATCTTGCCGCAGCTGGAGGGTGTGCTTGCCTACGAGTCCGAGGCACTTGCCCCCTTTGCCCCGCGCTACCTGGAGTTCGCCTTCAACGAGCTCAAGGTCGAGTATGCCGGTTGGCCGCTTGGCGGGCGCATCGACCGCGTAGATGTGGATGCCGAGAATCGCGCCGTGGTAATCGACTACAAGCATCGTTCGGGTGTCGAGGAGTTTAAGCTCGCCGACCCTACGGTGCGCGACGAGGAATCGGGCACGGCGCCCATCGACGATCCGCGCTGGTTGCCACCACATACCCAAACGCTCATCTACGCCCAGGCCATGCGCCGGGCGCTGGATTTGGACACCCGCGCGGCGCTCTACTTTTCGACCAAGGGCGGCAAGCCGGCGTTGCGCGGTGCCGCGAGCGCCGAGCTGCTCGAGGAAGAGCGCGGCGACGGTCGCATCCCGGGCCTTAAGAAAGGTTTCCCCGGCGAGGGTGGCAGCATGGACTTCGACGCCCTGCTCGATCGCGTTGAGGCCGGCATCGCCGAGCGCCTGTGCGAGCTCGAGACGGGCAACGTTGCCGCCGTCGACCCGACGTCGGCTCAGGCCGCGCATGCGCGCTGCTCGTATAACCACGAAGGAACGTTTGTAAGGAGGGACGTGTAGACCATGGATCTTTCGACTTTGATGCCGCAACAGCTGCAGATCGTCAAGACGCTCGACCGTCCGTTGTTTGTCTCGGCGGGCGCCGGTTCGGGCAAGACCTTTACCCTTACGCGCCGCATCGTCTATGCGCTCTCGCCCGAATCCGGTCCGTTTGTCGAGCATCTGGATCAGGTGCTCGCCATTACCTTTACCAAAGACGCCGCGGCCGAGATCCGTGACCGCGTGCGCCGCGCGCTCATCGACGAGGGCATGGACGAGGAGGCCCTGACCGTCGACGATGCGTGGATCTCGACCATTCACGGAATGTGCTCGCGTATCCTGCGCGCACATGCGTTGGAGCTAGGCATCGATCCCGAGTTCACGGTGCTCACCGATACCGACGAACTTATGGACCAGGCTGTTGAGCATGTGCTGGCCCGCGCGACGGCGCCCGATGCCGCCCCCGAGCTTGCCGCCTCGCTCAAAGCCCTTTATGCCTGGTATCCCATGGCGGGTGAGGGCGGTCCCTTTGGCGGCGGCACCACCATTAAGGGCTTGGTGCGCGACCTGCTGGAGTTGTCGAGCCAGCTGCCGGGTGGTATGGACGATGTGTGCGTGCTTCGCGGCTGCTCCGATACCTCGGCGCTTGCGGATGCCTATCGTGCGGCGTTGGGCGCGAGCAAGGCCGCGACCGAGAAAGCGCAGGTGGCACTCGAAGCCATCGACGCGTTTGAGGCGAGCGGCAAAACCATGGAGGATGCGGCGCGACTCATGATGTCGTGCGGCATGCCTCGGGCGAGCAAGGCGTTTCCTAAGGAGCAGGTGGAGCTACTCAAGGCCGAGGCAGCCGATGCGTTTATCAATATCGTGCTTGCCTGCGGCGGTCCGGCGCTCGATGCGCTGGTGGGGCTTGCTCGTGCTGTGGAGGCGGAGTACCGCGCGCTCAAGGCCGGCCAGTCCGCGCTCGACAATAACGATCTGTTGCGCATGGCGTACGAGGCGCTGCACGATTATCCCGCCATCCGAGCAGCCTATGAGGGCCGCTTTAAGATGGTCATGATCGATGAGTTCCAGGATACCGACCAGATGCAGGTCGATCTGATCCGTTACCTGACGGGTGCGGGGGAGCGCGCGCTGTGCACCGTGGGCGATGCACAGCAGTCGATCTATCGCTTCCGCGGCGCCGAGGTCGAGGTCTTCCGCCGCCAGGAGCGCAAAGTGGGATCGACGGCGGCGTCCGAGACGGTCGCCACGCCGGATGTCCCCGCCGGCGAGCTCGTCAAGCTCGTGCGCAACTTCCGCAGCCACGACGAGGTGCTGCGTTACGTAGCACGCGTCTTCGACGGCGATGACGGCGGCCTGATGCAGGGCTTTTTGGACCTTGAGGCGAGCGATGGGCGCAAAGACACGCTGGTGGCGGATGCCTCGCGCCGCCAGGCGATCTTTGTTGCCGGCGGCAGCACGCAGGAGCGAACGCAGGCGAAAGCTCGTGCGATTGCCGAGCGTTTCCGCGCGCTTGCCGATAAAAAACAGCCCCAGGGCAGCATGGTCCTGCTGCTGGGCCGCATGACCAACGCAGACGTCTACGCACAGGCCTTCCGTGACCAGGGGCTCGACTGCGTCATCGCAGGCGGCTCGGTCTTTGCCCAGGCGGCCGAGGTGCAGACGGTGCGTGCCCTGGTCTGCGCGCTCGCCAATCCGGCTGATACGGCCCAAGGCCTTATGCCGTTGCTGGCCTCGCCGATGTTTGCACTCGGCGCCCAGGAGTTCCTAGTGCTGGCGACCAAGCTCGACGAGCAGACGGGCGAGACGTCGCGTCGCAACATCGATGCGGGCATCATGAGCGATTCCGATGTGCCGGGTTTGCAGAACCTGCCGCTCGTGACGCGTGCCCGCGAGGTGCTGCGCTACGCGCTTCGTCGCGTGGGACGTGATTCGTTCGCCGCCATCGCGCGCGACGCGGTCAATGCCTCCGGCTGGTTCGTGCGCCTGGCGCAGCGCGGCCCCGAGGGGAAGGCCATTGCCGCCAACGTGCTCAAGGCGCTCGACGCCGTGGCCGAGGCAGAGGCCGAGCTCGGCAATTCTCCGCGCTCCATCGCGCTCGCCTTCGACCGCTTCTTGGCGGGCAAGGAGGCCCCGGGCGCGCTCAACGAGGAGGGTGACGGCGCGGTACGCATCATGACCGTGCATGCGTCCAAGGGTCTGGAGTATCCGGTCGTGGCGGTTGCCGAGTGTTTTGGCGTGCGCAAGCCGTCCGGTGCGGCGCAGATGGGTCGCGTCGAGGGCGGAGCGCAGGTCGTGGCGCTGCCGGCACGCTTCGACGGCGTTAAACTCGCGGACGGTACGTTCGTGAAGGGCGATGACGTCAAAAAGCAGTTTGAACACGCGTTTAAGGGCAAGGGCACGTCGCTGTGGTTGCCGCCAGAGCTTATGGAGGACGTATGCGCGACGGGCTCTCCCGCCGAGGCATTTGCCCGCCTGCGCAACGACGACCTGCAACTTTCGCTCGAAGAGCGGGCTCGTCTGCTCTATGTCGCCATGACGCGTGCGCGCGAGCTGGTGATCTTGGCGATGGATGCCGGCGTGAGCCGTGGCAAGGTGACGGCGCCGACCTTCGACGTCGAGACCGATCTGACCTACGACGTGCTGCGCCGCATCCTGCCGGCCGACAGTCTGGACATGCCGCAGCTCGATAGCGACCGTTTGGTGTTCGACAACTCCAGGCCGGGCGACTACGAGCTTATCTCGCTGGCGGACTTTACGTTTGGCGAGCAGGCGTTTGAGGCTAACGCTTCGCTGGATGTCGAGGGCAGGCTTGTTCGTGGCGATGCCGATGCCGCCGATAATGCTGCGCGCTCAACCGTCCCCGGTCCTGCCGACCCCAAGCCCGATTCGTTTGAGCTTGTGTATCCCCAGGCAGTGGGCGTGCGCATGGGCATCTGTCCGTATCCGATGCGTGATTCGTATAGCTACTCGTCAATCGCCGCGGCGCTTCATGCCGAGACGGAAGATCGTGCCGCCGAGGCACACGTGCCCATGGACGAGGCCGGCGATGATGCGGAGTCGGATGGCTCGGAGATGACGGATGCAGACGTGGCCGCCGTTGAGCCCGCCGGCAACCCCATGGCGCTGGGCTCGGCGTTCCACGCCGCTTGCCAGTGGCTCATCGAGATGGGTGCCGATGCGCTGCCCGCTGCGCGCGCCGATGCGCTGGCGCGCCTGTGGCGCCTGACGCCGGAGCAGCGCGAGCGCTTCGATGTCGCCCTGAATCGCTGGCTCAAGTCGGCTGTTCGTGCTGACCTGCTCGCGTGGCCGTGCGTTCGTGCCGAGGTGCCGTTCTTTTCGCTGGGCTGCGAGGACGAGGACATCGCTCGCTACGGTGCATATGCCGAAGGCGCCATCGACGCTTTGGCGACGAACCCGGCCGATCCGTCACGCGCACTGGTCATCGACTACAAGACGGGCGGCACGCCGGATGAGACGCCCGACCAGCTGCTCGAGAAGCACGCCCTGCAGGCGCGCGTCTACGCTGATGTTCTGCACAAGGCGGGCTTTGAGGCCGTGACCGTCAAGTTCGTCCGCGTGGAGCAGCCGGATCCAACCATCTTCGTCGAACCCGCCGAGCCCCAAGTAGTCACCTACAACTTCTAGTCCTCAGATAACTTGCGGTGGAATAGTTCCTGCATTGCGGCCCAGGTGGCCCAAACGGGAACTATTCCACCGCAACTGCAAGAGGAGCCGTGTGGGTTTGGCTAGGTTCGGGTGCCGTCCGCGCCGTGCGGTAAAATCGTTCAGTCAGAACACGAACCCGCATCGGAGCTCATCACATGGCATTCGTCCATCTGCACAACCACACTGTCTTTTCCATGCTCGACGGCGCAACCCGTATCCAGGATATGGTCAACCGTGCCGTTGAGCTGGGCATGCCCGCCGTGGCCATTACCGACCACGGCTACATGTATGGCGTGCCCGACCTGGCGCTGGCCTGCGACGCCGTCAACCACAACACGCCCGAGTACAAAACCTGGAGCCACGACAAGGCCTTCTTGGAAAAGGACCGTCGTGACGAGCTGGTGGAGCCCGATCCCGAGGAAAACCCGCGCGAGCATGCCCAGTATGTGAAGGACATGACCATGTGGGACGAGAAGGGCAATATCGACGAGCTCAAGCCGCCCCTGGTCATCAAACCCATCTTTGGCTGCGAGGTCTACTTTACGCCGGACGAGACCCTTGCCCGCGACCACAAGCCCGAGCTCTACCACATGATCCTTCTGGCCAAGGACCAGGAGGGCTATGTCAACCTGATGCAGACGGTTTCCGAGGCCGCCGTGCAGGGCTTTTACTACAAGCCGCGCGTGACGCTCGACAACCTGCGCCGCCACGCCAAGGGCATGATCTGCACGAGCGCCTGCATCGCGGGCATCATCCCCAAATACATCGACCGCGGCGACATGGAAGGCGCCATCAAGTGGGCCGAAACCTTCCGCGACACCTTCGATCCCGGCGACTTCTATATCGAGATTCAGGAACACGGCATTACCACCGATAATGGCCTGACCGACGAGCAGATGGACCGTACGCTCATCGACATCGCCAAACAGGTGGGCGTCAAGGTCATCGCTACCAACGACTTTCACTACCTGCGCCGCGAGGACGCGCCCGTGCAGGACGTCATCATGTGCATCGGCATGAACGCCAAGGTCGACGACCCCAACCGCATGCGCATGACCGGCTCGGAGTTTTATATGAAGACCGAGGAGGAGATGCGGGCGATGTTCCCGTATTGCCCCGAGGCCTGTGACAACACGCTCGAGATTGCCGACAAGTGCTACGTGGAACTGGACTGGGACTCCATCATCCTGCCGCGCTTCCCGCTGCTCGACCCCGGCGAGACGCACGAGAGCCAGTTCCGCCGCGAGTGCGAGAAGGGCCTGCGCCAGCACTATGGTGACGACTGGGCCACGCGCGAGATCGGTGGCGTCAACATCAAAGAGCGCTTTGAGTACGAATACAAGGTCATCTGCGACAAGGGCTTTGCCGCCTACTTTTTGATTGTTGCCGAGTACGTGCAATGGGCCAAGGACAACGGCATCGGCGTCGGCCCCGGCCGTGGTTCGGCCGCCGGCGCTATCGTCGCCTACGCCATGAACATCACTGCGTTCGACCCGCTCGAGAACGGCCTGATGTTCGAGAGGTTCCTGTCCCCGCAGCGTACCGAGATGCCCGATATCGATATGGACTTCGACGATGAGCGGCGCCTCGAGGTCGTGGAGCACGTTCGCCAGCTCTACGGCCCCGAGAAGGTCACCCACGTCATCACCTACTCGACCATCAAGGCCAAGCAGGCCATCAACGACGCCGCGCGCGTCCTGGACTACCCGGTCTACATGGGCCAGCGCCTGTCCAAGATGGTTTCGAGCGACCCCAAGGTCAAGCTCAAGCAGGTGCTCGACAAACAGCCCGGCAAAGAAGATCTGTTTAACCCCGATTTTGCCGAGGCCTATAAAAAGGACGACGACGCCCGCCGCATCATCGACACGGCGCTCTCGATCGAGGGCCTCACCCGTGGCGAGGGCGTGCACGCGTGCGCCGTTCTGATCTGCCGTGACCCCGTCAACGAGCACGTGCCCACCAAGCTCGATACCAAGGGCGGCGTCGAGATTACCCAGTACGAGGGCCATACCGTCGCCGACATGGGCCTGCTCAAGATGGACTTCTTGGGCCTGCGTACGCTGACGGTTATCTCCAAGGCCAAGGCCAACATCAAAAAGAACTTCGGCATCGACATCAAAGAGGAAGAGATTCCCTTTGACGACCCCGAGATCTTTAAGCTCATGGGCTCCGGCCACACCGCCGGCGTCTTCCAGGTCGAGTCCGCCGGCATGACGGCCACGATCAAGAACATGAAGCCCACCGAGTACAAGCATGTCGTAGCATTGATCGCCCTGTACCGCCCGGGCCCGCTGGGCGCCGGCATGGTTTCGTCCTACATCAACCGTATGAACGGCAAGGAGCCGGCGGTCTCCTACGACGACCGCCTAGACGACATCCTGGGCGAAACCTACGGCACCATGGTCTACCAGGAGCAGGTTATGCTCATCTCCGTCGAGATGTGCGGCTTCTCCAAGGGCGAATCGGACTCGCGTATTCGTAAGCCCGTGGCTAAGAAAAAGATCAAGCTGCTCACGTCGACGGTGCTGCACTGGGAGGATGGCTCGGACGAGACCACCTACGACCACTGGATGAACGGCGCTATCAAGAACAACTACACGCGCGAGGTCGCCCAGAAGATTTGGGACGATGTTCTCGAGTTCGCGTCCTACGCCTTTAACAAGTCGCACTCTGCCGGCTACGCCATTCTGGTTATGCAGACGGCGTGGCTCAAGGCGCACTATCCGCACGAGTACATGGCGGCCGTTCTGACGTCCTACACGGGCAAGACCGACAAGATCGTGCACTACGTCTCGGCATGCCGTCACGACGGCATCCCCGTGCTGTCGCCAGATGTCAACGAGTCCGGCACCGAGTTCACGGCTACCAAGGAAGGCGTGCGCTTTGGTCTGGCCGGCATCCGCGGCGTGGGTACCGGCGTGGCGCAGGCGATTATCGCCGAGCGCGAGGCAGGCGGCCCGTTTAAGACGCTGCACGACTTTGTCGAGCGCGTGGACTCGAGCCAGGCCAACCGTCGCGTGATCGAATCGCTGATCAAGGCAGGCGCCTTCGACTCCACGGGCTATCCGCGCCGCCAGATGATGCACTTTGTGGACAAGAACAACCCCGAGAACATCATCGATGCCGCCGTGAAGCGCCAGAAGGATCGCGCGAGCGGCCAGACCTCGTTCTTCGACATGTTTGGCGACGTTGAGGGCTCGGGCTTTGAGGTGAGCGTGCCCGATCCGGACGGCCAGGAATGGGACCGCCACCTCAAGCTGAGCCAGGAGAAGGAGGTTCTGGGCATCTATGTCTCGGACCACCCGCTGCGCCCGTTTGAGTATGCGCTCAGCAAAGCGCGCGACTTCTCGTTCTCGCAGATCGACACCGGCTACGAGGTGCAAAACCCCACGGGCGGCACCATCAACCAGGAGATTCCCGAGGGCAAGGCGCTGTGGTGGGCCGGCATGGTCTCGAGCGTGTCCAAGCGCGTGACCAAAAACGGCGACCCCATGGGCATCGTGCAGCTCGAAGACATGGAAGGCGAGGCCACGGTCGTGGTGTTCCCCAAGACCTACAAGGAGGCCGAGGGGTATCTGTACGGCGAGGTCGATCCCGAGACCGGCGCGCAGCTGTCCGACGCGTTTGTGCGCATTAAGGGCAAGCTCGAGCGCTCGGACCGCGGCGACCAGATCATCGCGCAGGAGATTGTGCCGCTGGAACTTAGCGAGGAGAAAAACAAGCCCAAGGTCTTTGAGGTCATGGTGCCCAACAGCCGATTTAGCCAGGGCAATATGGCGCGTCTTGCCACGGTGCTCACCACCAACCCGGGCGGCGACCGCGTGGAGATCTTTATTGAGCAAGTCGACGGGCGCGTGCTGCGTGCCGAGGTGCCGGCCAAGGTCAATGCACGCTCGATTCCGCTGCTGGCAGAGGCAAAGGCCATCGTCGGCAACCAAGGCCGCGTGACGGTTATCTAAAATGATTTTTCTGGGACGGGGATTAAAAAATCATTTTGGGTGACGTGCGGCGGAAGACCAGTCTTTCTGGGATGGGAATGATTTTTCATCCCCGTCCCAGAAAAATCATTTGGCATGTGAGATTGGAGGAAGTGATGACGCAGGGGACGTTTGTGCAGGCGCTTCGCAAAGAGGCGGCGCTGAGCGGCACCTTTATGAAGGGGCGTTCGCTCATGCTCAACGGCGCCGTGCTGTCGATCGAGGACAGCGGCTCGCGCTTCTCCAAAAACGTGACGGTTGAGGGCACGGTGCGCGGCTCGCGCGGCGACCTGTACAAGACGCACGTGGCGCTCGACATGGACGAGCACGAGGTGATCGACTACGACTGCGATTGCCCCGCCGCTTATCGCTACCCCGGCATGTGCAAGCACGCCATCGCCACGGCCCTTGCGTACCTGGACGCAAGCGGCACCGAGCCCGTCGAGGGCCTGCGCACGCCGGTCCGCACGTTTACGGCGGCGCCCAAGCAAGTCGCGCGTCCCGCGTCCGCTGCACCGGCGGTCAACCCTAACTTTCCCTTCCCGGCGCCCGTCCCCACGAGCCCGAGCCTCATGAAGGCGCTCTCCGATCTTTCGGACGCGCGCATGGATAAGCTGGCGAGCATGCGCCGCAAGCTCGCCGGCACTGTCGACCCCGATGCCCCCAAGGCGGTATTGGAGCCCTCGCTGGTGCCGTACTACAATCCGCTGTTCGCCGACCGCTTTGGCTGGGCGCTCGAGCTTCGCATCCGCTGCGGCTCGGTGTCCTACGTGGTCAAGGACATCGACGGTATGGCCGCCGCCTACGTGCGCGGCGGCACGTTCTCGTACGGCAAGAAGCTCACATTTCTCCATGCGCCCGAAGCCTTCGACGAGGTTTCGGTGCGCCTGCTCGACCTTGTTGTGGCAACGGTTGTGTATCTGAGCGACATCACAAGCTCGCGTTCGGCGTCGTACGATTTTGCACGCAGCGGCTTTGTCGCCGAGCGCCAGCTGCCGCTGTCCGAGCATGACATCGTATACATGCTGGACTTGCTGCGTGGCCGGACCATTTCCTTTGAGCCCGCCTGGTCGCGGGGAACGACGACGCATCGTTCCTACGAGGTGGCGGTTGAGTTGTCGCCGGTGGGGGAGGACGAGGCCTCGGCAAAACAACCGCCGCTCCTTGCCGCCAAGATCGCGCCGGCGGCAGGTGGCAGCTACGACCTGCGCCTGCCCGCCGATATGTACTGCTTTGCCTCGGGCGACGTTGCCTATCTGGTCGACACGCACCGCGCGCGCCGCGCCGATGAAGCGTTTGCCCGGCATGCCGCACCGTTTCTGTCGCGTCTGCTGCCTTGTCGCACGCCGGTCCATATCGCCGCCGAGCAGGTGGGCGAATTCTGTCGCATGGCACTGCCCGTGCTGCGCGAATGCACTGACCTCACCGCGCCCGCCGTGCTCGACACCGTGGCGCCCGAGCCGAGCTTTGCCATGGCAATCGGTGTCGACGACGGGCTTGTGACCTGCAAAATTACGGTTACCTACGGCGACTGGTCGGCAGACCTCTTTAGCTTGGGTGCTCCGGGCAGCCCCTTCGAAGAGCAGCGCCCCGGCGTGCCGCCGCGCGACGAGGTGGCGGAGTTTCGCGTTATGGACACGGCGGCCCTGTATTTCGACTTTTACGAGGGCGGTCTGGCGTTTGAGGAACGCGACGACGAGAGCCTGTTCCACTTGCTGACCGAGGGCCTGTCTGCCCTGTCCGAGCTGGGCGAGGTCATGCTCAGCGACCGCCTGCGCCAGATCTCGGTCCGCCCTGCACCCAAGCTTTCGGTGCGCGCGACTGTCAAGAGCAACCTGCTCGACGTCGAACTGGGCGCGAGCGGTCTTTCGGCGGCAGACCTTGCCATCTACCTCGACTCCTACAAGCGCCACCAGACGTTTGCGCGTCTCACGTCGGGTGACATCATTCGCCTAGACGAGGGTGCCCGCGCCGCGTTTGGTCTTGCCGAGGACCTGGGCGTCGAAGCCGTCGATCTGCTCGACGGCGTGTCGCTTCCCGCGTCGAGTACCCTGTTCGTCGACAGCATGCTTGCGCACACACCCGCGCTCGAAGCCGATCGCGACGCTGCATTCCGTCGCACCGTCGAGCGCTTGGATACGCTCGGCAAGATGGACTTTACGGTGCCGGTCTCGCTCAAGGCCACACTGCGCGGCTATCAGGTCGACGGCTACCAGTGGCTTGGCTCGCTCGAGCACCTGGGCCTCGGCGGCATCTTGGCCGACGACATGGGCCTGGGCAAAACGCTGCAGATGATTGCGCACATTCTGGCGCGCGTGGAGGCGGGGGACGCCAAGCCCACGCTCGTGGTATGTCCTGCGTCGCTTGTGTACAACTGGACCGCCGAGCTGGAGCGCTTTGCGCCTTCGCTCGACGTGTGCGCCATTGTGGGCGCCAAGGCGCAGCGCCGCGTGCAGATAGCCGGCGTGGCCGAGCATAACGTGGTCGTGACGTCGTATGACCTCATGCGCCGCGATATCGACGAGTATGCCGAGCAGGACTTTGCCCGCGTTGTGCTCGACGAGGCCCAGTACATTAAAAACCCGCTCACGCAGGTAGCGCGCGCTGCCAAGCGCCTGCCGGCCGGTGTGCGCTTTGCCCTGACGGGCACGCCGATCGAAAACCGCTTGTCCGAGCTCTGGAGCATCTTCGACTTTTTGATGCCGGGCCTGCTTGGCACGCGCGAGTCGTTTGCCAAGCGCTTCGAAAGCCCGGTCGAGCACGCCGAGGGTGACAGCGCCGCTCGCCTGCAGGCGCTCGTGTCGCCGTTTGTGCTGCGCCGTGTTAAGGAAGACGTGGTTGCCGACCTGCCCGAAAAGATCGAGGACACCGTCATGGCACAGCTCACCGGCGAGCAGCGCAAGCTCTACCTGGCCAACCAGGACCGCATCGCCCAGCAGGTGCAGCACCGCGAGGCATCCGAGTTTAAGAAAGACAAGCTCAAGGTGCTCGCCGAGCTCACCAAGCTGCGCCAGATCTGCTGCGACCCGCATCTGCACTACGAGGACTACAAGGCGGGGAGCGCCAAACTCGACACTTGCATGGAGCTCGTGCACGGTGCGCTCGACGGCGGGCACCACATTCTGCTGTTCAGCCAGTTCACGGGCATGCTCGATATCATTGGCAAGCGCCTGGCCAAGGAGGACATCGGCTTTCTTAAGCTCACGGGCGCTTCGTCTAAGGAGAGCCGCGCCAAGATGGTCGCGCAGTTCCAAGCGGGCGAGGTTCCGGTCTTTTTGATTTCGCTCAAGGCGGGCGGCGTGGGCCTTAACCTGACGGCTGCCGACGTGGTCATCCACTACGACCCGTGGTGGAACGTGGCGGCGCAGGACCAAGCAACTGACCGTGCACACCGTATTGGCCAGCAACATACCGTGACCGTGTACAAGCTCATCGCCAAGGACACGATCGAGGAACGCATTATGCAGATGCAGGAGTCCAAGCGCGACCTGGTCAACAGCGTGCTCGGCGGCGACGGCATCTCGTCGGCACTGTTCACGCGCGAGGATGTTCTGGCGCTGCTCGGCGGCGACGGGCGCTAGCCGCGCGCGGGGTGGGACTGCTGGAGTGGGTAGGACGGTCGACGCATTTTGGCCCGACCGCTTGCCTGATCCGTTATGTGTTCATTTGCAATGCCGTGGATGGTTTGTCTGCCTTTGGGCATAAGAACCATCAAGAACATTGGCACATCAGCAAAGGAGAACATCATGGCGAAATTCTTTAAGGACCCCGACGGCAAGCTCATCGCCGCCCTTGGCGACGACGTTGCGACCCCTGCCGGTTGCACGGAACTGACTGCAAACACTGAGGACGCGGCGCACGAGAAGCACGTGCCTGTTGTCGAGACCGAGCGTGATGGTCACGTGATTCGCGCACGCGTTGGCTCGGTCGAGCACCCCAGCCTGCCCGAGCACTACATTGAGTGGATCGCCCTTGAGGCCGAGGGCCGCTTAGAGGTTCATTACCTTGAGCCCGGCATGAAACCCGCGACGTTTTTCGCGGGCGGCTCCAAGACCGGTACCGTCTATGCCTACTGCAACCTGCACGGGCTGTGGTCCGCGACATTCTAGGAGCGCGCCCCCGCTCGGGGTATCATAGCTAGCATATGCACATGCAAGCGCCGACTGCATTATGCGGCCGGCGCTTTTACTACGATTTCGATGGTTTACGACGGAAAGGGCTGAGCCATGAAGCTCGCGCTTGCACAGATCGATATGCGCCTGGGTGATATTGAGGGCATTTGCGGCCGCATCGAGGACCAGGCTCGTCTGGCCCGCGAGCGCGGAGCGCGCGTGCTGTGCGTTCCGGCTCCGCTCTTTATGGGCGCCGTGCCCGGTGGCCTGGTGGGCGCTGCCGACTTTGAGCACGACATGCTTGCCGGCTTGACTGGTGTCGCCGAGCGTATCCAGGAGCTTGACATGATCTGCATCGTGCCCGCGGCGGTTTCGTTTGAGGGCCAGCCGCTGCTCGACTACATGATGCTCAAGGACGGTCATGTGGTGCCGGCGCGTTCGAGCATTGCCTTGCAGCGTGGCAAGAACAACGACACACGTTGGGCGCCGCCGGTGTTCGACGTGGACGGCGTGCGCATCGCCGTGATTTTTGACTTGGACCGCGAGCTCGAGATGTTGCCGACCGGCGTCGACCTCATCGCGTATTTCCAATTCAACGCGTTTGACATGACCGACCGCGAGACTGCCGCCATTGCCGCCGTTCGCAGCGGCGCCTACCGCAAGATCGCATCCAAGCGCAGCGTGTGGTTTGCCTGCATGGCGCCGGTCGGTGCCTATGACGAGTCGGTGTATACCGGCGGTTCGTTTGTGCTCGACGACTGCGGTCGCGTGGTGGCCCAGGCGCCGTGTTTTGAGGAGAGCCTGCTGGTTCAGGAGATTCAGCGTGGCGTGATGCTCGATGCCCTGGAAGATCACGAACTGCCCGAGTTCCGTTCCGAGGAGTGGCTGTGGCAGGCGCTGGTGCTCGCCGTGCGCGACAACGCCCGAGCTCACGGTGCTTCGCGTGCTGTGGTGGCACTCGAGGGTGACTTGCCGTCGTCCCTGCTGGCGGCGCTGGCCGTCGACGCTCTGGGCCCGCGCAATGTGATTGGCCTGGTGCTGGGGCGCAACCGTATCTTTACGCCGGCGCAGGAAGAGGCCGAGGCTGCCCGCTGTGCCGCCGTCCGCGCCATCGCCGAGCGTTTGCACATTCGCACCGTCGAGCGCGATGCACCGGATGCGGCGCGTGTGCTCGATCGCGACGTGTCGGCGGGCGATGCCGAGCGTCTGCGCTCGCGCACGCTGGGCCTCATGTTGGAGGACACGGCGCTCGAGCTGGGTGCGATGGCGCTGAGCCCGCTGTCCAAAACCGAGTACGCGCTGGCGGCGCCGGCGCTTTGCGGCGGCTACCAGGGCGATTATGCGCCCTTTGGTGACGTATACCTGTCGACGCTTGAGTTTGTGGCGCGTGTGCGCAACCGCACGTCTGCCGTGGTGCCCCAAGAGCTCGTGACGCTCAACGCGGTGGAAGATTGTATGGAGCGAGTGCTGGCGCAGGCGCTCTCGACGCTCGACGGTCCGGTCGATATGCTCGACCGCGCGGCGCAGCTGCTCGGCGGGCTTGAGCCGGGTGAGGTCGATGGGGCGCTCGAGGCGCACGTGGACCGCAATCGATTTTTCGACGACATCCCGATGGCCGCTGGCAAGCCTGAGACCTGCTCGCTGCTGCTGATGCTCGTTCGACAGGGTGAAGCTGCCCGCCGCATGTTGCCGATGGCGCCGATCGTCTCGGCCCGTTCGTTTGCCGAGCGTGCCTGGCCGTACATGCTCGCGTGGTCCGACCTGGGGCTTAACGGCAAGGAGCGTATGACGGTCGATTCACTGGCGCGCGCCGAGGTGCGCCGTTTTGCCGACGAGGATACGAGCGAGCGCGTGCGAAACGAGATGATGGGCGTGCTGGGCGAGCTACTGGGTATTTCGCCCGAGCAGATGGAGGAGCTGCGCTCTGAGGATGGCCAACGTCGTCTGCATGAGGGTATGAAAAAGTTCGAGGGCGAGGTTCAGGACGCCATCGATAAGATGATGGGCGGTCAGGGCGGCTCGCAAGGTAGTCCCCAGGGTGGCCCGATGCCGCATCCGCCGGTTGATCCCCGACAGTTCCCATTCTTCTCGCAGAACTAAACTGGGGATGGGATTCGCTCCCAGCCCCGATACTTCAACTAAGCATCTTGGCCCCATTGTGTTATTCTAGAACAGACGTTCGTGAATGATGCGCGGGGCCTTGTCTTGCGTTGTGCTTGTGGCGAGGGGAGGTTGGCTTGGTTATCTTGGGCATTGACCCCGGTTTGGCCCATACGGGTTGGGGGATTATCGAGGAGCGGCGTGGCGAGGTTCGCTGCCGTGCCTATGGCTGCATCGAGACCAGTGCAGGAAGTCCGCTCGCGGTGCGCCTGTCGCATATCGCCCGCGACCTCAAGGGTGTCGTGGAGCGCTACCGCCCCGATACCGCTGCTATCGAGAGCATTTACTTTGGCGCCAACGTTCGCTCGGCCATCCCTACGGCCCATGCCCGCGGTGCTGCACTCGTGGCGCTTTCGGAATGCGCGCTCGAGATTGGCGAGTACACGCCCATGCAGATCAAACAGGCTGTTGTGGGCACCGGCGCCGCGGACAAACGGCAGGTCGCCTACATGGTGCGCACGCTCACGCAGCTCGACCACGACCCGCATCCCGACCATGCCGCCGATGCCCTGGCCTGCGCCATCTGCCACGTAAACCTCAGCCGCACCCGCGCCCTCACCGGTGGCGAGTTCTATCAACAGAGAGGAACCGGATACTGATGATTTCCCAGCTCCATGGAACGCTTGTCGAGGCCACGATGAGCTCTGCTGTCGTCGATGTGTCGGGCGTTGGCTTTGAGCTCGGCATCTCGGGCAGCACTGCGGCCACGTTGCCGACGCCCGGCGGCGAGGTTCGCCTCTACACGCGTATGCAGGTGCGCGAGGACGCCATGACACTTTTCGGTTTTTCCTCCAAGGATGAGCGCACGATGTTCGATCGGCTCGTGTCCGTCTCGGGCGTTGGCCCGCGCTTGGCGCTCGCCGTGCTTTCCACCTATACCGTGGGGCAGCTGTATTCGCTGGTGATGGCCGAGGACGACAAGGGCATGGCCAAGGTGCCCGGTGTGGGCAAAAAGACAGCTCAGCGCCTGATCCTGGAACTCAAGAGCACCTTTGCCAAGGATAAGGGCTTTGTGCCGGTCGACGTGATTCCCGGCCAGGTTGCGATGCCCGTGCCCGCTGCCGCTCCCTCGGCCATCGATGATGCCCGTGCGGCACTCCTTTCCATGGGCTTTAGCCCGCAGGAGACCGATGTTGCCCTGAGCGGGTATGATGGGCAGAATATGCGTGTCGAGGATCTGCTCGGCGCGGCGCTTAAGCGACTCGGAATGGATGCGTGATGTGGGAAGCCGATGACTCTCAGGACCTGTGGGCGACGCCCGGCAACTCGCCGGCGGCATCCATGGCGCACGGCGAGCGCATGGTGGGCTCGGAGCTAACGCCCGAAGACCTCGATGTCGACCGCACTTTGCGCCCCCAGCGCCTGGACGATTACTGCGGCCAGGAGCACATCAAGCAGAGCCTGCGCGTGTTGATCGAAGCGGCGCAGAGCCGTGGCGAGACGCTCGACCACGTGATTTTCTCGGGCCCTCCGGGCCTGGGCAAGACAACACTGGCCACCGTTATCGCCAACGAGCTGGGCGCTCAGATCAAGACCACGAGTGGCCCTGCCATCGCGCGCACGGGTGACCTGGCGGCCATCCTTACTAACTTGCAGCCGGGTGATGTGCTGTTTATCGATGAGATCCACCGCCTCAACCGTTCGGTCGAGGAGGTCCTGTACCCCGCGATGGAGGACTTTGCGCTCGATATCGTGATTGGCAAGGGTCCGGCGGCTCGTTCGATTCGCTTGGATATCCCCAAGTTTACGCTGGTGGCGGCGACGACCCGCTCGGGCATGTTGACCGGCCCGCTGCGCGACCGCTTTGGCATTTCATATCGCCTGGATTACTACACGGTCGAGGAGCTCGCGCAGATTGTGACGCGCTCGGCGACCATTCTGGGCGTGACGATCGACCATCCCAGTGCACTCGAGATCGGCTCGCGTTCGCGCGGCACGCCACGTCTTGCCAACCGCCTGCTCAAGCGCGTGCGCGATTACGCACAGGTGCGCGGCAACGGCCCCATCGAGCTCGATATCTGCCGCCAGGCGCTCGAGTTCTTCGAGATCGACGAGCTCGGGCTGGACTGGATGGATATTCGCATTTTGGAGACGCTCGCTAAGACGTTCTCCGGTCGTGCCGTGGGACTTACGACCCTTGCCAGCGCGGTGGGCGAGGACCCGGGCACGCTCGAGGATGTCTATGAGCCCTACCTGTTGCAGTGCGGGTTGATGATTCGCACGCCCCAGGGCCGTCAGGCAACCCTTCGCACCTTTGAGCACCTGGGGATTGAACCTACCGTTTAGGGCGCTTTGTTTTGGCGAGCTGTTGGGCTATCGCTGGGCATCGGGTAAACATATCGCCGTTCATCGGTTGCGGGTGTTTTACTATTGCGCGCCCGTGCTATGCTGAATTGGTCTTTTTCTCATTCGGTAACGAAAGGACCGCCCATGCCTACTGACATCGAAATCGCACGTTCTGTCACGCCGCTGCCTATTACCGAGGTGGCCAAGAACGCCGGCGTCGACGTTAAGCACCTTATTCCGTACGGCTTCGACAAGGCTAAGGTCGACTATTCACTACTCAACGAGCCGACTGATCACCAGGCCAAGCTCGTCCTCGTGACCGCTATCAACCCCACGCCCGCGGGCGAGGGCAAGACCACCACGACCATCGGTCTGGCCGATGGTCTGCGTCGTCGCGGTATCAAGAGCGCCGTGGCCCTGCGTGAGCCTTCGCTCGGTCCCGTCTTTGGCGTCAAGGGCGGTGCCGCCGGCGGCGGCTGGGCCCAGGTCATTCCCATGGAGGACATCAACCTGCACTTTACCGGCGACTTCCATGCCATCGGTGCTGCCAACAACCTGCTGGCCGCCATGCTCGACAACCACATCCAGCAGGGCAATCAGCTCGGTATTGACGTTAAGCGCATCACCTGGAAGCGCGTCGTCGACATGAACGACCGCCAGCTGCGCCACGTCATCGACGGCATTGGCGGCAAGGCCCAGGGCGTACCGCGTGAGGACGGCTTTGATATCACCGTCGCCTCCGAGGTCATGGCAATCCTGTGCCTATCCACGAGCATCAACGACCTCAAGGAGCGCCTGGGCGAGATCGTCGTCGGCTACAGCTTTGCCGGCGAGCCCGTCCGCGCACGCGACCTTAAGGCCCAGGGAGCTATGGCCGCACTACTCAAGGATGCGCTCAAGCCCAATCTGGTGCAGACGCTCGAGGGTACGCCCGCGTTTGTCCACGGCGGTCCCTTCGCAAATATCGCCCACGGCTGCAACTCCATCATGGCCACGCGTATGGCTATGCGTTTTGGCGATGTCGCCATTACCGAGGCCGGCTTCGGCGCCGATCTGGGTGCCGAGAAGTTCCTCGACATCAAGTGCCGCATGACGGGCGTTCGCCCCAGCGCCGTCGTGGTCGTCGCCACTGCCCGCGCGCTGAAGTACAACGGTGGCGTCGCCAAGGCCGATCTCAACGAGGAGAACCTCGAGGCACTCAAGGCTGGCATGCCCAACCTGCTGCGTCACGTCGACAACATCCAGAACGTATATGGTCTGCCCTGCGTGGTCGCCATCAACCGCTTCCCGACGGACACCGAGGCCGAGCTTGCGCTCATTGAGTCCGAGTGCCAGAAGCTCGGCGTCAACGTTAAGCTTTCCGAGGTCTGGGCCAAGGGCGGCGAGGGCGCGCTCGAGCTTGCCGATGAGGTCATGCGTCTGATTGAGCAGCCTAGTGAGCTCAAGTTTGCCTATGAGGACGGTGCCGATGTGGCCGACGCCCTCGAGGCCGTTGCCACCAAGGTTTACCGCGCCGACGGCGTCGACTTTACGCCGGCTGCCAAGCGCCAGCTCGCCGAGCTGCGCGAGAACGGCTTTGGCAACCTGCCGGTGTGCGTCGCCAAGACGCAGTACAGCTTTAGCGACAACGCCAAGGCCCTGGGCGCTCCCGAGAACTTCCGCATCACCGTGCGTGAGCTCAAGGTTTCTGCCGGCGCCCACTTTGTGGTCGCGCTGACCGGCAGTGTTCTGACCATGCCTGGTCTGCCCAAGGTGCCCGCGGCCGAAAACATCGACGTCGACAACGACGGCAACATCACCGGCCTGTTCTAAGCCTGCTGTCCATAGCTGCTAGCCCGCCCCGCCGCGCCCACAAGGCACGGCGGGGCTTTTTGATCCTTAGGCCCGCGCATGTCTTGTAGATACCGACGGACTCTGCCCGTCATAGGCTTTTGCGCGGGTAGAATGCATGGATAACTTGATGCTCACGCGCGACGGAAAGGAATCGTTGCATGGATCAGGACAAGACAACCGTGATGGGCGGCTACGGTTCCGCGCAGGCTGGCGATAGCGCCGATGCGACCCGCGTTGTTCCCAACCCCGGTTATACCGACCCCGCCGCGACGCAGCCTTCTGCCGGGCCCACCCGGGTTATGGGCTATGGCGACACGGCGCAGGATTCTTACGCTACATCTTCGCAAGGCCCCTATGGCAACGCAGCTCCGGATCCGTTTGATTACGCACCGCAGGATTCTTATGCTGCCTCGACGCCGAATCCCTATGATGGCCTGCCGCAGAATCCCATTCCGCAGCCTCAGCAGACGACGTATATGCCTCGCACGGCGCAGCCTCGCTACGAGTCGCGCGAGCCGTATCGCGAGTACCCCAAGTCGATTCCGCAATATGGCGAGGACGAAGAGAGGAAAACGTCGCGTTCGTCGAGCGTGATCAAGAAGATCCTCATCGTACTGGCGATCTTCTTTGCGCTGTCGGTTGTGTTTGCCATTGTGTCGGGCATGCTCAACAAGCGAGGGAGCTCAACGGCCGATACCACTGCCGAGCAAACCGAGTCCGCCTCGTCTGGCACTGTCGATCTGAGCGATATCCCGGGGCAGTACTGGTCCAACGCCAAGAAGCTCCTCAAGTCGCGCGGAGCCGACCTTTCGAACGCCGTGATCCTGACCGACGATGGCTCAACGCCCGTCGTCGATGCTAACTGGGTCGTTACTTCTGCCTACTATAACGACAACGGCAACCTCGAAATTCAACTCACGCACAAGAACAGCTCGGGCAACTCGTCCGACGGCCAAAGCGGTACCGACAGCTCGAGCTCCAATGCGCTGGAGGACTTGAGCAACAAGGCACAGGAGTTGGGAGACAAGGCGCAAGAGCTGGGCGATACGGCGCAAAACCTGGGCGATACCGCGCAGAACTTGGGCGGCATGGCGACGGATGCCTGGAACGCACTGCAAAACGGCATCTCGGGCGCGCAGGGAAACTAGCGGACGAGCGGAGCGGGGCTACAGCTGCTCGGCCGGACGCTCGGGCGAGCTGAAGCCCGAATCAAACGTGACGACGCATGAGACGTCGGGTCGGCGCTCGTGCACGATGCGCGTGACGAGCTCCAGCAGCTCCTCGTCGGATATGTCAAAGCCGTCGGGACGCACCAGGTCAAACGAAACGAACCCGTCGTGCTCGTGCAGGTCGTGGATGGAGAGCGCGGGATCGATCTGCATGACGCCGCGCTTGACCCAGCCGCGCAGGTCGTCGCCGGTTGTCGCGATGGGGTCGCAGTGTAGCGTGATACCGATGCCCATCTGGCGCTTGATGTCGTGCTCGATGGTGTCCAGAATCTCGTGGTGCTCAAATGCGTCGCCCTCGCCGGGCATCTCCACGTGGGCGCTGGCAAACTGACGACCGGGGCCGTAGTCGTGCACCATGAGGTCGTGTGTGCCCAAGACCTGCGGATAGGACATGATCTTGTCGCGGATTGCCTGGACGAGCTTGGGGTCGGGCGCTTGCCCCAGCAACGGGCTGATGGCGTCGCGCACCAGGCCCATGCCGCTGATGCAAATGAAGATGCCCACGCCCAGGCCCGCCCAGCCGTCGAGGTCAAAGCCGGTCGTCTGCGAAATAAGCGCCGCCACCAAGACCGAGCCCGAGGTGATGACGTCGTTTTTGGAGTCCTGTGCTGTGGCGATGAGCGTCTCCGAGTCGATGCGGTCGCCCAGCGTGCGGTTGAACGCGGCCATCCAGAGCTTTACGAGCATGGACGTAGCCAGTGCCGCAAGGGGAATGAACGTGTAAGCGGTGGGGGAAGGCTTGATGATCTTGGTGACCGACTCGAGGATCAGGTTGATGCCGACGGCGCAAACCAGGACGGCAACGAACAGGCCGGCTAGGTACTCATAGCGGCCGTGGCCGTAAGGGTGACCCTCGTCTGCCGGGCGGCTGGCAAGGCGGAACCCGAGCAGGCTCACGATGTTGCTCGAGGCATCGGAGAGGTTGTTGAAAGCGTCGGCGATGAGGGAGACGGAGCCGGCGAGCAGGCCCGCGATGCCCTTTGCCAGGCACAGGGTGATGTTGAGGCCAATGCAGATGAGGCTTGCGGCAAAGCCCGCGTTAGTGCGGCAAGATGCATCGACCGGCTCGCTCTCGCTGCCGGGAACAAGCGTATGTACCAGTCGATTTACAAATAGCATAGCGGTCGTCCTCACAATCATGTTTAAGGGGATAGTGTAGCTCGCACGGGGGCGCCGTGCGCCGATGCTCAGAAAATGCAGCAATAGTCTGCCGGTGCTAACGAGCGAGCCTTCTCGTCTGCCTGGGTGGTCCATTTTGGGCCACATGGGTATGGGCATGTGCCTGCTTGCTCGACATACTTAATGTCGACAGCCCCTGCGCAAAGGAGGACGTATCCATGGACGAGATGTTTGCCATTAAATGCCAAAACTGCGGCGGCCCTATGTACTCACACCAGGCTAAACGCAGCTTTGAGTGCGCCTATTGCGGCACGGTCGTTCCGTGGCAGGCCGATGCGGGGGAGCCCAAGAGCGCCCTGGGCATTCGCCATGCGCCGCTGACGGTTGTCGATGGACTGCTTAAGCTCACCCACGTGTCGCAGCTTGAGCGCCCGGTGGACCCCGACTGGTATTTCTTTAATGCGTACTGGCGCAACCAGTCGGTTCTGGAGCATCTGCTGTGGGAGGACCGCGGCACGGCGCAGGAGTTCCAAGAGGCTGCGCACGTGAGCATTCCCTGCCCCTTCTGCGGCGCGTCCTTTGAGGGGTCATCGACCCAGCGCGTGTTTGAGTGTCCGTCCTGCGGCAACAAAATCGGTGTGGCCGACCTGCTCAAACCCGGTACGTTTAGCAAACGCTTGACCTTGGGCGTTGGTGCCGAGTACGTGTCTGAGCAGGGTATTCCCTGTGAAATCTCGCCACAGCAGGCACGTGCCAACGCGCTGCAACTGGTGCGCCAGTACCCCGACGCCTTTGCCGGGCACGACGTGGAAGACGCGATCCAAAACGACATGATGCTCTTCTATTTCCCCATGGCGCTGGCGGACTTGCGCATGATGGCGAGCTTCCCGGGCAAGGGCCTGAGCAAGGAGGCCTTGGTGTACTACGAGGTGCTCGACTGGGCATACCCCAGGGCAAACTACCTGGACGTTCGCCTCATGGGCATTTTGGAGCCGTGGGACTTTGCCAAGGTCGGTCCGTTCGATCCCGCCATGCAGGAAGGTGACTTTCGCGTTGTCTCAGTCGATGCGTCTACCAAGGACCAGGTGGTCATTGATAAGTTGGCGCTCGACGTTGCGGGCAACGACGCCGAGGCTGTACTGGGGCTCAATAAAAAGAGCATTCGCATGTGGGCGCGCAAGGCCCGCAAACATAAGGACGGCCTGGTGATGGTGCCGGTCTACTTTGTCGATCGTCCGGCGACAGACGGCCGCGATGGCGAGCAGGTGCGCATTGCCGTAAACGGCCAGACGGGCCGCGCGGCCGCGGTGGTGTTTAGCGACAAGCGCGAAACGCATATCGTGGCGCCGCTCAGCCCGAGCCTGCATCTGTCCGGTGAGAGCACCGTGCACGCCACGCCCGTCGAGGTCAAATACGTTAAATCGCCCTTCCTGTACCAGATCGTGCGCCGTGGAGGCGGCGAGCAACCGCGCCAGGTTGCAGCCGCCGTCGAGGGTTCCTACCGAGAGGAGAAGCCCAAACGCCGCGGTCTGCTGGGTGCGCTATTTGGGAAGTAGGGGAGTAGCACCGGTTGTTGCCGTAAGGTGATGGCCGGGGGTGCGGGGCAGCTCTCAGGAGTGCGGGCTGCCGTCTGATTGTTTGAGGGTGCCAGATGTAAATAAACAGTGGAGCGGCTGCAAAAGAGCCTCCTCACTGTGTAAAATCAGGTTGTGCCGCGGAACCCGCTCCTCAGCTAGTCACACTTCGGAAGCGCGGGCAACGCAGGTATTATCGTCTAAAGGGCCGGCTGCAACCGGCCCTTTTCTGTGGCAGCCAATGGACCCACATCAGACGAAGGCCGCGTCTTTGCCTGTCAGGTCACGCTCGCCAGCCACGGCTAGAATGTCGTTGCCGGCGTCCATGACCGGTATTGTTTCGTAGCGTGCGTCGCAACCGCGAGTGCGCCTGCGACGGCTGCGGTGGCTTCGGTCGCAACGTGCTGCTACCCTTGCGTTTCGCCATTGGTCGCTTCGTTGATGGCGCGGTACTCGGCACTCAGCTCGCGCGCTAGCTCTTCCTTGCTTGGAAGATACGGCAGGTATTTGGCGGCAAACACTTGGTCGTTGTCTTCGGGCAGCGTGTACTCGACAATCGAATCGCTTTTGTCCGCGCAGAGCACGATGCCTATGGGCGGATTGTCGCCTTCGTTCATGAGCTCGCGCGTGTAGTAGTTCACATACATTTGCATCTGGCCCAGGTCCTGATGCGTAAGGTCGTCCGTCTTAAGGTCGATGAGCACGAAGCAGCGCATCAGATAGTTGTAAAAAACAAGGTCAATATAGAAATGGCGCCCATCAAAGGTGATGCGCTTTTGGCGCGCCTCGAAAGCGAAACCACGGCCAAGCTCCAGCAGGAACTTCTGAAGATGCGTGATGAGCGCCTGCTCTAGATCGCTCTCGCGAAACGCAGTATCGTCCGAGAAACCTAAAAACTCCAGTACATACGGGTCGCGGATGATATCCTCGGGGCGACGAGCCGGGGCGCTCTTTTGGATTTCCTGGGTGACGGCCTCCTTGTCCTTGCTGGCAAGTAGGCGCTCGCGGAACATGGTGTTGATCTGGCGTTCGAGCTGACGCGTGCTCCAACGAGAATCGGCGCATTCGTTCATGTACCATGTTCGAGCATCAGGGTCGGTTATACGCGATAACCTGCGGTAATGTGTCCAATTCAATTCGGAACGCAAGATAAAACTGACGCATGTATCTTAAGCTTCTGGCGTTGAAGCCTCTGCCAAAATCCTTAGTCAATCTAACGGCAAGTTCGTCGATCAGTGCATCGCCATACTTGGCGCGCTCCTCTCCGCCCTGTTCATCAACAATACTCTTGCCGATCTCCCAATATGCCTCAACCATCGCAAAGTTAACGGCGGTATAGGCCTTGTCGCGAGCGGCGTTGAGAATCGAGGAGACCTGCTTGTAAAAACCTTCGGGCACGATTGCCGATTCTCCACGGTTTACTAGTTCACCCATCACTGTCGCCCCACTTTCCTCTTGTGGAATGCATCTTTAACGCATTTAGTTTAAAGCCTCGCGCGGACACGAATTGCTATGTTGTCTGGCACCTTCGCATGGGAGCCTTGCGGTGGTTAAAATGTGACCATAGAGGCAGTTTTAGCGAACCCCGCGGGAGTGACGCGTATGGACAACAACACGCTGCTGTTCCAGGACAAAGGTTCGGGTAGGTTTAAAGACGTCAAGATCTACCCTAACCGCATCGAGGTGCTCAAGAAGGGCACTTTTGGTGGCAAGCACACCGAGATTGTTTATCTTAAGGACATTACGGGGGTCAGCAGGATCAAGGGCCGCGACGTTTTCCTACGTAACAGGCTGTTGACTGCCTGTGTCTTTAGTCTGAGCAGCCGCTCCCAAGCTCAGGAGTTCGTGAATGCGCTGAACATGGTGATGTAGCCGATAACGGTGTTCGGGCTAAGGTAAAAATCGGGGCGCAGAACGGTATTCTGCGCCCCCCAATTGAGTCGATGTGTCTAAAAGGCGGGCTTGCCTATTCGCTGTCGTCCCCAACGTTTTCGCGGTCATTGGCAAGCATCGCCGCGCCGGCGACCGTTGTCGCCACGGCGGCGGCAGCGAGCCCGGCGGCAACGCCAGAGCCGTCGCCCGTGTCGGCGAGTTTTCCGGTCGAGCCCTTGCTCTTGTTGCCGCCGCCGTTCTTGTCGGCGCCGTCTGCGTTGGAACCCGTGCCGCTACCGGTGCCGCCTGCACTGCCCGAGGCCGCTACGGTAAAGCTTGCGGCTCCATCGCTGGCGAGCGTGTAGCTCTGCGCCGCGTCGCCCAAGAGACCGTTCACGCGCACCCAGTACGTTCCCGCGGTAAATGCCTCGCCCTCGGCCATCGTCGTTCCCGGAGCGCCGTTCGCGTCGTGCACAAACTCGAGCTGGGCCGTGCAGGCATCGGTTTCGAGCTTGCCCTCGAGTGATGCCGCAATCTTGGCGCGCACGTCTTCGCCGGCCTTAAGGCCTTCGAGTCCCTCAAAATGGGGCGTCAGCGCGCGTGGATCGATATCGATGGGCACGGAGCCCCGCAGCTCCGTAACGGTCTCGTTGCCCAAGGCGTCGACATCCACATATTCGATGGCAAACGCATGGCCCGAAGCTGCCACGTTGAGTACGTTGCTGCTGTCGACGAGGCGGAAATGACCCTCGCCAACGGTCTTGCCGTCCTGGAATGAGGCATCGCTCAGCGAGTCGCCGTACGTCATGCGCATGCGGGTCGGGAGATAGTACGGGAGCTGTCTCTTATACACATCTGACGCTGCCGACGAATAGCCTTGTGTA
>UQIG01000025.1 GCA_900541135.1 uncultured Collinsella sp.
CCATGGCGCTTGCCGTGGTGGTCTCGCCGTCCACGGGGAACTTGGCGACCATGGCCGAGCTTGGGGTGAGCTGCGTCTTGCCACCAAAGGGCATGAGCACGGTCGCGGCGCCGATGGTGGAGTCGAAGCGCTCGGAAAGGCCCTTGTTGGAAGCGACGTTGAGGTCGGTGACAAGCGAGGTCATGCGCTCGGCAAGCGTGGTGCCGGCCCAGCTGGGCTGCCACACGCTGCGGGCGCATACGTGGGCGATCTGGTGCTTGGGCGCGCCGTTGGAGTTGAGGAACTCGCGGGATAGGTCGACGATGGCGACACCGTTCCAGGCCATGCGCATGCGCGGCTCGGCGGTAACCTCGGCGATAACGGTCGCCTCGAGGTTCTCCTCGGCGGCGTAGCCCATGAACTCCTCGACGTCACCGTCGGCGACGGCGCAGGCCATACGCTCCTGGGACTCGGAGATAGCGAGCTCGGTGCCGTCCAGGCCGTCGTACTTCTTGGTCACGGTATCAAGGTCGACATACAGGCCGTCGGCAAGCTCGCCCACGGCGACCGAGACACCGCCGGCGCCAAAGTCGTTGCAGCGCTTGATCAGACGGCAGGCATTGCCGCGGCGGAACAGGCGCTGCAGCTTGCGCTCGACCGGGGCGTTGCCCTTCTGGACCTCGGCACCCGAGGTCTCGATGGACTCGGTGTTCTGGGTCTTGGAGGAGCCGGTGGCGCCACCGATGCCATCGCGGCCGGTGCGGCCGCCCAGCAGGATGATCTTGTCGGTGGGGGCGGGGCACTCGCGACGAACGTGGTTTGCCGGGGTAGCGCCCACGACGGCGCCAACCTCCATGCGCTTGGCCACGTAACCGGGGTGATAGAGTTCGTTGACCTGACCGGTGGCAAGGCCGATCTGGTTGCCGTAGCTGGAGTAGCCGGCGGCAGCGGTGGTCACGAGCTTGCGCTGCGGCAGCTTGCCCTCGAGCGTCTCGGAAACCGGGACGGTGGGGTCGCCGGCACCGGTGACGCGCATGGCCTGATACACATAGCTGCGGCCCGAGAGCGGGTCACGGATAGCGCCGCCCACGCAGGTGGCGGCACCGCCGAAGGGCTCGATCTCGGTCGGGTGGTTGTGGGTCTCGTTCTTAAAGAGGAACAGCCAGTCCTGGTCCTCGCCATCGACATCGACCTTCACCTTGACGGTGCAGGCGTTGATCTCCTCGGACTCATCGACATCGGTCATTACGCCGGTCTTCTTAAGGTACTTAGCGCCGATGGTGCCCATGTCCATGAGGCAGACGGGCTTGGCGTCGCGGCCGAGTTCGTGGCGCATCTCCATGTAGCGGTCGAAGGCCTGCTGCACCACGGCGTCGTCGATCGTCACGTCATCCAGGACGGTGCCGAAGGTGGTGTGGCGGCAGTGGTCGGACCAATAGGTGTCGATCACGCGGATCTCGGTGATGGTGGGGTCGCGGTCCTCATCGCGGAAGTACTGCTGGCAGAAGGCGATGTCCGCCTCGTCCATGGCAAGGCCGCGATCGGCGATAAAGGCGGCAAGGCCGGCCTCGTCGAGCTTGCGGAAGCCGTCGAGCACCTCGACGGGCTGGGGCTCGGGAGTCTCCATGTACAGCGTCTCGGGCAGGTCGAGCGAGGCGATGCGCGCCTCGACGGGGTTCACCACGTAGTGCTTGATGGCATCGATGGCGGCTTCGTCCAGAGCGCCCGAGATCATATAGACCTTGGCGGAGCGCACGGCGGGGCGCTCGCCCTGGCTGATGAGCTGCACGCACTCTCTGGCGGAGTCGGCGCGCTGGTCAAACTGGCCAGGCAGGAATTCGACGGCAAAGACGGCGCCATCGCTTGCGGGGAGTTCGTCGTAGGTCACATCGACCTGGGGCTCGCTAAAGACGGTCGGCACGCAGGAGCGGAAAAGCTCCTCGTCGATGCCCTCGACGTCGTAGCGGTTGATGATCCTCAGGGCCTCGATGCCCTTGATGCCGAGAATTTCGGTCAGCTCGCCCTTGAGCTGCTGAGCCTCGACGTCGAACCCGGGTTTCTTCTCCACGTAGATACGAGAGACCATTGGTTCCTGCCTTCCTGATCGGTTGGGCGTACGGTACGGTATGCGGCAGCGGTCGGTTTACGGGACAAGCCTCGCGGTCGCCTTGAGCCACATGTTTGTAAACCTCACTATGATACGACAGCTCGCGGCGCGTTGAGGACGGCGAGGGTGCTACAGTGAAGCGCAAACAAGAGAAAGGCATCACATGGCATTCGTTTCGCTCGCCATCATCGCACTCGTGGCCTTTGCGAGTCCTTTTATCGCCTCGGCGATTCCCGGAAAACCCGTTCCCGAGACGGTCTTTTTGCTCGTGCTCGGCGCGGTGCTGGGACCCCATATGCTCGGCGTCATCCATGTAGATGCCGAGGTCTCGCTTGTGTCCGAGCTGGGCCTGGCCTTCTTGTTCCTGCTTGCCGGCTTTGAGATCGACCCCAAGAGCATCACGGGCGTCGAGGGGCGCTACGGCTTGGCGACGTGGGTCGTCACGTTTGGTATCGCCTGGCTTGCCGTACGCTTTACCCCGTGGTTCTCGGTCAGTCATTTCGACGGTATCGCCGTGACGCTTGCCCTCACTTCGACGGCGCTCGGTACGCTCGTGCCCATCATGCGTGAGCGCTCGCTCACCGGCACGCGCGTGGGCGACTCGATTCTCGCGTATGGCACTTGGGGTGAGCTCGGCCCTGTGCTTGCCATGTCGGTGCTGCTGTCTGCCCGCACCGGCATCCAAACGCTTGTGATCCTTGGCTTGCTTGCGGTGGTCTGCGTGTTGCTGGCCGTGGTCCCGAGCCGCTCCAAGCGCGTCGGCAGCCGCTTCTTTGCGTTTGTCGAGGAACGCGCCGATACCACGTCGCAGACCTTCGTGCGCCTGACGGTGCTCATCCTGGTCACGCTCGTGGCGTTCTCGGCTGTCTTTGATCTCGACATCGTGTTGGGTTCTTTTGCCGCCGGCTTTGTCTTGCGCTACATCATCCCCGAGGGCAACCATACGCTCGAGACCAAGCTCGATGGCCTGGCCTACGGCTTTTTGATTCCGGTATTCTTTACCGTATCGGGCGCAAAGATCGATCTGACGGCCGTGGCGTCGCGCCCGGGTCTGCTCGTGGGCTTTATCGTGGCGTTGTTGATTATTCGTGCCGTTCCCATTCTCATCTCTATGAGCATTTGTCCTGCGACGCGCGATGTGTCGGCGTATGGTCGCATTACCGTGGCCCTGTACTGCACCACGGCCCTGCCGATCATCGTTGCCGTGACAAGCGTTGCCGTCAACGCGGGCGCGCTGTCGCAAGATATTGCGTCGGTCATGGTTGCCGCCGGTGCCATCACGGTGTTCTTGATGCCGTTGCTCGCGCAGCTCTTCTACCGCGTGGTCGACGCCGCGCCGGTCGCCGCCGTGGCAGAAGTTGCCGAGCATCCATCCGATGCGCTCGACATCCTGCGCGCCCATCACGATTTGGCGAGCCTGCTCGCACGTGAGCACGAGCTGCTGACTTCGCATGGCCATGGTCGCGTATTCGAGGGCTTGCCTACGCTCGATACGATTGCCGAGCGTCTTTCCGCCGAGGCGGCGAGCGGCCATATCGATGCCCGTATTGTGGACGCGGCACATCTTCTTGCCGATAAGACCTATGGAGACGAGGTCGACCCGTCCGAGCTGACTCCGCGCGAGCGTCGCCGCCTGGAGCGCGCCAAGCTCGCCGTGCGCGAATACCGCCGCCGCATGCTGGAGCTCTATGCAAGAGAAGAAGCCGAGGACGACGACGGCAAATAACGAGATGCTTCCCTAGGGGAAGCCGCGTCCCGCTTTAAAGACCCGAAACGGGACGCAGTTTCCGGAACAAGGCCCTTTGGAAAGTGCATCCCGGAATAGACGCTCAGAGCGGGACATAGTTTCCGCGAGAAGCCCGTTGCGGAAAGTGCACCCCATTCTGAGCCGAAAATCTGGGATGCAGTTTCCTTTTCGAACAGAAGAAGGCGCGCTGCCTGCTATTGATGCAGGCAGCGCGCCTCTTGCATAAAGCTCTGCTGAGGTTTGAAATTAGCTCGTTATCTATGTAAATAAGGAAACCTTAATTCCCAATACTTCAAATTCTGAAATTAGACAATGCATTTCTTGAGTCTTAATTGCAAATATCGGATTAATTCGAAATAATGAAAGACGATTAAGCTATTTGATTTCAAAGGAGTGATGAAGCGATGGCGTACAAGACGCTCGAAAAACTCTTTTATGCAGATTCAAGCTCCGATCGTTATGCTTGCCATGACGAGCTGCTGCACGAGCGCCTTACTGCCGACGGCACGGTGCGGACTGGAATTCACCTTGAGCATGGTGAACTGTTCGCTTGTGTTCCTTTGAACTTGTCCGTTGCTAGCGAGCGGATCCTCAGAAAAGAGCGAAAGATTTCCAACCTGTGGAATAGCTTGCCTTATGTGGCTTTGGGGGCCTCGATTCGTTCGCTGGTGCTTGAGGAGGTTGTTTTCAGCAACGAGATGGAGGGTGTGCACAGCACGCGGCGCCAGATTGAAGCGGCGCTGGAGTCTGCGGAGGATGCTGCGGCCGAACTTTGCGGTGCCGCCGAAAAGGAGCACACTCCTTTTATTGAATTCGCTCGCCTCTACCTTCAGCTGGTGGATGGTTCAAGTCGTCCCGGCAAACCCGAGGATATCCGCGAGATTTTCGATGCCGTCACTAAGGGCGTGCTTGACCCGAAGGACCGTCCGGATGGCAAGATGTTCCGTTTGGGTCCCGTTGTGATTGAGAACAGTCGGGGCAAGATTCTCCATCAGGGTGTTTCCTCGGAGCCCGAAATCATTGACCTCCTTGGCAAGATGATAGAGTTGAGCAATCGCGAAGATGTCCCAAGCCTCTATGCAGCCTCAATCTGCCATTTTCTCTTTGAGTATATTCACCCCTTCTATGACGGTAACGGGAGAACGGGGAGATATCTTCTCGCGTTGAGCCTGAACGAGACATTGTCGCAGCCTACGGTGTTGTCGCTCTCCAGGACGATTGCTGAGAATAAAACCGCATATTACAAGGCGTTTGACGTGGTGGAGAGGCCCCTTAACGGTAGCGAGGCTACTCCGTTTGTTGCAATGATTCTTGATTTGGTCGAGCAAGCGCAAGATGCCGTTCTGAGCGATTTGGCCGAAAAGCGCGTACAACTCGATGATCTCAAGCGGGCGATCGATGAGCTCGACGATACGTTTACCGAAAGGGCAAAAGATATTCTGTTTTATGCGGCACAGATGCATATCTTCGGTGCCTTTGGCGAATCTACGCTTGATGGTGTGTCGGGCTATCTCGATGTGAAAAAACCGACAGCGAGTAGGTCATTGTCGAGCCTAATCGCTGCCGGATATTTAGAAAAGGTGTCCGCAAGGCCGCTCGTGTGCAAGATGACGGTGGCGGGACTTAATCTGCTCGGGCTAGAGTGAATATCGGTTATCAGACAAATGAACACTCCGAGCGCTTGCCCGCCATTCCTCCATGGTGTGAAATCGCTCTTATCCCATTGAGGCGCCTTTGAGGTCGCCAATGGACTGTTGCGGCAAGCGGTGAAAGCTATGATTCAATTTCGTTTGACACGTACGCCAGGAGTTCATCGTCTAAGGCCTTCAGAGAGTTCTTGATTTCCCGCCTGCGCTCGCGAGCCTGTTCGATTTTTGCATCACATTCTCGTTTTGCCTTGAATTCGAACGGGCTGAAAAAGGAACGTCTGCTCTTAAGCTCTCGAAGTTCGTTCCCCAGCCGGTCAAATTCATCTTCGAGCGCTTGTTTTTGCGTCTTTTTAACAGGATTATCTAACCAGTATTTGGCTTGGAGCTCTGCTTCTTTTTCAGCGCGCTCACGTTCCTTCTTCTTCTCGGGGTCGTATTCGTCACGCTTTGCCATGTCCTTTTCTAACTGTTCTCTCCGAAGCTGCTTTGCCTCATCGCTAAGGAAAAAGCCGTCGTTTGTTATTTGTTCGCTGGAGTGTCCGTAGTATCCGTAGTATCGGCGATTTGTTCGAACTTTGATACATAGCTCCTCGAGACTGCACAATATGCCCCAGCATCTTAAGAGCATCTCGTCTGTGGCAGTACCTTGTTTAGTGACTTTATTGTCAAAGAGGTCGATAGCTAAGCGAGCCGCTTTTATGCAACTATCGTACGCATCTATGCATAGATCAAAAGCTTCTTTTTCGTTGTCATAGTCGAAATCATCTGTCGCGTAGTAATCAAATACACGGACCTTGTTCCACCGTTCCGACCATGTGGAGCAGCCGTTGACCGCAGACTTTAGGATCGTGATTGCAGCATTGTAATACATTGATGAAATGTTGCGCGCTGCAAGACCGGAAAGGTCTTCGGTAAGGGCGCCGAGGAGATCTTCGATATTCTCGGGTATCTCGGCACTCTCCCCCTGCTCTTTGCTGAGCCTCTTTACGGCAGCCGTTTGTAATTCGCACACGGCCTCTATATTTTTCCATTGGAGTTCACGCGACTGTAGGTGACGAATGAGCCCCGATTGAATTAACTCTAGATTCTTCGCATTCGGTAGATTTGCAAGTTCCTGGCAGAAATAGTCTATCTCAGAGTTTGCGATAGCTCGCAAATGCTCAATGAAACCTATCGCTATGTTTAGCGCGGTGTTTATCTCATCAAAATCTGATGGGGCTCGATTTAGCAGCTTTAGCATATTAATGCATGCTGCATTTGATTCCGACAAGCGATCGCTGACAAACGTGAGCTGCCAGTCTATCGCTTTTGCCTTTATTGACCATGCCTCGGCGTTCTTAAGATCAATCTCGAGGGCCATGGAGGCATATTTCTCAGCATCAGCGTTGTTACCGGCTTTTTGAGCGGTTCTGGCCAAGGCGAGATATCGATCGACATCTTCAGTGCGGTCTGTTTTCACTGTGCCTTCGACTTGGACAACACCTTCGACCATCATTTTCTTTGCGGTTTCAAGCGTATATTTCATTCCACAGCTTTGACAGACGAAAAAGTCTCCATCCTTGATAATCTCTGTGCTACCGCAGAGCTCGCATTGTAGCGCTTTCATTTCGATTGCTCCATTTCATACCCCTTGCTGTTCATTTCCCGTATTAGTTTCTGCTTTATCTCAAAAACGTCTTCCTTGTAAGGGAGATATAAGATGCCGTTTATATCGGACGGTTTTTCTATTGGTGGGTCGGCTTCTTTGAGAAGGATCGCGGTCCTAGACCTGCCGAATTTCATCAGTAACATCCCAAGCTCCAAAACTACGTTCTGGCGAGCTCTTGGCTGCGGTCGATCCTGTTTATTCTTTGGATAGCCTATATCGTCCGGGGTCATAAGTACTATCCCGAAATTAGCGCAAGGGATGTATTCCATTAGTTGTTCGATTACTGTTCGGCCCCCTATAGGCTGATTATCGAGAAAAATAGGCTCTAGATTTAACTCTTCGAGAAGACGTTGGAGTTGGTTTCGTGCGGTTTTATCGTGGCCGTAAACAACGAAAACTTTGTTGTTTGGTTCATCAATGATTTCATCTTCGATGGCTTTTCGGACCTGATCAGCGTTATTTCCTTGACAAAAGAAGCCGCCGCTGTCGTAGACATATACGGCTGTTCCACTCTCGAGCTTTATTCGATAGCCAATAGTTTTGTATCTCCGGGTCGTTTTTACTGGAATTTCTTTTGAAATAAGAAGCGAGATTAATTTATCCTTATCGATCATTAGCTGTCCTTGCTTGCTTTAACCAGTGCTGCTCTTTGCCTTATCAACGAAGTCATGCGCAATATTTTCGAGTTCGCGCCTTCGATATCGTTTGATTCGATTGATTGCGATAGATCACGAAGTGCGCTCGATATTTCCTCTTCAACTTGAGCGCTTGCTTCACAACTGGCGGGGTCGGCAAGGCTTGAAGTTTCCAAGAGGCTGGTCATTGATGCACGCAACTCTGAAGGTGATTCATCTAGAAGCAGTCTTAGCTGAAGTTCAAGGTTCTGCATGGATTGCGATTTGCTTGAAATTTGGTTTTCAATGGTAGATGCGTGAGATTCGGAAGCGCCTGTTGCGAAGAGCGTGGCTGTCGCAGCGCTTGCTAGCAGAAAACTGAGAATTGGAATTGCTGGAAGCGCCTCTGTTTTTAACGCGGACCCTAGTATGCCTAGCAACAATTGGACTGCAAACGATACGCCAATAACAAGTATCTTTGAGATACCAAATATCTTAAGATTCTTTTGGGGTCCAAATAACAAGGTTGAAACCACCAGGGCGAGCATGACCAAAGAGAATGCGCTCTCAATCCAAAAAGTGGTTGAGGGTCCAAATAAAAGTATTGTCACGCTTTCGATAGCTATGAAGAGGGCTACGGGGATTGCTGCAATATATGCCTGTGTGTTCTTCATTATGACCTCCGTGCTCCGCACTCGGGACAGAACTTCTCGGTTCCAGAGAAGCGATATCCACATTCGGAACAGAACTTTGCAGCACTTTGCTGCGAATTGGTATCCGCAGGGATGGGCTGCGTCGCGGACGTGCCGGTGGCTTGTGAGAGTGCATCGGTCATAACTGACCCCATGGTTCCGCCGACACCGGCCATTACGCCCAGACCAATTCCCATGTTTGCGTATTCGCCAGTCGCTTCGTTTTGGGCCATCTTTTCGGCAACATCGAAGCTGCGTTCCTGTTGATAGGTATAGCCTTCGATTTGCCGTTTTTCTGCGCGTGCTTTTGCGGAGATTACGGTGCGCTGCGCCGCAGTTTCTTGTTCGATAATGCTGACCTGTTGTTTTATCTGTGCTTCGCGTACGTCGGCATATTGCTTGAAATGGAGGTCCTTAAACTTCTCGTATACCGGATCACCTTCGGGTTTGACGATGGCGGTGACCAGCATTTGCGTTAATGAGAGGCCGTATGCGGCAAAGTCGGGAAGCAGCTTGTTCTTAAGCGAGTCGGATAACTCTTCAAGGTGTGCATCAAGTTCGAAAATGGAGAGTTTTTGTTCGGTAATTACTTGTGCCAGATGAGTTTTTACTCGAGTTTGCAGGAAAGCTTTGAAATAACTGATCAGCTTGTCCTAGGAGAGCAAAGCTTCGGTTCCAACAAGCTTGAGAAGGAGCCTGCGGGGCTCTTTTACAGCAAGAGCCATCTCTCCGGACGCCCCGAGCGAGAGCGGAAATCCATAAGTCGGTTCCATGAACTGAATCTTGGAATTGGTTCCCCAGCGGATGCCCATCTGCTCGATGAGGTTAACAAAGTAGACTTCTGAGTGAAACGGGCTGACACCACCGGTCGTTATCTTCGAAATGCCGTTCAGTAACGGTAGATTTTGAGTCTCAAGTTCATGCCTGCCTGGTCCAAACGAATCCAGGGCCTGTCCATTAAGGAAGAAAATTGCTTCTTGGGTCTCGTGAACAATGAGTTGCGAGCCCGTATTGAAGTCTTCTGAGGGGTGTTTCCAGATAAAAGTTTGGTTATTGCCCTCATATTTAATAACATCCGTGATGCTCATAGTCACCTTGTTTCTATGGTTAGTAATGTTGATTTGCTAAGGCAGCCGTCGTTGCTACGACGGCAAAAGTAGTGCTGAGGCCCAGGCGCAGGATGTCGCCGGGGTACAGCTGGGCAGGTGCGCCGGAGCTGATGTCGAGTTCGCTGTTATCGACTGTTCGAATCAGATGCGTGCCGTTGGTCGAACCGAGGTCTTGTGCGTACCAAGCATTGTTCTCGGCGAAGATACGGAGATGCTTGGCGGAGACATCCAGCCCAACATCGGTGACAGCGCCGTCTTCGAGTGCGAGCGCTCCGATGGTGGTGCCCATGGCAGAAGGCTCAATGACATAAGGGCCGCCGATGACGAGTTCGTTATCGATCCTGATAAGGCCGATCGCATGTTCGGTGCCCGTTTGTTTTAAATCGCATGGACAGAAAGAAATACTTGAGGGGGTAAACGACCTGACATTCTCTGCGAATTCAAAGCGGTTCCTGATGTACGCGATAGCACGGGCCGGATCGCACCAACAGGCGGTCGAAACAACGAGCGCGATTGAGATAAGAGCCCTGTCATCTTTGTCTGGCTGGCAGCTGACGAGGCGCGAGGCGGCGTTCCGGTAAAGGAGCCCATTGCGCCCACAGGCACTGAGCGCTTGAGCCATCGCGTCAGTTGCTGCCGCAATCATGGTATAGATGTCGGCGTTCGAATACCCTTTTTCCTGTAGCTTGTGCAGGATTTGATTCGATGCGCAGGACCAGTCGGTAAAGTAGCGATCTTCTAGGGAGCCCGGCTGCGAGTGCACAATCGTGCGCGAAAGCCAGCTGGTGTCCTGTGCCATTTGGGCGGTAGGCTGTCCATTTGTTAACGGCAGATCGGATGGTAACAGTTCAGCAAGTGCGCGATGGCTCAGGGTAAATGAAGTCTTGAACAGGGAGAACATGACCTCGAGCGGTGTTTGCCGTCTTGGCATGATACTCTCCCTTCCTTGACCTTATTCGCTAAATAAAGGATAAGGGTGCCACTAGCCGATTTTACTGTGCAACAAATTGCACGTCGGCGAGCGGTCGTGCTGCCTGATGCGCTTGCTCCAGAATGAGAGCTGGTTATCTTAGGGGTGCTATACGGTCTCGTTTTGATTAGGATGGCATGACTCAACCGCCCTTCGGGAAACTGTGCCCCGGAATGGATAACCAGATTGGGATGTAGTTTCCGCAGTCCCGACCCGTTGCGGAAACGGTGTCTCAGAATCGGCGAAACGGGACGCAGTTTCCCTTACAAACAGAACAAGGCGCGCTGCCTGCGGTTGATGCAGACAGCGCGCCTTTTGCGTTGAGCTCCGTTGAGGTCCGAAATCGTGGCTTGCGACCTTTAGGAGCGGGCGGCTCCGTCGACGGGGAGCACGGCGCCCGTGACATAGGATGACATGTCGCTCGCTAGGAAAACGAAGGCGTTGGCGATGTCCTCGGGCTCGCCCATGCGGCCGAGCGGAATAGTGGCGATGATGGGCTTGATGACCTCTTCGGGCAGGTTAGCGACCATGTCGGTCTTAGTCACGCCAGGGGCAACGGCGTTGACGCGGATGCCCATGGGGGCGAGCTCGCGCGAGAGCGACTGGACCATGCCGTTGACGGCAAACTTGGACGTGGGGTAACCGACGCCGGAAGGCTGGCCGTACTTGGCGACCATTGAGCTTGTGGTAGTGATGGTGCCGCCGTGGCCGGCCTCGGTCATGATCTTGGCAGCAGCCTGGTGGCCGTTAAAGACGGCGACGACGTTGAGGTCCATAACTTTGGCGAACTCCTCGGCTGTATAGTCCAAAAGGGGCGAGCGCTGGGAGATGCCGGCGTTGTTGACGACCGTATCGAGACCGCCCATGTCGGCTGCAGCCTGGGTAAAGGCCTCGGTCACGGCCTCGAGCGAGGTGAGGTCGCAGGAACGGCCCCAGACCTTGGCGTCGGGATAGACGGCTGTCAGCTTCTCAACGGCTGCATCGGCAGTCTCCTGGCGCGAGCCAAAGACGGTGACGGCGGCACCCTCCTCGATAAAACGGCAGGCGATGGCATAGCCGATACCGCGCGTGCCTCCGGTGACGATTGCTTTCTTGCCCTCGAGCAACATGGTGCCTCCATTCTTCGGGGGTGGACGTACGCAGCACAGCGTAGCGGTAGCCGGAATCGGCCGCGTCTGCATATCGGTGAACGGTAGCCCGCGTTACCGATGAGCGGCTCGCGCAAATGTGCTCTGCCGTTGTGCTTAGGGCAGGAGACAAAAGGGCTCCCGTCCCACATCGGACGGGAGCCCTCAAAGCGCGTATTGCTAGGCGATTGATGAGTTAGTTGGCCATGACGCCTTCGGTCCAGGCCTCGACGTCCTCGATGCGCAGGACGTTGGCGACCTCGGCCACGCAGTCGACGCTGGCAAGCTCGGTGGCGGCAGCCTGGACGTCCTTCTCGAGCGCGCGGTGCGTTAGGAAGATGACCGAGCAGGCATCGCTGACGCCCGACTTGCCGTCCTCGACCTGGTTGATGAGCGAGATCGAGATGTTGTGCTTGGCAAAGATATCGACCGTCTCGGACAGGGCGCCCACGCGGTCGGCGACCTTCAGGCGCACATAGTACTTGGTCTGGAGCTCGTCCATGGGCTTAAAGGCGAGGTTGTGACCATAGGGCTCAATCTCGGGCAGCGGAGTCACGCCGTGGCTGATCTGCTCGGAGAGCGACAGGATATCGCCTACGACGGCGCTCGCGGTGGGGAAGGAGCCTGCGCCGGCACCGTAGAACATGGTCTCGCCCACGGCGTCGCCCACCACGTAGACAGCGTTCATGGCGCCGTTGACCTTGGCGAGCATATGGTCTGCCGGGATGAGCGTGGGGTGCACGCGGACGTCGACGCCGGCTTCGGTGTTGCGTGCGATGCCCAGCAGCTTGATGGTGTAGCCGAGCTCGCGGGCCTGGGCAATGTCCTCGGCGCCGATGGTACGGATACCCTGCTGGTACACATCGTCGGTGGTAACACGGGTGCCAAAGCCGATGGAGGCGAGGATGGCCGTCTTGCTGGCGGCATCGAAGCCGTCGACGTCGGCGGACGGGTCGGCCTCGGCATAGCCCTTTGCCTGGGCGTCGGCGAGCACGTCAGCGTAATCGGCGCCCTCGGCGTCCATGCGCGACAGGATGTAGTTGGTGGTGCCGTTGAGAATGCCAGCGATGGTCAGGATCTTGTTGCCCACCAGGTCGTGCTCGAGCGTGCTCACAATGGGGATGCCACCGCCGCAGCTGGCCTCGCACTTAATCTGCACGCCGCACGCGCGCGCCTTCTCGGCGAGCGTCTCGACATGACGGCCCAGCAGGGCCTTGTTGGCAGAGACGACGTGCTTGCCGTTCTCGAAGGCGGTGGTGAAGATTTCGGTCGCAGGGTGCTCGCCGCCGATGAGCTCGACGACGATATCGACGGCGGGGTCGGTGACGACGTCGTGCCAGTCGCTCGTAAAGGCCTCGCGCTCAATACCGGCGGCTTCGGCCTGCTCCCAGGCAAGCGCGCAGGCGCGGGCCAGCTTAAGGTCGATGCCGTAGGCGGCCAGGTACTCATCGTGGTGGCTCTTGATCAGACGGGCCACGCCGCCGCCGACGGTTCCCAGACCGATGAGGCCGACGTTCACGGTGCGCAGGGGTTCGCTCATAGATAGCTCCTTCGTGCATCTTATGGATGGATTAACCGCTTAAAGGTTGAGTGCATTCTAGCGTGAACCGAGGGCGCGTGCTCGCTAGGCAACAGGAGTCGCACAAAACGGCACCCCCGAAACGCTGCGGAAACATTGGAAACATGCTCGCTACAAACGGAACTCCGTAACAAACTGTCAACGTTTGCACCATAAGGTTTGCCCTGTACCGCAAGACGGCCGCACCGCGGCCAGCGAAAAGGGGGACACCATGTTTAGCATCAACAACGTACTTAACCGCAGGAGTTTCCTTGTCGGAGCCACGCTTATTTTTGCCCCGATCTATTACACCCCAGCGTCCGTTTTGCTCAAGAACGCCAAGGACATGAGCTACGACATGACACTAATGGGTGCCGACGGCATGGACAGCCTATGTGATCCAGGACGGCAAGTACATCGCTTCCTAAGTGCGCATAAAGCGCGACCGGTGAGGCTGTTTTATTCAAGGCAGGTATACTTGTAACAGAACGGAAACATTACTTTTATATAATAAAGTGGCAATACTGCATAAAGTAATAGAAATACGCAGAATTATGGATAAATCAACAAATCCAAAGAAAAGTTGAAATAATCGCCACTTTCCTTAACTAAAGCGTCTAGTATTTTGCGAACGCCGAACACGGCGAAGGATGGCCTGTCGGGTAACCGAAACCCGACGAGATTTGAGAGGAGAGCCGCATGTCGAGCCTCACCGGTAAGTCATTGAACCCTGTTATGAATCGCAGGAGCGTTATCGCGAGCGCAGCAGGTCTGGGGGCGATGTCCATTCTAGCTGGCTGCTCCTCCAACGGCGGCGATAGCGGTTCCGCTTCGGGCGACGCTTCGTTTAAGATCGGCACCATCGGCCCGCTGACCGGCGCCAACGCGTCCTACGGCAAGTCCGTTACCCAGGGTGTCGAGCTTGGCTGCAAGGATTTCTCGACCAAGGAGTTGCCGCTTGCCAGCAAGGCCGAGGATGACCAGGCCGATGGCGAGAAGGCCGTCAACGCCTTCAACACCCTGCTCGACTGGGGCATGCAGGCCCTCGTCGGCCCGACCACCACGGGTGCGTCGGTTGCCGTTGCCGCCGAGTGCGGTAACGACCCCAAGACGTTCATGATCACCCCGTCCGCGTCCTCCGAGGACGTCACCGACGGCAAGGATTGCGTCTTCCAGGTTTGCTTCACCGACCCCAACCAGGGTGTCAACGCTGCCAAGTTCCTGGCGCAGAAGTATGCGGACGAGAAGTTCGTGCTGTTCTATAACTCCGGCGACGCCTATTCTTCGGGCATCGCAGATTCCTTTAAGGCCCAGGCCGCTGAGTCCAAGCTCGAGATTGTTGACGAGGAGACCTTTAAGGACGACTCCGCCACGAGCTTTACCAACCAGCTGACCAAGGCCAAGCAGGCCGGCGCCACCATGATCTTTGCGCCGATCTACTACACGCCGGCGTCCGTCCTGCTCAAGAACGCCAAGGACATGGGCTACGACGTCAAGATGATGGGCTGCGACGGCATGGACGGCATCCTGGGCGTTGAGGGCTTCGATACCTCTCTTGCCGAGGGCCTGCTGCTCATGACCCCGTTCTCCGCCGACGACGAGAAGAACGCCGACTTCGTTAACGCTTACAAGGATAAGTACGGCGATACCCCCGACCAGTTTGCCGCCGACGCCTACGACGGCGTGCACGCGGTGGCCGAGGCCGTCAAGGAGGCCGGTCTTGGTGTCGACGCCGATCCGACCGAGGCCGCCGAGAAGCTGTCCAAGGCTATGCTCAAGATTACCGTTGACGGTCTGACCGGCAAGCTCACCTGGAACGATAAGGGCCAGGTCCAGAAGGAGCCCACGGCGTACGTCATCACCGACGGCAAGTACGTACAGGCCTAATTGGCCGCCTTACATAGAGCGGTTTTGATCCCAAGCAGGGGAGGTTTTGGCCTTCCCTGCTTGCTTGGTATCTAGGGACAGTGTAACGTCCCTGTTTCATAGATTAACTGGAAACCTATTCGAAAGGGGGATGTGGAACATGACGGTCTTTATCCAATACCTGGTCAACGGCCTGTCCATGGGCAGCGTCTACGCCATCATCGCGTTGGGCTACACCATGGTTTACGGTATCGCCAAGATGCTCAACTTCGCTCACGGCGACGTCATCATGGTCGGTGCCTATGTCTCGTTCTGCGCCACGTCGTATCTCGGCCTCCCGGGCTGGGCATCTGTAGTTCTCTCTTGTGTGGTCTGCACGGTTCTCGGTGTTCTCATTGAGGGTCTGGCCTATAAGCCGCTGCGCCAAGCGGGCCCGTTGGCCGTTCTGATCACGGCCATCGGCGTGTCTTACTTCCTGCAGAACGCCGCGCAGCTTCTGTGGGGCGCCACGCCCAAGAACTTCACTTCGCTCGTCACCTTCCCGGTGCCGGAGTTCTTGGCCAAGTTTAACGTAAGCGCCGTCTCGCTCGTCACCATCGTCGCCTGCCTGGTTATCATGGCCGGCCTGATGTTCTTTACAGGTAAGACCAAGATGGGCAAGGCCATGCGCGCCGTGTCCGAGGATAAGGCCGCCGCTCAGCTCATGGGCATCAACGTCAACCGCACCATCTCGATGACGTTCGCCATCGGCTCCGCCCTCGCTGCCATCGCCGGCGTGCTCCTGTGCTCCTACTCGCCGGTCCTGCAGCCCACCACGGGCGCCATGCCTGGCATCAAGGCCTTCGACGCTGCCGTTTTCGGCGGCATCGGCTCCATCCCCGGCGCCTTTGTCGGCGGCATTCTCATCGGCATCATCGAGGCGATGGCGCAGGCTTACATTTCCACGAGCCTTGCCAACTCCATCGTCTTTGGTGTTTTGATCATCGTCCTGCTCGTCAAGCCTGCCGGCCTCTTGGGCAAGTACGTCCCCGAGAAGGTGTAGGTGAGCGTTATGAAGTTTCTTAAAGACAAGCAGACACGTCACGACTTTGTCACGTACGCCATGTGCGTTGTGGCGTTCGCCATCGTGTTCTTTATGCAGTCCAACCACATGATCCCGCGCATGATCGCCGGTCAGCTGGTTCCCATCACAGCCTATATCGTCATGGCCATCTCCCTTAACCTCGTCGTCGGCATCGCGGGCGACTTGTCGCTGGGCCACGCGGGCTTTATGAGCGTCGGTGCCTATACGGGCATCGTCACTGCCGTCGCGCTGGAGAGCACCGTTCCGTCTGATCCGATGCGTCTGATCATCAGCATTGTGGTCGGCGCTATCGCCGCTGCCATCTTGGGCTTCTTGATCGGTATCCCGGTCCTGCGCCTGAGCGGCGACTATCTGGCCATCGTGACCCTGGCTTTTGGCGAGATTATCAAAGAGGTCGTCACCTGCCTCATTGTGGGCGTCGATTCCCGCGGCCTGCATGTGATCTTTAACATCACGGGTAACTCCACGATCGACGACCTGCACCTGCTTGAGGACGGCACCGCCATCATCAAGGGCGCGCAGGGTGCATCGGGCGTGTCGACCTATTCGACCTTCCTTGCCGGCGCAATCCTGGTTATGGTCGCGCTCGTGATTGTGCTCAACCTGGTTCGCAGCCGTACCGGTCGTGCCATTATTGCCGTGCGCGACAACAAGATCGCTGCCGAGTCTGTGGGCATCTCCGTCACCCAGTACCGCATGATCGCCTTCGTGGTTTCCGCTGCCCTCGCCGGTGCTGCCGGAGCTCTGTTCGGCGGTAACTTCTCGCAGCTTTCCGCCACTAAGTTCGACTTCAATACGTCCATTCTCATTCTGGTGTTCGTGGTCCTGGGCGGCCTGGGCAACATGCGCGGCTCCGTTATCGCCGCGGCGCTGCTCACGGTGCTCCCCGAGCTGCTCCGTCAGTTCTCGGACTACCGCATGCTCATCTACGCCATCGTGTTGATTCTGGTCATGGTCTTTACCAACAACCCACAGCTCAAGGCGTTCTTCGCACGCATTAAGGATCGCTTTGCTTCCAAGAAGGAGGTGGCAGCCGATGCCCAGTAAGTTTGAGTTCAACAAGGGCAAGATGGTCCCGTATCCTTCTGGCGCCATCGTTCCCGACCGCGACCTGGGCCAGCGCCCGGCGCTCGAGTGCATCCACCTGGGCATTGAATTCGGCGGCCTTAAGGCAGTCGATGACTTTAGCCTGACCATCGGCAAGACTGAGATCGCCGGTCTCATCGGCCCCAACGGTGCCGGCAAGACCACGGTCTTCAACCTGCTCACCAAGGTGTACCAGCCTACGCACGGCACCATCCTGCTCGATGGTGAGGACACCTCGGGCAAGTCGGTCTACCAGGTCAACCGCATGGGTATTGCCCGTACGTTCCAGAACATTCGCCTGTTCAACACCATGACGGTGGAGGACAACGTTAAGGTCGGCCTGCACAACCAGGAGCGCTACTCCGGCTTTGAGGGCGTGCTGCGCCTGCCGACGTATTGGAAGCACGAGAAGGCCGCCCACGAGCGCGCCATGGAGCTGCTGTCCATTTTTGACATGGAGCACCTGGCAAATGAACAGGCCGGCTCGCTTCCTTACGGCGCTCAGCGCCGTCTGGAAATCGTCCGCGCGCTTGCCACTAACCCCAAGCTGCTGCTGCTCGACGAGCCTGCCGCCGGCATGAACCCGTCCGAGACCGCAGAGCTCATGGCGAACATCGTCAAGATTCGCGACACCTTCGGCATCGCCATCATGCTTATCGAGCATGATATGTCGCTCGTTATGAACATTTGCGAGGGCATCTGCGTGCTTAACTTTGGCAAGGTTATCGCCAAGGGTACGGCGGAGGAAATCCAGAACAACGACGCCGTTATCGAGGCGTATCTGGGTAAGCAGGATAAGGGGGAGAACTAAATGGCAGAGCCGATGCTTTCCGTCTACAACATCAACGTCTGGTACGGCGCCATCCACGCCATCAAGGACATCTCCTTTAACGTTAACGAGGGCGAGATCGTGGCCTTGATTGGTGCCAACGGTGCCGGCAAGTCCACAACGCTCAAGACCGTCTCGGGCCTGCTGCGCTCCAAGACCGGCTCCATCAAGTTTATGGGCGAGGACATTACTCATACGCCCGCTGATAAGCTGGTTGGTAAGGGCCTGGCTCAGGTTCCCGAGGGTCGTCGCGCCTTTTTGCAGATGACGGTCGAGGAGAACCTGGAGATGGGTGCCTATACGCAGCTCAAGTCCACGGTGGCTCCGGGCCTGGAGCGCGTCTACGAGCAGTTCCCGCGCCTGAAGGAACGTCGTCGCCAGGTCGCCGGCACCCTTTCGGGCGGCGAGCAGCAGATGCTCGTTATGGGGCGCGCCCTTATGAGTAACCCCAAACTGCTTATGCTCGACGAACCTTCCATGGGTCTGGCACCGATTCTGATCGAACAGATTTTCCAGATTGTCGAGGACCTGCACAAGGCCGGTACCACGGTACTTCTGGTCGAGCAAAACGCGCAGATGGCTCTTTCCATTGCCACGCGCGGCTACGTGCTCGAGACCGGCAAGATCACCATGACCGGCACGGGCCAAGAACTCCTGCACGACGATAACGTGCGTAAGGCCTATCTGGGCGGTTAATTCATTCAACGAAGGGGCGCTGACTATCCCGGTCAGCGCCCCCTTTTAAGTTGCGGTGAAATAGGGACTAAATGGGGGCGCTAGACGCCAAAACAGTCCCTATTCCACCGCAACTTCATGGGGATGTGTGACAATGCCCGTCGGAAAACATCTGTTGTCTTTGGGGGTCTATCTATGCTGTACGAGTTTTGTGCCGAGAACTTTGAGCGGGTGCCGGCAGCTATCGATGTCGGTGCAAAGCGCATCGAGCTGTGCGACAACCTTGCCGTTGGTGGCACCACGCCTTCTGCCGGCGTTATCAGCGCTACAGTCAGCTATGCTCACGAGCATGACGCGCGAGTGATGTGCATGATTCGCCCGCGTGACGGTGACTTTCATTACAACCAAGACGAGCTGCGCATGATGGAGATGGACCTGGGCCTTGCCGTGAGTGCGGGCGTTGACGGCTTGGTCTTTGGCTGCTGCAAGCCCTGCGCTGGCGGATGGGCGCTCGACGAGCTTACGTTGGGCGCCCTCGTGATGGCCGCGGGCTGCGCGACCGAGGAATGCAAGCGTGAGCCCATCGACATCACCTTTCACATGGCGTTTGACCAGCTCTCGCCCGAGGCTCAACTCGATGCCGTCGACACACTCGCCGATTGCGGCGTTACGCGCATCCTGACGCACGGCGGTGCCGCCGGCACGCCGATCGAGGACAACCTGGAGCATCTGTCGCGTCTTATCGAGTGTGCGGGAGACCGCCTGACCATCCTTCCCGGCGGCGGCATCACTACGGCAAATCGCGACGCGGTCGCGGCGGCGCTAGGCGTCTCCGAGCTCCATGGCACCAAGATCGTGCCGCTGGAGGTATAACCCGTGGCGCTGGTATTTGACGTTCAGCAGACGAGCGGTAAGCCCGACGATAATCGTCGCCCTGGCACCGCGTGCCCCTTTTGCGACACGGAGGGACTTGCCAACATCATCCAGCGCGATGGTGACTGTATCTGGCTCGAGAATAAGTTCAAGACCCTGCGCGCCACCCGTCAAACCGTGCTGATCGAGTCGGCCGATCACGATGCCGACCTGGTGACCTATAAGCCGGATGAACTCCACCATGTGATGAGGTTTGCTCTGGATTGCTGGCAGCAGATGATCGATTCGCAGCAGTATCGAAGCGTGCTCATGTACAAGAACAAGGGTCCGCTTTCGGGCGGCAGCCTCGTCCATCCACACATGCAGATTGTGGGCTTGGAACAGGAGGACGGCTATGCGGCGCTGACCTCAGCCAACTTTGAAGGCATCGATGTTTGGCAGAGGGGAAGGGTTGCGGTCAACATCTCAACCGAACCGATTATGGGGTTCTTTGAGGTCAATGTTTCAGCCCCGCAGGGAATCGCCGCCAGCGATGGCGCGCGAGACCAAGCCGAGACGGACCTCTTCGCCGATGCGATTCAGGTAGCTCTGCGCTATATCCTGAACGAGCACCATGGTGGTCGCGCAGAGTCGTACAACTTGTTCTTCTACCACATGGACGGCCGGACCATTGCCAAGGTGCTTCCGCGCTGGGTGGTTTCACCCTACTTTGTCGGGTATCGGCTGGCTCAGGTCAATGCTGAGACCACGCTCGATGTCGATGCGGAGCGATTCCGCGCACATCTGGAGGCGCTCACATCGTAAAGTGAGCGCCCGCACACTGCGGACGGTTTAGCGCGCCATTGCATCGCGGCCGGCCTCGACCCGCTTGCGCTGGGCGGCGCGCTCCTCGCCGGTCAGACGCTCAAAGAAGTGTCCGATAAGCGAGGCGAGCACCTGCTGAAACAACGTTCCACACATGACGGGAAACACAACTTCGCCCGGAAAGTATTGCGTGGCGATGACGGCGCCCGAAGAGATATTGCGCATGCCGCAGGTAAAGCACATGGTGGTCGTTTCGCTATATGGCAGATGCAGCGCGCGGGCGACCAGAATGCCGACGACAAAGCCGCTGATGGCGAAGACCAAAATAAAGAGGGCGACTTCCAAGCGCACCGCGTTCATGTGCAGCACGTACTCGCTCATGGCGGTGGAGTTGGAGGCGATAACGCCCATCATCATGAACTTGCAGGCGGGCGAGAGCGCGGGGGAGAGTTTTTCGTGCCCCCATCCGCGCGTGAGCTCGTTGATCACGATGCCGAGCACGGCGGGGATGGCGATCATAAAGGCCATGTTCTGCATCATGCTCGGCACGTCGATCGAGACGGTGGCGCCCAGCAGGAGCTTGAGCGTAAGCGGAATCGTCACAGGGGAGATGACCGAGGACGTCAGGATGATGGTGAGCGCGAGCGGGCCGTTGCCGCCGAACATGCTGATCCACATAAAAGCGGTGACTGCCACGGGCACACTGTATTCGAGCACGATGCCGCAGACAAGGTTGGGGTTGGAACCAAAGAACAACGATCCCATGGCGTAGGCCGCGATGGGAATAAGCGCCGCCGAGACCAACAACGCCAGAATCAGGTGCAGCGGACGGTGGAACACCTCGGCTACCTGGTGAAAGGTGTTGCTGAGCGCACCCTGAAACGTCATAAAGGCGAAGAGGGCGGGAACAATGGGCTTGAGCACGCCAATCTGCTGGGGAAAGAGCACGCCGAGCGCCACGCAAATCGGAACGATGACCTGCATATGCCCCGCGAGGAACTTTCCCAGTTCAGTCCATTGCTTCATATGTCCCGTGACTCCCTTTATCCGCGAACTCGTTTGTATGGATATGCTAGACGCTCGTATGCGTCCGTGCGGCTGAAACGCTCGATTATTTCGAGGCTATTACCGGCATCGTTTACCGAAACCGCGGCGTGCTGCGGCGATTTGCGTCCGCGCCGCACGGTATAATAAATCCGTTCAACAGATCTGCCTGCCGAAGTGGGCATACACAGAGGACTCATCGCTATGAACCGTGAGAGGTATCGCGGCGACCTGCCCCTATCGGGGGTGGGCGCCTATGTCATCGCTTAAGACGACGCATCGCTGGGCGGTCGCTCAGCAAAACCCCGAGCTCGAAAAGGAGCTTTCGGCTGGTCTGGGCATTCCCGGGCTGGTGGCGCGCATTATGGTCGCGCACGGCATTGGCTCCATCAAAGAGGGCCAATTGTTTTTGACGCCTTCGCTCGATCGCGACTGGGCCGATCCACTCATTATCCCGGGCATGTCGGTCGTTGCCGACCGCGTCGAGCGTGCTATTCGCAACCACGAGCACATTGCAGTCTTTGGCGACTTTGACGTTGACGGTATTACGTCGACCTGCCTGTTGACCGAGGCGCTGCGCACGTTTGGCGCCGATGTCACGCCGTTTATTCCGCATCGCTTTGATGAGGGCTACGGTCTTTCGCGCGCGGCACTCGACCGCGTTAACGAGCTCGCTCGCCCCCAGCTGATCGTGACCGTCGATAACGGCATTGCCGCCAAGGAAGAGGTTTCCTATTTGGAGGACCTGGGGATCGATTTGGTGGTCACGGACCATCACGAGCCCTCCGACCAGGTGCCGCAGGGTGTGCCCCTGACCGACCCCAAGCTCGAGGACGAGGGCCCCTCGCGCGAGCTTGCCGGTGCTGGTGTGGCGCTCAAGCTGGTGCAAGTCCTGGGTGAGCGCCTGGGCAAGCCGTCGTATTGGCGTTCGCTAATCGAGGTCGCGGCGCTGGGCACCGTGTCCGACATGATGCCGCTCACGCCCGAGAACCGCGCGCTGGTTGCCGAGGGCATCCAGCAGATGCGCGTAACCGCTCGCCCCGGCTATATCGCGCTTGCCGCGCTTGCCAAGGCGGACCTTTCGAGCATTACGGCGGATGGCCTGTCATTCTCGCTCATTCCCCGCTTAAACGCTGCCGGCCGCATGGCCGATCCCAAGCTGGCGCTCGACCTGCTGCTTGCCCGCAATCCCATCGAAGCAAGCGCGCTGGCGGCTGAGCTCGAGGTAATCAACCGCCAGCGCCGTGAGATCGAGGCGGAGCTCACGCGCGATGCCATGGCAAAGGTCGAGGAGACCTATGACGGCGGGCGCGCGATCGTTGTGGGCGGCGAAGGCTGGCACGAGGGCGTCAAGGGCATCGTGGCAAGCCGTCTGACCAACCGCTATCACGTGCCGGCGCTGCTGTTCTCGATCGAGGACGGTATCGCGCGCGGCTCTGGTCGCTCGGTGGGCAAAGTTAACCTGTTTGACGCCGTCGAGCGCTGTTCCGACCTGCTGATTCGTCGCGGCGGACATGCCGGTGCGGTGGGTGTGACCATCGAGGCATCCAAGCTCGATGAATTCCGTCGTCGCCTTTCCGCCGTGCTATCGGAGATTCCCGCTGAGGACTTTGAAGACATCGACGAGGTTGCCGCCACGGTCGACCTTTCCGAGCTGAATATCGAGACTATAGAGCAGATTTCCCGCCTTGAGCCGTTTGGCCAGGGTAATAAGGTGCCGCTGCTGGCTGCCGAGGGCGTGACGATGTGCGATCGCGCCGTGGTGGGTAAGACCGGCGAGCACATGCGCTTTGTGGCGACCGATGGCGCCGCGAGCGTGCCGGCCATTATGTTCCGCGTGCCGCAAATCGATAAGCTCATCAACTGCGATAGCGCTGTCGACTTGGTGTTTGAGGCCGTTGCCGAGCATTGGCAGGGGCGTGTGAAGCCCAAGCTCATGATCAAGGATGTTCTGGTCCGCGATACCACGCTGCCCGGCGTCGACGATCCGGCATGCGAGCTTCGTCGTGGCGTGCAGCCGGCGGATTCTGGCCTGCGCCTGGAGTCGCGCAAGCGCGAGACGCTCGCCCAGCTTTCCTATACCGAGCTCACGCGCTCGCTTATCCATAGCTTTATCGGCTCGAACCAGCCGCACCGCGCGCAGGTCGAGGCGCTCGATGCCCTGGCCGATCACCAAAGTGTTCTGGCCGTTATGGGAACGGGGCGCGGCAAGTCGCTCATCTTCCATGTACATGCCGCGCGTGAGGCGGTGCTTCGCGGACGTGCGAGCATCTTTGTCTATCCGCTGCGTGCACTTGTTGCCGACCAGGCCTATCACCTCTCGTCGACGATGGCATCGCTTGGCATTGGCGTTGGCGTGCTGACCGGCGAGACCGTGGAGGCGGCGCGCGATGACGTGTTTGCCGGCTTGGCTTCGGGCCGTACCGGCATCGTGCTCACGACGCCCGAGTTCCTGTCCATTCACCGCGACCGCTTTGCGCGTTCGGGGCGCATCGGTTTTGTCGTTATCGATGAGGCGCACCACGCTGGCCTTGCCAAGGGCGGCGACCGCAGCGCCTATCTCGACATGCCCGATATCCTCAAAGCCCTGGGCGACCCGGTCGTTATGGCCGCGACGGCCACCGCGACGGCTCCGGTCGTGGCCGAGCTTGCCCGCATGCTTCCGATCACTCACACGGTGGTCGACGAGACGGTGCGCGAGAACCTGCAGCTCGAGGACGACCGTGATCTTGCAAGTCGCGAGAACCGTTTGGTGTCGATCGTGGCGACGGGGGAGAAGACCGTCATTTACGTCAATTCGCGCGACCAGTCCGTGGCGCTCGCCAAGACACTACGCAAACGCGTTCCCGACTGTGCGACCCGTATCGCGTTCTATAACGCTGGCCTTACGCGCACCGACCGCCATCGCGTAGAGGAGGCGTTTCGAGACGGCAGCCTCAGCTGCATCGTCTCGACATCCGCCTTTGGCGAGGGCGTCAACCTTCCCGATATTCGCCATGTCGTGCTCTATCACATGCCGTTTGGCGGCATTGAGTTTAACCAGATGAGCGGCCGCGCCGGTCGCGATGGCCAACCCGCCGTGATCCATCTACTCTATTCGTCGCGTGACGCCCGTATTAACGAGCGCCTACTCGACTGCTATGCGCCCGAGCGCGACGAGCTCGTCACGCTCTATCGCGCGCTGCAGACCATGTGGCGCTCCAACCGCGGCAAGACCGGGGACGATTTCTTTAGCGCGAGCGATATCGACATCGCGCAGATGTGCCTTGCCATCGATGCTCGCACGCCGGTCGACGAGCGCTCGGTGGAAAGCGGCTTGGGAATCTTCGAAGAGCTTGGTTTTTGTCGCGTTTCGGGGTTTGACGACACCCGTCGCATCGCGATGGCCGAAAACCCCGGCCGCGTGCAATTGAGCAGGTCAATTCGCTATTTGGAGGGCTTGCGCTCGCGCATGGAGTTCTCGGCTTTCCGGAGTTGGGCGCTCGATTCGTGCGCTTCTGATATGCTAGCCAAAGTTAACCGCCCGATCGTACCGCGGGCCTAGGGGAAGGGGACCTCGATGGATGCCGCAGCCCGTACCGCCCATGATTCCACCCTCCAGCCGTTTTCGGAGATGGAGCACTATAAGCATGCCGATGAGCTGCCGCCCGAGATTATGGCGGACAGCTACGACAAGCTGGAGCGCTTGTGCCTCAAATATATGAATGAGGACGACTTCTCCAAGGTGGAGCAAGCCTACTGCTTTGCCGCCGAGAAACACTGTAACCAAAAGCGCCGCTCGGGTGAGATGTACATTAACCATCCCGTCGAGGTTGCCATCATTTTGGCCGATCTCAAGATGGATTGTGACGTGGTGTGCGCCGCGCTGTTGCACGATACCGTCGAGGACACCGAGACCTCGCTCACCGATGTTTCCGGCCTGTTTGGCGATACGGTGGCCGAGCTCGTCGATGGCGTGACCAAGCTCACCAACATCGAAGTCGACAGCATGGACGAGAAGCAGGCGCTCACGCTGCGCAAGATGTTCCTCGCCATGTCCAAGGACATTCGCGTCATCATCGTTAAACTTGCCGACCGTCTGCACAACATGCGAACGCTGGCAGCCCTGCGCGAGGATCGTCGCCTGTTTAAGGCTCGCGAGACCATGGACGTGTACGCGCCCTTGGCTGACCGCCTGGGCATGAGCTCTATTAAGTGGGAGCTCGAGGACCTGTCCTTCTTCTACCTGGAGCCCGATGCCTACCAGCGCATCGCGCGCATGGTGGCTGAGTCGCGCGAGGTCCGCGAGCGCTACCTTGCCGAGACCATCAAGACACTCACCGACGAACTCAACCGCATTGGCCTGGAGGACTTCCAGATCAACGGCCGTTCCAAGCACTATTGGTCCATCTACCAAAAGATGAAGCGCAAGGGCAAGGAATTCTCCGAGATCTACGACCTGGTGGCACTGCGCGTCATCACGCATTCGGTGCGCGATTGCTACTCCACGCTCGGCGCGGTGCATACGCTGTGGCACCCCATGCCCGGTCGCTTTAAAGACTATATCGCCATGCCCAAGGTCAATAACTACCAGTCGCTCCACACGACGGTCATCGGCCCTACGGCTCGTCCGCTCGAGATTCAGATTCGAACCTACGAGATGCATGAGCAGGCCGAGTACGGCATTGCCGCCCACTGGCTATATAAGAAGTCGGGCGGATCGTCTGCTTCCAAGACCAATGACGCTCAACGTTTGGACGACCAGATCAACTGGCTCAAGCATTCGCTCGATTGGGCGGCTTCCGACGAGATCACCGATGCCAAGGAATACCTGCACTCGCTGAAGGTCGATCTGTTCGATCAGGAGATCTTTGTCTTCACGCCCAAAGGCGAGGTCATGGCGCTTCGTGCCGGCTCCACGCCGCTCGACTTTGCCTATGCCGTTCACACCGAGGTGGGAAACCACTGCGTCGGCGCCAAAATCAACGGTGCGGTGGCTCCGCTCACGCACGAGATTAAGACGGGTGACCGTGTCGAGATCCTGACTAACAAGAGTTCCAAGCCGTCGCGCGATTGGCTCAAGATCGTTAAGACACCTTCCGCCAAGTCAAAGATCCGCCGCTATTTTGCCGCTGCGACCAAGGACGACGACGCTGCCGCCGGTCGCGATATGCTGGCCAAGGACCTGCGTAAGCGTGGCTATGGCATTTCTACGCCGCGTTCGACGCGTGCACTCAACGCCGTGGCGGAGCAGTTTAACTTCAAGCAGCTCGAGGACCTGTTTGCCGCCGTCGGCGCCGGCAAGGTTGCCCCGCGCGCTGTGGGCAATAAGGTCGAGCAAATCTTGGACCCCAAGCCCGAGGAACAGCTCACCAAGGCCGAAGCTATCGCCGAGGTCGTGAAGCAGCCTGCTCGCGGCTCCAACCGCAAGCCGCAAAAGCGCGGCAAGAGCGCTAGTAACGGCATTATCGTCAAGGGCGAGAGCAACAGCGGCCTGCTGGTCCGTCTGGCTCATTGCTGCAACCCCGTGACGGGCGACGACATCGTCGGCTTCATCACGCGCGGTCGTGGCGTTTCGGTGCATCGCGCCAACTGCCCCAACGTCAAGGGTCTTATGGAACATCCCGAGCGCATGATCGATGTGGAGTGGGACGGCGCTGCCGACACCCTCTTCCAGGTCGAGATCGTGGTCGAGTGCCTGGACCGCATGGGCCTGCTCAAGGATGTCACCATTGCCATTGGCGATGCGGGCGGCAATATCCTTTCTGCCGCCACGTCGACCAACCGCGAGGGTATTGCAACCCTGCGCTTTATGGTCGAGATCTCGGACGCGAGCGGTCTGGATCCGCTGCTGGCTTCCATCAGCAGTGTCGATTCGGTCTACGACGCTCGCCGTCTTATGCCCGGCGAAGGCGGAGCTCAGCTCAAGCGCCGTGTGTAGGTGCGAGAGCCTCTCAGCATCATAGATATTGGTTACGTTCGAGGCATCGTTTGGTGCCTCGAACGTATTTTAGAAGGAGGGTATGCGCATGGGCGATATGACTTTGGACCTGACACCCCGAGGTGCAGCTTCGATTGAGGCACTCGTCAACGGCCCGATTCAGACCAACAGTTACGTCGTGATTTCGAATGACGAGTGCTTAATCGTCGATCCGGCGTGGGAGGGCGAGCGTCTTGTGGAGCATATCCGCACCGCGCATCCCGAGGTTCGCGTACTCGGCTCTGTCTGCACGCACGGTCATGCCGACCATGTTGGCGGGGTCGCCGGGGTTCGAGCTGTCGTTGGCGACAGCGCACTATATGAGTTGTGCGCTAAGGACGTGACGGTGCCTCGCGCAAATATCGAGGAGCAGCGCGCCATGTGGGGTATTGAGACGCCCGATCCGGGCGAGCCGACGCGGCTGCTTGCCGAGGGCGATACGATTGAATTGGGCGATATCTGCCTGCAGGTGATCGAGACGCCGGGGCATACGCCGGGCGGCATCGTCCTGTTCGCCGCGACCGAGCAGGGGAACATCGCCTTTGTGGGCGACACGCTTTTCCCGGGCAGCCACGGTCGTACCGATCTTTCCGGCGGTGACGAGGCGGCGATTATGCGCTCGCTCTCCAAACTTGCCAAGACGCTTCCGCCCGATACCGTTTGCTTGACGGGCCATGGCGATTCGACCACGATGGCGCGCGAACTTATGCAGAATCCGTTTATGCAGATGTAGGCTCGAAGCCGTCTTTCGAACCACGAAGACCGCTCAATCGTCAAGCTATTTTCCCCAGTGGGTCGATTCTGTGGGGCAAACGGTCAAAAATTGTCCAATCGGATGGTATTCGTGAACAAACGAACGTTTATGCTCGGGTATGTCGTGGTAAAATCTCAGGCGTTATCGGAGCAACCTTACAGGAGGTTTCTTTTATGCTCGTCAACGCAGCAGACATGCTCAAGAAGGCCGAGGCCGGCAAGTACGCTCTCGGTGCCTTCAACACCAACAACCTCGAGTGGACCCTGGCTATTCTCCAGGCCGCCGAGGAGGCCAAGTCTCCGCTGATCCTTCAGTGCACCGCTGGTGCCGCTAAGTGGATGGGCGGTTTCAAGGTCTGCGCCGACATGGTCAAGGCTGCCGTCGAGGCCACGGGCGTTACCGTCCCCGTCGCCCTTCACCTCGATCACGGTTCTTACGAGGACTGCTTCAAGTGCATCGAGGCCGGCTTCACGTCCATCATGTATGACGGCTCTCACGAGGAGACCTTCCAGCTTAACCTCGACCGCACCAAGGAGCTCGTTGAGCTTGCCCACTCCAAGGGCATGTCCATCGAGGCCGAGGTCGGCGGCATCGGCGGCACCGAGGACGGCGTGACCTCCAACGGCGAGCTCGCTGACCCCGCTGAGTGCAAGCAGATTGCTGACCTGGGCGTCGACTTCCTCGCCTGCGGTATCGGCAACATCCACGGCGTGTATCCCGCCGACTGGGCTGGCCTTTCCTTCGGGCGTCTGGGCGAGATCAAGGCTCAGACCGGCGACCTGCCCCTCGTTCTGCACGGTGGTACCGGCATCCCCGAGGATCAGATCAAGAAGGCCATCTCCCTGGGTATCTCCAAGATCAACGTCAACACCGATCTGCAGCTCGTCTTCGCCAAGGGCGTTCGCGAGTATATCGAGGCTGGCAAGGATCAGCAGGGCAAGGGCTTTGACCCCCGCAAGCTCCTCAAGCCTGGTCGCGACAACATCGTTGCCCGCACCAAGGAGCTCATGGAGGAGTTTGGCTCCGTCAACAAGGCGTAAGCGTCGCTAAACTTCCCGCCGGAAGCCCCGTCCCCCTACACTGTTTCCTTTGCGCTCACCTGGCTTCGCCAGAAGTCGCGCCAAGGAAACAGTTCCGGGGGACGGGGCTTCCTTCGTTTAACGCCGCAGGGTTACGAGGCTGAATTAAAATGGCTTCTGGCTTCGCCAGAAGTCGCGCGACGGAATCAGCTCCGGGGAAACGGGGCCTCCTTTGTTAACTCGCTACAGGGTTACTGGGCTGAATTCTTTTTTAGAGGTACCGTTTATCGGTGTTGAGAGCTCCTTTATTGGGGCTTTCTTTTTTATCTCGCTACAATGGGCTTCAAGCGTTCTAGTGACTTGGAGTTTTGGTATGGCTGTTATTAATGCACTGCCTTCGGATGGGAAGGTTATTGACGAGGGTCCTGTTGGCTGCTCTGTTGATGTTTGCTGTGATGACTTCCGTCATCTCGATGTTGGACTGCCGCCCGAGATTCTTCGTCTCAAAGATGCCGGGTATTTGACGCAGGCTGTTGCTGCCTGCGATCGCCTTTTGGAGCAGAACCCTGAGCCTTCGCTGGCTGCCTGTGTTCGTGCCGAGCGGTATCGCATGCTCGAGACGCCGCTTCATTTTTCGGTGTCGCGTGATCGGGGCATTGCGATGATTCGCGAGGAGTGGCCTGAGTTTACCGAAGATCAGTTTGATGACCTGATTAATCGCAAGCGTATTGACTGGCGCTTTATCGATGGCGAGCTGTTTGTTCTCGACAACTTCCTCGATTCGCTTCGCGTGTACCCCAAGGAGGTTCCGGGCCTGCGTCCCGATTCTACGGACGGCATAGCGCTGCGTAACCAGATGCTCAGGGAGATGGAGTCGCAAAACGGGTTGACTCGCGTCATCACGCTTAAGGCATCCGTGTCTGTCCCCGGGGCTCAGGAGGGAGAGGTTGTTCGCGCGTGGCTGCCCGTTGCCGCCGCCTGTCGTCAACAGTCTCATATCGAGGTTCTCGATATGACGTCGGAGGGTACCGTTGCCCCTGAAAACGTTTCGGCTCGTACTGCCTCTTGGACATCTTCGACTGAACATTCATTCTCGGTGACCTATCGCTATCACATCGATGCCGCCTATTGCGATATCTATGGTGGCGCGCTCCCATCGCATGCGTGCATGGACACGCCGCTGCCCGAGGACGCTTCCGAGGACCGTCCGCACATTGTGTTTACGCCGTACCTGCGACAGTTGACGGAGCGTGTTATTGACGGGCTCGATGATCCGCTCGATCGCGCTCGTGCTATCTATGATTACCTGACACAGCATGTCGACTATCGCTATCAGCCACCGTACCTGCTTTTGGGGTCTATTGCCGACGACTGTGCACACTCGCTCCGCGGCGATTGCGGCGTTATGGCGCTCACGTTTATCACCATGTGTCGCATTGCGGGCGTTCCTGCCCGTTGGCAGAGCGGCCTGTATGTTGCGCCCGATTCGGTGGGGCCGCACGATTGGGCTGAGTTCTATACGCCACAGACCGGTTGGCTTACCGCCGATGTTTCGTTTGGTTCCTCTGCGCGCAGAATGGGGGAGGAGTGGCGCCGTCGTCACTACTTCGGCAATCTCGACCCGTGGCGCCTGGTGGCCAACGATCGATTCCAGGCTGAGCTTGTGCCTGCTTTCGATGGTATGCGCGAGGATCCCTATGACAACCAGATGGGCGAAGCCTCGGTTAACGGACGCGGGTGCCGCCGGCGCGAGATGCTCCGCTCGGTCGAACTCATCGAAATGCTTGAAGTTCCATTTTCGGACTAATCAACAGAAAGCTGTGATAAACTAACTCACGCATTACGTGCCCGAGTGGCGGAATTGGCAGACGCAGTGGACTCAAAATCCACCGTTGGCAACAACGTGCGAGTTCGAGTCTCGCCTCGGGCACCATACATGCAAGTGAGCGTTCAAGGGGATTGCGGCCCCCTTTTTCGTGCCGAACTCGCGTGAGCGCGCGAAGCGTTAAGCAAACAGGCCTGTGGCCTGTCTGTAGCGGAGCGTGGCGAGGGCGCCACGCGCCCGAAGCCCGGGGCTTCGCGAAGCGAAGGCCCTTCGAGTCTCGCCTCGGGCACCATACATGCAAGCGAGCGTTCAAGGGGGTCAAGGCCCCTTTTTCGTGTACGTAATGTGATAACGCGCTGTACGTGTTATTATTCGCAAGGCGTTGTTCCCGCAATGCCCTAAAGAGGAACCCGAGGGTTCCCACCTTTTGGCGCCAATGAGCAGCTGACTGGTCATACAACTTAGATTACCTTCCTCAAATCGAGGAAGTCTATGTGTACGACCTGGTTGCTGAGAAGCGCCGGGTTATTTTTTTATGAATGGAGGTAGGGAAAATAGCTAAGTCTGATGACACCCGCATCAACGACGAGATCACTGCATCTTCGTGCCGTTTGATTGGCGTCGATGGCTCTCAGCTCGGCCTGTTCGCCATCCGCGATGCCCAGCGCGTCGCCGACGATCAGGGTCTCGACCTGGTCGAGATCGCTCCCAACGCGGAGCCGCCGGTCTGCAAGGTCATGGACTACGGTAAGTTCAAGTACCAGCAGGCCATGAAGGCCAAGGCTGCTCGTAAGAACCAGTCCAAGGTCGAGGTCAAGGAAATGAAGTTCCGACCCAAGATCGACGTTGGCGACTACGAGACCAAGAAGGGCCACGTTCTGCGTTTCCTCAAGAAGGGCGCACGCGTTAAGATCACCATCATGTTCCGCGGCCGTGAGATGGCTCACCCGGAGCAGGGCCTTAACGTTCTCGAGCGCCTCGCCGAGGATCTCAAGCCTTACGCCACGGTCGAGTCCAAGCCTAAGATGGAAGGCCGTAACATGCTTATGCTGCTCGCCCCGATTAAGGGCGCCTTCGATGAGGATAAAGCGGCAAGCGATACCAAGTAACTAGTGTTCTGTAACCGATTAAGGAGTATTTCATGCCTAAGATGAAGTCCCACAGCGGCACCAAGAAGCGTTTCCGCAAGACTGGTACCGGCAAGCTTATGCGCGCCAAGGCTTTCAAGAGCCACATCCTGAGCAAGAAGTCCACCAAGCGTAAGCGTGGCTTCCGTCAGGAGACCGAGATCGCCGCTGCCGACCGCAAGGTCATCAAGTCGCGTCTCGCCTAAGTTCGCGTTCCCGTTTTTCGTTTTACCGTCTAGGAGTTGATAGAACATGGCACGTATTAAGCGCGCTGTTGCCGCCAAGAAGAAGCGCCGTACCGTTATGCACCGTGCGAAGGGTTACTACGGTGCCGCTTCGCGTACTTACAAGCATGCTAAAGAGCAGGTCCAGCACTCCCTGCAGTATCAGTATCGTGATCGCCGCAACAAGAAGCGCGAGATCCGTTCTCTCTGGATCACTCGTATCAACGCTGCTGCTCGCCTGAACGACATCTCTTACTCTCAGTTCATGCACGGCCTGAAGGTTGCCGGCATCGAGCTCGACCGCAAGGTCCTGGCTCAGATGGCTTACGAGGACATCGAGTCCTTCAACGAGCTGGCTACCATCGCCAAGAAGGCTCTCGAGGCCTAATAGATTCTCTTGAATCGCTAGGGGAGTGTCGCGTTGTGCGCGGCGCTCCCTCTTTTTTATCTGAAGCGCGGTTTACATTGCTAAAAGCGCGGGTAGATAAACACTTACAGGTGACCGATCTTTATATATCTCTTAACCGAAGGGTCATCATCTGATACGTGCAGTATTTCTGCACCAGCCTTTCTATGACATATATAGGAAGCGATGTATTGTGTAGGACTTGTGAAGAGTGGAATTCCCGCCCACGGGGCCCCTCCGGTCTGGCAATATATCTCCTTGCCGCGCGGCCCGGTCGGACCGGATCAGCCGCGGGGCGTGCACCTTGAGAACCGGATACTGCGAGGATGGACACTTCAAGTGTCGCATCCGGGCAGACATCGAACCATTTGAAATGGTCTAACTTGGATTTGT
>UQIG01000026.1 GCA_900541135.1 uncultured Collinsella sp.
CGATTGGCGAAAATGCGTTGGTGGAAATGGTGAAAATTATATTGACGCTAACATCCGCGAACCTAATCGACTCGATCCAGGACCAGTGCGCCCGGGTCCAGTTGCCCTTCCTGCGGCCGGTGGGCGTCCTCTCGTCGAAGACGAGCCCGTGCCTGAGCAGGAACTTGGAGAGCCGCTGCTTCGAGCGCGAGAGGTCGTCCCTCGCGTCCTCGAGCGCCCTGGTCAGGTCGCGGGCGGCCTCGCACTCGTCGTCGGGGACCCACACCTCGACCACGTTGCCGACCGACAGCATGCGGGCGAGGAACTCGGCGTCGTTGCGGTCGTTCTTCCTGCGCCTGTCCGCGCTGGGCTTGATCATCTTCGAGACGGCGCCGACCACGCAGTCGACCCCGAGGCCGGAGAGCCTCTTCTGCAGGTCGAACCCCGTGACCCCGGACTCGTACACGCACCTGGCCTTTGGGTCCACGGACCGCACCCACTCCGCGACTGCCCCGGCGTCGTAGCCGAAGGTCGCGCAGCGCACCTCCCCGGTCATGACGTCGAGGGAGACTGCCTTTATCGAGCGGGCGTGGACGTCGAGGCCGACGAAGGTGGTAGTATCGAGCATGGGAGCCCCTTCCATGAATGCGGCGTGGCCGCCGCGGCTGAATTAGACACTCACCATTGTCGGCCTAATCCGCGGTCTTTCATGCAGCAGGGGCTCTCAATGTTTTTTATGTCCTGCTCATATCGTCTCTGTCGGCAGCTGGGGACACTCCTTATCTCTTCTAACTAGTCATTCAAGAACGTCCCCAATGACTAGGTGGGGAAGGCGTGCGACAATGGTGTGCGTTGTGTTGTTCGCGCTAAGGAGTTGCCATGTTGTTGTGTCCCGTTTGCCATGAGCCGTTGGTGGACAATGAACGCGGTGCTGCATGCGCGAGCGGACACCGGTTTGACCGTGCGCGCGAGGGCTATCTATATCTGCTGCGCTCGTCCAAGAGCGGCGACTCCATGGGCGATCCCAAGTCGCAGGCACGCAGCCGTCGTGACTTTCTGAACCGCGGATACTACGCACCGTTGCGCGATGCGATGGTCGAGCTGGTGCGCAAGCAGGTGTCTGGGCGTGCTGCGTCTACGAGCGGCCCCATGACGCTGCTCGATATTTGCTGCGGCGAGGGCTATTACACGAGTGCCATGGGCGCGGTGCCGGGCGTGGGCGCTTACGGGTTCGACTTGGGCAAAGAGATGGTGCGCCTGGCCGCCAAGCGCGGCGATGCGACCTATTTCGTGGCCAACATGAAGGACATCCCCGTGGCGGACGGCGCCTTCGATATGGTGACCGAGCTCTTCGCTCCCTTTAACGAGCGTGAGTTTGCCCGCGTGCTGGCGCCAGAGGGCTCACTCTATACCGTGGTGCCGGGTGCCCGTCATTTGTTTGGGCTCAAGGAGGTGCTCTACGACACGCCATATCTTAATGACGAGAAGCTGCCGCAGACCACCGAGCTCGAGTTGGTCGGAACGCAGCGGGTGTCTGCGAATATTACGCTTCAGACCCAGGCGGACATCGAGGCGGTGTTCCAGATGACGCCGTACTACTACCGCACGCGCCCCGCCGACAAAGAGCGCCTGGCAAACCTCGATACCCTTCAGACTGACATCGACTTCATCATCGCCGAGTACCGCCACAGCTAACAACCTGCCAAAAAGGGACAGGTTTATTTTGGTAGGTTTTATCTGGGCAAACGTAAAGGGCCGACCGCGGAGATGCGCGATCGGCCCTTTTTAGCTGCTTGATAGCAGGGGCTATGGGAGACAGGTGCCTACAGGCGGTCCTTGTTCTCGGCCTTAACGGCGTGTGCCTGCTGAACAAAGAACAGGTCGTACACCACGATGACAAAGGCGCCAAAGTTGATGGCGTCGCCGCCAAACGCGGGAAGCGTGAGCACCGCTTGGGCAAGCGTGGCGACCGCGGCAACAATACCGAGCTTAAACGCGCCGTCCACCTGCGAAGGCTTGTTGGCGCCCTTGATACCGGCGACGCCTGCGGCAAGGTCGACGAGACCCTTGGCGATAAGCACGACCGCCGCGAGCGTGGCGTACGAACCGTACGTGGAATCGAGACCGCCCGTGGCGATACCGACGCCGGCGGTGACGAGGCTGGCGATGCCCAAAACAAAGTAGATGAGAGCAAGGATTTTGAGAGTCTTGCGAGTGAAGCTCATGGCTGGTCCTTTCGATACGAGTACGCCAACTTGGCGCACCCAATGTACTGCACATATGGTGAAGCACATTGTAGTTCAACGCAGCGATGCATGCGCCTGAAAGCGCTTTGAGCCCGCGCGGCCCAACCCAACCTTTCAAAAGGGAAAGCTGGACGTAAGCCAAATCGATGGCAGCTCATGTGCGGCGCTGAGATGATGAGGCCGTAACAAGGAGTTGGTCTCAAGGAGGAGTCATGATGTACGGAGCAGGGCAAGTGCGTGAGCCGCGGTCGTTGGGAAGGCGCATGGGTGATTCTGTGATCGCTGCCGTGTGCACGGGATTGATGGCGGTGCTTTGCATTGGGATGCTGTGGGCCATGTCGCATGTGGGACAATAGCGGACGGTTGGGTGCCGGCATAAACGGCGCTCATGTATTCGTTTTGCTTGTTAAGGAGTACCCATGGGCGTCGTCGATCCCTTTTCTGTTGCTCGGGCCGCGGGGCTTGAGCTGACCGGGAAGCCCGAGGGCCTCACGCTCACTGACGGCACGATGGAGCTGCGCGCCGATTTTGACCGCATGCTGCCGCGGCTCAAGCAGGGCCGTCTGCGGCAAGAGCTGCTGGTAAAGGCTGCGCGCGCAAAAGGCATCGAGAGCCCATGGGCGATTGACGCCACGGCAGGCTTTGGCGAGGATTCGCTGCTGCTGGCGACCGCGGGCTTTACCGTCGATCTGTATGAACAGGATTGCGTGATCGCGGCGCTCCTCAAGGATGCCTTGGATCGTGCGGCAGATGATCCGGCGCTTGCGACAGCCGTGGCACGCATGCGCTTACATGCCGGCGAGGACAGCATTGCCGGTCTTCGCCATACAGCTGAGCTGATCGAGCAGGGCGAGCTCGCCGCTCCCGACGTGGTGTATCTGGACCCCATGTTTCCCGAGCGCACCAAGAGCGCGGCGGTTAAAAAGAAGTTCCAACTCTTGCATCATCTGGAACAGCCGTGCGCCGATGAGGAGACGTTGGTCGAAGCTGCGCTTGCGGTGCACCCGCGCAAGGTCGTTATCAAGCGACCGGTGAAGGGGCCACTGCTTGCCGGCGTTAAGCCGAGCTATCAACTTGCGGGCAAGGCCGTTCGTTACGATGTTTTGGTGCCGCCGCGCCCGTAGCTTGCGTGCGATGGCTGGCGCTCCGTCAATGCCGTGCCGATGCGGCGCCTATTTCCAAGGGTGCGACGTCAGGTGCCATCCACCGCAGTATTCGCATTTGTAGCAGGCCAAACCGCGCCGCCCGCGGTTTTCGCAGTCGGCCATAACGGCCTCGGCCTCGGCGCGCGTGTCGTAACGGTTTTTGCGCTCGCACGACTTGTAGCGCCAGGCCTCATCGCGCTCGGCGTCCAGGGCGTCGCGGCGCTCGTCCTCGCGTGCAAACAGGTCGCTCATATCGCCGCCGGTGGCAGCGCCCAAAAACTCGCTTTTGGCCTTTGACCAGGCGGCTCGCTTTTTGCTTCCCATCTGCTTCGCGCCCTTCTCAAAACGTTGGTATCATTGCTCAATCAAAGTGATACCAATAAACGTGAGGTCGCCGCGTGATGATCAGAAAAACCCTCGATACCGACATTCCCGCTGTCATGGCTATCTATGACGCGGCCCGTGCCTTTATGCGCGCGCATGGCAACGCCACGCAGTGGCCCGAGGGCACGCCTTCTGCCGAGCAGCTCAAAAGCGATATCGCCGCCGATGGCAGCTATGTGTGCGAAGTTGACGGCCGCGTGGTGGCGACGTTTGCCTTTTTGCCGGGCCCGGACGAGTGCTATGACGTAGTTGAGGGTGGTCAATGGCGCAGCGACACTCCGTACGCCGTGCTGCACCGTGTGGCGTCCGACGGCACCGTGCGCGGTATCGCGGCTGCGATGTTTGCCTTTGCCAAGGAGCGCGCCGACCACCTGCGTATCGACACGCATCAGGACAACCTGCCCATGCAGGGTGCGAGTATTAAGGCGGGGTTTGAGCGTGCCGGCGTCGTGTATGTGTCGGACGGCACGCCGCGTGTTGCGTTCGATTGGCTACGCGAGGCATAAGATCGAGGACGCGCATCAACAATTCGTGCGAACGAACATGGCTCCGGGTGGGGCCATGTTCGTTCGCTGCGCTGTTTTGAAAGCCGGCTTTCGCAAGGCGCGAACCTACGAAAATCGCCGCGCGGCAACGCGGGGCGATGAGCTCGGTCGGGGGATAGGGCCCGCTTCACCCGCCGGCCCGTACATTGTATCATCCAGTGTGGAACGAGGATGCCCGTTGCCGCGCGCGATGGGCTTGCAATAAGAGGAGAGCCATGTCGAAGCAAGCGGTCGTTGGGATCTTGGCGCATGTTGATGCCGGCAAGACCACGTTGGCCGAGGCCATGCTGTTCAACGCGGGTCGCATTCGCAAACGCGGCCGCGTGGACGATGGCGATTCGCATCTGGACACTAACGCGATCGAGCGCGAGCGTGGCATCACGATTTTCTCGTCGCAGGCCGTGTTCGACCACGGCGATACCCGCGTCATGCTCGTGGATGCACCGGGGCATGTCGATTTTTCTGCCGAGGCGGAGCGCACGCTGCGCGCCCTGGACTACGCGATTCTGGTGGTGGGCGCCAACGACGGCGTACAGGGGCACACCGAAACTCTGTGGCGCCTGCTTGCACGCTATGACATCCCGACGTTCATCTATATCAACAAAATCGATTTGGAGCATTCCGGCCGCGATGTTTTGCTGGCACAACTTGGGCAGCGTCTTTCCGAGGGCTGCCTGGATGCCAACGAACTGCTGGCGGGCGGCGCCGTTCAGGAGGACGCTGCTGCGTTGGACGAAGCGGCGCTCGAGGAGTTTCTAGAGGCGGGTGAGCTTTCTGTCGCGACGCTGTCGCGCATGGTTGCCGAGCGCAAGCTCTTTCCTTGTTTTGCTGGCTCGGCGCTCAAGGACCAAGGCGTGGACGAGCTGCTGGATGGCATATGCGCGCTGATGCGCGAACAGGTATGGCGCCCGGAGTTTGCTGCCCGCGTCTACCGCGTGAGCCGCGGGGATCGCGGTGAGCGCTTGGCTTGGGTTAAAGTGACCGGCGGCACGCTGCACGCCAAGCAGATGATTGACGGACGTTCCGGTGCCGAGGCGTGGGAGCAGAAGGTCGATCAAGTGCGCATCTATAACGGCGAGAAGTATGAGCTTGCGCAAGAAGTTGCTGCTGGCGGTATTTGTGCCGTGACGGGTCTTGCGCACGTTCGCCCAGGGGACGCCCTGGGCGCGGAGCCCGCGGGCGATACACCCGTCATTACGCCCGTCCTCACCTATACGGTGCTGCCGGGCGAACACGATACCCATGCGGTGTTCAAAGCGTTGACTGAGCTGGCGGACGAAGATCCCATGCTCAGCGTAAGCTGGAATACGCATCTTGAGCAGATCCATTTGCAGCTGATGGGCGCCGTGCAACTCGAGGTCGTGCAGCGGGTGTTGGCCGATCGCTTTGGCCTTTCGGTTGCGTTTGAGTCTGGCGGCATTCTCTATAAGGAGACTATTTCGCAGCCGGTCGAGGGCGCGGGTCACTTTGAGCCACTGCGCCACTATGCCGAGGTGCATCTGCGTCTGGAGCCGTTGCCGGCGGGTTCGGGCGTGCAGTTTGGCACCGTGACCTCGACCGACGAGCTCGATCTTAACTGGCAGCGTCTGGCACTCACCAACGCCATGGAGCGCGATCACCTGGGCGTGCTGACCGGCTCGCCCATCACCGATGTGCGCATTACGCTCACGGGCGGCCGTGCGCATGCCAAACACACCGAGGGCGGCGATTTTCGCCAGGCCACGTACCGCGCGATTCGCCAGGGTTTGATGCAGGCGCGCGAGGCCGGCGCAGCCGTGCTGCTGGAGCCGTGGTACCACTTTGAGCTCGAGGTGCCGGGGGAGTGCGTGGGCCGGGCGCTCTCGGATGCTACGCGCATGGGTGCCGAGTATGAGCCGCCGACGATGGCGGGCGACCGGGCGAAGCTTGTGGGTCGCGTGCCGGCATCCGAGGTGCAGGATTATGCGCTGGAGGTGGCTGCCTACACGAGCGGTCGCGGGCATCTGTACCTGGAGTTCGCCGGTTATGCGGCCTGTCATGATGCCGAGCGCGTCATCGAGGCGGCCGCCTATGAGCCCGAGGCCGATCTGCCCAACACACCCGACTCGGTCTTTTGCGCCCACGGCGCCGGCTACACGGTCAAATGGTACGACGTGCCCGCCGCGGCGCACGTAAAGATCGATCCCGCCACCTTCCGCCCCTGGCGAGCAGCAGACGCCGAGTTTTTCGGCCACATGTGACAAAGGGACAGTTCTTTTGTCACATGCTATTGGTATAACTCGGTACAAGTTGGTATAACTGTGGATAACGTTTGCCAATCCGAGGAGGCCGGCATGAATCCAAATCCCTTTAAGCCGACGGCAGGCAAGCGGCCCCCGATGCTCATCGGTCGCGAGTCGGTCGTCGAAGATTTCGAGGAAGGGCTCGATAACGGCGCCGGAGCGCCGGGCAGGCTCATGCTCATTACGGGAAACCGCGGCTGCGGCAAGACGGTTCTCCTGCGGGAGCTGCAACGTCTAGCCAATGAGCGCGGATGGGCGGTTGTCTCCGATTCTGCTTCGCTTGGCTTGTGCGATCGCCTGGCCGACGCGCTTCGCTCGAATAAACCCGTTGTGACGTCAATGGAGTTTGGGCCGTCGTTTGGTCGGATGTCGGTCGAGGCGGCTCGGGCAAAGGGCGAGACGCTACGGGGGCTGGTCAACGAGCGCCTCAAGAAGCTCGGTCCAGGCAAGGGCATCCTGTTTGCGATTGACGAGGCGCAATCTGCGTCAATCGAGGAACTGGCGGCTCTTGCCGTTCTCTATCAGCAGGTGCTCGGAGACCAGGATGCCACGGGATTGCCCGATAGCGACCAGCGCGGTCTTGCGCTGGTGTTCGCCGGCTTGCCCAGTATGGTTGACGACCTACTCGAAGAGCCGAGCGTGACGTTTTTGCGCCGTGCTCAGCAGCGTGCGCTGGGGGCGATTTCTTTGCCCAAGGTGCGCGATTCATATGTCCAGACGGTCAAGGACACCGGTCTTTACGTTGATGCGGAGACGGCGGACCTTGCGGCGCGCAAGAGTATGGGGCATCCCTACATGGTCCAGCTGGTGGGATATTACATGTGGCGCTCTGCTGTCCGGCGCAACTCGCAGGTCATTGAAAGGCGCGATGTCGAGGATGGCCATGCGGATGCCGTCTCCGAGTTCTACGAAGCGGTCGATGCGCCCCTGTATTATGGATTGCGCAGTCCACAGCGCCTCTTTATCGAGGCCATGGCTACTGACGAGGGTAAGCCGACGCGCATGGCGGATATCATTGAGCGCTGCGATCGCACTCAGAGCTGGGCGAGTAAATATCGCGCAAGCCTGATTCGCGAGCGCGTCATCGAGGCCGCCGGATACGGCCTCGTCCGGTTTACCGTGCCCATGCTGGGCGAGTACATCCGCGACCGCGTTTTATGGCATGAGTAGGGTGATAAAGGTGACGGAACAGAAGATGAGCCCGCAGGCTATCGAGGTGCGTGGCGCGCGTGTACACAACCTCAAGGACATCGATATCGATATTCCGCTGGGAAAGCTCGTGGGTATTGCCGGCGTGTCGGGTTCGGGCAAGAGCTCGCTGGCGCTGGGGGTTCTTTATGCCGAGGGCTCGCGCCGCTACTTGGAGGCGCTCAGCACCTATACCCGCCGTCGCCTGACGCAGGCCGAGCACGCCCAAGTGGACGAGGTGCTGCACGTGCCGGCGGCGCTCGCATTGCATCAGCGCCCCAGCGTGCCGGGCGTGCGCTCGACCTTTGGTACCATGACCGAGCTCAACAATAGTCTGCGTCTGCTCTTTAGCCGTTGCGCCCATCATGTGTGCCCGCGCTGCGGGGCGCGTGTGGAGCTGAGCCTTAACGTTGCCGCAGGCCTGTCGCTCACGTGTCCGACATGCGGCCGCGAGTTCTACGCGCCGAGTGCCGAGGACCTTGCCTTTAACAGTGGCGGTGCGTGTCCCACCTGCGGCGGCACCGGTGTCATGCGCGAGGTGGACGAGGCGAGCTTGGTACCCGACGAGTCAAAGACTATCAACGAGGGCGCGGTGCTTCCTTGGGGCACGCTCATGTGGGATCTGATGAAGCAGGTGGCCGGCGAGATGGGCGTGCGCACCGACGTGCCGTTTAACCAGCTCACGCCTCAAGAGCGCGACATCGTGTTTCATGGTCCGGCGGTTAAGAAGCACATCCTCTACGTGCCCAAAAACGGCGAGGGCGCTACGCCACTCGACTTTACCTATTACAACGCCGTCTATACCGTCGAGAATGCGCTCGCCAAGGTCAAGGACGATAAGGGCTTAAAACGCGTTGCGCGCTTTTTGCGCGAGGGCCCATGCCGCGATTGCGGCGGCACGCGTCTCTCCGAGGCTGCGCGCCAGCCCCAGGTGCGCGGTATCAATCTGGCGCAGGCGGCGGCTATGACGCTGGGCGAGGCGATTGAGTGGGTGCGCGGGGTGCCCGCATTCTTGCCGCCCGAGATGCGGCCCATGGCGACGGATATCTGCGATTCGTTTTTGAGCGCGGCCCGTCGTCTGGTCGACTTGGGTCTCGATTACCTTTCACTCGACCGCGCCGGCGCCACGCTTTCCACGGGTGAGCGCCAACGCGTGCAGCTTGCTCGCGTGGTGCGTAACCGATCGACAGGCGTGCTTTATGTGCTGGACGAGCCTTCGATCGGCTTGCATCCTGCCAATGTCGACGGCCTGGTAGGCGTGATGCGAGATCTGGTGGATGACGGTAACACCGTGGTTGTTGTCGACCACGATACGCGCGTACTGGCGGATGCCGACTATCTGGTCGAGATGGGTCCCGTTGCCGGAGCAGGCGGCGGTAATGTGATTGCCACTGGCACGGTGGACGAGGTCGAACAATCGCAGGGCAGTCGCATCGCGCCGTTTTTGCGCTCAGAGTCCAAGCGCTTGCGTCCGCAGGTGACTGATGAGGAAATGTTCGACCAGGGCCATATCCGCATGGCAACCGAGGCCATCCATACCGTCAAACCGCTCGAAGTCGATATCCCGCGCGGCCGCCTTGTCGCGGTGACGGGCGTTTCGGGTTCGGGCAAGACGACGTTGGTGCTCGAGACGCTCATCCCGGCGCTCAAGGCGCAGGCAGCCGGCGAACGCTTGCCGGGGCACGTGCGTTGGGTCGATGCCGAGGGCATTGCCCGTGCCAACCTGATTGACGCCACGCCCATCGGTGCCAACGTGCGCTCGACGGTAGCGACCTATGCCGACATTCATGACGAGCTGCGCCGCGCCTTTGCACGTACGCCCGAGGCCAAGGCGGCGGGATATAAGGCGGGCGCCTTTAGCTACAACACCGGTGCCCTGCGCTGCCCTACGTGCGACGGCACGGGCTCGATATCGCTTGACGTGCAGTTTCTGCCCGACGTCGAGATCGTCTGCCCGGCATGCCGTGGCTCGCGCTACGCCGAGGCCGCCTCGCATATCCATCGCGAAGGCAAGGATGGCAGTCTGCTTACGTTGCCGCAGCTTATGGATATGAGCGTGGACGAGGCACTCGACGCTACGGTGGGACTCAAGAAAGTTCAGGTGCGCTTGCAGACCTTGCACGACCTGGGCCTGGGTTATCTCACGCTTGGCGAGCCCACACCGGCGCTTTCGGGCGGTGAGGCACAGCGCCTTAAGCTCGCGAGTGAGATGGGCCGCGTGCAGGATGATGCCGTATTCGTATTTGACGAGCCCACGATCGGACTACATCCGCTCGATGTTCAGGTGTTGCTGAGTGTGTTCGACGGACTCGTTGCCAAGGGCGCCACAGTTGTCGTGATCGAGCATGACCTCGACCTTATCCGCAACGCCGATTACGTGATCGACATGGGCCCGGGCGGTGGCGACGCCGGCGGGCAAATCGTCTGCGCCGGCACTCCGGTCGACATCGCAGTTTGCTCCGCAAGCATCACCGGCCGCTATCTATAGACAATGAGGCAAAGGGACAGTCCCTTTGCCTCATTGATGCCTATTTCACGCATTGAGCTGCGAGATAGTCGCGGAAGAATGGCAATTCAAATGCGACGAGCCCTCGTCCTCGCTCCCCGATGATGCCGGCGTCTATCATGCGGCGTCGGTAGCGGGAGACCTGCTGCGGCGAACGCTTAAGGCGCTCGACAAGGTCAGCGGTGGTGGACTCTTCCTCGTCATCGAGCATGGCGATGAGGAATCGCTTGTCCTCTGCAGTGAGTTCCCGATAGGTTGCCGCGAGGATTCGGTCGTCCATCTCGTCGCGCGCGATTTTGATTCCCAGGTCAAAGTCGCGTGACGAGATTTCCTTCGAATCGCTTGTGAGATCCCAGGCACGGTAACCTACGAGTTGCAATAGGAAGGGAAATCCAGAGATCGAGCGAACGGCTCTATCGATTCCCTCAGCATCTGCCAGGCGATCGTTTTCCTGGATTGTGCGAATCAAGGCCTCGCGTACGTCATAGTCGGCAATGCGACCCAGATGATATTGTTGGGCGCGGCGAAGGAACGAGACCGTCTTGTGGTTCAGCAACGTAGAGACGTTGTTGGGAAGTCCCGCCATAAGCAAGGCGACGCGTTTCCCATCGGTCACAAAGTGCTGATACGTGGCTGCGAGTTGGATCATCTCGTCGAGTGTCGGGTCCACCTCGTCAACCGTGACGAGCAGACCGGTGCCCGCCTCGTTGAGCTGGTCGATGATGTCGCTCATGCGATAACGCCAGGTTGAAGCATCGTGAACGCGATTGACCTCGACGCTGCCGAGCGGTGCAATTCCGAGACCGGTGACTTCGAAGTTCTTAGACGGGTCGATAAGATGGCCGGCAGCACGTTTCGCCCCGAACTCGATTTCCTCAAGCATTCCCGGGAGCGCGGTCGTCTTTACGGCTATCCAGCCGTGGGATTCCGCCCTTGTCGCGAGCGACGACATGAGAGCGGTTTTACCGGTTCCACGTGCGCCTGAGAAGATCGAGGTCAATTCTGGGCGCCTGCGCTGACTCAAGAAGGCACGGTCCAAATCCCGAATAATCTGTTGTCTGCCAGCGAGATGGGCAGGAACCTCACCAAAACTGGGGGTAAACGGGTTCTCGAGATATTCCACAATGCCCTCCTTTAGCGTCTCGGGTTAATTTCATTTTATTCTAGTTAATCTCAATTAAAAACGATTAATTTCATTTCAAAGCATAAGGTTGGCGCCGTGCGTTATCGAAGCGGTGCTTGAATAGCTTACGTTGGAGCCCGAAAATGGGTTCAACCCATTCGCGAAATTTGCACGCCCTATTGTGAGTGGGCTCTCAGATGATCTGAAGCTGCCATCGTGCGGCTGATAGGGGCAATCATGAAAAACAGAATCTATGGGTATGCTCGAGTTTCGTCAGCAGATCAGAACCTGGATCGCCAACTGGATGCGCTGGAGCGGTTTCCGGTCCAAACGAATTTGATCTATGCTGACAAAGCGAGTGGAAAGGACTTCAGGCGTCCTCAGTACCGGCGTCTTCTTCGTCGTCTGCGCGAAGGGGACGTTCTGGTGATTAAGAGTATCGATCGATTGGGTCGCGACTACCGTGAAGTTATCGATGAATGGCGTCGCCTAACGACGGACAAACGCGTTGCCATCGTGGTGCTCGATATGCCATTGCTTGATACACGCGAACAACCCAATGGAATTACGGGGACTTTTATTGCCGATCTAGTGCTTCAGGTTTTGAGTTACGTGGCTCAGGTGGAGCGCGAAAACATAAAGCAGCGCCAGGCGGAGGGTATCGCGTCGGCGCGTCTGCGGGGTGTGAGATTTGGGAGACCGACGCTCGAACGTCCGGATGGCTACCGCGATGTCATCAAATCATTTGAAGGAGGTGAGGTTACGAGACAAGAGGCCGCAATGCTTTTGAACGTTAGCGCATCGACGTTTGATCGTTGGAGACGGGCGGACGCGAACGGATATGACCGTTCGCCGTCTGCCCGTCCTCTTTAGCTAGACATTTTGACGAGGGGAGTTTATTGCACAGGGCCCACTCCTTCCCTCGATGTTTATCCAGTTCACGCCCTTGAATCAAATAGTGCCACTGCGTCGCCAATTCGTCTGCTATTTGACGAGGGGGAGGTTAAACGACTACCAAGGGATATGTAATGAAGAAAAAGTTATTTACGGCAGTTCTGGCTTTTAGCGCGGCGGCGCTAATCGGCATTTCTCTACCACTCGGAATTACGGGTCGCGGCTGGAGTCCGACATGCGCATTTGCAGCGACTAAGAAAAGCGGAAAGAAGCCAAAGCCAGGTAAGAAGGATTCAGTAAAAATCGATCAACTAAACTGGAGTGTCTCAGAAGGCGTTGTTGATGGCGTCGAGATGATGACATTTGAATATGACAATAAATCGAGCTTCGATATTGCTCAGTTCACTATTCAGTTTGAGCCGAAAGGGGAGTTGACTGACGAACAGAAACTTCTGTTTACTGACGTTTTTGATGAGGAAGAGGCTACGCACGATTATTCAACGCTGAAAATGACGGCGGATAGCCAGCGAATCGTCGAGAAGCGAGAATCGGTTGATAGCGTTCCGTGCATTACCCATGGTGACTATGTCGCCAATGCCCAGCAGAATCAATATGACCTGATGGAGCCTTCAGTGGCGACTATTGCCTATCTAGGCGGCGATGGAAAGATATATCTCGAGTACTATAGTTTCAAGTCGAAAACCTATACGACTTCATCAAAGGGCGGTGTCAAGGCGTATGACTGGCCAACAAAAGCCCTTGCAAAATCCTTGCCGAAGCCTGACTGCCCTATCGTCTATACGTCGTTAGACGAAAAAGACTGCCTTTCGTTTGTCGCATTTGGCATCGATCATGATGGGTACGACAAATACATCAAAGCTTGCAAGAAAAAGGGATACAAGGACATCGAATATTCGTATGACAGCAGTTTTTGCGCAAAGGATAAAAAGGGACGGGAACTGATGATCGGATATAGCGACCGAGATCAGCGGATGGACGTCAGCGTTTCAGTTGATTAAGTTGGGCATATGATCGAATGATCAACGCGTTATGATGCCTATGTATGGATTGGGGTGCCGGCCTATGGTCTGTGCCCCAATCTTTCTAAAGTTACGTGCAGCAGAATAGGTATTAAATTAACGTATGAATGTGTATTCATATTATGTTGGATTTAAGTCCTTCCTTTCTGAATTGGTTGACATCAAAACCCAATATAAATGAATTGAGTCTGTAATTACCCTGAGGACAACTGGAGGACAAGGGCTAAATGAGCGTTTCCAATCCGTTTAAAACAATTGGCCAGAAGATAATTGTCGCCCTATTGGCGTTAGGCTTGATTGCAGCTTGTGGCGGCTGCGTGTACCTGTGGTTGACGCGCGATCAGACCGTTATAAGCGATGATTCGATTCGGGAAGAAATTAAGCCGGTAACGAAGTTGCTTACCTACGAATACGATTTTACTCAGGTTCTATATATTGACGATGCAGGGAATCCGTTTGGTTTTAACAACCCATTTACTACTAAGCGATATGTGGCGACCATCGATGGCAAGGCGGATATCGGCCTGAACGTAGACGATGAGAACCTGAAGGTAAAAGTCCATCGTTCGAAAAACAACGAGTCGGTAATAAAATCTGTTAATGTTACGCTTCCGCATTCCGAGATCGTGACGTTGTCAACGGATCCGAACTCGCTTAAAAAGTACGTTGAGGACAATGGTTTTCTTAATTGGAATCAGGTCAGTACGGACGATTTAAATAAATTGCTTCAGCAGGCTGATAAGGACCAGAGGCAAAAGGTTCAAGAAAGTGGCATGCTGGAAAAATCTGATGAACGTGCAGTAAAACTGGTGAAAAAGCAGGTGTCGACGTTCTGTGGTCCAGACGTAAGGGTCAATGTCGAATTCGAAGATTAATATCTACCTTTGAAATCAAATTACTGATTCAGCTGAATGCCCGCTATCGCGATGCCTTACGTTGCGATAGCGGGCATCTCTGATTTCGTTTGAAGGGTGTCAATGTGACAATTGTCCGATATGACAACGAGACTGTCCCTTTGTCACATTCCCGGAAAGCCTGTCTGGCGCAAGGCTTCGTAGAGGACGATGGCGGCGCTGTTGGAGAGGTTGAGTGCACTGATGCGGTAGTCGTTCGGGTTGACGAAGTTGCCGCAGATGTCCTGTTGAAGGATGGTCTCGTGGCTGTCCTCGGTATGCCCCAGCGACTCCTCGTGGGCTTCCCAGGCCTCGGCGTTATCGAGTGAGTCACAATCGCGCAGCATCGGGATGCGCTCGCAGCGCTCGGACGCCGCGGCAAGCAGCGGCTCGGGAATGCCCGAGCTCTCGCTGCCAAAGACCAAGTAGTCTCCATCGCGGTAGGTACTCTGCGCATAGGTGCGGCGTGCCTTTTTGGTCAGCAGATGCAGGCGCTCGTCGGCAGGGGAGAGGCCGTTGCGCGCAAGGAAATCCTCCCAGCCGGCATAGGTCGTCACGTCCAAGTTTTGCCAGTAGCCCAGGCCGGCGCGACGTACCGTCTTGTCATCGAGCGAAAACCCCAGCGGCTCCACCAGATGCAGGCGGGCGCCGGTGACCACGCAGGTGCGGCCGATATTGCCCGTATTGGCCGGAATCTCGGGCGCATACAGCACAATGTTGAACATGAATCTCCTTGGCTCAGAACGAAAAACCACCACGAAGGGCACAGTGCACCTTCGTGGTGGTTTGGCGGTTACGTAGGCGGACAAATGCCCGCTTGGATAAACCTAGGCGCGGTGCCAGTCGGTCAGACAGGCGTCGAGGGAGGCGATGAGCGCATCCTTGTCCATGTGACGGCCGATGATGCACAGGCTCGTCATGCGGTCGCCCGTCTCGTCGTCCCAAATCTGCATGATCTCGGGGTTCTCGTCGATAATCTTCTGCTTCTCGCCTTCGGGCGCCGAATCGACAAACAGGCCGTTCTCCATCAAGCGCATCTGGTGTCCGGCCTGCTCGAACATGTAGCACATGTCCGGATCGCCGGTCTGCCACAGCGGACCCTTGACGCGAATGACTTCGTCGGGCCACTCCTGCTCAACAAAATTGGTGAACTTCTGCAGGTCAAACGGCTTGCGGCGCGAGTACACAAAAGTCTCGATGTCGTACTCGAGCACCTCGGGGTCGTCGTGCTCCTCAGGATGCTCCATGGCCTCGATCCAGGCGGCGGAGTTGTAGGCGCGCATAAAGTCGAAGCGGTCGGTATCGAGCAACTCCTCCATGGGGACCTCACCGTTCTGAGCCTCGACAATCACGGCGTCCTTCTGCAGGCTGCGCACGATGGCCTTGAGCTCGGCGATCTGCTCAGGGCTCACGGTATCGGTCTTGTTGAGGATCAGCGTGGAGCAGAACTCGATCTGCTGGATGAGCAGGCTTTCGATGTCGTCCTCGTCGATATCCTCAGCCAGCAGGTTGCGACCGCCGTTGAACTCGTCGTACATGCGGGCGCAGTCGACCACGGCCACGATGTTGTCGAGCGCAAGCTTGGGCTCGCCGCCCACCTTGGCCTCGTCGCAGAAGCTCGAGATGGTGTAGGCGATGGGGATAGGCTCGCAGATACCCGAGGCCTCGATGATGATGTAGTCGAACTTGCCCGAATCGGCGATGCCCTGCAGCTGGTTGGCAAGGTCGTCCGAAAGCGTGCAGCAGATGCAGCCGTTGGTGAGCGGGATGAGGTCGTCGGTCTCGGAAAGGCCGCCGTCGGCGATGAGGCTGGCGTCGACGTTGATCTCGCCGATATCGTTGACGATCACGGCGGCGCGGATGCCGCCGTCGTTAGCGAGGATGTGGTTGAGCAGTGTGGTCTTGCCGGCACCGAGGTATCCGGTAAGCATGATGATCTTCACGGGTTTGTTGGGCATGTGCCCTCCTTTGTTAGACATGGCTTACAGTTGAATCTTATGCCAAACGCCTGCTCTTATACCCACGCGCCGGCAAATAACACAGGCTACTCCCAGGCTCCCCATACATCGGGGCAATAACCGACGGTGGCCTTTTTGCCGTTGCGCACGATGGGCTCGGCTAGAACCTGCTGGTTCTCGAGCAACTTGTCGAAGCGCTGGCTAGGGGTGAGGTGCTGGATGAGCGCGAGCGTCTCCTCGTCCTTGGCCTTGGGGTTGAGCAGCTTGTCGATGCCGCCGACCGCCTGCATCACGCTCGTGAGCTCGCCTTTGCTCATCTCCTTTTCCTTAAGGTCGATAAACTGCACCTTGATGCGGCGCTCCTTAAAATAGCGCTGGGCCTTCTTGGTATCGAAGGACTTCTTGGTGCCAAAAATCTGGATATTCATGTTCCGCCGTTCTAACGAATGAAGTTGGTGCGCTCGCGATCGGCTTCGGGGGCTTCGATGCCGGCAGCCTGCCCTGCCTCGATACAATGCAGGAGCCAAGCCATGTTCTTGCCGATGTTGCGCATGGTGGCCAGGCCCTCGGCGTCCTGGGCGGCCTCGCCCGGCATGGCACCAAAGACGTTGTTCCAGTATGTGGAGGCCACCACGGGCATCTGGTTGATAGTGAAGTATTTGTTGAGTACATCGAAGGTGGTCGACGTGCCGCCGCGACGGGCGACGGCGACCGCGGCACCCGGCTTGTGCACAAAGGCCTTGCTGCCAGCATAGAATGCGCGGTCGAGAGCCGAGAGGATGCGTCCGCTGGGATGCGCATAGTAGACGGGGGAGCCAAAGACAAAGCCATCTGCCTGCTCGGCGGCAGCGATGAGCTCGTTCACCACGTCGTCGTCAAAGGTGCAGCGACCGCCAAGCTTGCCGCACTGACCGCAGCCGATGCAGTCGCGGATGGGCTTGGCGCCCAGTTGGAATACCTCGCTGTCGATGCCCTCGGCTTTAAGTTGCTCGGCGACTTCGGCGAGCGCGCGAGCGGTGTTGCCGTTTGCCTTGGGGCTGCCATTGACCAAAAGAACCTTCATCACAAACTCCCTCTGCTGTTGGTGACTTCTGCAGAGGATTATCGCACGATGGGGGAGGCGGTGCGGGCGTGGTGCTAATCCAGTTTGGTACCTGGCACCTGCACGGCTTTCCCGAGCAACACTTTGAGCTCGTTCAAAATGGAAACGGGCTGTCGGTCGACGGTATCCAGATGAAGCGTGGCCACGCGAAGGGGCGGCTGATATTCAAACGAGCCAAAGAGCACGGGAGAGCCCAGGAACCGCTCGATTTCCTTTGCGATCGCGTCGGTCTCTTCGGGATCGAATTCGTCGAAAAGCGCCACGAACATCGGTCCGGTCGAGCGGAACAGACGACCCTTACCGCGCGAACAATCCATGAGGCAGGCGGCGCTCTCCGCCAAAACGCGGTCGCCTGCATCAAAGCCAAAGCGGGCATTGACCTGAGCGATATCGTCGATTTTAATGGCGACCAAGCCCGCCTTGCGCGCGACGCGACGCATTTCGCCAATGGCGTTGACCAGGGCGTGGATGTCGCCCAGGCCGGTCACGGAATCGGTCGTATCTGCCAAGCTGCGGTTGATAATCATGCCCACGTACATGTTGGGCTCGGTATCGGTGCCGTCCAAGCGGTAGCCCGTGCAGTCGCAAAGCACGTATGCTTCGGTGGCATCCATCACGCGATACTGCATGTAGTGGAAGTGCCACGTACCGTTTATCACCATGTCGAGCTCGGCGCGTACGTTGTCGCAGTCCTCGGGATGAACGCGGGCAAGCCACATGTCGACCGAGTTGAAAGGGTGCTGGGAAGGCAGATCAAAATCGCGCACGGCGTTGACCGACCATTGCGATTCTCCCGTATCGAGGTTAAGGATAAACGGATAGCGTGTCTCGGAGCTCATGGAGATCGCCTGGAACACGCGGTCGTTGCAAGGAAGTTGATCGGCAATCGGCCGCATCGGCGCGTTGTCTTCTTTCGGTTGCTGCACGCGGTGCATGAGCTTGTAGCGATACATTTTGCGATCGGCATCCATTGTCATCTGGCGACGCGAATCGCCTGCAAGCGGGTCGACGTGCGAGCAACCAAAACTAAAACTGGCGATCATGGGCGCCTTGCCGTCCGATGTTGCCTCGACAAGATCGGTGCGTGTCCGCTCCAAGCGCTGCTCGAGCTCGGCTTCGCCTGTCGTGGGGGACACGAGTACAAATTCGTCTCCACCGATACGGAACAGCAGGTCATCGTGCTCCATGGTCTCGGTGAGCGCATGACAGATGCCCAGAATATAGCGGTTGCCCTCGGCGTGGCCAAACTTATCGTTGCAGTGCTTGAGGTGATCGATGTCAATATAGGCGCAGGTGAAGGGGACGCCTTTGCGCCAGAGCTGATTGACATGGCGGTCGAGTCCACCGCGGTTGCCAAGATTGGTGAGCGAATCGATATAGGCGCTACGTTCGAGCAACTGGCGTTCTTGTTGCAAAACGGCGAGCGTTTTCTGCAGTTGCTCGCCGACGGCGCGCAACTCCGTGGGCAGCGCGTCAACGTCGAGCTCGGCGGTTGAGGCCCCGTTCGCAAGCCGCTGAAGATGGGCAATGATTGACTGCTCGCCCATGCGATACGACTCGTTCATGATGGATAACCTCCTTGGGTGACAGGATGCTCCGTATCATATCCCCAATTCGGTTTGAATTGGGGATATGAGTTAGCCAATGGGGACAAATGCTCCCCTAGACGGTGGTGTTTTGCGCGCGAGCGTATCAGTTGTTATTGCCACCATCGAACAATGCCTCAAAATCCTTCGCCGGCATGGGGCAGTGGTAGAGGAAGCCCTGAGCGTAGCGGGCGCCCATCTGGCGCAGCAGCTGTGCCTGCTCATTTGTCTCGATGCCTTCGACCACAACGGGCAGGTGCAACGATTGCGCCATCTCGAGCATAGACGACACGATCTGGGAGCTCCGGTTGTCGGTTTTCCCATCAGGCAAAAAGGTGCGGTCGAGCTTGATAACATCGACGTTGACGTTCTTGAGCATTGCGAGCGTGGACTGGCCGGTGCCAAAGTCGTCCATATAGGTCGAAAAGCCCTGATTATGCAGGTCTGCCGTCAGCTTGTCCACCGCCTCGGATTCTCCGGTATAGGCGGTTTCGGTGATTTCGATGCGCATGAGCTCGGGCGGCAGGTTGTACTGAGCAGCCAGTGCGCTCATGTGTTTGGCGACATCGCAGGCGAGGATGTCGACACGCGACACGTTAAGGGAAATCGGAATTACGCGAAGCCCCTGGTCGATGCGCTTGCGCAGCCACGAGGCGACACCCTGCCAAATGTACTTGTCGAGCGTCACCACAAAGCCGCTTTCCTCGAGCGCCGGGATAAAGGACGCGGGCGGAATTAACGATCCATCTTTGTCGATCCAGCGTGTGAGCGCCTCGGCGCCAATGATCTCGCCGGTTTCCATATCAACCAGTGGCTGCAGGTAGTAGGTGATGCGGTCGTTTGAGAGCGCATACTGGAACTCGGTGAGGGTGCGGTGAAACGCAACCTCGCGCTTGTATTCCTCGGGGCGAAAGACGGCAATGCGATCCTTAAAGTCGTTTTTCGCGCGCCGATTGGTAAACATGGCCTTGGCCTGTGCATCGATGGTGATTTCCTCGTTGGAGTCGATGGGGTAGACACCCATGGACGGCCAGAAACCTACGCCGTTATCATGCTTGGCCACGGCCTCGCGAACGCGGTTATAGATTTTATGGACGGTGTCGTGCTCAAAGGGGATGAGTACGCAAAAGTCATCTTGGCCCCAGTACCCTGCGACGCCCATGTCGGCATTCTCGATGTCCTTGAGGACCGTGCCCACATCGGCGAGCATGCGGTCGCCCTCGGCCTGTCCGTGCCATTCGTTGAACAGCCGCATGTGTCCCATGTCGACGGTGGCGATACACCAAGCGCCGTCGTGCCCTGTCCTCAGAAATGCGTTGGCACGCCGCATAAACTCGCTGGGTCGATAGAGGCCCGTGAGCGTATCGATGCGTTCGGCGACGGCGCTTTTGCGCTCAATCTCAGGTATGGGGAGGCTGTCGTTGGGAACAAGCCCGCCGGCCGCACGAAGACGACGGTCGAGCTCGCCTAAAACGGCGGTCGCTTGATTGATTAAGCGCTCGTAAAAGGCCGGAACGACGAGGCAGACGGGGGTAATGGTATCGCCCGCGATTTGAACAGGAGCGAAAACGGCTTCTTTAAGATGATGGGTCAGTTGCTCGAATGCCTCGTGGCCCAACTCGTTGCTAAGCACGACGAACTGGGCGTTTCGTGAGCGGAAGACGCGACTCCTGCCGCGGGTGATCGACAACATGCGGCCTGCGTATTCGGCGAGCATGTTGTCGACAGCCTCGGCCCCATAGAGCTCGTTGAGCTTTGCCGTGCCGCGAACGCGGACCGCTATAAGCCCCGTCTCGCAACGGTCGCGACGGCAGGCATCGATAGCGTTGATCAGCATACGCTGCGTTCCGAGGCCCGTAGCGGCGTCGACGGTTTCGGCAAGCGAGTGGTTGACGAGCTCGCCGACATAGAGCGAGGGGGTATTTCCGTCGCCGTCGATACGAAACCCGCGAGCGCGGCAAAGGACGTAGTCGCCCGCGGCATTGCGCATACGGTACTGCATGACGCGGCGGTGTTTGGAGCCGTTGTAGATTTGGTCGATATCGCTGGTATAGGCCTCAAGGTCATCGGGATGGACACGCGTTTTCCAGTAATCGTGGCAGTTGTCGATATGCTCGGAAGGAAGACCGAGATCGCGCAAGGCGCCTTGTGACCAAAGGGTGCGATGCTTGTCCAAGTTCTCGATAGAGCAATAACGGCCTTCGTTGAGCATCGAAAAGGCATCGAAAACGCGGTCGCTTATTTCGAAGTCGTCGGCGTGGACTTGCACGATATTGCGTCGATCAAGGTGCATGGCATGGCGCAGCTTGTAGTCGTACATGCGATGGTCGGCATCGAGTGTCATGCGATTGGAGGCTTCGCCCAGGGCGGGGTCGGCGTGTGCCACTCCGTAGCTAAACGAATGAGGCATCTCGGAATCGTTGTTTTTGAGCAGGATCATTCGGCAGTGTCTCAGACGTTCGGCGAGGTCGTCCTCGGTCGCAATCGTAGATAGGATGGCAAACTCGTCGCCGCCTATGCGAAACGCCGCCTCGTCCACTTTCATATACAGTTTGAGATAGAGGCTTACCTGTAAGATATAGCGGTTGCCCTCGTCATGCCCAAAGACGTCGTTGCAGTGCTTGAGATTGTCGATATCGATGAACGCCATGGTAACGGGGGTGTCCTGCCCCCAGAGCTCCTCGAGGGAGCGGGCAAAGCCGCCGCGGTTGCCAAGTCCGGTAAGCTGGTCGGTAAAGGCGGTCCTAATCAGATCATCCTGACGCTCGAGAAGGTCACGGACGGTCCTTTCGAGCGTTTCGGTGTAATTGCTGACAGTATCCATGTTCTAAGCGGCTTTCTGAGGTCGGGGCGGATTGCGTCGGGCGAGCTCGTTGTGTACACGCGTCGTTGCTCGGCGTTTTGCGTGTATCCAGGCCCCGCCTTGCTGCGTTGTTGAGTTACTTTGCCGGCTAATGTTCGTTGTTGATAACTGCTGCGTAGTATAAACAACAGCGCACAATTATATATGGGCGCACATGCTGTGGGCGGCTATTATTCGACAAGCGGTAGCGCGGCGATGCGATGTTCGATAAAAATGCGACTGAGACGATATATGTTGACGGGTATACTTGTCCCGTTTTAAAACGCAGGAACGGAGATGGTCGCATGGCACAGCCGAATACGACGCGCACGGTGGGGCTCGCGCTCGAGGGAGGCGGCTACCGCGGTATGTATACGGCGGGCGTGCTCGACGTTTGGATGGAGCACGGTTTGACCTGCGACCATATGGTGGGCGTCTCGGCGGGCGCGGCGTTTGGCTACAACTTTAAATCGCGCCAGATCGGCCGCGCCATTCGCTACAACAAGGCCTATTGTGCCGATAGGCGCTATGCGAGCGTGACGAGCTGGTTGCGAACCGGTGACATGTTCAATGCCGATTTTGCCTATCACGAGGTACCCATCGAGCGCGATCCCATCGACCTGGAGACATATCGCGCCTGCCCCATGCGGTTTACGTGCGTGTGTACCGATATCGAGACAGGCAAGGCCGTCTACCACGACCTGCCCTATGGCGACGAGAGGGATATCGAGTGGATCCGGGCGTCGTCGGCGATTCCCGTGGCGACGCGCCCCGTTGTCATTGAGGGGCATAAATATCTGGATGGTGGCGTGGCCGATTCCATTCCCAGCGCTTGGCTGTTTGCGCAGGGGTATGACCGCAATATCGTGGTGCTCACGCAGCCGGCGGGCTTTGTGAAGCAGCCCAACAACGTGATGCCCATGCTGCGGCGCGTGTTCCGTCACTACCCGGAGTTTGTCGCAGCGCTTGAGCATCGGCATGAGGTCTACAATGCCACGCTCGATGACCTGGCACGCCGCGAGGCTGCCGGCGAAATCTTTGTAGTGCGGCCGAGCGAATCGGTGAAGGTGCCGTCGCTGTGCCGCGAACCGGATGAGCTCGAGCGCATCTACCAGATCGGCCGCCACGATGCGGAAGCGACTTTGCCTGCGCTGGAGGCCTACCTAGCGGGGTAGAGCAACTTGCCGTGTGCTCGGCGGAAAGCGCATCCCGGAATGGACGTCCAAACTGGGATGCGCTTTCCATTGCTGAAGATATGAGGCCGCGGAGCAGCTGCTCGGCCTATGTCTATGCCTGCTGCCAGGTGTCGACAAGCTCCTTGGCCGCGGCGTGGGGGTCGTCGGCGCTGCAAACGGCGCTCACCACAAAGAAGCCATCGACGCCGGTGGCCTTGAGCTGCGGCAGGTCGGCCGTCTTGACGCCGCCGCCCACCACGATGGGCACGGGGCTTGCCGCGTGGAGTGCGGCCAGGTCCTCAAAGCTCTTGGTGATGATGGAGCCGTCGGCCGCGCGTCCGCAGTCGCGCTTGGTCTCGGTCTCATGGAGCGGGCCGATGCCCAGGTAGTCGACCAGGCTCATGTCGGCGGTCTTGACGTACTCGAGCATCTCCTCGCAACGGGCCGAAAGGCCCACGATGGCGTCGGGCCCCAGCAGCTTGCGACAGACCTCGACGGGAATGTCGCTCTGACCCACGTGCACGCCGTCGACAGCAATGCCCTGCTCGCGCGCGGCGAGTACGCAGTCCAGGCGGTCGTCAATCAGCAGGGCGACCTGGCCGGTCTTGCCAGCCTTTGCGATTGCCTGCGCGGCGTCGCCCGTCAGTGCAATGATTTCGCGGGCGCTTGCCACCTTGGAGCGCACCTGGATGCAGGTAAAGCCGGCGTCGAGTGCCTGGGCCACCACATCGCCCACGGGGCGCCCGAGCGTGTTTTCGGGGCCGAGTACCAGATAGGCCGAGATATCAAGGTTGTCGCGGATGCTCATCGTGCTTCCTCCTGTTTCTTGATCTGTGCTTCCATGCGCTCGAGTTTGCCGGTCATGGTGTCGGTAAATCCGGGTCGAATATCGGCTTTGAGCACGACTTCGGTGCGGATGCCCTTGCTCGCCAACACAAAGGTTGCGTCGCGCACGACCTGCATGACCTCGTCCCACTCGCCCTCGATCTCGGTGAACATCGAGGTGGTGCGGTTGGGAAGGCCGCTCTCGCGAATGACGCGCACGACCTCGGCGACCTCGGCGGACAGCTCATCGCCGGTGCCGCACGGGGCGATGGCCACGGCGACGAGCGTGTTCATGCCGGCGTTGGTTGCGGGTTCGGACATGGCTTATGCCTCCTCGAGCTCGAGTCGGTTATCGGCGATGTCTTGGGCGGTTGCGCGGTAGAGCTCGTCGATAAAGGCGACCTTAAAGCTTGCCGGGGCATCGGCGACAGCGGCGGCACGCGTACCGGCGACGTTGTAGACGGCAGTGCCGCAGATGGCTGCCGTAAACGGGTCGGCAGCGCAGGCGTACACGGCCAGCACGCCGCCCTGCGAGCAACCGCAGCCGGTGATCTTGGACATGAGCGGGCTGCCGCCGTGGGACTTGGCCACGGTCGTGCCGTCGGTGATCAGGTCGACTTCGCCCGAGACCACTACGGCGCCGCCGGTGTAGCGGGCGAGCGCTACGGCGGCATCGCGGGCGGCGTCGACCGTGTCGGTGGTATCGACACCGCGTACGCGGCTCAGATCGGCCGCCTCGCCCTCAAGACCCCACAGGCCGGCGAGCGCGATAATCTCGGAGGCGTTGCCGCGCACGATGGCGGGCTTGTACTGCTTGAGCTCGTTTACCAGCTGGGTGCGCAGGCTACCGATGCCCAGACCCACCGGATCGAGCACCCAGGGCTTGCCGGCGTCGTGTGCCGCCTTGGCCGCGCGGGGGATCGTCTGCTCGTAGATGGGGAAGAGCGTGCCCATATTGAGATAGATGGCGCCGCCGCCGGCAACGAGTGCCTCGCCCTCGTCTGGCAGATAGACCATGGCGGCCGAGCCGCCCACGGCGAGCTGTGCGTTGGCGACAAAGTCGATCGTCACCGTGTTGGTGATGGAGCCCGCCATCGGATTGGTGGCTCGAATCTCCTCTACGGCCTTGACCACATTTTGCTTAAGCTGTTTCGAATCAATCACTGCACATGCCTCCTTGGCATAGAAAAGGGGCGCTGTGCATAGACAGCGCCCCTGTAAAGGCGGCATGCTCCCTACGCCAGCATTAACTGACAGGTTCAAAGGATTGGGCCCTATGCCCTCTCAGCCTTGTGGTTTGCACCGCCGGCACTCCCGCATCGAATCTGTTGCTCCCTATACTAACGCACCTGCCAATAAGGGACAGATTTATTTTGGCAGGTGGCAACAGGGGTGCTGCATTTTCCCAGATAAAACCTGCCAAAATAAACCTGTCCCTTATTGGCAGGTCGTTACAATGGTTACGGTGAAAATGACTGGGGGACTCTATGATCAAACTTGTGCTGACCGATATGGACGATACGCTGATTCCAGCCGGGCATGACGGCGCCAGCGACTACGCCATCGAGGGCATTCATGCCATGCAGGCGGCGGGTCTGCACTTTGGCCCGGTTTCGGGTCGCCAGCCGTCCGCGATGGGCTGGATGTTCAAAAATCGTTCCGAGTGCTTTTCGACCGGTGCGTTCTGCAACGGCCAGGTCATGTTTGTCGACGGTCAGGCGGTCGCTTCGCGCGCGACCGACAACGATGCCCTGATGCGTCTGGCCGATTACCTCGAGCAAGAGACCGACGATACCTATCTAAAGGTCTACAGCCTGGGTGACGACTTTTGGGATAACGATGCCTATTGCGTGACGAGCGACCCCGAGCGCGTGCATCGCGCCATGGAGTCGGGCGGCAACGCATGGCTCAAAGGCGAAGAGGCTCCGTGCCGTCCTGTTGTCGACGACGCGCCGGTGTTCAAGGCAAATATCTGGAGCGCCCGCTCGCGTGAGGAGCTCGCGGAGCTACGTGAGCGCGTTGCCGCTGAGGTACCGGAGCTCTCACTCGTGTTTCCCAACAATCGTGTGCGCCTGTTCGACATCCTTCCAGCAGGTTGGGACAAGGGTTGCGCCGCGCTGGAGCTGGCGCGCGCTTTGGACCTGACGCTCGACGAGGTGGCCGTATTCGGTGATTCCGATAACGATCTGCCCATGATCGATGCCGTTCCCAACTCCGTTGCAGTCGCCAATGCCAATGAGGCCGTCACGGCTGCCGCGCGCTGGCATATCGGCGCTGCGGCAGACGATGCGGTTGCCGGGGCTCTGCATCAGATTGCCGCCTGTGCCGCGACGGGGGAGATGCCGCCGTTTATGCGTCAGATGGACGCGGCGGGTCTTGGCGTCACGAACGTCTAGGGAGGGCGCTATGAAGCTTCAGCAGCTCAGATATGTCGTCAAAGTTGCCGAATGCGGCAGCATCACCGAGGCCTCGCGCCGGCTCTTTGTGTCGCAGCCTTCGATTACCGCATCGATTCGCGATCTCGAAAACGAGATGGGTGTGCACATCTTTGAGCGCACCAACAAGGGCGTCATTGTGTCCGAGGAGGGTGAGACCTTCTTGGGTTACGCGCGGCAGGTGCTCGACCAGGCCGATCTGCTCGAGGGCAAGTACAAGGGCGCGTCCGAGCAGGTGCCGCACTTTAGTGTGAGCTGCCAGCATTATTCCTTTGCCGTTAATGCGTTTGTCGATGTGATCCGCGAGTTCGATGCCGCGCGCTACGACTTTACCCTGCGCGAGGAACAGACTCACGAGATTATCGAGGACGTCGCGCATATGAAAAGCGAACTGGGCATCCTGTACTTATCCGAGCATAACCGCGAGGTTATCGAGCGCATGCTCGCCGCCAACGAGCTCGTATTCGAGGGGCTTTTCTGCGCCACGCCGCATGTCTTTGTATGCGCCGACCATCCACTGGCGGACCACGCCAGCGTGACGCTCGAAGATCTCGAGGACTATCCGTTTTTATCCTACGAGCAGGGCAGCTACAACTCGTTTTATTATTCCGAGGAGCTGACCTCGACGTTTGAGCGCCGCAAGAATATCCGCGTGCGCGACCGTGCGACGCTGTTCAACCTGGTCATGGGCCTCAACGGCTACACGGTATGCTCAGGCGTGATCAGCCATGAACTTAACGGCCCCGGCATTATCTCCATTCCGCTCGATGTAGACGAGTACATGGAGATCGGCATCATCACGCGCAAGAACACGACGCTCACGCGCTATGGCCAAGCCTATATCGACGCGATCCGCCAGCATATTTAGCCTTTTGAGCGGCGCCGTATTTAAACTTGGCGCCGTTCGATTTACCGCGAACGTCCCAGGATGAGGCTGTATTTCGAGCCACATGTCCCATTAACCGTTGCCCCCTCGCATTACCATCAAAGTGAGCCGCTATGCGAGGGGAGGTCGCCGTGGATCGGATATATACCGACAGCTGGCGTTTCCCCATGCCGCTTATGTGCGCGGCGTTTGAGCCCGGAACGCTCGACAAAACCCTCGACGTGATGCTCAAAGATGACTATGGCGTTATCGCGCGTGCCGAGGCGCACTACTATCGCGGTTGCCCCGATGAGACACAGCGCCTAGCAGAGCCGTACTTACTATCGGATGACCTTTCGCTCCGTCTTTCGGCATGCCTGTTGTGCGCCTATGCAAATCTATCGCTGAATCGCGCATTGGCGGCGCGCCGCTGCCTTGCGTATCTCAAGGAAACAGGGAAGGGTCAAAGGACGACAAAGGATCCACGCGTCCAGGCTTCATATATGCTGCTTGCGGCGAGCGCCTGTGTGCTGCTGCATTTTCCCTCGCCGGTGTCGCGCGGCGAATTCGATTTATATGCATCGCTGCTGCCCGAGGGGCTGCGCCTGTTTGCAACCTATGCGCTGGCGCACCGTGCCTACCTCGACGGCGATTACGGACGCTGCGTGGGTATGGCGGAGAACGCCTTGTCGATGAAGCAGGAGAGCTATCCCGTCCCTGAGGTCTTCTTGCACCTGATTGCCGCCGTTGGGTGGATTAACCAGCGCGAAGCTGACCGCGCGAACGCTCATTTTATGCGTGCCCGGCAGATTGCGCAGCCCGATGGCCTGATTGAAATCGTCGGCGAGCATCACGGGCTTTTGCAAGGCGTGTTGGAGTCATGTCTGAAGAAGAGCCATCCGCAGGAGTTCGCGGAGATCATCAAAGTTACCGAGCGGTTTAGCCGCGGTTGGCGTCGTGTGCACAATCCGGGGGCGGGCGCCACCGTTGCCGAGAGCCTGACTACGACGGAGTTCGCCATCGCTATGCTGGCCTGTCGCGGCTGGACCAACGATGAGATTGCCGCTCACATGGGTATCTCGCGTGGCACGGTTAAGAATCGTCTGTCGAACACCTACGCCAAGCTGGGCATAACGAGTCGCGCCGCGCTGAAACAGTTTGTATTGCTGTAGGCGACTGGGCGGGTGCGCCTGTTTTGGACGAATAATTGAATCGGGGTCGTTCAAACGAGGCGCGGCCGCCGGTGGGAGGTCCGGCGGCCGCTTACCATGGGACGGTGCGCGCCCGAATTGATCGAGCGTCGCGAGGCTTGGAGTTACGAGCGCTTGCGACTGGTAAAGATGCCAGCGACGACGGCTGCCATGCCCGTAATGGCAGCGGCGACGGCGCCCATAGCGGAAGCGTCACCCGTGGCCGCGAGCGTGCCCTTGGTGTCGACATGCTTGATGGTCGCGGCGGCGGTCGTTACCTTAGGCTTCGACTCGGGCTTTGCCGGGGGCGTATCCACCGGAACGATGACGGCGCGCTTGGCGATGGCGTCGCTGTACAGGTCTGTAATCACGTCGCTGGCGGTGCCGATGGTCTGTCCACGCTGGTAGGGGGCATCGGCGGGTTCGGTGTCAACGAAGCGCACGTCGCAAATGCGTCCACCATTGGGTGTTTCGATAATGCTATCGACGATATTGATCGTTCCGGCAATGCTGCCGTCTGCACTATTCACCACGGCTAAGATGGCGGCGGTGTCGCCCTCTGCTGTTACGCGGCTGCGTGTGATGGAGATGGTCGCGGGCGTTAGGCCATCCTCGGTGAGAGCGAAGATGCCATACGTACGAGCGTTCACGTCTGGGTCAACTACGACAATATCGCCATTGCCGATGGGCGGTAGGGGCTGGTTGCCTCCATCGTGGTTGATGTAGTGGGCAATGGCCTCGACGGTCGAGTCGCTGATAAAGATGCGCCCGCCGGGGCTGCCGGTGTCGTAATTGTACGAGTAGATTCCTGAGGCGTTTTCACCCTCGGCATAGGCGTGAACGAATGAGCCGTTTTTAATGGTGATGTCGCCTTCGTCGGTGAAGATGGCGGTGGGGCTGTCTTCGCGCGCTGGGTATGCATACGCTCGTACGGTCGCCGCATCAATGGTCAGGCCATCGAAGGCATATATGCCGCTGCCGAATCCCTGGGCGGTTAGCGTGCTGTTGGATACCGTGAGGGTTTCTTCGGCGACGATGCCGCAGTCCTGCTCGGAGCGTGCGTCGACGGTGCCGCCACCGGTTATGGTTATGTCGCCGTCGGCAAGGATGCCCTCGGCGCCCGCGCCCTTGGCGGTGACAGTTCCTGTTCCGCTGATCGTCATATCGCCCTCGGAATACAAGGCGTTGCCTTCTGCTGTTGCCGTCAGGGTGCCCGTTCCGGAGATGTTGAGCTCGGCGCCCTCATTGGCACCGTCCACAACGGAAATGCCGTCGCCTTCGTCATTGGCAACCGTATTGTTGCCCTCGTAGCTCACGTTGAGCTTGCCGTAGGCAGCGATGCCTCCGCCGTTATAACCATTGAGTGTCATGTTGTCGGCGCCGTCCCAGGCCCACGTGCTGCCGTCGCCAGCTGTGGCGCCGGCGGTATAGGTGTTGCCGTCGACCTCGACCCACTCTGCCGCAAACGAGATGCTCGGCATGAGCAGCGAGCTCACGGTAAGTGCGCAGGTCAGGCCGCAGACGATGCGGCGGGTCACGCGGCGCCAGCTGCCACAGGTGAGAACGGCGCGCTGGCGCACGGGGGTCTCGGCGTAATGAAGCCCTGCAGCACGATCGGTGTGGCGCGTGGGGGTCGTAAACGTGGTCATGGTCGCTCCAATCTCTCGCGTGGCCTTGGCGGTCACCACTAAGCGTATGCGCGATAGGGCAGAGCTGCTAGTGCCATATGGGCACGAAAATGGCTATTTGCACTGGTGGATATGGGATAGTTTGGCTCGGCGGTCCGTTGGCGTGCATATAGAAGTTTCCTATATCAAACCAATACAAACGCATATTTTGCGATGCCGGTAAGAGCGCTCATACTCTCTCTCGATAAAGCAATCAATTGCAAGGGAGACATCTATGAGTGTTTTAACCACGCTGAACGCGCCGTTTCGCGCCGATATCGTCGGCAGCTTTCTTCGTCCGCAGGCCGTAAAGGACGCCCGTGCCGCCTACGCCGCGGGTACGCTCGATGACGACGGCCTTAAGGCCGTCGAGGATGAGGCTATTCGCGACTTGGTGGACAAGCAAAAGGCCGCTGGCCTGCAGGTGATTACCGATGGCGAGTTCCGCCGCAGTTACTGGCACCTCGACTTTATGTGGGGGCTCAACGGCATTGAACGCCGTACCTCGCGTACGGGCTATATGTTCCACGACGAGGAGACCACGGCCGATACCGCCGTGGTGACCGGCCCCATCAGCGGCGAGAACCACCCCTTCGTCGAGCACTTTAAGTTTGTCAAGGCACTTGAGGACGAGGGCCACGTTGCACGCCAGACCATCCCGGCGCCGATCCAGACGTTCTCTGAGGTCACGCTCGATCGCTGCGATGGCCAGCAGGAGAGCTTGCGTGCTGTCTATAAGACCGACGAAGAACTCGCCGATGCCATCGCCGCAGCATACCGCACCGTGATCGCCGACCTGTACGCAGCAGGCTGCCGCAACATCCAGTTTGATGACTGCACCTGGGGCATCTACTGCGATACCGATTTTGTGTCCAAGACCGGCATGAGCCCGGTTGACCTGCAAAAGGTAAGCGAGCTGGGCGTGACGCTCAACAATGCCGCCATCGTGGGCAAGCCCGACGATCTGGTCATTAACACGCATGTATGCCGCGGCAACTACCACTCCACCTATGCCTTCGAGGGCGGCTATGACCCCATCGCGCCGTATCTGTTTGCGCATGAGGATGTCGATGCGTTCTATCTGGAGTTCGATACGCCGCGCGCCGGTGGTTTTGAGCCGCTCAAGTACGTTGCCCCGGGTAAGAAGGTCGTGCTGGGCTTGGTAACCACCAAGGTCGCTGAGCTTGAGGACGAGGATGTTATCGTCGAGCGCATCCGCGAAGCCGCAAAGTACGTGCCGCTCGAGAACCTGTACCTGTCGCCTCAGTGCGGCTTTGCCAGCTGCGAGATTGGCAACAAGCTGACCGAGGACGAGCAATGGGCAAAGATCGCGCTGGTCAAGCGCATTGCCGAGCGCGTTTGGAAATAGCGGTAACGTTCGCAGGTGACGGCGCGTGCGAGACATGGCGTATCGCGTACAATGTTTCGGATCGTATCGTTCGGGCAGGTTATCCGATATGCCCGATCGCCCTTCCATTCGAAAGGACATCCATGTCCCAATCCTCGACGCCCGCCGTCACCGATGCCATCTACGATGCATCGTCGCTCGGCCGCCCGCGCATGTTCCTGCTCGGCCTGCAGCACCTGTTTGCCATGTTTGGCGCCACGGTACTGGTGCCCGTGCTCACCGGCCTCTCGGTATCGGCAACGCTTTTGTTTGCCGGCTTGGGCACGCTGCTGTTCCACTCCCTGTCGCGCGGTAAGGTGCCGGCATTTTTGGGCTCATCGTTTGCCTTTATTGCCGGTTATGCCGCAATCGCACCCAACGGCGAGGCCGAGCTTTTGCCCTACGCCTGCCTGGGCGTAGCTTGTGCCGGCCTGCTCTATCCGGTGCTTGCGGCACTCTTCCGCGCGTTTGGCGCCAAGCGCGTCATGCGCTTCTTCCCGCCGGTGGTGACTGGCCCCATCGTCATTTCGATCGGTCTGATCCTGGCAAGCTCCGCTATTGCCAACTGCCAGACCAACTGGCTTGTTGCCGTTGTCGCCGTGGCAGTGATCGTCATCTGCAACATCTGGGGCCGTGGCATGGTTAAGATCGTGCCGATCTTGCTGGGCGTTGTGGTGAGCTATGCCGTTGCGGCTGCGCTCGGCGAGGTTGATTTCTCGGGCGTTGCCGCCGCTTCGTGGGTCGGTCTGCCCATCGTGTGGGACAACACCGTGTTTGCACTCTTTGGGCCGCAGTTCGATAGCGGTCTTGCCACGACGGCCATCATCACCATCATGCCGTTGGCCTTTGCAACCATGATCGAGCATATCGGTGATATCTCCGCTATTGGCTCCACCTGCGAGCGTAACTACATTGCCGATCCCGGCCTGCATCGCACGCTGCTCGGCGATGGTCTCGCCACGATCCTGGCTTCGCTCTTTGGCGCTCCGGCCAACACCACGTATGGCGAGAACACCGGCGTGCTCGCTCTGACGCGCGTGTTCGACCCGCGCGTGATTCGCATTGCCGCGTGCTGCGCCATCGTGCTTTCGTTCTGCCCCAAGTTCGCTGCCGTGATCGCCGCCATGCCGGCGTGTGTAATCGGCGGTGTGTCGCTCGTGCTCTATGGCATGATCAGCGCCGTGGGCGTTCGCAACCTCATCGAGAACCAGGTCGATTTCCAGAACAACCGTAACGTGCTGGTGGCAGCCCTGGTGCTCGTGCTTTCGCTCGGCATTGCGTACAGCACCGCCGGTGCCATCGTGCTGGAGCTGGGCGGCGTGACGATTTCGCTTTCCGGCCTTGCCGTGGGCTCGCTGGTGGGCATCGTGCTCAACGCCATCCTGCCGGGTAACGACTTTGAGTTTGATGTCTCCGATCTTGAGGAGGCTGCTAAGTAGCAGCTGCGTTCAGATAAAACAAGATATGGTGCCCATGCGTATATGCGCGTGGGCACCATTTTTAATTCAAGACTTTAGTCCGCTGGCCGCGCAGCGGCCAGCTTTAAACCACCCGCTACG
>UQIG01000027.1 GCA_900541135.1 uncultured Collinsella sp.
CTCGGAGATGTGTATAAGAGACAGGTGGTGGGCTGCTCGGGCTTAGCGGGCTTCTCGGGGGTGCCGGGCTGCTCAGGAGTGCCAGGCTGCTCGGGAGTTCCAGGCTGATCAGGGGTCACCGGGTCGGTGGCAAGAGCGTCCTTGGCATAGGTGATGGACACCTTGAGGCCGTTGGTCTCAGTGTTCAGATCGCTCGGAGTGAAGGGCTCGTCAAAGTTTCCGGCCTTCTGATAGGCGCGCATCTCCTGGAGCAGGGCTTTGCACTTGACGTAGGTGTTCTCGGTGGCAGCCTTGCCGGCCTTGTTGGCCAGAGCGGTGCGGCCCTCGGTGGTCGTTTCGGCCAGCATGGCGGTGTCGACTTCCTTGTTCTGCTCGATGAGCTCATTCTGCAGGGCGTCGAGGTAGGCGCGGACGTTGGTGCCAAGGGTGTCGGGGTTCTCAAAGCAGAGCGAGCTGATGTCCATGAGAACGTAGTTGATGGAGTTCTCGGGTTCCTCGTTGTACACGACGTCTTTCACGCTGCAGTGATCGAAGGAGACGGTCTGATCGCTGAAGTACGGGCTAACCTCAGTTATCAAAGCGGAGTACAGCGGGATGGCAACAGAGTACGCGGCGCGGGAGAGCATCTCCCACTGGATGGTAGCGACTTCTGGATCATACCCGCGACGAATCTGGAAAAGGTTGATTTCGGTGTTGCGCTCGCTGCCGATGGCGTAGACGCCGTCAGTGTTGGCGTTAAGGCCTGGGACGTTTTCGCCGCGGTTGCCGAAGGCGCGAATCAGCTCAAAGGTGCTCCAGCCAGACTTGCTAGGCTTGAAGAACAGGGGCTGGATTTCGCTGACCATAGCTCCCTTTTGGGCGGGCTTTTCATCCTTCTTAACGGTGATAATGTCGTAATCCGTGCCTTCGGTCAGTGGACTAGCAAAATAATTGCGGCCTTGCACATAGCGGGACCACTGGTGAACGCCAGAATCGGCGAGGCTTTCGCCATACGTTTTGGCAACGTCGAACTTGCCGTCTGTGTACTTAGCGAAACCCTTTTCCTCGGGCATGGACTGGATGCCCTCAGAGTGGAGGCAGTTTTCGGTGTCATCGAGGTCGACATCGTAGTTGAGGCTGCCGATGTTGGGGTTGAGTGAGGCGACGTCGTCGGTCAGTTTCATGGCGATCCACTGATGGGCGGAAAGCGTGGCGAACAGCCAGGTCTCGTTGTTGTCGGCGATGATGATCTGGTCGTTGGTGCAGACGCCCTTTTCGTCGACCAAGCTGCCGATGAGTTCGACGCCCTCGCGAGCGGTTGCGCTCTCGCCCAAGATGATGCTGGCATAGCTATATTCGCCCAGACCCACTCCCTCATCGATGGGGTCTGCTGCTTCGGCATCCTCGTTATAGGAGGTGCTCAGCGTGGCAGAGCAGGACACGCCCTTCTCGTTGATTCCGGCTTCGGAGTAGGCGTCGGTGCGACCCAACCAGTTGGAGGGGTGGTCGCGTACATAGCTGTAGCGATAGGTAGGCTTATTCGAAGTGTATTCGAAAGCAGATTCAATCGAGCTGTACGTAAAGCCGGGTTCATGAGCGGGCTCGATGCCATAGTGCTTGAGGTAACGCGCTCCAAAGTCCTCGGCGCGGCCGTAGTACGTGTTGCCGTCGGCCGTAAGGTTTTTGCCCATGTACATCTGCGTGCAGGCGAGCGCAGATGTCGGCATGGACATGATGGTCGCAGCTCCAAAGGCGAGGCCTATGCCTAGCTTCTTGAGCGCGTTGACGGGGTGAGTTTTCCTCATTTTCCCTCCCAGCGTGCGAAAGCCCTCCGTTGCCAGAGGGCTTCAGCCAATAAAGACACCCCATTAGCGTAACGAACTGGAAACAATATTCATCTATGAAAGAAACTTACTCGATAAGCGTAATGAAATATGCGATGAGCGGTTAATTATACTCAGTTTGTAGCTTTACTTTAATAAAGACGCCCTGTAATTACTGTAGCCGAATAAAGTAGCTGGGAATGCTCGAAATGAAAATCCCCTGCTGTTTAGCAAATGCATAAACAGCAGGGGAGACGATAATTGGATGAATATCATACCAATGTGGAATTACTTCTTCCGGCGGTGGATCACGTTGATCGCATAGCCGACGAGCATGGCCAGAACAATGACGATAAAGCCAAGCAGGGGATTGTCGTTCATGGGATCCTCCTATTTTCCGAGTGGGGAGAATTCGTCGACGATGAGGTCGAGGCATTGCGGAAGTGCGCGGGCACCAAAGACGCCCGAGTTGCTGGAGATGATCTCGCCATCGAACTGCATGTCCAGCGACGGGGTGCAGGTGATCTTGGCTTCCTTGGTCTGGATGATCTTGAACTGCGGGCGCCCGAGTACCTTACCGGCGGGGTCAAGCGCAGCGGTGATCACAGTAGGCAGCAGCTGCACGGTGCGCACGGGTTCGATGACCGCAATGTCGACCATGCCATCGTTCATGCGGCAATCGGGGAACAGGTTGATGTCGTTTTGAATGACCGAGGTGTTGCCGGCCATGCAGCAGATGCCATCGAGCTCCTCGACAATGCCGTCATGCTCAATCGTAAAGTGCGCCACCGTGGGGTTGGGTGTGGCGAGCGCCGACAGGAAATAGGCGATCTCGCCGATGTCGTTTTTGGTGGGGGCGGCCTTCATCATGATCTCGGCGTCGAAGCCCGAGCCGGCGATGATGATAAAGCCGTGGCGCTTCTCGTTGCCGTTCTCGTCGAGCCAAAAGAGCTCGCCCATGTCCACTTTGACCGTGCGACCGGCGCGGCAAGCCTTGGCAAGCGCCGCTGCCTCGGGGGCATTACCGATGTTGTTAAAGAACAGGCAGGCCGTGCCGGAGGGGAAGACGAGCGTGGGGACACCGCACCCGCGCATTTGGTCGAGCACGTTGGAGACGGTGCCGTCGCCGCCCGAAACGACCACGCGATCAAACTCGCGCACGTCTGCCACGGCGTCCTCGGGTTCCATGCCATCGCCGATAAAGCGCATCACGACCTCGTCGCCGCCCTGCGCGAGGGCGTGCGTGAACGCGTAGATTTCATCTGAGCTGGGGCCCGATGCCGGGTTGTGGATGATAAGGCAGCGCATACTTACGTTCCCGTTCTGTGACTAACCGAGTATAGTTGTAAGGCAATGCCGATATCCTACCCGTGTTTTTCGGGCCTAACCTTATTCGATGGGTTGATATGTACATTTCCACACATCAGGCTCTGCTCGACTTTTGCCAGCGCGCTCGCGAGTTCGACGCGATTGCCGTCGATACCGAGTTTTTGCGCGAGCGCACGTTCCATCCGCGTCTGTGCCTGGTTCAGATTGCCACCCCTGCCGAGAGTGTCGCGGTCGATCCTCTGGTGATCGACGACCTGTCGCCGCTGGCCGAGCTTATGGCCGACGAGAGCGTAACCAAGGTCTTCCACGCCTGCTCGCAGGATATGGAGGTCATGCTCCACACCGTGGGCGTGCTGCCGCGCCCCATTTTTGACACGCAGGTGGCCGCCGCCTTTTTGGGCGAGCGCCAGCAGATTTCCTACGGCGCGCTCGTGCAGACGTTTTGCGGCGTCTCATTGCCCAAGACCGAGTCGCTGACCGACTGGTCGCGCCGCCCGCTGACTGATAAGCAGGTCGAGTACGCGATCGATGACGTCAAGTACCTGATTGTCGCCTATACCGAGATGATGAGTCGCCTGCGCGAGCTGGGCCGGGTGGACTGGGTGCTCGACGAGTTGCGTCCGCTGGCCGACGAGTCGCACTACCGCGCCGACCGCCATGAGGCATTCCGCAAGGTCAAGCGCATCAACTCGTGTAGCCGCCATCAGCTGGGTATCGCGCGCGAGCTTGCCGCTTGGCGCGAGGACCGCGCCGAGCGCCGCAACATCCCGCGCAAGTGGGTCATGTCCGACGATACGCTGCTGGCCCTGGTTAAACGTAATCCCGTTCGTGTTGAGGAGTTCCGCAGCATTCGCGGTACCGACCAGCTGGGGGAGCGCGACGTGGACGGCGCGCTCATGGCCATTAAGCGCGGTGCGAGCTGCCCACACGATCGCCTGCCGCTCATGGTGCGCGGGCACCGTCAGATTTCGCCGGAGTTGGAGAGCGTGACGGACCTGATGTATGCGCTCATTCGCCTGGTTGCCGAGCGCTCGGGCGTGGCGACTTCGGTCATTGCCTCGCGCGATGACCTGGCCGACTATATTGAGCATCCCGAGCAGAGCCCCTTGCGCGAAGGCTGGCGCTTTGAGCTTGTGGGCTCGCGCCTGGACGATCTGCTTTCCGGCAATATGGGGTTGACGGTGAAGGACGGAAAAATCGAATTGCTGTAAGGAAGCCTAGCCGCTTGAGTGGGTAGAATGCCTCCAACGTGTAATTCGATTCGGAGGAATTCGCATGCCTTATTACTATGGTTACGGCTTTGGCATCGACCCGCTGTACCTGCTGGTTGTTCTTGTTTGTACAGTGCTTGGCCTTGCTGCGCAGAGCTATATCAATTCGACGTACAAGACCTGGTCCAAGGTTCGCTCGGACGGCGATACGGGCGCCACGGTTGCTCGCCGCATGCTTGACGCCAACGGTTGCAATGCCGTGGGTATCAAGGGTGTCGCCGGTGAGCTCACCGACCATTACAACCCGCAGGATAACAACCTGTATCTGTCGGATGCCAACCGTTCGGGCGGTTCGGTCGCAAGTGTTGCCGTCGCCTGCCACGAGGCGGGCCATGCCGCCCAGCGTCAAAGCGGCTATGCCATGATGAAAGTACGTACCGCCCTCGTGCCGGTCGTCAACTTTACCCAGAACACCTGGACCATCGTGTTGCTCTTGGGCCTGTTTATGAACATTGCCGGGCTCACATCCCTCGCGTTGATCTTCTTCTCGTTTAGTGTACTGTTCCAACTCGTTACGCTGCCTGTCGAGATTGACGCCAGCCGACGCGCCGTGGCGTACATCGAGCAGTCGGGTATGAGTTCCAAGCAGGTCAACGGTGCCAAGAAGGTACTGACGGCCGCCGCGCTTACCTATGTTGCCGCTGCGCTCACCTCGATTATTCAGCTGCTCTATCTTATGGCTCGCTACAACAGAAACTCCAACCGATAACAAATTGGGTCGCTGGGCGCCGCGGGGATTCGTGTCCCCGCGGCGCTGTACTATGTGTTGGACTTAAATTTGCGCAGGGCCGAAGCCCTTGTGCACGATGACGAAAGGAGGCTGCGTGGCAGGCTGGAATCTGACCGGCAATACCGTTTCCGCCGAGTTTGACGGTTCGGACGAGCGGGAGCGCAAGGAGCTCAGCGTGAGCCAGGCGGTAGAAATCGCCGCCGGTGCGCTCGATGCCATTCCGCAGCTGAGTGTCCTGGGCGAGGTCACGGGTTTCCGTGGTCCCAACGCCCGAAGCGGCCACTGCTACTTCCAGATTAAAGACGACTCGGCCGCCGTCGACTGCATCATCTGGAAGGGCGCCTATCTCAAGCGTACCTTCGATCTGCGTGACGGCATGCAGGTGAGCTTTAAGGGCAGCTTCAACCTCTATAAGCCCACGGGTCGTATGAGCTTTGTCGCTCGCTCGTTTTCGCTGGCGGGGGAGGGTCTGCTGCGTCAACAAGTGGCGCAACTGGCCGAAAAGCTACGCCGTGAGGGTCTGATGGACGAAGCGCGCAAGCGCCGCATACCGGTGTTCTGCTCGCGCGTGGCGGTCGTCACCTCGCTTTCGGGTGCCGTAATCGATGACGTCAAGCGCACGCTGCGCCGTCGCAACCCGCTTGTCGAGCTTGTTTGCGTGGGGGCTAAAGTTCAAGGCGAGGGTGCGCCGTCAGAGCTCATTGAAGGCCTGCGCCGCGCCGCTGCCATTACGCCGGCGCCCGATTGCATCTTGCTGGTGCGCGGCGGCGGCTCCTTTGAGGACCTCATGACCTTTAATGACGAGGAGCTTGCCCGCGCGGTGGCGGCTTGCCCCGTGCCCGTGGTGACCGGCATTGGCCATGAGCCCGATACCTCGATTTGCGACATGGTGAGCGACCGTCGCGCCTCCACGCCTACGGCGGCGGCCGAATCGGTGGCGCCGGCTATGACGGAGTTGGCCGATGTGCTCGAGGCGCGCTATCAGCGTCTGGGTGCCGCGATGGCATCGATGATTGGGTCGGCCCAGGTCGACCTGGAGATGCTCGATCAGCGCGGTCGCCGTGCCTGGGATACCTATACGGCTCGCTTGGGCGATGCGCTCGATGCGGCTGCGTGCCGCCCGTGCCTCAACGACCCAACGTTTATGGTTGAGCGTCGCGAGTCTGAGCTTGCCCTGACGGCCGATCGTTTGTCCGGCGCCATAACGCGTTCGGTTGGGGCATTCCGCTCCAACTTTGAGCGTCTACCCGAGCGCTTGATCGCAAGCACCTCAGGACTCGATGGCAAGCGCCATGCGCTCACGCTCGCAAGCTCCCGCCTGGAGCATCAGGGGCGCACGATGCTCAGCAAGCCAGCGTCCGACCTGGGCCGTGCGGCGGCTTCGCTCGATGCCCTGTCGCCGCTCAAGGTGCTTGCCCGCGGCTATTCCATCGCGTACAGCGTTGACGGCGTGGCTACAAGTGCCAAGACCTTTAAGCCGGGCGACGCCATTCGCGTGCGCATGGCAGACGGCAACGTGGCAGCAACGGTCAATACGGTCGAATAGACCGCGTTTTACAGTGATAAACCTTTGGGAAAGGAAACAGCTATGGCAGAGAAGACCCCGGTCGAGCAGCTTACGTACAAGCAGGCTTCGCAGGAGTTGGAGCTCATCATTCGCAGCTTGGAGTCGGGCGATATGGAGCTCGAGGAATCGCTCGAGAGCTATACCCGCGGCGTCGAGCTCCTCAAGAGCCTGCGCACCCGCCTGTCCGATGCCGAGCAGAAGGTCTCGGTGCTTCTTAAGGACGTTGACGGCAACGACGTGCTCGCCGACGGCGAAGCCGCCAACACGGACGACAACCTCTCGTTCTAACCATCCCGACCAAATATAATTGCCTTGGTCTGTGAGAAAGGAACCAACCATGTGCGATTGCATCTTCTGCAAAATTGCCAACCACGAGATCCCTTCGACCGTTGTCTATGAGGACGATCAGGTCATCGCCTTCGACGACCTCAACCCCCAGGCGCCGGTCCACACGCTCGTAATCCCCAAGAAGCACTACAGCGACATCGCCGACAACGTGCCTGCCGAGACCATGGGCGCCATGGCCCACGCCATCCAGGAGGTCGCTAAGGCCAAGGGCCTGGAGGACGGTTTCCGCGTCATCTCCAACAAGGGCGTCAATGCCGGCCAGACCGTCATGCACTTCCACATGCACGTCCTCGGCGGCAAAAACCTGGGCGAGAACCTCATCTGAGGGCGCTTTTTCCTTGCAATGAAACGGAAGCTCAAGCACCGATAACTTATATATCAACGCAATAAACCCGAGCGCGAGGGCGTTTGGGTTTATTATTGAAACGTATGTAACCTGGCGGCGCCACACCGCCTATTAGTAGGGAGACACATGAACGTTCTGGTCGTCAACGCAGGATCTTCGACCCTTAAGTATCAGGTCATCGATACCAAGTCCCACAAGGTGTCCGCAAAGGGCTCCTGCGAGCGCGTCTGCTTTACCGGCGGTACCTTCACCCACGCTGCCAACGGTTCCAAGAAGGTGACCGAGAACATCGAGTTCCCCGACCACAAGGTCGCCATCGAGGTCGTCCTGAAGGACCTCGAGGCCAACGGCGTCAAGATCGAGGGTATTGGTCACCGTATCGTTCAGGGCGGCTGGTACTTTGGTGATTCCTCCCTCGTCGACGAGGACGTCCTCGCCAAGATCCGCGAGGTTGCCCCGCTGGCGCCGCTGCACAACAACCCCGAGGCCAACGTTATCGAGTACTGCCTGGAGCAGTATCCCGATCTGCCCAACGTTACGGTCTACGACACCGCTTTTCACTTCAACATGCCCGAGGTTGCCAAGACCTACGCCCTTCCCAAGGATGTTTGCGACAAGCTGCACATCCGTAAGTACGGCGCCCACGGCACCAGCTATCGCTACATCTCCAAGAAGGTCGCCGAGATGACCAACGGCGAGGCCCGCAAGGTCGTCGTGTGCCACATCGGCTCTGGTGCCTCCCTGTGCGCCATCGAGGACGGCAAGTGCATGGATACCACCATGGGCCTCACCCCGCTCGACGGCGTCATGATGGGCACCCGCTGCGGCTCCATCGACCCGGCTACCGTGTGTTACCTGCAGCGCGAGGGTGGCTACACCTTCGACGAGGTCGACGAGATGATGAACAAGAAGTCCGGCCTTTTGGCTGTGACCGGCGGCAAGACCAACGACTGCCGCAACGTCGAGGAGCTCGCCGCCGCTGGTGACCCCGATGCTCAGCTCGCCTTCGACATGTTTGTCTACAAGATTGCCGCCAAGGTTGCCGAGATGGCTACTTCTATGTGCGGTATGGACACCCTGGTCTTTACTGCCGGCATCGGCGAGCACGCTCCGGCTGTCCGCGCTGGCGTGGCCGACCGTCTGGCCTTTATGGGCGTCAAGATGGATCATGCCCGCAACGCCCTGCGTGGCGACGGCGCTTGGTGCCTGTCCGCCAAGGATTCCAAGGTCAAGATTTTCGTCATCCCCACGGACGAGGAGTTCATGATCGCTTCCGACGTCGAGCGCATCGTCAACGGCAAGTAATTGCAAGAGGGGAGGGGCTGGACGACCGAGCGCCGTTCGGCCCCCCTTTTATGCTCGTTGGGCGATATGCCTGATAGCTATTTATTAAGTTGTGATAACTTCTTATTAAAATGCGGCCGCCTTAAGGGGTCTGCGTCGACCGTATTGCACTGCAAAGGAGTCTCATGAACGTACTTGTTGTCAACGCCGGCAGCTCAAGCCTTAAATATCAGCTTTTGGATACCGATACCCGCGAGGTTTTCGCCAAGGGCAACTGCGAGCGTATCGGATCGGGCATGGGCATCTTCGGCCACTCCGAGAACGGTGGCGCCAAGCAGACCGAGGAGGTCCCCTTCCCCGATCATCGCTCTGCTATCGCTCGCGTGCTCGAGGAGCTCGAGAAGACCGACTTTACGATTGATGGCATTGGGCATCGCATCGTTCAGGGTGGCTGGCACTTCGATGATTCCGCGGTCGTCGACGATGAGGTCATGGCTAAGATCCTTGAGGTGGCCCCGCTCGCTCCGTTGCACAATTACGGCGAGGCCGCGGCAATCGAATATTGCCGCGAGAAGTATCCGGAGCTGCCCAACGTGGCCGTCTTCGACACCTCGTTCCACATGACCATGCCCGAGGTCGCCTACACCTACGCGCTGCCCAAGGACGTGTGCGACAAGTACCACGTGCGCAAGTACGGCGCACACGGTACGAGCCACCGCTACGAGTGGATGATGGCCAAGGAGATCCTGGGCTCGCGCTGCCACCGCCTGCTTTCGTGCCATCTGGGCAACGGTGCTTCGCTTGCCGCCATTGAGGACGGCGTGTGCCGCGACACCACGATGGGCCTCACGCCGCTTGACGGCCTGATGATGGGTACCCGTTGCGGTTCCATCGACCCGGCCACCGTGTGCTACCTGCAGCGCGAGGGCGGATACAGTTACCAGGAAGTCGACGACATGATGAACAAGCAGTCTGGTCTGCTTGCCATCTCGGGCATCTCCAACGACGCCCGCGACATCCGTACGCGCGCCTCCGAGGGTGACGAGCGCTGCCTGCTCGCCTTCGATATGTTCGCATACAAGGCCATGCAGCAGGCCGGTTCCATGATCGCCTCCATGGCGGGCGTGGACACCATCACCTTTACCGCCGGCATCGGCGAGAACGACTGGTCGATCCGCAAGGCCTTCTGCGACTGCTTTGAGTGGCTGGGCGTACGCATCGACAACAACAAGAACCGCGAGGCTGTGGGCAACGGCCCGCAGGTTATCAGTGCCGCCGGTTCCGCCGTCACGGTCATGGTCATCCCCACCGACGAGGAATACATGATCGCCCACGACGTCGAGCGTCTGACCAAGAACAACTAACGCACGCATTTGCAAGTAAACGAAAGGCCTCCAGAGCAACAGCTCCGGAGGCCTTTTGCTAGCGGGCGGAAATTCCTGTCCCGAGGGGATATGTACGCTACTCAGCCATCTGAGCCTGGACGGCGGTGATGGCCACGACACCCACGATGTCGTCAGCAGAGCAGCCGCGCGACAGATCGTTGACCGGCTTGGCGATGCCCTGCAGGATGGGGCCGTAGGCGTCAGCACCGGCGAAGCGCTGGACCAGCTTGTAGCCGATGTTGCCGGCCTCGAGGTCGGGGAACACCAGCACGTTAGCCTTACCGGCGACGGAGGAGCCGGGAGCCTTGAGCTGGGCGACAGTGGGGACGATAGCGGCATCGAGCTGCAGGTCGCCGTCGATGGCGAGCTCGGGAGCCTTCTCCTTGCAGAACTTTACGGCCTCTTGGACCTTCTTGGCGACCTCGCCGCCGGCGGAGCCCATGGTGGAGTAGGAGAGCATGGCCACGTGCGGCTCAACGTTGCCCATGAAGGTGGACCAGGAGTGAGCGGAGGCGATGGCGATCTCGGAGAGCTCGTCGGAGGACGGGTTGATGTTGAGGCCGCAGTCGGCGAAGATCAGCGTGCCGTCGGTGCCGAACTGCGGGGTGTCGGTGCACATCACGAAGAAGGCCGAGACCAGCTTGGTGCCCGGGGCGGTCTTGAGGATCTGAAGTGCAGGGCGCAGGGTGTCGGCGGTGGAGTGGCAGGCGCCGGAGACCAGGCCGTCGGCGTCGCCCATCTTGACCATCATGGTGCCAAAGTAGGTGGCGTCCATCACCTGGGCGCGAGCCTGCTCGATGGTAACGCCCTTCTTGGCGCGGAGCTCAGCAAACTTCTGCGCATACTCCTCGTGCTTCTCGGCATTGCGCGGGTCGATGACGGTAGCGCCGGGAACGTTGATCTCGTCGGGGTTGCCCAGGATGACGATCTTTGCCAGGCCCTCCTCGATGATTTTGGTGGCCGCGACGATAGTGCGCGGATCCTCGCCCTCGGGCAGGACGATCGTCTTAAGGTCGGCCTTGGCGGCAGACTTCATACGGTTTAGGAAATCGCTCATGTTACTCCTTACAAGCGTTTCGCTAAGCTCCAGGCACCCGGCTGTTCACGAATAAACCCGCTGCTAGCGGGTTTACCTTTCAATTATGTACGCCGCGGTGCTTGAGCTTTCCTTGTGTGGCAAGCTCATTATAGGACGCATTAGCGCTATAATCGCTCTGATAAATATATCTCGAAGAATGTTCGAGAAAAGCCCAGCTAACGAGCCCGTGGCTTTTGACAAGGAGTATCGATGCAGATTACCTCAGGCCTGCCTGAAGGCTTTAACGCCGGCGCGTACGACATGATTGTCGTCGGTGCTGGATATGCCGGTGCCGTTTGCGCCCGCCGTCTTGCCGAGACCATCGGCTATCGTGTTGCCGTTTTGGAGCGCCGTAGCCACATTGCGGGCAATGCCTATGACTGCACTGACGAGGCCGGAATCCTGATCCACGAGTACGGTCCGCATATCTATCACACTTTTAACGAGCGCGTGCACAATTTCCTGTCGCGCTTTACCAAGTGGACGGATTATCAGCACAAGGTGCTCGCCAACATCAACGGTACCCTTATGCCCGTGCCCTTCAACCATGCGAGTCTCAAGCTCGCCTTTGGTGACGAGCGCGGCGAGGAGCTGTATCAGAAGCTCGTGGAGACCTTTGGCAAGGATGTCAAGGTGCCCATTATGGAGCTGCGTAAGAAGAACGACCCGGATCTTGCCGAGGTCGCCGATTACGTCTACGAGAACGTCTTTTTGCATTACACCATGAAGCAGTGGGGCCAGACGCCCGATCAGATCGATCCCTCGATCACCGGCCGCGTTCCCGTCTTTGTGGGCGATGATGACCGCTACTTCCCGCAAGCTCCCTTCCAGGGCATGCCGCAGGAGGGCTACACGGCGCTCTTTGAGCACATGCTCGACCACGACCTGATCGACGTGTTCTGCGACGTGGACGCCCGTGACCTCTTTGAAATCGACGAGACTACCGTCAAGATCGACGGCAAGGTCTATGGTGGCGAGATCGTCTACACCGGTCCGCTCGATGAGCTGTTCAATCTCGATCTGGGCGCGCTACCGTACCGCACGCTCGACATGAAGTTCGAGACGCTCGATATGGACCAGTTCCAGCCCGTGGGCACCGTCAACTACACTACGAGCGAGGACTACACGCGCATTACCGAGTTCAAGAACATGACCGGTCAGATCCTGCCCGGCAAGACCACCATCATGAAGGAGTATTCCAAGGCCTATACGCCCGGCTCGGGCGAGACGCCGTACTACGCCATTCTTGAGCCCGAGAACCGTGAGCTCTATGAGCGCTATCTTGAGCGCGTCCAGAACCTGACGAACTTCCACCCGGTGGGTCGTCTGGCCGAGTATCGTTACTACGATATGGACGCTGTGACTAATTCCGCCCTCGATCTTTCGGATGAGATTATCGCCTGCCATGCATAAAGTCATAACATTCGGTATTCCCTCGTATAACGCCGCCAAGGACATGGACCATTGCATCACCTCCATCTTGGAGGGGAGCAATTACGCCACCGATATCGAGATTATCGTAGTGGACGACGGCTCCAAGGACGAGACGGCCGATAAGGCCGACGAGTGGGAGGCACGTTATCCCGGTATCATTCGCGCGGTGCACCAGGAGAACGGCGGCCACGGTATTGCCGTCCTTTCGGGTCTGCGCGAGGCACAGGGCACCTACTACAAGGTCGTCGACTCGGATGACTGGCTCGATGCTGCGGCTCTTTCGACTATGCTGTCGATTCTGCGTGGCTTTGAAGAGCGTGACCAGCGCGTTGACCTGTTTATCTCGAACTACGTGTACGAGAAGGTTTACGAGGGCACGCATACCGCTATTGGCTACAAATTTGCCCTGCCGCGCAAAAAGATCTTTTCCTGGGATCAGATCGGTCATTTCCGCCTGGACCAGAACCTACTCATGCACAGCCTGTGCTATCGCACGGATGTGCTGCGCGAGTCCAACCTTCCCATGCCGCCGCACACGTTCTATGTGGACAACATCTACGCCTACGTGCCGCTGCCGCGTTGCAAGACCATGTACTACGCCGACATCGACCTCTATCGCTACTTTATCGGTCGCGAGGGCCAGAGTGTCAACGAGGCCACGATGGTCAAGCGTCTGGACCAGCAGTTCCGTGTGACGCGCATCATGATGGAGTCGTACCACCTGTACAGCGATGTTGAGTCGTCGCGTCTGCGCTCGTACATGATGGGCTATTTCACCATGATGATGGCGATCTGCTCGGTGCTCACCAAGCTTTCCGAGGAAGATTGCGCCGACGAGCGCCTAAAGACGCTGTGGAATGATTTGAAGGCCTACGACGAGCGCATGTATCGTCGTGCCCGCTACGGCGTGGTCGGGTTCTTCACCAATCTGCGCGGACGGGCCGGAGACAAAACCACACTCGGCCTATACCGTCTTGCCTCAAAGATCTTCAAATTCAACTAGCTGCCGAGTAATCGCTGCTGATAGGTTGACTGGGCCCCTTGGCCTTTAGTTTGCTACTGCGAACAGTCCTGCTCGCACGGAAAGCACATTAAGTGCTTTCCGGCTCGTGCGGAACTTGTATCAAACTAAAGGCCAAGGGGCCTCTGCTATAAGAATCGATTGTCAGGCTGCCTGAATTTGAAGATCTTCGACGCGCGGTACACAGGGGCCTGGGCTGAAAAGAATCTGGTTGGTAGGTTGCCCGGTGGGGCTTGGTTATGTTTGTCGCGAGTTCCGCACGAGCCGAAGAGCACTTAATGTGCTCTTCGTGCGAGCCAGGACTGTAGAGCAGCAAACATAACCAAGCCCCACCGGGCAACCGGTCAGGTTAGGCTACTTCGCGGCGCCGGGGATGCCGTGGGAGGTTTTGGCGGTTTTGGCTCCGTTTACGATGGCGGTTTCCAAGGCCCTTACGGCGAGCATGCCCAGCAGGTCTAGGGGAACGGCGGCGCTTGCCTGGGCGCCCAGTTTGCCGCTGGCGAGGGTGTAGATGGTGTCGCCGTCGTTGGTGGTGTGTGTGGGGCGGATGGCGTGTGCGTAGGCGTCTGCGGCCATCTGGGAGACCTTGGTGGCTTGTGCCTTAGTGAGTTCCACGTTGGTGACGATGCAGCTGATGGTGGTGTTGGTGCGGTCGAGCGGCATCTGCATGGATCCGGCGGCGGCAAAGGCTGCGAGTTCCATGTCGACGATCTGGTCGCTATCGGCTGCGGCGCGCATGCCGGCGACCCACTCGCCGGTGAAGGGGTCGACAACGTTGCCGCAGGCGTTGACCGAGACCACGGCGCCCACCTTGATGGGGCCGAGTGCCACGGCGGCAGCTCCAAGGCCGGCCTTCATGCAGGTGGCAGGCCCCATGAGCTTACCCACGGTAGCGCCCGTGCCGGCGCCTACGTTGCCCTGTTCGAGCTTGGTGGGGGTGTGGTCGAGTGCTTCGCGCACGGCGGCGATGCCGGCCTCAATGTCGGGGCGCACGGTGGGGTTACCAAAGGCGAGGTCGAAGATACAGCTGGAGCACACGATAGGCACCTGCGTGGGGCCGACGGGAAGGCCGATGCCGCGGCTCTCAAGCTCGCGAGCGACGCCGCTTGCAGCCTCGAGGCCAAAGGCCGATCCACCCGAAAGGCAGACGGCGTGGACCTTGTCGACGGTGTTCTCGGGTCGCAGCAGGTCGGTTTCGCGCGATGCTGGAGCACCGCCGCGAACGTCAACGCCGCCGGTGGCGCCCTCGGGTGCCACGATTACGGTGCAACCGGTGCCGGCCTCCTCGTCCGTATAGTTGCCATAGCAAAAGCCATCGACATCGCAGACGTCAATGGCCTCGAGCAGTGTATCCATGTTTAACTCCTATCGGTTTTCCGCCGCGCCTTGTGCCCGGTCGGGATCCGTACGGTACGCCAAAATTGTAGGCGCCGGGGGATACCCAGCGCCAGATGCAATTACGAGAGTTTTTGAATCGCGCGCGCGACGCGGGCGATGGGTAGGCCCACCACGTTATAGAAGTCGCCCGAAATATCGTGCACGAGCATGCGTCCTCCTGTGCCCTGAATACCGTAGGCGCCGGCCTTGTCCATGGGCTCACCCGAGGCGACGTAGTGCTCGATCTGCTCGTCGGTGAGCTCGTAGAACGTCACGTCGGTCACATCGACAAAGGACAGGCTTTCGGCGGCATGCGGGGCGGCCGTATCGCCTGCCTTAACGATGCAGACGCCGGTTGCGACCTGGTGCGTGCGGCCCGAAAGCTCACGGAGCATAGTGCGCGCCTCGTCCTCGGTTGCCGGCTTGCCCAGAATCTTGCCGTCAAAGGTGACGATGGTGTCGGCCGCGACCGTCAGCTCATTGGGCTCGGCATACTCGGCAGCAACGGCAGCCGCCTTGGCGCGTGCCAAGCGCTCGACAAGCGTGAGCGGGGCCTCGCCATCAAAGGGCGTTTCGTCGATATCCGCGGGAATCACGCGAATGTTGTAGCCTGCCTCGCGTATCAGCTCTATGCGGCGCGGCGATTGCGAAGCCAAAATCATAGTTGGATGCCCTCGGCGACCTTCTCGACGGCCTTGTCGCCGGCGAGCGTGCGCAGCAGCTCCAATGCAAAGGGGAGGGACTGTGCCATGCCGCTGGCAGTGATGATGTTGCCGTCTTGCGTGACCTTCTCGCCGGTATAGGCGCCTTCGGGGAAGCTTTTCTCAAAGCCAGGGAAGCACGTGGCATGGCGCCCCTCGAGCAGGTCGAGCTCGCCCAGGATAAACGGGGCGGCGCAGATGGCGGCGACGTGCTTGGTTGCGGCGAACTCGCAGACCACGTCGCAGACGCGCTGATCTGCGCGCAGGTTGGTGGCACCGGGCAGGCCGCCGGGCAGCACGACGCAGTCGTACTCGTCAAAGTTGATCTCATCAAAGAGCGCATCGCAGGTCACGGGGATCTGCAGCGAGCTTACGACCTCGCGCGTGGGCATGATCGAGACGAGCGTGGCACGCACGCCGCCGCGACGCATGACATCGACCATGGTCAAGCATTCAATAGTTTCAAAGCCATCGGCGGCGAGAACGGCAACGCTGGGCATGAGGGTTCCTTTCATAGGCGGCATACAATTAGCCGTCTTATACCCCGAAGACCTCCGCTTGCCACGCTCGATTTCCCAATGATTTTCTGAGCAATGATTAAGCGGCTAGTTGCGCCTAAGGTGGACGACGGTCTCGCAGTGGAAGGTTTGTGGGAACAGGTCGACTGGCGTGATCTTTACGGGGGAGAAGGTGCCTTCTTCGACAAAGCGTTTGAGATCGCGCGCCAGGGTGGCCGGGTCGCAGCTCACGTAGGCGACATCGCGGGCACTCGTGCTGGCGATAAGGCCGATCGCCTCGGGGGCGAGGCCTGCGCGCGGCGGGTCGACCACCAAGATGTCGGCATCCTGGTCGGGGAACTCGCGCACCGCGTCTCCGCCAATGACGTCGACGTTATCAAGCTTGTTGATTTCCAGGTTACGGCGTAGATCGCGCACGGCGGGGCCGTAGGCCTCGACGGCAGCGACAAAGTCGCAGCGGCGGGCGAGCGGCAGGGTAAAGGTGCCGGCACCGCAGTACAGGTCCACGGCAAGCTCGTCTTCCTGCGGGTCGAACGCTTCCATGACAAGCTCGATCAAAATCTCGGCACCCTTGGTGTTGACCTGGAAAAAAGACGGGGCAGACAAGCGCATCTGACCCTCGGCGATATTCTCGGTCCATGAGCCCTCTCCGGCGAGCATTTCGACCTTGCAGACACGGCGGGCCTTCTTTTCGCCCTTGCTCATCACGCGCACGATGCTCGTGGGATGAGCGGCGTCTGCCAGAACGCGGGAGACCTGCGAGCGCGGGAAGGAGCCCGTAGGCGTCCAGAGAGCGACCTCGAGCGCCTTGGTGCGGCGCGAGGCGCGAATGCCCACGCGCTCGAGGCCCAGGTCGTGGCTGCCGCTCAGATAGTTGAGCGCGCCGACGACCGATTTGAGCGCCTTCGGGAAGCGCTTATCGAACAGCGGGCACGTATCGACGGTCACGATTTTGCTGGGGTCGACACCGTGCATGCCAAGGCGCACGCGACCGTTGACGACGGTCGGTTCGAGCTCGATTTTATTGCGGTAGCCCCAGTCGTCCTTGGTGTGGCAGATGGGCTGTACCAACTCATCGACCTGCTCAGGAGCGAACTTGCCGATGCGCTCGAGCGTGGAGCGCAGGTTTTGCTCCTTGGCGGCGAGCTGTGCCGTGCGTGAGAGATTGCCCCACGAGCAGCCGCCGCAGATGCCCACGAAGGGGCAGGGAGGCTGAATGCGATCGGGGCTTGGCTCCAGAATCTCGGTGGTGCGGGCGCGCATGAACGACTTGCCGTCCTGTACGACCTCGGCCTCGACGGTGTCGCCTGCCACGGCACCCTGCACAAAGACGGCCTTGCCGTTGTCGGCGTGCGCCAGCCCGTCGGCGCCGTAGGTCATCGATTCTATAGTGAGCTTCATATTCCTGCCTGTCATTCGCGTTGTTGCTCGCACCATGGTAGCAGGGAAAAGCGCCCCGCATCCGAGGCTTTCCTCAAATGCGGGGCGCTTCTACAAACTGCTTCTACAAACGACTATTTCGTCTTGCCGGTAATGAGCGTCTTAAGACCCAGGCCGATCAGACCCAGGCCCATGCGCACGCGGCCGGGGCGATGGCGCTCGATGGCCTTGGTCTTGCCAGCGGGCTTATCGCGACGGGCGCTCGTCTCGGGTGCGGGCTTGGTGACCTGCGGATCGGGCTGAGGTGCAGGTGCAGGCTCGGGCTCAATGACGGTCGCCTGGACCTCTTGGACCTTGGGTGCTACTGGCTGCGGCTCGGCCTCGGAGGCAGGTTCCGCCTCAATGACGGGCTCGGGCGCGGCCTCGGCGTTGCGATAGGCGCGCTCCAGCAGGGCTTCCTGTGAGTTGAAGGGTTTCTCACCCTCTGCACGCTCCACGGGGACCCAGGTGCCGTCGCTCGTGAGGCTGCGGGCCTTCACGTTGTCGCGCAGCTGCATGCCCATGTACTCGTGCACCAGGGCGCGGCAGGTGGGGTCGAGCACGGGGAAGGCAATCTCCACGCGGTGCTCGGTGTTGCGCGTCATCATGTCTGCCGAGCTCAGGTAAATCATGTCCGAGTCCACGCCGAAAGCATAGACGCGCGCGTGCTCCAAAAAGCGTCCGACGATGGAGCGGACATGCACGTTCTCGGTCTTGCCCGGAACACCGGGCTTGAGGCACGAGATGCCTCGGATGATCATGTCTACGCGCACGCCGGCACACGATGCCTCGGCGATCTTGTCGATAACCTCGCGGTCGGTCAGCGAGTTGAGCTTAAAGAACACGCGGGCGGGCTCGCCGGCAAGGGCGCGCTGGATCTCGCGGTCAAGCCCGCGCATGATGAGCGGTTTCAGTCCGACGGGCGCCACACCCAGGAAGCGGTAGTCGCCGCGCAGGTTGCCCAGCGACAGGTTGCGGAAGAACAGGTTGGCGTCCTCGCCGATGCCGGGATGGGCTGTCATGAGCATAAAGTCGCTGTAGAGTTTGGCCGTCTTCTCGTTAAAGTTGCCGGTGCCCAAAAGTGTGAGGCGCGTTAGCGCCATGCCCTCGCGATAGGTGAGCTGGCAGATCTTTGAGTGGCATTTAAAGCCCTCGGAACCATAGATGACGGTGCAGCCGGCCTCTTCCAGGCGCTCGGCCCACTCGATGTTGTTCTGCTCGTCAAAGCGTGCGCGGAGCTCCATGAGCACCGTGACCTCTTTGCCGTTCTCGGCAGCATCGATCAGCGACTCGCATAGGCGGCTCTGCTTGGCCACGCGGTAGAGCGTGATGCGCAACGAGATGCACTCGGGGTCGTAGGCTGCTTCGTGCACCAGGTCCAAGAACGGGTTCATGGCCTCGTAAGGGTAGAAGAGCAGCTTGTCGTGCTGCAGCACCTGCTCGCGGATGGAGCGGGTCATGTCGATGGTGGGATTGGGCTGCGGCTTAAACGGCGTAAAGAGCAGCTCGTTGCGCAGGTGCTCGGGAATCTTGCCCTCAATGCCAAAGACGTAGCCCAGGTTGAGCGGGATATCGCAGGTAAAGACCGAGCGACGCGAAAGCTCGAGCGCCTTGCGGATAGTCTTGAGCGTCGCCTTCTCGAGCGATCCCGAGACCGCGAGCACTACCGGCTGCAGGCGCAGGCGCTTCTTGAGAATGCGCTTCATGTGCTGGCGGTAGTCCTCTTCCTCCTCGACGCCCTCGCCGTCCGGATCGATGTCAGCGTTGCGGGTGACGCGGATCAGCGCACGATCCAGCGGCTTATAGGAGCCAAAGCAGCTGTCCAGGCAGGCGAGGATGACGTCCTCGAGCAAGATGTAGGAGTAGGTGCCGGTGGGCGAGGGGATCTCGACCACGCGGTTCATCGAGGCGGGAATCTCGATAAGGCCCAGCAGGCTCTCCTCGTCGGTGGCACCGTCCAGACCACAGGCCAGATAGAGCGCGCCATTGCGCAGGTTGGGGAAGGGGTGGCGAGGATCGATGACCAGCGGCGAGATGACCGGTGACACGTAGGCCTGGAAGTAGCGGGTTACAAAGGTGCGCTCCTCGGGCGTAAGCGAATCGATGCGGGCGCGGTGAACGCCCAAGGTGTCGAGCTTGCCCTCGATGCTCTTAAAGATGGACTCCCAACGGGTAAGGAGCCCGGGCATTTCGGCCATGACAGCATCGACCTGTTCGGAGGCGGTCATATTGCTCTTGTTGTCGACAGGTTGTTTTTTGAGCTCCGCCAGATCGGACAGGCCGCCCACGCGCACCATAAGGAACTCGTCGAGGTTGGACTCGAAGATCGAGACGAACTTTAGTCGCTCGAATAACGGAACGGTTTCGTCGAAGGCTTCGTCGAGCACGCGGTTGTCAAAGCGTAGCCAGCTGAGCTCTCGGTTTTGCGTGTACGAGAAGTCGCGCGGCGGTTTGCGCAGCTTTGCGGCGGCTTGCTTCTTTTCGATTTTGCTCGGCATATGCATCTGTCCGTTCAGTCCCCACAAGGGACGGTAGCCTAACACTAATCACTATTGTCTCAATTTAGTCGACCGCTGGCACGGACGTATCGCGTGAACGGTATCTTTACCTACTTCTTACGCTGCCAAGGCATGCAACTAACTGCCCAACTCGTTTAGAAACAATCTATATCCATACTCAATTGGTGAGGATGTATGAATAAGAATGATTGCGAGCTGAATATAATCGAATCCAAATTGAATCATGGACAAACGACATATATATGCAGAAAACCGTTTTAGCTATGCAATTCCTAAACATGAAAATATTTGTGCAATCTAGCTTAATTCCTTAGAAAAAAGAACATTTACCTTTGAAAACCTGCTTTAGAGAACCGAAGTGCATCATGGGGGAATCATATGCGATATACCGTTCATCGCACTTTGCTGACCGTTCGGGGGCGAGGTGGAATTGCAGGTGGTTTTTGGATATAACTAGAGCTGTTAGCAAGCAGCGTCCCATACGGAGGGGCGCTGATACATTCGGCCAGTAAGGCCCGAAAGAAAGGTAGGAGGCCATGACGAAAGGTCTGCACGTGCCTTCCGAGATCGGCAAGCTCAGGAAGGTCTGCCTGCACCGTCCCGGCGACGAGCTCCTCAACCTGCCGCCCGACGAGCTCGAGCGACTCCTGTTCGACGACGTCCCGTTCCTGGAGGTCGCGCAGCAGGAGCACGACACCTTCGCCCAGATCCTGAGGGACCAGGGCGTGGAGGTCCTCTATCTCGAGAACCTCGTCGCCGAGGTGTTCGACCAGGTCCCCGGCGCCCGCGCCGAGTTCACCGACCAGTACATCGCCGAGGCCGGCATCCGCGGCCAGCACATGCCGCAGATCGTCCGCGAGAAGCTGGACTCCATCGAGGACAACCTCGAGTTCGTCAAGAAGACCATGGCCGGCATGACCAAGTCCGAGATCGACATGCCCCTCACGGCGTCCACGACCCTCGACTCCCTGGTCAACTCCGAGTCCGAGTCCGACCTGATCATCGACCCGATGCCCAACCTCTACTTCACCCGCGACCCGTTCGCGGTCGTCGGCGAGGGCGTCAACCTCAACCGCATGTACTCGGTCACCCGCAACCGCGAGACCCTGTACGGCAAGTACGTCTTCAAGTACCACCCCGACTACAAGGACGTCTCGCTGTACTTCCGCCGCGACTGCCAGTTCCACACCGAGGGCGGCGACGTGCTGAACATCAACGAGAAGACCCTCGCCGTCGGCATCTCCCAGCGCACCCAGGCCGCCGCGATCGACGTCATGGCCCAGAACATCTTCTGGAACTCCGACTCCAAGGTCGAGCGCATCCTGGCCTTCGACATCCCGGTCTCGCGCGCCTTCATGCACCTCGACACGGTCTTCACCCAGATCGACGTCGATAAGTTCACGATCCACCCCGCCATCATGGGCACCCTGCGCGTCTACGAGCTGACCGCCGGCAAGAACCCGGGCGACGTGAACATCCGCCTGATCGAGGACACCCTCGAGCACGTCTTGGAGGACGCCACCGGCGTCGACCAGGTCAAGCTGATCCCCTGCGGCGGCGGCGACCCGATCGCGGCCTCCCGCGAGCAGTGGAACGACGGCTCCAACACCCTGTGCGTCGAGCCCGGCAAGATCTGCGTCTACGCCCGCAACACCGTCACCAACGACGTGCTGTACAAGGAGGGCCTGGACCTTCTCGTCGTGCCCTCCGCCGAGCTCTCCCGCGGCCGCGGCGGCCCGCGCTGCATGAGCATGCCCTTCTGGCGCGAGGACCTCTAAGTCTTTCCGTTTCCGGTGCGGTCCCCCTACAACCGCACCGGCTTCGCCCGTTAAACGGGCAACACTACTACTTTTAGTAATTCATTTCTTCGAAAGGAATCGAACCATGGGTGTTAACCTCTCCGGCCGTAGCTTCCTCAAGCTTCTCGACCTCACCACCGAGGAGATCGAGTACCTGCTCAAGCTCTCCAAGAACTTCAAGGATATGAAGCGCGCTGGCGTTCCGCATCGCTATCTCGAGGGCAAGAACATCGTTCTGCTCTTCCAGAAGACCTCCACTCGTACCCGCTGCGCCTTCGAGGTCGGCGGCATGGACCTGGGCATGGGCGTGACCTATCTCGATCCCGGTTCGTCGCAGATGGGCAAGAAGGAGTCCATCGAGGACACCGCCCGCGTTCTCGGCCGCATGTATGACGGCATCGAGTTCCGTGGCTTTGCCCAGGACGACGTCGAGGAGCTCGCTGCTAAGTCCGGCGTGCCCGTGTGGAACGGCCTGACCACTGAGTGGCATCCCACCCAGATGCTCGCCGATATCCTGACCGTCCAGGAGAACTTCAACTACGACATCAAGGGCAAGACCCTCGTCTTCATGGGCGACTGCAAGAACAACGTCGCTCGCTCCCTCATGGTCGTCTGCTCCAAGCTCGGCATGAACTTCGTGGCCTGCGGCCCCGAGGAGTGCATGCCCGCCGACGACGTCATCGAGGCCTGCAAGCCCATCGCCGAGGCCAACGGTTGCACCATCAAGCTGACCACCGACGTCAAGGACGGCGTCACCGGTGCCGACGTTATCTACACCGACGTGTGGGTCTCCATGGGCGAGCCCGACGAGGTCTGGGCCGAGCGTATCGCTCAGCTCACCCCGTATCGTGTTACCTCCGAGGTCATGGCTATGGCCAACCCGGGCGCCATCTTCCTGCACTGCCTGCCCAGCTTCCACGACACCAACACCACCATTGGCGCCGAGAAGTGCGAGCAGTTCGGCATCACCGAGCAGGAGGTCACCGACGAGGTCTTCGAGAGCCCCGCTTCCAAGGTCTTCGACGAGGCCGAGAACCGCATGCACACCATTAAGGCTGTCATGTACGCCACGCTCAAGTAAGAGCATCTAGCATCTCGCTCGGGGTGTCTTGCTGCACACCCCGAGCGGCTTTGTCTGGTAAATATCTCGCGTCGGGCGGTGGGCACGGCACGGAAGATCCGCTTCGCGCGAGAAAGTTAAATGATTTATGAAGGGGGGATGAGAACCATGACTGAGACCGCTAAGAAAAAGCGCGGTATGCCTTCATCGTTCACCATTCTTCTAGCTCTGCTGGCAATTGTTGCAGTGATTACCGTTATCGTCTCCGGCACGTCCGGCGGCGCGGTTACCGCAGCCCGCCTGAGCGATTTCTGCACCGCCCCGATCCTGGGCTTCGCTGACGCTCTGCCCGTCTGCCTCTTCGTTATGATCCTGGGCGGCTTCCTCGGCATGATGACCGAGACCGGCGCCCTGGACAACGGCATCGCCGTTCTGGTGCAGAAGCTTAAGGGCAACGAGATTATGCTCATTCCCGTGCTGATGCTCATCTTCTCCCTCGGTGGTACCACCTATGGTATGTGCGAGGAGACCGTTCCCTTCTACGCCCTGCTCGCCGCTACCATGATGGCCGCTGGCTTCGACCCCATGGTCGGTGCCGCTACCGTCCTGCTCGGCGCTGGCTGCGGCTGCCTGGGCTCCACGGTTAACCCGTTCGCCGTCGGCGCTGCCGTCGACGCTCTGACCGGCGTTGGCATTGAGGTCAACCAGTCCATCATCATCGGCCTCGGTGCCGTCCTGTGGATTGTCACTACCGCTATGTCCATCTTCTTCGTGATGAACTATGCCAAGAAGGTCAAGGCTGACAAGGGTTCCACCATCCTGTCGATGCAGGAGCTCAAGGACGCCGAAGAGGCTCACGGCAAGGCTGCTTCCGAGGTCCACAAGGAGGTCAAGCTCACCGGTCGTCAGAAGGGCGTTCTGATCGCCTTCGCCTTCACCTTCGTCGTCATGATCGTCGGCTTCATTCCGCTGGCCGACCTCAACGAGGGCGTCGCTAACTTCTTCGACGCTGGCGCTGTCTACGACGCCGACGGTAACGCCGTCGTCCAGGGCTGGTCTGCCCTGATCACCGGCCTGCCCATTGGCCAGTGGTACTTCGACGAGGCTTCCACCTGGTTCTTCCTCATGGCCGTCCTGATCGGTATCATCGGTGGCCTGTCCGAGAAGCAGATCGTTAACACCTTCATCACCGGCGCTGCCGACATGATGTCCGTTGTTCTCGTCATCGCCCTCGCCCGTGGTATCTCCGTCCTCATGGCTAACACCGGCCTCGACGTCTTCGTCCTCGACGCTGCCGCCAATGCTCTGGCTGGCCTGTCCGGCGTGATCTTCGCTCCCATGAGCTTCCTGGTCTACTTCGGCCTGTCCTTCCTGATCCCCTCGACCTCCGGTATGGCCACCGTTTCCATGCCCATCATGGGACCGCTGGCTGTTAAGCTCGGCTTCTCGCCCGAGGTCATGGTCATGATCTTCTCCGCCGCCATCGGTGTCGTGAACCTGTTCACCCCGACCTCCGGCGCCATCATGGGCGGTCTCGCCCTGGCCAAGATCGAGTGGACGACCTGGCTCAAGTTTGCCCTTAAGCTCATCGTCGCGCTCTCCGTCGTCTGCGCCATCATCCTGACCGTCGCCTGCGTGTTGCTCTAAGTACCCAACGGGTACCCCACGGAAACCTTGACGATCCTGTAAGGGATCATCTGGTCATCGTCTGTCCGGTGGGGTCAACCCACCGGTAGACTCCTACCTTTAGCCCCCTTCCGTTCCGTGCGCGGGAGGGGGCGCTCTTGTGTTCCGGCGTTTTACCAAACGCCGGAACCGCTCGACGCTGCAAGCCCGCCAGAGCGGCAATCTGACGTTCAATCGTCGGGCATGGCCAAAAGGCCTATGCCCCCCTCTTTCACGTCACCTTGCTCGCTCTGGCGGGCTTTCGCTGGCTTATGCTCAACCTGCGGCGCTGCCATCGTTGGTGCTGAGCGACTTGTTCCCCGCCTCAAATTAGCCATCCTGGGTCCCCGGTGGTTGCGGTGGGCGTGTTTGGTTGGTGCCAGTTGATTGCTTGGGCGTTGGGGAGGGTCTGCTCCGTTATAATCGCCTAGAACATTAAATGGAAACGGGACGGGAGCCATATATGCGCCAGGGTTTCGACAACGCGAAGTATATCGAGCTGCAGGCTGCTCACATTAAGGAGCGCATCTCGCAGTTTGGTGGCAAGCTCTATTTGGAGTTTGGCGGTAAGCTGTTCGATGACTATCATGCGAGCCGCGTGCTGCCGGGTTTTGAACCGGACAGCAAGTTCCGCATGCTCAAGAGCATCGCCGACGATGTCGAGGTTATCATCGCGATCAACGCGAACCACATCGAGAAAAACAAGGCTCGTGGTGACCTCGGCATTACCTATGACGAGGATGTGCTGCGCCTGGTTGACCTGTTCCGCGGCAACGGCTTTGCTGTCGCGGCTGTGGTCATCACCCAGTACGCCGGCCAGCCTGCTGCCGATGTGTTCCGCAACCGCCTGAACGCGCTCGGTATTCCCGCCAAGCTGCACTATCCCATCGAGGGGTATCCGCACGATGTCGACCTGATCGTGTCCGACGACGGCTACGGCAAGAACGAGTTTGTCGAGACCACTCGTCCGCTCGTTGTGGTCACCGCTCCCGGCCCTGGCTCGGGCAAGCTCGCCACCTGCCTGTCTCAGCTCTATCACGAGCACAAGCACGGCACCGCCGCCGGCTACGCCAAGTTCGAGACTTTCCCGGTCTGGAATCTGCCCCTCACGCATCCGGTCAACATCGCCTATGAGGCCGCCACGGCCGACCTTGACGATGCCAATATCATCGACTCCTTCCACTTGGAGGCCTATAACAAGACTACGGTTAACTACAACCGCGACGTCGAGGCCTTCCCGGTGGTCCGTGCCCTGATGGAAAAGATCCTGGGCAAGAGCCCCTACCAGAGCCCCACGGACATGGGCGTCAATATGGTCGGCTTTGCCATCACCGATGACGATGCCTGCCGCGACGCTTCCAAGATGGAGATCGTCCGCCGCTACTTTACCGCGGTCGAAAATGTGCGCCGTACCGGCGTGGGCGATGAGCAAGTCGACCGTCTCAAGATTATTATGAAGAAGGCCGGTATCGACAAGAACTACTCGCCGGCGCGCTCGGCCGCCCTTACCAGGGAGCAGCTGACGGGTGGCCCCGTAGGCGCCATGGTCATGCCCGACGGCTCCGTGGTGACCGGCAAGACTTCCACGCGCCTGGGCGCCGCGAGCTCGCTCATCATGAATGCACTTAAGCATGTCTCGGGCGTTGACCTTGAGCTCGAGGTCATTAGCGATGAGGCGATCGAGCCTATCAGCAAGCTCAAGACGCATTTCCTGGGTAGCAAGAACCCGCGCCTGCACACCGACGAGACGCTTATGGCGCTCTCTATCACCTCGGCAACGAGCGAGACGGCGGCCCGCGTCCTTTCGGGCCTGGAGCAGCTGCGTGGCTGCGATGCCTTCTTTAGCGTGATCATCTCGCCGACGGACGAGACGGTGCTGCGCAAGCTGGGCATCAACGTGTGCTGCGAGCCCAAGTTCGAGCGCCGTGGCTTCTTCCACCGCTAAGCCTGGATAAATTGGTCTGAAAGGGGCGCATCGGATATACATTCGGTGTGCCCCTTTTATCAACAAAGCTACCGTTTAACCTAAAAATAGCCCGTTTACCTGCCTATAAGCGATTTGGGCGGTATACAATAACCCTAACTGTTTCATCCTTTTGCGGGGATGCCGCATGATGGATGTTGCCGGCCATCATGGGGTGTGCCGGTCGCGCACGGTGCAGGTGATGCCCGTGCTCGGTTTGAGGAGGCTGCCATGGCTGGCAAGGGTCGTGCGAGTGTCAACGATATGAAGCGTGTCGAGGTGCAGGTGCTGATGGAGATCGCACAGCAGTCCGAAGACAACGGCGGATTTTATGGCTTTTCGCGGAAGACGCTTGCCGAGCGTGTGGGGGTGTCTCCGTATCGCGCCCGCGCGGCAATTGAACGCTTGGAATCCGAAGACATCATTGAGGTCGTCTCGCGCTACAGCGACGACGGCGGCCAGCTCGCAAATGGTATTTGTCTTACGGAGCGTGGCGAATGGTATCTAGAGGGCATCCGTGCCGGTATGCTCGTGCAGGACTTGATCAAGGACGAAGTCGCCGATCGATAACAGCGCACATTCATAGTGGAAACGACGCCGCCTGGGCAACTGGGCGGCGTTTTGTTTCGAGATAGAGAAATGCGATTGCGCGTAAGAAAAAATGCGTGCGGCGCGCGTTGCGAGTATTACAATGAAGACCCGTAAGATGTGTATGGACAACTTCTACGGGAAGCGCAGGTAACTCAATATGACCAAGCATGTGTTCGTGACCGGCGGCGTGGTTTCGTCTCTGGGCAAGGGTATTACCGCGGCCTCGCTGGGCCGTCTACTCAAGTCGCGCGGCTACAAGGTAACGATGCAAAAGGCCGACCCGTATCTGAACGTCGACCCCGGCACCATGAGCCCGTTCCAGCATGGCGAGGTCTTTGTGACCGAGGACGGCTACGAGTCCGATCTGGACCTGGGCCACTACGAGCGCTTTATTGACGAGAACCTGACCCGCGATTCCAACTTTACGACTGGTGCCATCTATAAGAGCCTGATCGCCCGTGAACGTCGCGGTGACTTTTTGGGCGGCACCGTACAGGTGATTCCGCACGTCACGAACGCCATTAAGGATAAGTTCCGTCGTATTGAGGAGCAGACCGGCTCCGACGTGGTCATCACTGAGTTGGGCGGCACCATCGGTGACATCGAGTCGCAGCCGTTTGTCGAGGCCATCCGCCAGTATCGCAAGGAGGCCGGCCCCGAGAACGTCTGCTACATCCACGTGTCGCTCGTTCCCTATATCGCCGCCGCCCACGAGGTCAAGACCAAGCCGACGCAGCACTCCGTCAAGGAGCTCCGCAGCTTTGGTATCCAGCCCGATATTATCGTTCTGCGCTCCGATCACCATATCGACGATGCCATCCGCGGCAAGATCGCAAGCTTCTGCGACGTCGACACCGACTGCGTCTTTACCAACGAGGACTGCGCGAGCATCTACGATGTTCCGCAGCTGCTCGCCGAGCAGGACTTTGACCTGCGCATTTGCGAGCGTCTGGGTCTGGACCCGCGTGAGCGCGACATGAGTCAGTGGAACGAGTTCCTGCGCAAGCAGAACCATGCCAACCAGCACGCCGACAAGGTGAAGATCGCCGTCGTGGGCAAGTATACGCAGCTGCCCGATGCCTACCTGTCGGTTATCGAGGCCCTGCACCACGCGGGTGTGTTCTACGATCGCCACGTTGACGTGCAGCTGATCGATGGCGAGAGCCTCGATGAGCAGAACGTCTCCGAGGTCCTGGGTGACGCCTCGGGCATCTTGGTCCCTGGCGGCTTTGGCAAGCGCGCCCTGGAGGGCAAGATCCTCGCGGCCGAGTTCGCCCGCGAGCACAAGATTCCGTATCTGGGCATTTGCCTGGGTATGCAGGTGGCCGTGTGCGAATTTGCTCGCAACGTCGTCGGCCTTGCCGGCGCCAGCTCTTCCGAGTTCGATCCGGATGGCCCGTATAGTGTCATCGACCTGATGAGCTCGCAGGAGGACGTGACCGAGAAGGGCGGCACCATGCGTCTGGGTGCCTATCCGTGCAAGCTTGCTGCCGATTCCCTCGCGCGCGAGGCCTATGGCGAGGAGCTCGTCTACGAGCGTCACCGTCACCGTTTTGAGTTCAACAACGCCTTCCGCGACCAGCTCGAGGACGCCGGTTTGGTTATCTCGGGTCTGTCGCCCGACGAGCGCCTGGTCGAGATGGTCGAGCTGCCGCGCGACGTGCATCCGTGGTATGTGGCAACCCAGGCTCATCCCGAGTTCAAGAGCCGCCCGACCAACCCGCAGCCGCTGTTCCGCGAGTTCGTACGCGCTTCGATCGGCCAGCACGAGGGTGTCGACCGTCTGCAGGTGACGCCCATGAACCTCGCTACGGACTAAGGGTGCCGGCGAATAAGGAACATACCGAAGCTACTCCCTCGTCGCTCGCCGTGGCGGCGGGGGAGTATCTCGATTACCTCGCGGTCGAGCGGGGTTTGGCGCGCAACACGATTGCGGCCTATCGTCGTGACCTGACGACGTACTGCGCCTATCTGGAGCGGGCGGGTATTGTGTCTTTTGAAGAGGTGACCCGTCGGGTCGTGGAGGGCTTTGTCGCCGACCGTCGCGATGGGGGCTATTCCGATGCCTCGGTGGAGCGTGCGCTTGCGGCCGTGAAGGGCCTGCATGCCTTTTTGGTGCGCGATGGGGCTGTGGCCCAAAATCCAACGGCGGCGTTGCGCCTGCCTAAAAAGGCTGAGCGTTTGCCGGAGTATCTATCGGTGGAGGATGTCTCGGCGCTGCTCGATCAAGACTTCCCCGAGGGCGAGATGGGCTTGCGCGACCATGCCATCTTGGAAGTGCTCTACGGATGCGGCTTACGTGTGAGCGAGTTGGTGGGGCTCGATGTGGGCGATATCCATATCGACGATGGCTTTGTGCTCGTTCGCGGTAAGGGCTCAAAGGAACGCCTGTCACCGCTGGTGGGAAGCGCGGCGCGAGCTCTGACGCTCTATGTAACTGAGGGGCGTTCTCGCTTGGCGGTCCATGCCCGCGGAACCGAGACCTCGGCGGTCTTTTTAAATAAGAACGGCCGCCGTCTGTCGCGCCAGGGCATCCATGCCATCTGTGAGCGCTACGGGCGCCAGGTGGGACTGGTGGGGCTCCATCCCCATACGCTGCGTCACTCCTTTGCCACCCATATGCTTGCGGGCGGCGCAGACCTCCGTGTGCTACAGGAGATCTTGGGGCATGCCGATATATCTGTCTCTTATACACATCTCCGAGCCCACGAGACTAAGGCGAATCTCG
>UQIG01000028.1 GCA_900541135.1 uncultured Collinsella sp.
GCGTGCACCACGGAGTGCTGACGGAACTCCATCTCGACCATGTGGAAGCCGAAGGACTCGACCTGCCAGATGATGGTCTGGACCGGGCCGTAGGCAGCACGGACGGCACCGCAGGCAGCAAGCGAACGCTGGACGACGCGCAGGTCATCCAGGAACTCGTCGGCGCTGTGGTACATGGTGTCGGTGATACGGCGCACGGTGGCGTTCAGACGGTCGGCCATGACGAGCATGACGGCGCGATGCGGCTCGTGCTCGGAGATCAGCTCGGCGCGGGCCGTGTACTGGGTGCTCATCTCGACCTGATGGTTCCACAGGTTGATGAGCTCGGCCGACGGCTTGCTGTAGGTGGCCTCGAGCGTGAGGTTGCGGCCGATGCGACGGCACTTGTCCTCGAGCTTGAGCACCATGTGGGTGAAGTACTTGGCGGCGACCTCACGGCTCACCTTGGCGGTGACGTTGGGGTTACCGTCGCGGTCGGAACCGATCCAGCTGCCGGGATGGAAGAACGCCGGGCACAGCGGCGGCACGGTACCGGCCTTGTCGCCCAGCACCCAGTCGTCAAAACGACGATAGATGACGGGGATAACGTCGAACAGCGTGTTATCAAAGATGTCGATGATGGTATCGGCTTCCTCGACCGGCGTGGGCTTCTTGAGCGCGATGGGGCTCGTACGCACCAGGGCGTCGATCTCCTGCAGCATATGGCGCTCGTTCTCCACCAGGTCGGAGCCGCCCAAACGCGGACGCTCCTCCAGCAGGTTGGAGATACGGCGAATCTTGCCCTCGACGGCCTTACGACGGGCCTCGGTGGGATGTGCGGTAAAGACAGGGTGGAACTCGAGCTTGCCGAGCAGCTCATTGGCACCCTCGACGCCCATCTCGTTTACCAACTGGTGATAGGCGACGGTGAGTTCGTTGGCGGGATCGACCTCGGTATCGGTCGATGCGCCGGCCTCGCGCTCGCGCAGCTGCGCCACACGGTAGTTCTCCTCCGACAGGTTTGCCAAGTGGAAGAAGCTCGTAAAGGCGCGAACGATGACCTGCTGCTTATCAAGCGGCAGGCTGTCAATCAGATCGACGACTTCGCGAAACGCCACGGCGGTGGGCTCGTCGGCAGTGGGCACGCCCTGTTCGTCAACGGACTCGTCGGCAGCGCGGCTACCGGGGTTGCCAGCATTGGCCACAATCTCGGCTGTCAAAATCTTGTCGAACAGGTCCGCGATCTCGGGATCATACTCGCTAAGCACACGACGTTCCAGGCGCAGGAACAGCGCCAGATTATCGCGCAGCTCCTCGGGGATCTCGATCTCGGCGAGACGCTCCCTGGACTCGGCATTCGAGCCGATTCGGTTAACGAGGCGGTTGACCACGGCAGCGACGCGCGCCGCGGCTTCGGGTACAGACTGGTTGCTTAGGTTCTCAGCCACGTTTCCTCCCATTCCTCCTTCTATGCACGTAACATGCGGTATTCATTATAGGCGCTTGAGAAATACTTTCGACACTGATTGCGCTTTACCACACAAAAGTATTTTCTGCATTGCAAGGGTTTTTGCCCCAAATGGTCGTATTTCTCGGTGGGCGGCATATGCAAACGAGGGCATTCCGCATAAATGCGAAACACCCCCGTAACAATAGCTCGTCGCGAGCGGGACATGTTAGCGGGTCCGCAGCTCAAAAATCATGCGCTACAGACGCTCGCGAACCGCCTCGACGACGTTGGCCAGATCGGCAAGAACCTCTTCGTGGCTCTCCATGTCGCGCACCTTGACCTTGCCGGCGGCAAGCTCGTCGCCGCCCAGGACCAAGATGAGCTTGGCGCCCACCTTATCGGCCTGCTTAAACTGGGCTTTGAGCGAACGGCCCTGATAGTCGGCCTCGGTCACGATGCCTGCGGCGCGAAGCTCCTGCGTAATGGCAAAGACGTTCTGGCGCAGCTCCTTGCCTGCGTTGGCGACATAGACGCACGGGGCCTCCTCGGCACCCAGATCGCTGCCAAAGGCCTGCAGGGCCAGCAGGGCGCGCTCAAAACCGACGGCAAAGCCGACGCCTGCCGTGGGCTTGCCACCCTCGAGCTCGACCAGGCCGTCGTAGCGGCCGCCGCCGCCGATGGAGCCGACGCCGGCGCCAGGGGCCTCGACCTCAAAGACAGTACGGGTGTAGTAGTCCAGGCCGCGCACCAAGGTGGGATCCTCGACATACTCGATACCGGCGGTATCCAAATAGCGCTTGACCTGCTCGTAGTGCTCGCGGCACTCGTCGCACAGGTTGTCGCCCATCAGCGGGGCGTCGGCCATGATCTCACGGCAATGGTCGTTCTTGCAGTCGAAGGCGCGCAGCGGGTTGAGCTCGGCGCGCTCGCGGCACTCGTCACACATCTCGTCTGCGTGATCGAGGATGAACTGCTTGACCTGCTCGCGGTAAGCCGGACGGCACTGGGCGTCACCCATCGAGTTGATGAGCAGACGAAGCTTGGAAAGATCGAAGCCCAGGCGCTTGTAGAACTCCATGAGCATGATGATGCACTCGGCGTCTGCCGCCGGATCGGGAGCGCCGAGCCACTCGATGCCCACCTGGTGGAACTGGCGCAGGCGGCCCTTCTGGGGACGCTCGCCGCGGAACATGGCCTCGGCGTAGTAAGCCTTAAACGGCGTGGAGCCCTGGGGCACCAGATTGTTCTCGACGACGGCGCGCACCACGCCGGCCGTGCCCTCGGGGCGAAGTGCCAGGCGCTGCTTGGGCTTGAGTTTGGTGTCGGTGCCCTCGGTAAAGACGCGCTCCAGGTTGGCACCGCTGAACACGCGGAACATTTCCTTGCGCACGACGTCGGTCGACTGGCCGATACCGTGGACAAACACGTCAACCTGCTCGATCGCGGGCGTCTCGATGGGTTTAAAACCAAACGGCTCGAACACGCCGGCCGCAATCTGTTGCATCTTTTGCCAGGCGCGCATCTCGGCGCCGATAAGGTCGCGGGTTCCCTCCGCCTTCTGTGCCTGCATGGGCAAACACCTTTCTTTTGTATCGCGTCATAGGTAGTGGACATTATACGGCACAAAGCAGCAACGCGGCGGCGCGCCTGACCGAACGAGGGTATGGGGACTCGTTCGGCCAGACGCGCCGCCGCGGACGAAGCGGACAAGCGGCGATGCGCTTTGGCCTACCTACTCCCCCGCCACGCTCGCGCGCAGCTTGGCGGCGATGGGCTCGGATGCCAGCAGGAACACGAGCATGACCACGGAGCACGCCAGGCACACAATCCAGGCGCTCGCAAAGGAGCCCGTGGCATCGAACAGCACGCCCGAGACAATAGCGCCCACGGTGCCGCCGACCATCTCGAGCGAGGTAATGGTGCCCGTGACCTTGCCGAGGTCGGCCATGCCAAACTGCTTGGACGCGGCAATGGTAGGCGTGATAGTGCCCATGCACGTTCCGACACCAAAGCTCACGGCAGCCACGATGGGACCAAGATCGGTCGCGGGGAAGCACAGGGCGACGCAGGCGATAATGCACGCAATGGAGCCAAGGATATTGCCAAAGCGCAGACCAAAGCGGTCATAGATCGCACCGAGCGAAATCTTGGCGATAACGACGGTGACCATGTAGGCCGAAAGCACGGTACCTGCCCACATGGGATCGTGGCCGCCCGTGACGATCTTGGCGCCGTTGACGGTAACACTCGTCATGTTGGTGACCTGGTTGGGCAAGATGGCGCCGTTAACGAGACCCATAAAGAGGAAGGCGACGACGAGCAGCCAAAACGCCGGGCTCTTCTTGATACGAGACCAGCCGACGCTAACCTCGGGCGCCGTGTGCTCGTCCTTGTCGCCAGCCGTCGAGACGGACGGATCGCCCGGGTTCTCGCCGAGCGGCTTAAGGCCGATCTCGGAAGGCTTGGTGCGGAAGGAGTAAGCCGTGATGGGCAGTGCCGCCACCATGCAGACGGCAGCGAGTACCAGGAACGCAGAGCGCCAGCCCACACTCACGATAAGAGAGCTCACGATCGGCGAGAGAATGGCGCCGCCAAAGCCCGAACCCGAAAGTGCGATGGAAATGGCAAGGCCGCGCTTGGCCGTAAACCAGTTGGCGGTCACAAGGCTGATGAGCAGGCGGGTCGAGGCCACAGCGAAGCAGCCCGAAACGGCAAAGAGCACGTAGACCTGCCACAGCTCACCGACAAAGCTCATGCCAGCAAGCACCGCCGAGGTAGCGATAACGGTGAGCGAGCCCAATACGCGGCCACTCACCTTATCGGCAACATGGCCGATAACGAGCGAACCCACGACGCTCACTACGGTGGAGATGGCATTGGAGATGTTGTACTGCGCAAGGGAAATGCCCAGGTCGCTGACGATCAGCGGCTGGAATAGGCTCATGCAGTTGACGAAAATCGTGTAGCACGTGGCCATGATCACGAAGCCGGAGGCCACCACGAGCCAGCCGGGGAAGAACTTACGCTGCTGGGGCATACTGCTCCTTATTTAACAAACGAATAGCCGGCGCAGGGGCCGGTAGTGCCCAAGATTGCCTTGAAAGACAAGGGCATAGGCCTTACGGCCATGCCCGCAGGCTTGAAAGGCAAGGTTGGGTGCTACCGGTGGTCGGCGATATAGCCCAAAGCGACGGCGGTATAGGCCGCGGCGCCGAGCGGCAGCTCGGCATCGTTAAAACGTGCCTTGGGATGGTGCTGGGCAAAGCGTTCGTCCGTGTCGGTTACGGCCGCGCCCACGGTAAAGTACGCACTCGGAATCTCGCTCGAGATAAGCGCAAAGTCCTCACTCGCCATGGCATGGAAAAGCGGCAAGAAAGCCGCCTTGGGCAGCACTGCGCCCACGTAGCCAAGCGACGCCTGAGTCATATCGCTGTCGAGTACAAGCGGCGGAACATCCGAAAGCGTCTCGATGGTCGCCGGCGTACGATATGTTGCGGCAACGCCGTTAACGACCTCCGCGATGCGGGTCTTTAGGTGAGCTATGAGCTCGACATCGAAGCCACGCAGCGTTCCCTCGAGCACGCAGGTGTCGGGGATGACGTTGGCCGCCAAGCCGCTAGCAAACTTACCAACGGTAAGTGCGACTTCCTTGGCCGCCGGCACCTCGCGGGAGATGAGCTCCTGGAGCGCCAGGTGCACATGGACGCCGGCCGTAATGGGGTCGATGCAGATCTCGGGGCTGGAACCGTGGCCGCCCTTGCCCTGGAGCGTGATGCGGAAACCGTACACGCCCGAGAGCGCCGGGCTGCCGTAGAGCACCAGGCCAAGCGGCGACTGGCTGTTGACATGCATGGCGAAGGCCGCCTGAGGGCGCGGGTTCTGCAGCAGACCGTCGGCGATGGCGGCGCGGGCACCCTCAAAGGTTTCCTCGCCCGGCTGGAACAGCAACTTAACCGTAGCGTTGGCATCAACAAGCTCTGCCTCGCGCGCTTTGAGCATACGAGCCGCACCAAGCAGCGCCGTCGCGTGCATATCGTGACCGCAAGCGTGCATGCAGCCGTTGGTGGATGCAAAGGGCTCGCCGGATTCCTCGGCAACGGGCAGGGCGTCCATGTCGCCACGCAGCATGATGACCGTACCGGCCTGCTCATTCGTGCAGATGCCATTGCCTTGGGCCGCGGCGGCACCGGCGCCGACAAGGCCCACAACGCAGGAACCATCGACGAGCGTAGCAAATGGGATGTCCATCTCGGTCAGGCGCGCTTGGATATACGTAGAGGTCTGCGGGAGGCTATTACCCAGCTCGGGCATCTGATGTAAATCGTGTCGCCACGCAGCGAGCTCGTCTGCAAAAGCCTGAGCTTCTGCAACAAGACCGTCACCGATAGCGGTCTGCGCCGCCGCGGTGGCCTTGGGCGCTGATTGCGGTTGAAGATCGGACAGTGCTGGTGCCATAGATGCCCTCCAGTAACGTTTTTGCAGCAAGCACTTTGATAGCATAAAGTGCAAGGTACTACTTTAAGGGCGACGCATAAAAAATGCCGCCCCGGGAGGCGGCGCAACAAATTGTTTACAATTGCGGACGCGGCTTTCGACGCAAAAAATCGAAATGCGTCTCGCTCAAGATAATCGAAAGAAAGATGAGCGCGAAGCCGGCGAGCAGGCGCGAGGTGAGCGCCTCCCCCATCAGCAGCACCGAGAACAGCACACCCGAAGGCGACTCCATCGAAAGGAGCAGCGAGCCCGCTGAGGCCGGGACATGCGCCAGGCCGACGTTTTGGATGAGCAGAGCCACACACGTACAGCCCACCGATAGAAACGCCATCGCGCTGATAAAGCTCGGCGTCCACACGGACAGAGGCGCTTGGGTCTCGAATAGCAGCGACGTTGCCAGGCTCAGCACGCCGTTGCCCACAAACATCCAAAACGTGATGACGTTGATGTCCATTTTGCGACCGTACTTGGCAGTCACCGCCATCTGGATGGCGAAAAAGACCGCACCCGCCAGCGTAATGACATCACCGATGTTGAATTCAACGCTATCGAGCGCCACCAAGCCAATGCCCGCCAAGCACAGCAGCGCCGCGCCCAGGTTATAGCGGGTGAGTTTTTCGCCGCTCAGAAAATAGCTCGCGAACGGCACAACGATGCAATACGTGCCCGTCAAAAAAGCATTCTTGCCCGCCGTGGTGTGCGCCAGACCGACTGTCTGCAGGGCGTAGGCGGCCCACATAAGTGCGCCCATGCCAAGTCCGACGATAAGGTTGCGGGCGTTGAGGTGCGCGATGATGCGCTTGTGGAAGATGAAAAACATGACCAACGCCGCAGGCAGAAAGCGCACGTAGAGCAGTTCGAACACCGGAATGGTGTCGAGCGCGTCCTTCATGGTCGTAAAGGAGTAGCCCCAGACGACTGCCACCGAAAGCAGCAGGACTTTCCAGAACAGCGGCGAGCGAGCGCCGGCGCCGCGGGAGGTGCCGCCCGCGCCCAGGTCCTCGCGAGCAACAGGGCTATCGGGCATCATTTCGATATTGTCAGTGGCATGCTGGGCCATAGGGCATCCTCGCGCTCAATCTGGGCGTGGTGTCCGCACGCGCATGGCTGCGTGCCGCCTCATGGTCAAATAAAAGCAGGGCGCACCGGACCCCCGGCACGCCCCGCTACTGTAGCAACAACCAAGCAGCCCGTGCAATTCACTACGCTAAAGCATCGGGTTGGAAGATCTCGATGTTCCGACGGCGTTTACGTTGCTGAACTAAATCAATTTGGTTGACTCCAGTTTTTCGATGATCCAGTCGTTGGCTTTGATGACCGGGCGGCGGAAGACGACGCCCAGTGCCAGCGACGGAATCAGATAGCTCGCCAGAATGCCTAGCTCAATCCAGTACTCCATGTGGTACGCACCGGCCATGGCGGCATGCATGGCGTTGATGCCGTGGGTGAACGGCAGGAACGGATAGATCGCCTGGAACACGGGGCCGGTCATCTCGATGGGGAACGTGCCGCCCGAACCGCCGACCTGCATGACCAGCAGCACGACGGCGAGCGCCTTGCCGATATCGCCAAACGAAACCGTAAGCGTGTAGACGATATTGGAGAACACGAGACTCGCGACCCAGCCCGCCAGCACAAACTGCAGCGGGTCGTCGCACTGGATGCCAAAGAACAGGATGTCGCCCGCACACACGAGCGTTGCCTGCAGCAGGGCCAGACCGCCAAAGAACAGGTAGCGGCCCAGGTAGATCTCGTGCAGGCGCACGGGGATGAGCTCGTTGATAAGCTCATCGTCAACCGAGACCTTCATCATGGCCGCCAGCACAATCGAGCCCACCCAGAGCGACAGAATCGTGTAGAACGGTGCCATGGCCGAACCGTAGTTGCGGATCGGATAGACCGGCTTGCGATCGAGCGCGACGGGGCCGGAAAGCGACACGGCCAGACCCTCGGGATCATTGCCGATCATCGTCTTGATCGTAGCGAGGTCATCCGACATCAAGGCGCCGTCGAGCTCGTCCTTAAACGCACTGATCTTGTCCGACGCCTCGCCCAGCTGATCAGAAGCCTTGTTGACCAGCTTTGCAGCTTTGGAGAGGCCCTTTGCCAGCGAACCGGATGCGTCGGTCAGGCCAGCAACAGCACTATCCAGATCGTTCGAAATACCGTTCAGCGAATCCAAAACGCCCGAGATGGTCTTCTTGAGCTCCTTTGCCTTGGCCGAAAACGTAGAGTCGTAGTCAGTCTTGGCACCCGAGATACCAGCCTTGGCATCCGCGATTGCCTGATCGACCTCGGCACGTGACTTATTAACCTCTGCCATGCTGTCAGAGAGAGACTTCGCGGTGGCCGTCAAGTCCTTGGCGTTGTTGCGATACTCCACAGCAATCCTGCTCAGCGATGTTGCCACAGACTTGAGGCTGTCCTGGAGTTTTTCGTCAGTCACCTGATCGGCAAAGCTGCGGAGCTGGTCGGCCGTGGCGTCGATATCGTCGGCACGCGTGTTGAGCGCCGCCGCGGCATCGTTGAGCTGGGACACTGTAAGGTCGACATGTTGATTCGCGGCATCAAATGCCTTCGCAAGCTCGGCGGACACGTTGTCAAACGAGCCCGCGCTTCCGTCAATCGCGGCATTGATGGCGTCGTTGGCGTCCTTCAGCGCTTCCTTGGAATCGCTAATACCGCTTTTGACATGCTCCATCAGCTGCTTCGTTGACCCATCGACCGTGCCCGTCTGCTTGAGCATGCCGCTCGCCGACGTCAGCGAATCGGACGTGGAGCTCAAAATGCCCGCCAGCGACGAAGCATTTGCCCGAACGTCTCGCAGGTCCTCAATCGAATCGCCGAGCGTCGAGGACAGGTTGGCGATAAAGTTACCCACCTGGTCGGTGCTCATGTAATCGAGCAGGCTGGACACCGTCTTAAGACCGATCGTCGTAATGGTCTCGGTAAAAGTTTTGTTAACCTGGCTCTGGACGGCGCTCGAACCCTTCTCGGTCACGATCTGCGCAATGGCGTTGGCCTTCTGATTCTCGTAGAACTCGATATCGGCATGCTTCACGTCGGTCGAGAAAAGCGTCATCATGTCAGCGCTAAACGTTTTGGGGATAACGACGGCAGCATAGTACGCGCCCGACTTAACGCCCTCGATAGCCTTTTCGCGATTGTTGAGCACAACCCAATCGAAGCTCTCGTTGCCGCGTAGGGTGGCGGTCACGTTTTCGCCCACGTTAACCTCGACGGGGATCAAATCGCTCTCGTAACCCTCATCGGTGTTGACCACGGCGATCTTAAGATTGCCGGTGTTGCCGTACGGATCCCAGCTGCCGGCGATGTTAAACCACGCGTACAGACACGGTACGATAATGAGGCCCATCACGACAACCAAGCCGATCACGGAGCGAGACACGTTTTGGACATCGCGCTTAAACAGATGCAGGATGTTCTTCATTTATGCCTCACCTCCTTTGGAGTGCTTGCCAAGCGCGGTGGTATCTCCATCATTTGTGGCTGTGCTGTCGCTGCCCTGAGATTTATGGTGCGAGCCGATATGCGGCAAGCGGCCCGTGGACTGATCGCCGCCCTTGGCACCACGCTCGCTGGCGTTGAGGCCAAACATGTGGCGGGCGGCAGGAATGGCGGCCGTGTGTTCGCGCATCTCGCGACGCAGGTCCTCATCCGAAAGCGCCGAGATGCGCATCTGGGTATTGAGGCTCGCTCGGATATATTCGATATTGATAAGCCAGCCGCAGATGGCAATAACCGAGATGATCCAAATGACAAGCAGGATGATCTTGCCGTTATTGTCGATATCGAGAACCGTCGACAGGACAAAGAGCAGGACCTGAACGCCCACCACTGCGGCAAAACCGCCCTTGATGTAGTACGGGTAGCGATGTTCAAAGGCGACCGCATGATCGAGCAGTTCGCGACGGTACGAATCGGAATCGAGCATGACGCGCATGGCCGTGCGCAGCGAGTAGCGCTGGCGCGGCAGGTCGTTAGACTCGCAAATCATCATACCGGTCGTGGAGAGCTGTTTATCAAAGAGCAGGTTAAGGTTGAGCAGCAGCGGACGCAGCTGCAGGCCGATAAAGAGCGCCACGATCAAGAACACGCCCAGAATGCACAGGTTAAACAGGTAGTTGAACGAATACATGCCGCCGACCGTCTCGCGCAGCAGATTGATGCCGTAGGTAAAGGGCAGCAGCGGGTGCAGCCACCGGAAGAAGCCGGGCATCATCTCGATGGGGTACATGCCCGACGAACCCGGGATCTGCACGATGACGAGAATGACGCCGATAGCCTTGCCGATATGCTTAAACGTGGTGGACAGCGCATAGATGATATTGACGTAGGTGAACGAAATGGCGATGCCGCCCAGCACGAACAGCAGCGGGCTGACGCACTGCACGCCAATCACCAGATCGCCTACCGTAACGATGATGGCCTGCAACGCGCCCAGGATCACCATGAGCAACCAGCGGCCAAAGTAGCCTTGGCGCGCCGTAAAGCTGCCAACACCTTCACGGTCGACCTCGAGCTTGTAAATGGCGATGAGCACATAGCCGCCCACCCAAAGCGCCAGATTGGTGTAGAAGGGAGCGATGCCCGAGCCAAAGCTCTTGACCGGATAGATTGACTTGGACGTCAACTCAACCGGAGACGCCATGAAATCTGCCACGTCATTGACATCGACGCCCATCAGATCGGCCAGCTCGCCCATGGACTCGGAGGTCTGCAGCGCCGCGATGTCATTGGCGGCGGTTGCAAGCTTGTCCTGGACCTTGGCAAGCGAGGAATCGGTCTGGGACAGCGTGGTCTTGGCCTGGCCGAGCGTAGCGCTAAGCTGCGAAAGCGTACCGCGCGCGCTTGCAATCGTGGGCGTGAGGCCAGATACGATACCCGTCAAATCACCCGAGACGGCGGCAAAGGAATCAAGCGCGCTCGAGGCCTTCGGCAGCGCGTTTTGACCCAGGTCCGTCTGGGCCTGGCCAAGGTTGGTCGCACCGGTCTGAATTGCGTTATTGATAGCGTCGCTGGCACCCGAGACAGCCGCGGCGTCATTCGCCATGGCGCTCGACTGCGCAGACAGACCGTCCTTGATGCTCTGAAGCTTTTCATTCTGCTCTCGAAGCAAATCGATGGTCGATACAATGCGCGCGTCAATTTCCTCGGAACCTGTCGACGTGTCATTGGCGAGAATCTCTAAGTGCCCGATAACGGCCTTATTGTGGTCGATCGTCGCTTGGAGAGACTCGAGCGAGTTGTCGATACGGGTGGTCGTAGATGTGACCGTGCCCGTCAGCTTGCCGATGGCAGCGTTCGCAGAGGCCGACGTCTTGGTAAGCGCAAGGCTGCCTTCCGAGAGCGCCTTGGAGAGCGAGGCGATAGAGTTGCCCGCCGTGGTGCGAGCTTCGCCCAGCAGGTCGTTACCCTGAGAGATCGCCTGCGTCAGTGACGGCGCCTGACCCTGCAGGCCGGCAAGTGCCGCATCGGCCGAGGCGATGGCGCCACTCGTCTTATCGATGGCGGCATTCATGTCGCCAATCGAATCGTGCACCTCGCCCAAGGTATCGGATGCCTCGGAGACAGAACTTGCCAACGAATCCTGAGTCTGGGTTGCCTTGTCCTTTAAATCGACTCCGGCATCCTTGGCAATACTGGCAACGGTCTCGCCCACCGTGGAGACAAATTCCGAGTTGATCTGCTTCTCGATGGTACTTGCACCGGTGTCGGTAACCTTGGGTGCAATGGCGCTCTTCTTCTCATTGACGTAGTACGTAAGCTTGGGCTGATGGTAGTTGCCGTCGAGCATCGAAACCAGGTTATCCGAGAAGTTCTTGGGGATTACGATGGCCGCATAGTACTCACCACTCTCGACGCCCTCCTTGGCATCGGCCGCCGAATCGACGAAGGTCCAGCCCAGCTGATCGTTCTCCTTGAGCTGATCGACGACCTGGTCGCCCGCGTTGAGATCGCCCACCAGGTCGTTTTGGGTGCCCCGATCGTTGTTGGCGATGGCAATCTTGATACCCTGGGTATTTCCGTACGGATCCCAGTTGGCCACGATGTTGTACCAGGCATACAGCGAGGGAATAACGCACACACCAAGGGTAACCACCAAGGCGACGGGGTTCACAAGCAGTCGCTTAATGTCGCGCTTAAAGATCGCAAAGGACACCTTTGCATTGGATAGTTTGCTGCCGAGACTCACGCTTGGACCATCCATCCTGTCGTTAAATCGAATCGTACTATCGACAACCATTGTACGTAGGCGCTTTAGCGTCTCGGAGCACAATGGTATTGACTTTTGCGGGTAGCAATATACTACGAAGATGAGTTAGCGTACAGTTGTACAGTATCCTAAATTTCAGCAGGTCACAAAACCACAACCCGCACAAATTAGCAATTCAAATAGTCATCGGGGACGTTCTTAAACGACTAGTCAAACAAAAACGTCCCCAATGACTAGTTTGGACCACGGTAACGTCGACGTTTTGGCAATGCCAGCGAGCGGGCGCCAGAGCGAACAAATTGGCATGAAAAGAGGACGGCATAGACCTTCTGGTCATGCCGTCCTCTTTGAATGACAAGTTGTCGCTCTGGCGCCCGCGCAGCGTCGACCGGTCCGCCGTTCGTTAGAACGGCGGAACCAATTACATTAGTTCACATACAGCTGCGGCGAAGGCAACGGGGTCCTCGGGGAGGATGCCCTCGACCAGCAGGGCCTGGTCATAGAGCAGACCGGAGTACTGCTTGATCTTGTCGGCGTCGCCTGCCTTCTGGGCAGAGACAAGCTTGTCAAAGACCGGGTGCTTGGCGTTGAGCTCGAGCACGCGCTGGCTCTTGGGCATGCCGTCGGGCGCGCCCTCGGGTCCCTTCTGGAGCACCTTCTCCATCTCGAGCGATAGCGGGCCCTCGGTGGTGATGCAAGCGGGGGCATCGGTCAGGCGTGCGGAGACGGCAACTTTCTCGACCTTGTCACCGAGTGTCTCCTTCATAGCGCTAAAGAGGTCCTCGTTCTCCTTGGTGGCGTCCTCGGCCTCCTTTTTCTCGTCCTCGGTCGCCAGGTCAAGATCACCGGTTGCGACGTTCTTGAGCTCCAGGTGACGATCCTCAACCTCGGGCTCGGCGCCATCGGCCACGGCCTTCTCGGCAGCCTCGCGGGCAGCATCGTCCTCGTAGATCTTGGGCATATCGGCGGCAACGTACTCACGCATAGCCTGGAACGTGAACTCATCCACGTCCTGCGTCAGCAGCAGCACGTCATAGCCGCGGTCGAGCACGCCCTTTACCACGGGCATCTTGGCCAAGCGCTCACGCGAGTCGCCGGCAGCGTAGTAGATGGCCTTCTGATCTTCGGGCATGCCCTTGGCATACTCGGCCAGGGTAATCATCTTCTGCTCCTTGGCAGACCAGAACAGCAGCAAGTCGGCGAGCTCGTCGGCCTTCGTGCCGTAGCTCGAGTAGATGCCGTACTTAAGGCCGCGGCCAAAGTTCTCAAAGAACTTCTCGTAGGCCTCGCGGTCGTTGTCACGCATGTCCTCAAGGTCAGCGGTGATCTTCTTTTCCACACGCTTGGCGATGGCCTTGAGCTGACGGTTCTGCTGCAGCGTCTCACGCGAGATGTTGAGCGACACGTCGGCGGAATCCACGACGCCGCGGACAAAGTTGTAGTAGTCGGGCAGCAGGTCGTCGCACTTCTCCATAATCAGAACGTTGGAGCTGTAGAGCGCCAGACCCTTCTCGTAGTCCTTGCTGTACAGATCGAACGGCGCGCGGCCCGGCACAAACAGCAGGGCGTCATACTCGAGCGTGCCCTCGGCATGGAAGCTGATGGTGCGCGCAGGATCGTCAAAGTCGTGGAACGTGGACTTGTAGAACTCGTCGTAGTCCTTCTGCTCGACATCGGAGCTGCGCTTCTTCCAGATCGGTGTCATGGAATTGACGGTCTCAAGCTCCTGGTAGTCCTCGTACTCGGGCTTGTAATCGTCGCCGGCGTCCTCGGGCTTGGGTTTCTGGCGGCTTTTGGACACCATCATCTGAATCGGGTAGCGCACATAGTTGCTGTACTGCTGAATCAGGCTCATGAGACCCCACTCGGTCAGGAAGCGATCGTAGGTCTCGGCCTCGCCGTCGGCATCGAGCTTCTCGTTCTCGCGCAGCGTCAGGATGACATCGGTACCGTGCTCGGCGCGCTCGCCGTCCTCGATGGTGTAGCCCTCAAGACCGTCGGATTCCCACACATGGGCGACATCCTCGCCATAGGCGCGGCTCACGACCTTCACGTGGCTGGCGACCATAAAAGCCGAGTAGAAGCCCACGCCAAACTGGCCGATGATGTCGACATCCGAACCCTGCTGCTCAGCGTTCTCGGTCTTAAACTCCTCGGAGCCGGAATGGGCGATGGTGCCCAGATTGCGCTCGAGCTCCTCGGCGGTCATGCCAATGCCGTTATCCGAGATAGTAATGGTGCGGGCGTCTTTATCAAAGGAGACGCGAATAGCTAGGTCGCCCTGGTTGATCTTGACGCTCGGGTCCTGCAGGCTCTTAAAGTTGAGCTTGTCGACGGCGTCGCTCGCGTTAGAGATAAGCTCGCGCAGGAAGATTTCCTTATTGGTGTAGATGGAGTTGATCATGAGGTCGAGCAGTTTTTTGCTCTCGGTCTTAAATTGACGCATATGCAGTCCTTTCGCGCTACCCCCGTCCGCAAAAACGGCCCGGTTGCCCGAGCCGCATCGCAGACCTGCTATGTTCAGACTTAGATTTTATAACCCATTAGCGCGCATATATACATACGGAATCGAAAAACTGTATGTCTAAGCGCTCCGATGCGCCAATTGCCAAGGAGTGTCCCCGACTGCCGGCAGAAAAGGAACGTCCCTATCTGCCATCTACGCGCTTGGCCATCCAGACATGGGGCTGGCCCTCGTCTTCGTGATCTACCGGGGCAATTTGCGTGTAGCCCGCCTTTGCATAGAGCGGCAACACGTATTCCTGCGCATGCAGCTTAATAAGCTTAGCGCCGGCATCGCGTGCACACGAAGCACTGGCCTCGACGATCGCACTCGCCAGTCCGCGACGACGCATAGCCGGCAGCACGGCGACGCGCCCCATAATGTAGGTCTCCCCCGCCGCAACGCCTTCGTCCATGTCGCATGCCGGCAACACCGGGGCCCCTGCGTCAGCCACGCGCTCAAGCTCTTCGGGAAACACGCGCGAGCAACCGGCAAGCTCGCCGTCTACATAGAGCGTCACATGAATGCAGTTTGGATCCTCGTCGATAGCGTCGAACTCATTCTCGTAGCCCTGCTCGTCCATAAAAACGACGCGGCGCACCAACGCCGCGTCATCAAAGCATCCCGTCTTAAGTTGGATATCCATGGCTGCCCTTTCATTCAATGCGAACGTTAGGGACAGATATTAGCGAAAATGAGCTCCGCGCACACTAAACTTCGCGCGAGCCTTCGCCAGGCAGTCGTAATGACCCACGTTATGGGCATCGCTCGCGATGAAGCTGTACAGGTTCTGATCGAACAGGCGCTGTGCCGGCTTTTTCTCGCGACCAAATCGACCGCCGGCAATAAAGTCCGCCGAAGCCTGCAGCTTGCAGCCCATATCGACCAGGCGCTCCGCCACGCTTACATCCTTTTGAACCGCACGATAGCGCTCAGGATGAGCGATGATCACCTGGTAGCCACGGCACTGCAAATCGTAAATCGTGTTCTCGTACTCTCTAAACGCATACGCATCGGCATGCGTCGAAAGTTCGAGCAGAAACTCGTTGGTCCCATCGAAATGCAAGTGCTCCGCGGCATCGATACCAAGCTCAACGAGCTTTCGATGGTTGACCTCGAAGCCCATCTGGAGCGGAAAGCCGTCAGCGTTATCACGCAGCAGCTCAAAGGCATCCCACATCTTGTCGTAATCAAAATAGGGATCACGGCAGTGAGGAGTGCAAACGATTCTGGTTACACCGGCCCGCTTGGCAGCCTCGAGCATCGCCAAGCTCTCATCGAGATCGGCGGCGCCGTCGTCTACACCCGGCAAGATATGGCAATGAATGTCACGCATAGGTCAGCCTTAATCAACTAAACGTTTGCTCGGTTGGTGAAGATGCCCTTTTTGGAAGTCCCCTGATCGTCGGAGCCCTTCTTCACCTTCTTACCGTCCTTGGTGTAGTAGGAGTAGTAGTACTCGCTGGTCTCGGTCTCGCAGTAGTTCATAACGGTACCGATGAGCTTGACCTTCTCGGACTTCTTAAGCTGACCGATGGCGTTGAGCGCCTCCTCGCGCTTGGTGAAATCCTCACGCACGACAAAAAGCGCACCGTCGGTCAGACTTGCGATCTCGGCAGCATCGATGAAGGTGCCGACCGGGGGAGCATCAAAGATGACGTACTGGAACTTGGCGGACAGTGCCTTTACCAGCTTGGCAAAGCGGTGAGAGACGATGATGTCGGCAGGATTGGGAATATGCGGCTCGGCATCGAGGAAGTAAAAGTTCTTCTGACCCGTCTCGACAATCGCCTGGTCAATAGAAACCTGCTCGGAAAGGACTGCATAGAGTCCGCCGCGGGAGCGGACGCCGAGCATATCGGCAAGGGACCTGCGACGCATATCAGCCTCGACCAGCAGGACGCTCTTGCCGCTGGTGGCGATAGCCTGGGCAAGGTTGATGGAAACCGTAGACTTACCCTCGTTGGGAATCGAGGAGGTAACGGTGATGGTGCGAATGGGGTCGTCCACGCTCGCAAAGCGGATGTTGGCCAGAAGGGTCTTGGCGGCATTCTGTACAACGAGCTTATCGGTGTTCTTTGCCTTAGCCATGCCTATTTACCACCTTTCATAGCCGGAATTCGGCCAACAACGGGAATGCCCAGGAGCTCTTCTGCCTCTTCGGCACCGCGGATGCGGGTATTGAGCATGTCTGCCAAAACGACATAGGCAACTGCGATAAAGATACCGGCGAGGAACGCGACAGCAACGTACAGCGTGCGCTTGGGGCCGCTGGGGACTTCGGGAGTTTTAGCCTCGTCGATAACGTTGATGCTCTGGGCAGCGCCGACGTTCTGAGCGACCGTACTCACCGAGCTGGCCATGGCCTTTGCGACCTTAGCCGTCTCCTTGGCATCGGTGCCGGTAACCGAAAGCGTAATGACACGCGTGGTGGTCTCGGAGGAAACAGACACCTTGTAGTCATCCAGGTCAGCAAGGCCCAGCTCATTGGCAGCACCGCTCTTAACGCTATCGCTATCCAGCAGCGTGGCGATATCGTTGGAAAGCATCTGGCTCGCCGAGAGATCGTTGTAGCTCATCTGACCGCTATCGTCGGTCTTGGCGAGAATGTACATGCTCGTCGTCGCGGTGTAGGTGTTGCCCATCGCAACGAAGGACACGATGCCCATGGCGATCGCACAGACCACCGGAAGGGTGATGACCAGCTTGAGGTGCTTCTTCAGCAGCTGGAACAGTTCGAGAAGGGTCATGCAGCTTGCCTTTCATTTCCCCAGTTCGGATTGACAAAACTGTCCGTATGTTATCGCATCTTTTTACCGAGACCAAACTCTATACATAAGAAACAGGCTCTCCTGTAAAAATGTCGGAAGCAATCGTAAAATTGCACAACAACGCCGCACCCGAAAGTCAAATGCGGCGTCTACATCAATACCTATGTTGTATCGCTATGCGAATGGCTCGTCCTGCTGTATGGGAAACGTCACCGTAATGGTGGTTCCCACGCCCAACGCGCTCGACAGATCGAGCGTGGCGTGATGATACAGGGCCGCATGCTTGACAATGGCAAGCCCCAGACCGGTTCCGCCGCGCGCCTTGGACCTACTCTTGTCCACGCGATAGAACCGCTCAAATACCTTGCCCTGTTCTTCAGGCGCGATACCGATTCCCGTGTCGGCGACCGCAAGGAACGGATGGCCTTCGTCGTTGGTGCCGCACTGCAGCGTAACCGTACCGCCGGGTCGATTGTAGCGGATGGCGTTGCTCGCCAGATTATAGATGAGCTCGTCAATCAAGCGCGACACGCCCTCGATGACCACAGGCTTGGTCTCATGACTTATCGTCACATTCGCCTGACGGGCGACCTGTTCAAGACGCTGCTCAACCGCGTAGATGGCACGCGAGAGCTCAATAGGCTCCGTGGACCCAATGGGCACCGCCTCGCCCTCAGTTGCACGCTCGGCCTCGTCCAAGTTAGACAGCGTAAGGATGTCATTGACAAGCGCTGCCAAGCGGCCCGCCTCACGATAGATGCGACCGCCAAAGTTGCGCAGGTCGTCCTCGCCCTCGACCATGCCGTTTGCGATGAGCTCGGCATAGCCCGAAATCGCCGTAAGCGGCGTCTTGAGCTCATGGGTGATATTCGCCGTGAACTCGCGGCGCATACGATCGTTGTCCGCCAGCACCGCCATTTGGCGCTTGAGTTCCTGGCGCTGCGACTCGATACGCTCAAGCATGGGGACCATCTCGGCATAGGCGTGCTCATAGCTACGGCGTGGGTGGTCCAAATCCACCTCTTGCAACGGCGCGATGATGGCACGGGACTCGCGGCGCGCCATAAAAAACGAGAGTACCGCACCCGCTGCTGCGATAAGCAGCATCGGCGCCACCATCGACAGCAAAATCGCCGCAACGCCAGGCTGGGCCTGCGCCAAGCGGACAACCTGGCCGTTATCAAGGGCGACGGCGCGATACAGCATAATCTCGTCGAGCGTAGAGCTTGCGCGCTCCGCGGAACCCGAACCATTCTCAAAGGCCTCGATGACCTCGGGGCGATCGCCATGGTTGGGCAGTGTGGAAGGCGACGCCTCGTTGTCGTAGGCAACCGATCCATCCTTGTTAATCAGCGTGATGCGCAAGTCCTCGCGATCGAGGCTACGCAAGAACGGGATGGGCTCCTGCTGCTCGTCGAGGGCGGCAGCAATGAGCTCGGTTTCCTGCGCCAGATTGGCACTCGTGGCATCCGCCAAGGTGTTTTGCACAAAGAACGCACCCAGCACCGTAAACGCCACGATAACCGCCATGGCGCAGACAAAGATCGTCACAAAAACGCGGTGCGACAGCGTATGTTTTCCCTGGGGGGCGAAGACCACGGGTTACTCCTCCGATGCGGTGGCCGCGGTGACGTCACCTTCGGCACCATCACCGGCAGAAGGCTCGGCCAAGCGGTAGCCCACGCCGCGCACGGTCTCGATGGCGCTGGCATGCTCGCCCAGTTTTTGGCGAAGCGTCTGCACGTGCACGTCAACAGTGCGCGAACCGCCGTCGAAGTCCCAGCCCCACACGCTCTGCAGCAACGACTCGCGGGTAAAGACCACGCCGGGCTTGCGCATGAGGTACTCGAGCAGGTCGAACTCGCGCAGGGTGAGCTTAAGCGACTCGCCGGCAACAGTCACCTCACGATGGCTGGGCGAGAGCACAATGTCGCCCACGCTGAGCACATCGCTTGCCTGTTTGACCATGCCGCCGCGACGCAGCAGTGCGCGGCAGCGGCTGGCGAGCTCCATGAGCGAAAACGGCTTAGTCAGGTAATCGTCGGCACCGCCATCGAGCGCCATCACCTTGTCGAGCTCGGTATCCTTGGCGGTAAGCATCATGATGGGCACCGTCGCCGTCAGGCGATCGGCACGCAGTCGACGCATAATCGCCAAGCCATCGGTATCGGGCAGCATGATGTCGAGCAGGACGGCATCGGGTACCCGTCGCGCCACAGCAGCCTTAAACTCACCGTCGCACGAAAAGCCCTCGGCCTCAATCCCCTGCTTGCGCAGCGCATAGACCGTCAAATCCCTGATGTTGTCATCGTCCTCGACGTAATAGATCATGTTGAACCCCTTTGCGGCCGGCATGACCGCATCTTAACCCTAAAGGTACCTTTACTAGATGGTATCAGCCAAAACGCCCCGTCAAATAATCCGCCGTGCGCGGATCGGTCGGATTCTTGAAGAGTTGCGCGGTGGGCGCGTGCTCCACCAGCTCACCCAGCAAAAAGAATGCGACCGAATCGGAGATACGCGCCGCCTGCTGCATATTGTGCGTAACGACCACGAGCGTGCAGGTCTCTTTGAGCTCGCAGGCCAGCTGCTCCACCACCAGCGTCGACACAGGGTCGAGTGCCGAGGTCGGCTCGTCCATCAGCAGAATGTCGGGCTGCACGGCAAGCGCGCGGGCGATGCACAGGCGCTGCTGCTGTCCACCCGAAAGACCCAGGCCCGACTCTTTGAGCTTGTCCTTGACCTCGTCCCACAGGGCAGCGCGACGCAGGGAGTCCTCGACCAGCTCATCGAGCACGACGCGGTCACGCACTCCCATGCCGCGAGGACCGTACGCGACGTTGTCGTAGATGCTCATGGGAAACGGGTTGGGGCGCTGAAACACCATGCCCACGCGCTGGCGAAGGCGGCAGATGTCGTAATCGCCCAGGATATCTTGACCATCGAGCGCAATCTTGCCCTCGATGCGGCAATCCTTGATGCCGTCGTTCATGCGGTTAAAGCAGCGCAGCAACGTGGACTTTCCGCAGCCCGAAGGCCCGATGAACGAGGTGATCTGCTTGTCGCGGATCTTGATATTCACGTCCTTGAGCGCATGATGGTCGCCATAGAACAGGTCGAGGCCCTCGACGTCGATGCGCGTCGGCGAGGCGGCAAGATCCTCTGCCGTGGGGCGAGTCGCATCCCCAACCTCGCGCTCGTGCGCGGCCTCGGCCTGCGCTTTCATGAGTTCTTCAAGCTCCGTGGGCTCCACAGCCGCAGCAGCCGTCATACCGCATACCTCCACATCGATATCAATTCAGCAGTATCGATAGTAGAAATCGCGGCTCATATGTACGTGAGCGCATTGTCAAGTGTTTGTAAGGGCACGCTGGCTATGCGGCGGGCAGCTCGATGGTGAATATCGTGTGTTCGGGCGTCGATTCACATGCAACGGTACCGCCGTGTGCCGCGATGATCTCCTTGGCAATAGCAAGGCCCAGACCGGCACCACCGCGATTGGTCGCACGCGCCGCATCCAGGCGATAGAACTTCTCAAAGATCACCTTGAGCTTAGCCGCAGGGATAGGATCGCCCTGATTGATAAAGCGCACGCGCACGCCGCCATCGTCTTGGCGCCCGGCCTCAATCGTGATAGTCGAGCCCTCATAGCTATAGGCGACGGCGTTTTTCATGATGTTGTTGAACACGCGGGCCATCTTGTCGCCATCCACGAGCACCGTCAGGTCCTCGCGAATATCAACTTGGGCTTCCTTATGCTGCTCGTTGAGGATGGGATAGAACTCGTCAGCCACCTGAGCCAGCAGCAACCCCAGATCAACATAGCCGCGCGTGAGCACGATATCGTGGAAGTCAAAGCGCGTGATATCGAAGAACTCTTCAATGAGCGCATCGAGCCGGTGCGCCTTGTCGAGCGCCACGCCCGTAAAGTGCGCACGTTGCTCAACCGGCAGCTCAGGAGCCTCTTGCAGCAGCGAAAGATAGCCCACCACACTGGCAAGCGGGGTGCGTAGGTCATGTGCCAAGTACGTGACCAGATCGTCCTTGCGATGCGACTCGTCACGCAGAGCTTGCTGCACCTTGCGCTCACGGTCACGCACGCGGTTAAGGGCGCCCTCGACCTCCAAGAAGTCGCCGTCGATGTTGTCCCAGGTGTCGGGGTGATCGATCAGGCGATCTTGAATACGAACAGCCAGCACACAATCGGCATGCTGCTCGCCCTGCTCGTAGCCCTGGTAGTACAGGGCGCGGCCGCACAAGAACAGCACGCACACGGCAAGCGCCAGCACAAAGCCAAGCATGTTGAATACAAAGCCGACATCAAACAGCACCGGCCCTTCGATGCCGCCGAGCGCCATGGCGCCAATCGCCAACGTCATGGCCCACGCGGCGCCGCCAATCACCACGCAGCGGCACACAATCTCAAATCGATCGATCAGCAAAAAGCCAACAAGCAGCACCGCCAAGATTCCGACGATGTTGTCGATGCCAATCAGCAGCAGGCTCAGCAAAAAGAGCAGCACCGTTGCAAGCGCGCGGTTGTCGACGACCGACCTCACGTATTCAAAGAGCCGATCGGGCACCTCGAACGCTTGCCTATCGTCTTTTGTCATATCAAGATCCTCACAAGCGAAAAGCGTTATTCGATGATGTAGCCGACGCCCCAGACGTTTTTGATAAAGCGTGGCTTTTGTGCGTCGTCGCCGATCTTTTCGCGCAAGTGGCGAATATGCACCATCACCGTATTGTTGGAGCCGGACATAAAGTCCTCGTTCCATACCGCGCGGAACAGGTCCTCCACGGCCACCACGCTGCCGCGATGCTCGACCAGATACAGCAAGATTGAATACTCGGTGGGTGTGAGGCGTACCGGTGAACCGTCCACCGTTACGGAACGAGCATCGCGGTTGATCTCCAAGCCGTCGAGCTGAATGGTCGGCGACTCGGCCGCCTGCGCACGGCTACCGTAGCTGGTGTAGCGGCGAAGCTGAGCGTGCACACGCGCGATGAGCTCCAGCGGGCGGAACGGCTTAACCACGTAATCGTCCGCACCAAGCGAAAGGCCCTCGATCTTGTCTTGCTGGGCATCGCGCGCCGTCAGCATGATCACAGGATAGGTATGGCTGGAACGGATCGTACGCAGCAGCACAAATCCATCGATATCGGGCAGCATGACATCCAGCAGCGCCAAATCGAACTCCTGCTCCAAGATTGCCTTGGCAGCATCGGCCCCGCTATAGGCAATCTGGACATCAAAGCCCTCTTTTGTAAGGTAGATACCAACCAAGTCGGCGATGGCCTTCTCGTCATCAACTACCAGTATGCGCTCGTTCATGCGTGCTCCTCTCGCGCTCCATTATGCCCGAGGCGACGCACGCCACACACAACAAGCGTGGGTGATTAAGTCGGCCTTAAGCACCCTTGTGCCCGTTCGGGCGCGGATGTGGGCCACGCACGCACGCGATGATCGTCGACGCCGGCAAACGATATACTCTAGTTCCAGAAGAGACCATCCCGTCGAAAGCGAAATCTGTGAAGTCCCTCACCTCTTTTGCAAAGCGCTCAGCCCAGCTTGCCGCCGGCTTTGTCTGCGCTATCGCCCTTGCCGCTGGCGCGCCCACCGTCGCCGGCGCCCAAGTGCTCACGACCGACAATGTTTGCGGCAAAACCGCCGATGCGCGCGGCATCACGGCCGAAAACCTGCCCGATATCGATGCGACCAATGCCCTCGTCATGGGCAAAGACGGCACCGTCTACTATGGGCGCGGCGCCGATGAGCAGGTCAAGATTGCCTCGATCACCAAGGTCATGACCGCAATCCTAACCGTCGAGAATTGCAAGATGGACGAGAAGGTCACGGTGAGCAACGCCGCAGCCACCGTGGGTAATTCGACCGCCGGCTTGCTCGAAGGCGACGAGCTTACCGTGGAGCAGGCGCTGCGCGGCCTGATGATTCCCTCGGGCAACGACGCCGCCATCGTGCTCGCCGAATATGTGGGCAAGAAGATCGACCCTAAGACCAAAGACGCCGAGGCCACATTTGTGAAGGCCATGAACGAGCGCGCTAAGAAGCTCGGCTGCACCGGTACGCTTTTTGAAAACCCGCATGGTCTGGACTTTGATGAGTGGGCTGGCAATATGCACTCAACCGCACACGACGTAGCGCTGATGATGCAGGAGGCCATGAAAAACGACACGATCCGCGAGGTCGTAGCGAGCGAGGATTCCTGGATCGAGGTCACGGGCGCCGACGGCACCGACCATTCGCATTCCATGGACACGCATAACTATTTGCTGGGCCAAGATGGCAACATCGGCGGCAAGACCGGCACCACCGACGACGCGGGCTATTGCTTTACGAGCGCCTACAACCGCGACGGCGACGAGATCTACACCGTTATTTTGAACTCCACCACCACCGATCAGCGCTTTACCGATACCGCCACCCTTGCCAACTGGTACTACGGCCACAAGGTGACGGTCGCAATCGCCAACACGCAGGAAAAGACCGCCAACGGCAACCCGCTTATGGCGCGCATTGGCCAAACCGACTGGACGGATAAGACAATCGACGCCACACTCGCCGATCCTACGGCGCAAGCGACCGTGTTTTCCCTTGCCGGCGAGGTGACCGAAAAGGTTAGCTACGACGATCTTTCGGGCACGGTGCATGTGGGCGACAAGGTGGGCAGTGTTACTCTCAAGCAGGACGGCACCAAAATCGCCGTTATGGACCTGGTTGCCGACGAGGAAGGCGCAGGGCCGAATCCCATTGAGTGGCTCCTTGTGAAGCTCGACCGCCTGGGCCGCCGCATCGACAACCGCCCACTCACGGCAGAAAGCGAGACCGTCGCCAAGGCGCCCGAGATGTAGGGCGCAAGAATAATAAGTCCACTGAAAGGAGGCGTCCGAAAGGATGCCTCCTTTTTGAGGGTTCGAATCCCCAGCCGCCATTCTTGATAATAAAAAAGGACCCCAAATGGGACCCTTCTTCAAATTCGTACTGGCGGAGAGCTGGGGATGTCCGGGCACGCTGCGCATGCCCTCCGGCTTCAAAGCCTGGCAGCTTTTCTCCCACGGGCTACAAACGCTTTCGCGTTTGCTTAACGCCCGTGCCCTCTCGGGTTCGAATCCCCAGCTAACGTGGTTCAACTAAAAAAGGGCCCCTTTCGGAACCCTTCTTTAAAGTCTTACTGGCGGAGAGCTGGGGATTCGAACCCCAGATGCCCTTTTGGGGCATACTCGCTTAGCAGGCGAGCACCTTCGGCCTCTCGGTCAGCTCTCCGTAACAGCCGTTCTATAGTAACCAAACAGCCAAGGATGGGCAAGAGGAAATTTTCTAATTGCCTAGCATCCTTTCCTCCTTGGAAGCTTCGCCTACCCCAGCGAGCGGTTGAGGGAGCCGAGCTCGTCGTTACCCATGGTGCGCCACATTTGGAAGATGCAACCGCGTGCCAGGAAAAAGAAGCCGTTGTCGACCAGTTGCACAGCGGCATCTGCCAGCTGATTCGTCACGGCGGACACTGGCGGCAGCTCGAGTCCAGCCTTGCGGATGATCTCGACCGCCTCCTCGAACGTCGGAGGCTCGCTGACGCCCATCTCATTCATAAGGCCCTGCATTTCTTCCAGCGCACTACTGCCCGATTCCTCACCGCGCGGCACCAGACGGTAACAAGCCAGCGCTAGGTCGAGCTGATCGCAATTCCAATAGGCAAACGCCAAGCGATAGAACAGGTAGCCGATTGCAGAACGATCGCTGGCAATACGTAGGCCGTGGCGCGCCACCTCGATAATCTCGTCAAAGCGCTCCAGACGCGCAAGAACGTTGATGAGCGCAAAGTGCGATTGCATGGACGAGCGCGCCAGATCGTAAAGATGGCGCACCTCGGGCAGCGCTCGTTCAAAGTCCTCTTGCTCGACGTAAAAGCTGCAGATCTCGTGCTGGGCAAAGTACAGCGCATCGGGAGCGCGAAGGATACGCACGGAACGGTCCTCCTCCATCACCGGCAGCACCATGCGCACCAGCTGGTTGTCGCAGAACTGGGTCTGCACTGGGCCCGTCGCCAAAAGCTCAGCAACCGTACACTTGGCTTCCAGCTCCTCGACAAGGCGAGAAAAGCCCTCGAAAGCACCAGCTCGGTCAACTTTGAATTGGTCGCGCAGCTCGACGACACGGGCGACATACGGATCGTTGTCCTCCTCCATGACCTCAAGCTCGTCAGCCGTATCAGCGAGCAGCAAATCGCGAAGCGCAGGCGGCAATGAACGATGGTCATCACGTGGTCGGGCGTGAACCTCTGCAGGCTCAATCATGTCCGGCGCATCTGCCTCATATGCCTCGAGCAAATGCTTGCAGGCCATGTCGTCCATATCCATGCTCTCAAGATCCTTGGCGACAGAAACGCAATCGGCCAGATAGGCCGCACGGCCAAAGGAATACGTGTCGACAACGCGCTCGCCCTGCTCGCCGTCGGGAGCCGCAATCTGCACGTAGCAGCGCGTGATGCGAGCACCCGAAGCAAAGCAAGCCGCCGCGAGTGTAAGCGCAACACGCGCATCGTGCTCAGTGGCCCATGCCGCGCGCTTAGGCTCATCCACCTCGCGCCAGGCGTCATCTTGAGCATCGTATTCGCGTCGCGGCATAGCATCGACAACCGTGCGGCCAAATCGCACCAGCATGATGCCCTCGGCAACGTTCGCTCGATAGGTATAGTCGAGCCGCGTGACCACGTTGAGCGCTTCTACGAGACGTGCAAAGCGAGTGCGAACGTCCCACTCGCCACCCGGCTGGCACGCAACCGTCCCCGGCTTGGCCCACGGGTTGTCATTCGACAGCGTTTCGAGCAAGCGAGGAACGTCGTTTGTCGTCTTGCTGATATGCCATAGGTCAAAGAGCGAGCAGCCCTCAAAGCTTGGCGACGAGGCAACGGGGCCCAACCCTGCCCCAATACGCTCAAGGATGCCCGATAGGCGGTTCAGGCGGCACTCGACGGCAAGCAGGGTATCGATCTCGTCCTGGTCCAGCAGGCTACGGTCAAAATTGAGATAGAAGAGCCTCGAGCGATCGATGCGCGCCAGGCTCATTTCGGTTTTGGCCGCGATGGTGCGCAGGCGTGGCAGATTAACTTCGCCCATCAAAGCGGCGGCATAGCGCTCAATGCCACTTGGATTATCCGTATGGTCAATGCGGTAGAGCAACGTTTCGATTGCATCGGGCAGCGGCGTGGAATCAAAACCCAGCAGTACCTCAACCGGCTCGGGGAGTTTTACAAGTTTGATTTTGTCGACGGCATTTTTCATACCCTCGTCGAGGCCGTCGCCGCCTGCCGTGTCTGAGACAGCGTTTTCAGAATCGGCGAATATCACGTAACGCAAGAACATCGAGGCCATGAACTCGCCGTAGCGAAGGCTGCGCGTCGAATTCCACGTCTCGCGATCGGATTGTTCGCGCATGGTGCCTTCGGGAGAGCCGATGACTCGCGCTCGGGAGCGCATCGTCCCATCGGTACCCCTGACTGCAATCTCACCGATGTTGGAATCGGACTCGTCAAGAATCAGCTGCATGTCGGGATCGTCGGGCAGCGATACTTCGTTAACGGGACGGTCCACCTTATAGACCTCACCCGAAACGCTCACGTAGCCCAAAAGCGACACATGGCTTTTGCCGACGAATTCGACGACATAGCATGATTCATGCGGGTCCTCGCCAAAGAGCTTCCAAACCACGCCATACGAGCGTCCCGCAGGCTGCTCGGGCATGGCCGGAAAGCGCTTTTTGGGATCAAGAAACCTGAGCTTGTATGTCGGACGCTCTGCCACGAAATATCACCCTGATCGGTCGTCTAAAGAAAGAGCGCGCCACGGGCTCACCGAGGCGCATACTCGAAATCTTACACGAGTCGATGAGAAATAGCCCCCTTTGACCGAGGTTTGAACTGCACCCCAAAACTTGGACGGCTTAAATAAGAACTACGCCGCAAGGGACT
>UQIG01000029.1 GCA_900541135.1 uncultured Collinsella sp.
TACGCTTGAACTTAGAAGGGGGAGGCCTCGCGGCCTCCCCCTTTTTTGCGTTTACGGGCTTTTGTCTCACATAGTAGCTGTGTTTTATAACCCTCGTTTGTCGCATCTTCTGTGAACGGGCTACAATAACTTAGTCTGTGCGATATGGAGGTGAACATGGCTGAAGCTGGTATCGGCGTTGATATCGTCGAGATTTCCCGCATGAAATCTATTCTTGAAAAGACGCCGTCTTTTGCTCGGCGTGTGTTTACCGAAGAAGAGCGTGCGTATTGCGATGCATCATCGCGTCCCGCTGCTCACTATGCGAGCCGCTTTGCTTCGCGCGAGGCGGTGCTTAAAGCTCTCGGCACGGGTTTTAGTCAAGGCGTGGGTCGCAAGGATGTTTCGGTAACGCGTGATAAACTCGGCAAACCGAAGGCGCTGCTTTCGGGCCGTGCACTCGAGATCGCTCAAGAGCTGGGTGTTGTTGAGGTTGCTCTTTCCATTACGCTTACAGGAGACTTAGCCGTTGCGAATGCCATCGCGATTACCGAAGATGCTCGGCCTAAGCCAAAAGAGGAAAAGGTGAGCACCAAGAAACGCGTTGCGCAGACATTTAAAGAGGCTCGCTCTGTTTTAGATGAGCTTGAGCAGCTGCAGAATTCAGCATTGACGGAGCACCTGGGCGATGCTTCGCAAGATACGCTAGGAGCATAGATGAAACCGGTTTTGAGTACCGAAGAAGTCGTTCGTCTCGAGGATATCATCGAACGCGAAGGGACTTCGAAGGCCGAGCTTATGGAGCTAGCGGGTGAGTTTGCCGCCAACGAGGTCTTGAAGCTCAATCCCGATCGGGTTCTCGTTCTGGTCGGTTTTGGAAATAATGGCGGCGACGGTTGGGTTGCCGCCGATATCCTGAGCCATAAGGGTGTGGACGTCGATATCGTTTCTCCGGTTGAGCCGGATGAGATTCCTGCTGCTCTGGCACGTCATGTTGCTCGTCGTACTGCCGGCCGCGATGTGCACGTTTGCGTCGGCCCCTCGCGTGACGAACTCGAGGTTTTGATCGATAAGGCCGATGTTGTTGTCGATGCCATTTTTGGTACCGGTTTCCATGGGAATCTGCGTGCGCCGTTCTCCATCTGGATTCCTACGGTCAATGAATGCGCCGATTGTGTCGTATCCATTGATGTCCCCTCGGGCCTGAATGCCGAGACGGGCGTTGTTGATGACGACTGCATTCGTGCCGAGCATACGGTGACGATGATTGCGCCCAAGATTGGTCTGTATAGCGCTGATGGCCCTGAGTATGCTGGCGATTTGATCTGCGGCAATCTTTACGACCGTCTTGACGAGGTCATCGATGATGTCGACCACGCCGCTGAGATTGTCGAGCCCGGTGACTTAGTTGATTACTTTGCCCCACTACCTACGAATATCGATAAGTATTCCCGTGGCTCTGTGCTTATTGTCGCCGGATCTGCGCAATATCCTGGTGCTGCCATTATGGCGGCCAAGTCTGCAGCTCGCGCGGGTGCTGGTTACGTGGCAGTCGCGGCTCCTGACGCCTGCGCTAATCTTATTCGTATGGCACTTCCTTCGATTCCCGTCTTTGCTATTCCGTCTGATTCCCGCGGCTCCTTTGGCGCCGCTGCGCGCATGACGGTGTGCGAGATTGCAAAGAAGTACAGCTGCGTACTGTGCGGTCCCGGTATGACGACGTCTGCCGGCGCTATGCAGGTGGTTTCTGGCTTGCTCGAGCTTGATGTACCGCTTATTTTGGACGCCGATGCACTCAACTGCCTTGCTAAGATTGCCATTGACGGTATTGATAGTAACCCCGAGATGTATCGTCGCGAGCAGCCGTTGGTTATGACGCCGCACTATCGTGAGCTTTCGCGTCTGGTTGCCGGTGACGAGGTGAACGACCTTGGTACCGCGATTGCAGCCGCGCAGAAGGTTGTCTGGGCTGCAGGCTCCGACAATCTGGTGGTCATTGCCAAGGGGCCGACGACGGCTATCTGTGGCGTTGAGCGCGTTCTGTTGCCGCTCTCGGGTCCGGCTTCTCTGGCAACTGCCGGTTCGGGTGATGTTCTCGCGGGTATTTTGGCCGGCACGCTTGCCACCATGCGCGACGAGATGGATCGTTGGGAGTTGCTGTATTCGTACGCCGTCGCACTTCACAGCTACGCCGGTTTTGCCGCGGCGACGGAGTATGGTGAGAAGAGCGTTATCGCGACCGATCTTATCGACTTGATCGGTCCTGCCATGGAGCTGGCGGCAAAGGATGCGCTCGAAGATCTGGGAATCATGGACGAAGGGTCGGATGACTAATCATGAATAAAGCCGATTTGACGCGCTGGTCCTGGGTCGAGATCGACCGCGGGGCGCTCCGTCGCAACACGAGGGCCTATAAGAACTTGTTGAATCCACGTCAGCGCCTGTGCTGCGTGGTCAAGGCCGATGCTTATGGTCATGGAGCTGTTGAGTGCGCCAAGATCATGTATTCGGCCGGTGCCGACATGTTTGCCGTGGCGACGGTTAACGAGGGCGTTGAGCTCCGACAGGGCGGGATTACGAAACCCATCCTCATCCTAAGCGAGCCGCCTATCGAGGCCATTCCGACGTTGCTCGAGTTTGATATCATGCCCTCGGTCTATACGTCTGACTTTGCTCTTGCGTATGGCGAATGTGCCGTCGCGGCGGGCAAGGTGGGCAAGTATCATCTCGCCATCGAGACAGGTATGAATCGTATCGGCGTACACTACACACAGGTGCTCGACTTTGTCCGCGGTATTAATTTCCATCGCGGTATTCAGTGCGACGGCGTATTTACGCACTTCGCCACGGCCGATGAACCTTCGGGCTGGGACTACAAGCTGCAGTGTCAGCGCTTTACCGAGGCCGTTCAGGCCATTAAGGATGCGGGTTTTGAGTGCGGTATCGTGCACTGCGCCAACACGCCGTCCTCGATGCTCGACCCCTCGATGCATTTTGATATGATTCGCGCCGGCGTTGGCTTGTATGGCATGCAGCCGTGCGAGCTGAGTGGCCGCGTGATGCAGCTTGATCCCGTTATGAGCGTCCATGCGCGCGTGACGCGCGTGGCACACCCTGCGATGGGTGAGGGCGTGGGCTACGGTTTTACCTACCGCGTACCGCGCACGCGCGTTCAGATCTGCACGCTGCCGATCGGTTATGCCGACGGCCTATCGCGTACGCTTTCCAATCGTATGGATGTGCTGTATCGCGGCGAGCGCGTGCATCAGGTTGGCAATATCTGCATGGACCAGTTTATGGTCGCCATTCAGTCCAACCCGGCACACGAGATTCCCGAGGCCGAGTATGGTGACGAGATGATTATTGTCGGCCGCGATGGCGATGCCGAGATCACTATGGACGAGATGGCCCGACTGCGCGGAACGATTAACTACGAGGTCGCCTGCGGCTTTGGCATGCGCCTCGACAAGGTCTACGTGTAGGAGTCGCCATGGGCGTCATGCACATCCCTGGCCATACCCATCAGGCACCACGTGAGGTCGCACTCGAGGAAATTGAGGCCGTTCTGGGCGATTGTCACCTCTGCCAGCTCTACCAGTCGCGTCACAATATCGTGTTTGGCGTGGGAAACCCCCGCGCTCGTGTGATGTTTATTGGCGAGGCGCCGGGCCGCAATGAGGATTTGCAGGGCGAGCCCTTTGTGGGGGCGGCAGGCGAGGACCTCAACGGCATTTTGTCGCTGGCGGGGCTCAAACGCGAAGACGTCTACATTGCCAACGTGCTTAAGTGCCGCCCGCCGGGAAACCGCAATCCACGTCCCGAGGAAGTGCTGGCTTGCTCGCCGTTTTTGCGTGAGCAGATTCGAAGCATCTGGCCCGATATTATCGTGACGCTCGGCAACCCCGCGACGCACTTTGTGCTTAAGACCGAGATTGGCATTACTAAGCTGCGCGGCAGGTTCCACCAGATGGGGCATTTTGTAGTAATGCCCACGTTCCATCCGGCAGCAGCGCTACGCAATCCGGCGTGGCAGGAACTGCTGGAGGAAGACTTTAAGATGCTGGGCGACTATCTGGAGCGACATCCCGCACCAGAGGACGCCTCGGAATAATAAGGAGCATATATGTCCCTGGAGCGCCTGGGGGTAGGTACTTACAAAACGACTTGCGCTGCCGATACGGAGTACTTTGGCGAGCTAATTGCACCGTGCCTTGAGGACGGCGATGTGCTCATCCTGACCGGTGGCCTGGGAGTGGGCAAAACTCACTTTACCAAGGGCGTCTCGCGCGGGCTGGGCGATGGGCATATGGTTACGAGCCCTACGTTTGCGCTCATGGCCGTTCACGATCAAGGCCGTATTCCGCTGTTTCACTTTGATCTATACCGCTTGGAGCATGCCTACGAGCTCGAGGATACGGGCATTTTCGATGTGCTGGGCTATGAGGGTGCTTGCCTGCTGGAATGGGGCGAACAATTCCAGGACGAGCTGACGGATGAGTATCTTTCGGTGACGCTCAAGCGTGATGAGGGCGACAGTGATGTGCGAACGATAACGCTCGAGGCGCACGGTGACCGCGCAATGGAGCTTTCCCATTTGATTGATAAGGCTGTACAAGATGAGCTTGCATAACGACAACGCGCTGGTGGTGGCGCTCGATACCTCGACCGACATGCTTGCCTGCGCGGCAAGCTGGATTGATGGGCGGACGGGCGAGACGAAGCTCGTGAGTGGCGACCACATGTGTCGCCGTCACGCCAACGTTGAGCTCGTGAATACCGTTGATGGCGTGCTGGCTCAGGCCGGTCTGGATCGCAGCGATGTTGGTTGCTACGTGGTCGGTCGCGGCCCGGGGTCGTTTACGGGTGTGCGCATCGGCATCTCCACTGCCAAGGGCCTCGCGCGCGGTGCCAATGTTCCGCTGCTGGGCGTGTCGACGCTCGACGCTTGCGCTTGGACGGCGTGGAAGGCTGGCGTGCGCGGCAAGCTTGGTATCTTGGCCGATGCTATGCGCGGTGAGGTATATCCGGCGCTGTATATGCTGGTCGATGAGGGTCCCGAGCGTCAATTTGAGCGCGAACACGTGGTCAAGGCCGCCGTTGCGCTCGATGAGTGGCGCCAAGCAGCGGACTGGGACCAGGTTCAGCTGACCGGTGACGGTCTCGTGCGCTATGGCAAGCTGCTGGGTGAGGACGAGACCGCCCGCTGCGTGGAGCGCGACCTGTGGTGGCCTTCGGGCGAGGGCTTGCTGCTCGCGCACGCTGCGGGTGACGGCGATCCGGCCCGCGTCTTGCCGATTTACACGCGCCTTTCGGATGCCGAGGAAAACGAGCGCAAGCGTCTTGGTCTTGCCGAGAGTGCGCAGAGCGAAATTACGGGTGTTGCCGATGAGCTCGCCGGTCGTCATCTGCAGTTCCGTCCCATGGGCGCGGCGGATGCCGAGGGCGCGAGCGCGCTGGAGGCTGCCTGCTTTGAAGGTGCCGGACACGAGGCGTGGACGCCGGGCATGTTCCTGTCCGAACTGGGCGAGGACGTCGCTGCGCCGCGTAGTTGGTGGGTGGCACACGACGACGGCAAGCTGCTGGGCCTTGCCGGCGGTATGGTCGTGGACGGTGATGTGCAGATTCTGGATGTCGCCGTCGACCCGGCACATCGCCGCGAGGGCATTGCCCGCAAGCTGCTGTCGCACGTGAGCTATGATGCCCAGATGCTCGGCTGCACCACGGCTTCGCTCGAGGTCGAGGACGGTAACGAGGGAGCGATCGCGCTTTATAACGCTCTGGGCTTTACCGAGGCTGGCCGTCGCCGCGGCTACTATGGTGCCGGCAAGGATGCCATCGTCATGACGGCTCCGCTGCCCCTCGTGCTCCCGGTCGACAACGCTTCGCCCGAGCCGACGGCGGCCGAGCAGCGTGTATGGCCGCTGCCTGCGCCCGAGCGAACCGTTGAGGAGTGCGCTGAAATTGAGCGCCGTCGCCTAGTGCTCGCTATCGAGAGTTCCTGCGACGAGACGGCCGTGGCGATTATCGATGCGGATGGCAATATACTGGCCAACCAGGTGTCGACACAGATTGATTTTCACGCCCGCTTTGGCGGCGTGGTGCCCGAGATCGCCTCGCGCAAGCACGTTGAGGTGATTGTGAGTGTCGTAGATGCGGCGCTTGAGGATGCCGCAGCATCGCTTGGTCTTGAGGATGGAGCCATTGCCCCCAGCGAGCTTGCCGCCGTGGGCGTGACACAGGGTCCGGGCCTGGTGGGCGCGCTCGTGGTTGGCGTCGCCTTCGCCAAGGGCTTTGCCTACGCTGCCGGCAAGCCGCTCGTGTGCGTCAACCATCTGGAGGGGCACCTGTTTGCCAACCTGCTGGCGCAACCCGACCTCAAACCGCCGTTTATCTTCACGCTTGTCTCGGGTGGGCACACCATGCTCGTGCACGTGAAGGCGTGGGGCGACTACGAGGTGCTCGGTGAGACGCTCGACGACGCTGTGGGCGAGGCCTTCGACAAGGTAGCCAAGGCATTGGGTCTGGGCTATCCCGGTGGCCCCATCATTTCCAAGCTGGCCGAGACGGGCAATCCCCGCGCGATCGATTTTCCTCGCGCGCTTAACAGCAGGGGAGACTATCGCTTCTCGCTTTCGGGCCTTAAAACCGCTGTGACGCTCTACATTGAACAGGAGACCAAGGCCGGGCGCACGATTCACCTGCCCGATCTGGCAGCTTCGTTTGAGGCAGCTGTCTTTGACGTGCAGTACAAGAAGGCCAAAAACGCATTGCACGCTACCGGATGCAAGGAATACTGCATCGGTGGCGGCGTCTCGGCCAACCCGCATCTGCGCGAGATGATGATCAAGAAGCTTGGGCGTCAGGGGATTCGCGTAACGGTGCCGCCCTTGTCTGCCTGTACCGATAACGCAGCCATGATTGCGGAGGTCGCTCGCCGTAAATTCGACCGAGGTGAAATCTCGCCGTTCGACGTCGACGCCGATCCAAACATGACGCTGTAGCTGGTACGGCGCGGTCCCCGGACGGAGGGGCCGGATATAAGGTTTCCTGCTCTACAGTCCTGCGCAAGACGAAGGCCACATTAAGTGGCCTTCTTTGCGTGCGGAACTCGCGATAAACCTTATATCCGGCCCCTCCGTCCGGGGACCTTTCTGTATCGATATAGCTTCTGAGTTGGTTCGGCGTCGACAATGTCCGGCAAGGTTAGCCAGCTGCGTCGAATTTCCGGCGTGCTTTAGCTGAAAGAAAAAGATGGTGTGCGGAGCTTTGCTCCGCATTTGGGATGGGAGCCCCTGAGAGCCGCGGGAGCCGGGCGGCGCATATGAACTTTATCGCGAGTTCCGCACGCAAAGGAAAGCACTTAATGTGCTTTCCGTCTTGCGCAGGACTGTAGAGCAGGAAAGTTCATATGCGCCGCCCGACTCCCGCGGCTCTCAGGGGCATCTCTCATGCAAAAACTGTCGTGGGGTAAAGTCCGAGGTCAGTGGCGTTTTATACCGAGAAATTCAAAAAAAGTTGAAAATCCATTACATATTTGCGTTGACTTTAGGTAACTAAAGTTTCATACTCCTTTTCAACCACTGGGGGATGTGAACACGCACGGATCGTTCACATCATGATTGAAGAGGATTTCTTAGACATGTTCACGCATCAGCTAAACATTATCAGCGTAGTAATTATCTGATGCGGGTTAGCACATACAGCTAGCCCGTACGATAACGGGCGGCTGATGAAGATGAGGGCCGTCGAGCGCAACCGACGGCCCTCATTTTTTATGTCTAGGAAGTTCTTTTTAGAGGAGGAAATGTAATGAACGGAGTTTTGCTCATGGTTGTGGCCGCGGCGGTGCTCGCCTGCGGCTATCTGGGCTACGGCCGCTGGCTGGCCAACAAGTGGGGCGTTGACAAAGAGGCCCTCACGCCGGCCAAGCGCATGAAGGACGGCAACAGCTTCTCGCCCGTCTCCGCCTTCACCGCGTTTTCGCACCAGTTCAGCTCGATCTGCGGTGCTGGCCCTGTCACGGGTACGATCGTCGCCATGGCCTTTGGCTGGCTGCCCGTCGTGCTCTGGGTCCTCGTCGGCGGCATCTTCTTTGGCGCCGTCCACGACTTTGGTGCCCTGTACGCTTCGATGAAGAACAACGGCAAGTCACTCGCTCAGCTCATCGAGAAGTATATCGGCAAGACCGGCCGTCGCCTGTTCCTGCTGTTCTGCTGGCTGTTCTGCATCATCGTCATCGCCGCCTTTACCGACATGGTCTGCAAGACGTTCATGTTCACCCCGGCCGTTGACGCTTCTGGTGCTGCTACCGGTGCCATCGACTTCACCAAGTCCTATGCCGCCGGCTGCGCTGGTACCATCTCCATCCTGTTCACCTTCGTCGCTATCGCCTTTGGTTGGGCCCAGAAGAAGTTCAACCTTACCGGTGCTGCCGAGTTCGTCACCGGCGTGGTCCTCATGGTCCTCATGTTCGCCGTCGGTATGCAGTTCCCGGTCTACCTGGATAAGTTCCAGTGGTTCGCCGTCGTCATGGTCTACCTGGTCTTCGCTGGCGCTATGCCCATCCAGATGCTCAAGACCCCGCGTGACTACCTCACTTCCATCATGATGATCGTCATGATCGTCTGCGCTGTCCTCGGCATCGTCGTCCTGGGCGTCAACGGTCAGGCCACTATCACCGCTCCGGTCTTCACCGGCTTCTCCACTGCCTCCGGCATGATGTTCCCGGTCCTGTTCGTCTCCGTTGCCTGCGGCGCTCTCTCCGGTTTCCACAGCCTCGTTTCTTCCGGCACCTCTTCCAAGCAGGTCGAGAAGGAGCAGGACGCCGTCAAGGTCGGTTACGGCGCAATGATCGTCGAGTCCTTCGTCGGCATCCTTGCCATCATCGTTGCCGGCATCATGTTCTCCGATATGAACACCGCCGGTACCGGCGCCCTCAACGCCGGTGTCGCTTCCACCCCGTTCCAGATCTTCGCCGCTGGCATCTCCCGCGGTATGCAGGCCTTCGGTGTTGACGGCACGCTCGCTACCGTCTTCATGACCATGAACGTCTCCGCTCTGGCCCTGACCTCGCTCGACGCCGTCGCCCGCATCGCCCGCACCTCGTTCTCCGAGTTCTTTGCCCAGACCAACGACGCCCTGGCCATCGAGTCCAAGGCCGGCTACATGAAGGTCCTCGGCAACCCCTGGTTCGCCACGGTCGTCACCCTGCTTCCCGGTCTCGCCCTCGCTTTTGGTGGCTATGCCAACATCTGGCCGCTCTTTGGTGCTTCCAACCAGCTGCTCGGCGGCATGACCATGATCACCCTCGCCGTGTTCTGCAAGTGCACCGGCCGCAAGGGCTGGATGCTCTACGTGCCCGTCGCCTTCCTGCTCTGCTGCACCTTCACCTCGCTGGTCCAGAGCGCCATGGGCTGCATGACCGCCGTCCAGGCCTACGGTTTCTTCGGTACCATCCCGGCTACCGCCACCACGGCCGCCGTTTCCGTCGCCGCCACCAAGGGTCTGCAGCTTGTCTTCGCTGTCCTGCTGATGGTCCTGGGCCTCATCGTCGCCGTCAACTGCCTCAAGGAGTTCTTCGGCAAGGAGGCTGGCTCCATGCCTGATGAGGAGCCCGAGTGGTCCGAGATGGGCAAGGCCGAGTATGGCCGCGCTGCTGCTGCCGAGGCTCCTGTCGACGCCGAGGCCGCCAAGGCTTAGTCGACCTGACGAGTTGAACGTCACATCTATATGACTCGGAAAGACCGGGTCCGCGACTTCGCGGGCTCGGTCTTTTTTCATGCAAAAGCGGGTGACGCTCGAGTGTTCTCGCAGATGTTTTGCGTGGATAAGGGCGCGCGTTGTACCATATAGACGTATATGTGTGCATATGAAAGGGGCCCCGTGGCCAAGACGGTATATTCCGATAACCAACAAAATGTCGATGCTCTGGCTGAGCGCCTGAGCAGCCAGACGTCGCTTTCTGCTGAGCGTGCCAAGCTGGTTGCCTACGACCTGCTTTGCCGCAAGGCGCTCAAGATTAAGTCGAGTGCGCTGGCGCAGATTTTCCGCTCCGTCGATAAGGAGTGCGACACCAAGGCGATGCGCGATGAGCTTATCGCGGCAAAGATCGTGACCAAGATCGAGGGTAGCGGCATTAACGGGCGCCCGGCGTTCTATACCATCAATGCCGAGATTAACGATGCCCAGGAGCGGCCCGTCGAGGTTGCCGAAGAGGCCGTCGAGGACGTTGTCGAGGCGCCCGCTTCGGTGGAAACGGCTCCGCGCGAGCATGTCGATACCGACGAGCTGCTTGACGAGAGCGTCGTTCGCGCCTTTACGGCCAAGGCCGGCCGCGGCGGTTTTGGCGGGAGTGGCAAGCGCGATGCGCAGCGCCGCGCCCAGCAGGAGCGCTTCCGTCGCGCCGTTGCTCAAAAGGGCGAGACGGATGCTGAGGCTGTTGAGACCGAGGTTGCTGCCGAGTCGCAGAAGCCCGCGAGGGAGCAAAAGCCCGTGGAGGCCCAAGAGCCCAAGCGTCGTCGCGGTGCTCACTTTAAGACTGCACAGCAGGATGCCGCGCGTGAGGTTGAAGAGTCTTCTGAGGTTGCAGACGATGTTGAGGAGTCTGCCAAGAAGGCTCCGGGTTCGTGTCGTCCTGGTCGCGGTTTTGCGGGACGTGCATATCCCGTAAAGCGTCAGGAGAAGGGCGAGTCGGTTTCGACCACCCAGGACGAGAAGACCGTTGAGCCGGCGGCTCGCGAGCAGAAGCCTGTTGAGCCGCAGCTTGAGGTTGATGCCGAGGCCAAGGGCCAGCAGCCTACTGATGAGCAGGCGGAGCAGGGCGCGTCGAGCAAGCCTCGCCGCCGTCGCCATCGTGGGGGCCGCAGTTCCCATGCCGAGACTGCAACCGAGAAGACCACGCCGCAGAACGAGGATGCGAAGGCCGAGGTTTCTTCGGGGCAGCCTAAGCGCCAGCCGGCGAAGGAGAGCAAGTCCGTTCGTCCGCAGAAGCAGGCGTCCTTGCCGAAGCACGAGCGCAATTCCCAGGGCGATTCTAAGCGCAAGTCTCAGAAGAAGCCGGAGTCTGCCGCAGCAGATACTGCTGCCCAGCAGCCCAAGTCGTCCGTCCACGGCGAGGTCTCGGCGTTTGCCCTTGCCCGCGTTTTAGGCAGGCAGCTGCTCAAGGTTGTCCCTACGCCTACGGCGCTCTCTAAGATCAAGGAGCAGCAGACACAGATCGTAAAGGTCGAGGGCAAGGACGGCAAAAAGGCTCCGCAGCGCACTCAGCACAACGAGATGTCCAACCGCAAGATTGCCGAGGAAATCGCAATCATCCAGGCTTGGATCGAGCAGAACCGAGGTGCCGATACGCCGGTTGCCTCGCGCCGCCAGCGTGCCTACCAGATCTTTAACGACGAGAAGGCTTTTGACGGCAAGCACGGTGAGCGCCTGATCAGACGTATGACCGAAAAGGGCATCAGCATGCAGGCGATCAAGGTCGCCCCCAATCGCCCCGTGCACTTTACGGGCTTCTTTACGCTGGGCGCCGACAAGCCGTTCATTATGGTCGAGAACCTGGACACCTACGACGAGATCGTCAAGCTGCTGCGTGGCCGCAAGCACGCCAAGCTCTTTGGCATCAAGGTGGGCGGCGTGATTTTTGGCGGCGGATGCAAGGCGAGCGTCTCGCATGCCTTGGACGATTATCTGGCCGAGATTGGCTATCGCTTTAACTACGTCTACTACGTAGGCGATATCGATCGCGAGGGCGCGCGCATCGTCGAACAGGCTCGCAATGCCAATGTGGTTGAGATTCGCCTGCATGCCGGCATGTACCGCGCCATGCTCGCCGAGCATAAGCGTCGCGTGAAGGCCGGCGGCGAGTGCGAGCCCGCGGCTGCCAACCAGGGCGTGCCGCAGAACCTGGCAGCGACGATCAAGGATCTGCCCATGGTTACGCGCGTGCAGTTCCGCAACGTGCTACGTGAAGGCGGGCGCATTCCGCAGGAGATCCTGATGACCGCAGACTATCGGGATGGCGACTCGGGAAGCTTCGACCGCATGCTCAACAACTAGGGCGTTCGGCCCCGGGAGAGTGGGGACACCGGCTTAGGTTTCCTGCTCTACAGTCCTGCTCACGACGGAGGCCACATTAAGTGGCCTCCTGTTCGTGCGGAACTCGCGATAAACCTAAGCCGGTGTCCCCACTCTCCCGGGGCCTGTGGTTACTTGGTTGTTGCATGCGGCTCGCTTTTCGGAACAGGGCTGATAATTCTAGATGCAAGGCGCTCTTGGTCGTTATGGGCCTGGGGCGTCTGTCTTATATAGGTAGATTCCTTGCGGGTTCGAATCCCTCCGCTTGTCCACAAGAAAGCGCCCAGGGCCGTTATGGGCTCAGGGCGCTCAATTTTAATGGCTGGGACGGAGGGATTCGAACCCCCAACAGCCGGCACCAAAAACCGGAGTTCTACCGTTGAACTACGTCCCAATGTGTGGTGTTGCCCAAAAACAACTCGTTTAGTTTACCTAATCTGCGAGGGCATCGCAAACGCCGTCGAGCAGGCGTACGGCGAGTGTCTGCGCGTCGCTGGCCGTGAAGGTGCCGTTGTAGCGCGTCATGCCCGTGAGCTCAATGCGAATGCGTGCCGGCTTCTGCTGCGCGGCGACATTGGCAGTGCGGATGCGCTGGGCCAGGTTGTGGCACTCGGCGAGGGCGATCGTGGCGCGCGGTGCGGCGTCGGCGGGCAGCTCATCGCTTGCGATCTCGAGCACCAGGTCAACGTCGGTTGGGACCTCGGAGTCGCAGAGCATCATGCCGCTGTTGTCGGTCGTTGCCGTGGCTATATTCCACATGCGCGACGCAACGCTGCGTGCGATGGGGTCCTCGCCGATAACGGCAATCTGGAAGCGCTCGAGCACGTTGGCGGCGCGAGCAAAACCGATACGGGACTCGGCTTCGGTGACCGAGGGCTTGCCCTCCCACACATGGTGCAGGCGGTTGATGTAGGCGTAGGTGTCCTGGAAGGCCATGCCGTCGGCAAACAGGCCGACATTTTCCTGGAACTGCTGCAGGGCGGCCTCGGTATGCGGACCAAAGTAGCCGTCGTCTTCGCCACAGGCAAAGCCCAAAACGTTGAGAGCGCGCTGCAGGGCCTGCACATCGGCGCCATGGAAATTGGGCATGCGCAGATAGAGAGTGCGGTCGCCCAGCTTATACGAAGCGTCTACAAGGGCGCTCCAGCAGGGGATATCGACGGCATGACCGGCAGCAAGGCCGCTGTCGAGCCTGAAGGTGCTGACGGCCTGCTCAGTGGTGGCTCCAAAGTACTTGTCGGTGACTTCGGCGGCATCAATCGTGTAGCCGAGCTGCAGGAGACGAGACTGCACGTCCTCGACGGCTGCTCCTTGCATGCCCGTTGTAATAGGTTCCATGAACGAACCCCTTTCGGCGTACCATTCGTACTATTTGAGCGTCTGTCGGATAGACAACGCAAAGGGATGCATAAACATGCACTCAACAGTGTAGCAAGTTGTGCCTAAATACGCTGCTGACAGGTTTTATAACCCCCGTTAGTTAAGACGCTCCACAAAGAAATCTGCCATGGAGAGGAACAGCTCGCGTGCGTGCGGATCAAGCTCAACGTTCTCGATGGCCGCTTTGGCCTTAGCGGTCAGGTCGAGCGCGTAAGTGTGGGCGTAATCGATGGAGTCGGTCTCCTGGAAGATCTCCACGGCGCGTGCGAGCTGCGCGGGATCATCGGTGCCCGAGGAAAGAATCGCCTCGACCTCGTCGTGGTGGCGCTCATCAGAGAGGGCGTGTACGGCGACAAGCGTGCGCTTGCCCTCGGTGATGTCGGTGCGGAAGTCCTTGTTGGCGGCTTCCTTAGTGCCGACAAGGTTGAGCAGGTCGTCCTGAATCTGAAAGGCAAGGCCTGTGTGCAGGCCAAAGGCGCGCAGCGCTTCGATTTGCTCATCGCTGCCGCCGCCGATAATGGCTCCGGCGGCAAGCGGCGTGGCTCCGCTGTAAAACGCGGTCTTGTGCGTCGCCATGTCCAGGTAGTCATCAACCGAGATATCAAAGCGCCCGTCGCGGACCCAACCCAGGTCGAGTGCTTGACCCTCGATGGTGCGGACGATCATCTCGGTAAGCTCGTGGAGCACGCGCAGCTTCACGTCGGACTCCAACGTAGGGTCGTCGAGAACCGTCTTGGTGACCATGGTGAGCGCCAGGTCGCCACAATTGATGGCAAGGCCCGTGCCCTCGGTAAGGTGCATACAGGGCTTGCCTCGACGAAGCTGTCCGTTGTCGGCGATGTCGTCGTGGATCAGCGCGCCCGACTGGAAATGCTCGATGGCTGCCGCGGCGCTGCGGGCACTCTCGAAGCTACCGCCCACTGCGGTTGCGGCGAGCATGCAGATAAGCGGGCGGTGGCGCTTGCCGGCGTTGGCCGTAAAAGCCGAGAGCGGCGCATACAGGTAGCGCTCGATATCGGCAGAGGTCGCCTGTCCGTCAAAGAACGTGGCCAGATAGTCGTTAATCTGGTCAAAGTGCTGGGCTAAAAAGCTGGTAAACGGACTGGACACGGGTTCTCGCATTCTTTCTTAGGTTGCATCGTTGCATTATGCAGACAACATATTGCCACATTAAGGCGTCGAGCGCGGCGGTTGAAGACGATTGAGTCTTGCGGCTGCAAACGCGGCAAGGGACTCGGCTAGATAAGCCCAAAGTGTTCGAGCGCGGTGACGACGCCGTCGTGGTCAAAGCTGTCGGTTACGTAGTCGGCTTTTTCCTTGAGAAAGTCCGGCGCGTTGCCCATGGCGATGCCAACATCGACCGCCTCCATGAGGGCGATGTCGTTACTCGCGTCGCCAATGCCGTACACGGTGCCGTGATCTGGTCCCAGGGCGTCAAGTACGGCGCTGATTCCGGCCCGTTTGGTGCACTCACGAGGCGAGATTTCTGTGACCTCGAGCTCGAGCTCGTTGAAACAGAGCAGAGGTCCAAGCTCTTCATCTTGGGCGATGCGGTTGGCAAGTGGTGTGGACATAAGAATTTTATAGGCGTTGTAGTGCTCAAGTTGCGTGACGGCGTCGCCCACGGTGCGTGCGTATCCGCACGTCTCGGGGGCATCTGCACTCATGCGCACCACGCGATCGATACCCTCAAAGCGAATGACCTCACCCGATTGCTCGAGATAGGGGGCGAGGCGCTGTAGCAGACCAGGGTTTATGGCTGCATTTCGCACAACGCGTCCCACGAGTTCGGCGTAACCGCCCGCGAGACACACGACGCCCGTCCACGGCAGCTCGAGCAGCTTAGGATGGATGCAGCTGGGGGTACGCCCCGTGCAGATAAAGGCCTTGTTGCCGTTGGCGACAAATGTACGAATTGCCTGCGCAACCGTCTCGTTGGGATAGGGGGAAAGATCTCGCTCGCCCTCGGGGAGCTCTTGGGCAAGTTTGGGATCTTGCCAGGCGAGCGTACCGTCGATGTCGAAGAAGCAGACATTGCCATGCTTTTTGGCGGCGTCGACGACATGAGAAGGCGAGGCGGCGAGTGCAAAACCCGGTTCGAGCCCCATAATCCGATCAAAGTGCTCTTTGACGCGGGGAACGGAGATGCCGATGATCACCTGGGCGGTCTTGCCCGTAATGATGAGGCCCTTGGCGCCCACCGCGACAAACGACGCGTTATCTGCAACGATGGAAGGGTCCACGACTTCGACGCGCAGCCGCGTGGCGCAGTTGGTTGCGCCCACAATGTTGGAGACGCCGCCCAGAAGCATCACAACCTGCTCGGCGAGCAGATGATCTTGTGATGCCTGGTCGCCGGAAGCGCTGTTTTCGGATGAGCGCTTTTCGTCAACGTCGTCTCCCGTCAAGCGCGAGAGCGCCGTGTTGCTGGCGATATGGTCCTCGCGTCCCGGGGTTTTAAGGTCAAAGGCCAAAATAAGACCTCGAAAACTCAGAAAGAAGATGGCGCTAAAGATGAGTCCGATTTCGAGCGCCAAAAGATAGGAACCGGCATGCGTCCGCATGAGCGGGATAAAGTTGAAGGCAGCCATTTCCATAAAGCCACCCGAGAAGATGCCGACGACGCCAAAGAAGTTCATAGCCATGGCAAGGCAAGACGATAAGACGGCGTAGAGCAAAAAGAGCCCGGGGTGGGTGAACATAAAGAGAAACTCGAGTGGCTCGGTAACGCCGCAAACCACCGAGGCGATGATGGCGGGAACAAGGATGACCCTGAGGCCGGCGCGGCGCTCGGGTTTTGCGGTGGAGTAGAACGCAGCTGCGATGGCAGGAAGGCCAAAGAGCTTGACCCAGCCGGTGGCGGTAAAACCGGCCCACGGCGCAAGCTCATTAAGGGGGCGCGTGCTATGGGAGAGGATGGGGAGCAAACTGCTCCACGTGGCGTAGATGCCGTCGTTAATGACCAGGTTGTCGTAGTAGATCGGCATGTAGAGCAGGTGGTGCAGGCCAAAGGGCTCGAGTGCTCGTTCTAAAAAGACAAAGATGCCCACGCCAAAGGGACCGACGCCTGCAAGCGCGTGACGCAGCGTATCGGTTACATCGTATACGTAGGGCACGATGGCGGCCGAGATAGCAGCAAGGGCAAACACGGCAAAAAAGCTGATGAGGTAGACCAGCGAGGAGCCCGAGAAGGTGCCGAGCCAATCGGGAACCTTGGCATCGTAGAAGCGGTCATGGATGGCAACGACGGTTGCCGATACCGCCAGCGGGCCGATAATGCCGGTGTCGAGCGTCTTGATGCCGTCGATGACGGTGATACCGCTGGCGGAGGTCAAAGATGACGGGTACTCAAGTCCAAGGTTGTCTCCGCTCAGCTTAATGATCTCGCTCAAAAAGAAGCAGTAGACAAAATAGGCGACGAGAGCCTCGAGACAGCAACGAGCCGGTTGTTTTTGGGCAAGACCGATGGGCAGCGCTACGGCAAAAAGGAGCGGGAGGCGTTTAAAGACCGTCCACGAGCCGCGCTGGATGATGGTCCAAAAAACGTACCAAGGGGTTCCGTATACGGCGAGATCGCCGACGATGTCCGCAGTCGTTGCGAGAGCGGAGACGCCGACCATGAGGCCTGATATAGAAAACAGCATGGCGGGCGCGAACATTGCCCCGCCAAAGCGTTGGATTTTTTGCAGCATGTTCTGCCTTCCGAATATCGAGGCGCGTTGCGCGTGGGGAAACGTTTAAACAATGGATTCATTGTAGAGGACCAGACGATTGTCGTACCGGCAGTTTTGAGCGAAACCGATTTGGGCATGACAGAAACCGTCAACGGTTAAATCCTGTCGCTTTACCGATATTCGGTTTAAACAACTTTAAGAAATGCTATCGTGCCTAGCCGGAAATGAATAATGTAGAGGTGAAACAATGCCAAAAGCGATATACGAAGGAATCTACCGAGAAATACGCTCGCGCATCATTAATGGGACCTATGCGTTTCAGGAGATGCTGCCGACCGAAGCCGAGCTGACCGCGGAGTTTGGCTGCACGCGCAATACCGTTCGACGCGCCTTGAGCATGCTGGCCGATCAGATGTTTGTGCAGCCTATACACGGCAAGGGCGTGCGCGTTATTTGGCTCAAGGGCGAAACCGACATGCTGGGCGCACTCGAGGAAGTCGAGTCGTTTGGCGAATTTGCAAAGCGCAACAATGCCGTTGCATCGACGGACGTTAAGTCTTTTGAACATTTGATTTGCACTGAGCAACTTTCTCGTCGCCTGGGCTTTAAGGTGGGCGAGGAGCTGATTCGTGTAGTGCGTGTCCGAAGCCTCAACGGCAATGCTCGCCAGGTGGACCACGGCTACTTTTTGGAGTCGATCGCCAAGGGTCTGACGCCCGAGATCGCCGCAAAGTCAATTTACGACTATCTGGAGCACAAACGCGGCGTCAAGGTGATGGCGAGTCGCCGTACGGTGAGCGTCGAGCTTGCCAACGATGAGGACTGCAGTTATCTTGACCTCGGCAAATACAACTGCGTTGCCGTCATGGAGAGCCAGTCGTACACCTCGGACGGCATCTTGTTCGAGGTCACGCATGCCCGCACGCATCCCGAGATCTTCCACTACCGCGTCAACTCCAAGCGATAGCCGGCTAGCTCGCAGCCTGACGAGACTCATGCCATCAAAGCGAAAACGCCCGGTCAAACCGACGATACATCGGCTTGACCGGGCGTTTTCTCTGCATTAGATAACAAATAATTGTTTATACAAAACTTGTCAAGTATCAAGTTGAAATTACCGTTCACCGAAGTTTTTCTACCGCTCTAGTAATACTTGTTCAAACAACTAGCCAAATAGCGTATTGTACAAATCAGCAAAAGGGGCAAAGTCCCCGAGCCAATCTCCGAAGGCGGCGGCAAAGGGTGCCGCCACGGTGTGAAAGGGTGGATTGTAATGAAGAACGAAATGAGCAGAAGGCAGTTCCTGGGCTTTGCTGGTTCCGCGGCTGCGGTTCTTGGTCTGGGTCTCGTGGGCTGCGGTGGCTCCGCCGGCTCCGGCTCCTCTGCTTCTGGTGACGCTGCCGAGGTCTACTTCCTCCAATTCAAGCCCGAGGTCGACAAGGAGTGGAAGGAGATCGCCAAGGCGTACAAGAAGGAGAAGGGCGTCGAGGTCAAGATCGTGACCGCCGCCTCCAACACCTACGAGGAGAAGCTCAAGTCCGAGATGTCCAAGAGCTCCGCTCCGACCCTGTTCCAGGTCAACGGCCCCACCGGTCTTAAGAACTGGAAGGATTACTGCGCCGACCTGTCCGATACCAAGCTCCGCGGTGAGCTCATTGACGACTCCCTGGCTCTGCAGTCCGACGGCAAGGATGTGTGCATCGACTGGGTTCAGGAGAGCTTCGGCATTATTTACAACAAGCAGCTGCTCGAGAAGGCTGGCTACAAGGCCGAGGACATCAACTCCTTCGACAAGCTGAAGGCTTGTGCCGACGACATCCAGGCCCGCAAGGACGAGCTTGGTGTCGAGGGTGCCTTCACTTCCGCCGGCATGGACGACTCCTCCAGCTGGCGCTACACCACCCACCTTGCCAACATGCCGCTCTACTACGAGTTTGAGAAGGAGCACAACCAGGAGGACGACGAGATCAAGGGTGAGTTCCTCGACAACTACAAGCAGATCTTCGACCTGTACATCACCGACTCCACCTGCGATCCTTCGCAGCTTGCTTCCAAGACCGGCGACGACGCCACCAACGAGTTCGCAACCGGCAAGGCCGTCTTCTACCAGAACGGCTCTTGGGCCTACTCTGACCTCGTCAAGGCCGGCATGACCGACGATCAGATTGGCATGATGCCGATCTACATCGGTGTTGACGGCGAGGAGAACCAGGGCCTGTGCTCCGGCGGCGAGAACTACTGGTGCGTCAGTTCCCAGGCTTCCGAGGATGCCCAGAAGGCCACCGAGGACTTCATGTATTGGTGCGTCACCGCTGACACCCCGACCAGCATCATCGCCGACAAGATGGGCCTGACCGCTCCGTTCAAGAGCGCCAAGGAGACCACCAACGTCTTCTCGCAGCAGGCCGTTGCCATGGCCAAGGACGGCAAGAAGACCGTCGCTTGGGACTTCGTCTACATTCCCTCCGAGGAGTGGAAGAAGAACCTCAAGCAGGCTCTGATTGCCTACGCTGCCGATAACAGCAAGTGGGACGGCGTCAAGAACGCCTTCGTCGATGGCTGGAAGACCGAGAAGGCCGCTTCCGAGTAAGCAGTTGCTGCCCAAGCTATCTGATTAGCGACAGGGGGCGGGCAGACGTTGGTTTGCCCGCCCCCTGCATATTGAAAGGACCCTTTTATGGGCAAAGCACTCAAGCGCTGGTGGCCGCTCTTTATGCTGCCCACGTGCCTGGCGTTTATGATCGGGTTCGTGATCCCTTTTATCCAGGGCTTCTATCTCTCGTTCTGCCAGTTTATTATCATTAGTAACGCGCACTTTGTCGGTATCGAGAACTACGTGCGCGCGCTGTCCGATCCGCAGTTCTCCACGTCGTTCTTCTTTACCGTGGCGTTTGCCTTCCTGTCGACGGTGCTCATCAACGTGATCGCCCTGGCCATTGCGCAGGCGCTCACCCGCAAGGCGCTCAAAGGCACCAACATCTTCCGTACGATCTTCTTTATGCCTAACCTGATCGGCGGCATCGTGCTGGGCTACATTTGGCAGATTCTGATCAACTGCCTGCTCTCCAATGTGGGCGCCCAGCTCATCGCCCTTAACTCTGCTGCTGGCTTCTGGGGCCTTATCATCCTGACCCTGTGGCAGCAGGTCGGCTACATGATGATCATCTACATCGCTGGTCTGCAGTCCATTCCGTCCGACTACATCGAGGCCGCCAAGGTCGACGGTGCCACGGCATGGCAGACGTTTTGGAAGGTTAAGATCCCTAACCTGATGCCGACCATCACCATCTGCCTGTTCCTGTCTATCACCAACGGCTTTAAGCTGTTCGACCAGAACCTCGCCCTTACCGGCGGCGCCCCCGCGCACTCCACCGAGATGCTCGCCCTGAACATCTACAACACGTTCTATTCGCGTGCCGGTATCGCATGGCAGGGCATTGGTCAGGCCAAGGCGGTTATCTTCTGCATCCTGGTCGTGGCCATCTCCATGATCCAGCTTAAGGCCACGAGGTCCAAGGAGGTGCAGCAGTAATGAAACGCGATAGGGTTATCAACCGCGCGCTCTCGATTTTCTTTACGATCCTGTCGCTCGCGTGGATCTACCCCGTGTTCATGATTGCGCTTAATTCTTTTAAGAAAGCGACCGCAATCAGCACCACCACGGCATTCGATCTGCTCACGCCCGAGACGTTCAACGGCCTCGCAAACTACATGCACGCCCTTAACGAGCAGGGCTTTGCCTCGGCATTTATGTACTCGCTCATCATCACGGTCACGTCGGTCGTGCTGATCTTGGTGTGCTGCTCCATGTGCGCTTGGTACGTGGTTCGTGTCAACAACAAGATCTCGAACTTCTTCTATTACCTGTTCGTGTTCTCGATGGTCGTGCCGTTCCAGATGCTCATGTTCACGCTGTCCAATTTGGCGGACCGCATCGGCTTCAACACGCCGTTCAACATCTGCTTTATCTACCTCGGCTTTGGCGCGGGCCTGGCGGTCTTTATGTTCGCCGGTTTTGTAAAGAACATCCCGCTCGAGATCGAGGAGGCGGCCATGATTGATGGCTGCAACCCGGTCCAGGTGTTCTTTAAGATCGTCCTTCCCATCATGAAGCCCACCTATCTTTCGGTCGGCATCCTCGAGACCATGTGGGTCTGGAACGACTATCTGCTGCCCTACCTTACGCTCGACTCCACCAAGTACAAGACCATTCCTATCTTGATCCAGTACTTCCGCGGCGGCTACGGCCACGTCGAGCTCGGCCCCATGATGGCCTGCATCATGATGGTCGTTATCCCCATCGTTATCATGTACATCCTCTGTCAGAAGTACATCATCGACGGCGTGGTGGCAGGTGCCGTCAAGGGCTAATGCCGTAACTGTTTTGCAAGTTTCTGCGGCGCCCCTCAGCGCGGCGCCGCATATCGAAAGGTAGAGACATGGCCGAGATCGTTCTCAAACATGTTCAGAAGGTGTATCCCAACAACGAGTCAAAAAAGAAAGGCTTCTTTGGCAAAAAGAAGAAGACCGAGGAGAAGAAGCACAACCTCAAGGTTACCGAGGACGGTGTGCTCGCTGTAGAGGACTTCAACCTCACCGTTCACGACCAGGAGTTCGTCGTCCTCGTTGGCCCCTCTGGCTGCGGTAAGTCCACGACGATGCGCATGGTCGCCGGCCTGGAGGACATTACCTCGGGCGATGTGCTCATCGACGGCAAGCGTGTCAACGACGTGGCGCCCAAGGACCGCGACATCGCCATGGTGTTCCAGAGCTACGCTCTGTACCCCAATATGACGGTGTACGAGAACATGGCATTTACGCTCGAGCTCAAGAAGGTTCCCAAGGACGAGATCGACCGCAAGGTTCGCTCTGCTGCCGAGATTCTGGGCATTACCGAGTACCTCGACCGTAAGCCCAAGGCGCTCTCCGGCGGCCAGCGCCAGCGTGTCGCTATCGGCCGCGCCATCGTGCGTGACCCCAAGGTCTTCCTGATGGACGAGCCGCTGTCCAACCTGGACGCCAAGCTTCGTAACCAGATGCGTGCCGAGCTCATTAAGCTGCGCCACGAGATCAAGGGCACGTTCATTTATGTTACTCACGACCAGACCGAGGCTATGACCCTCGGTGACCGTATCGTGGTCATGAAGGACGGCGTTGTCCAGCAGATCGCCACGCCGCAGGAGGTCTTCAACCATCCCGCGAACATCTTCGTCGCCGGCTTCATCGGCGTGCCGCAGATGAACTTCTTCGATGCCCAGCTGGTGCGCTCGGGCAACGGCTTTACCGTCAAGACCGAGGATATGAACGTGGCGCTCGCCCCCGAGACTTGCGCTCAGCTTGCCCTCAACTGGGACGGCGGCGACGTGAAGGAGATTACGGCCGGCGTGCGTCCCGAGCAGATCCTGCTTGCCGACAAGGGCGAGGAGGGCGCGCTCCAGGGTACCGTCGAGGTGACCGAGCTCATGGGCTCGACCGAGCATGTCCACGTGACCGCTCCCGACGGCCAGTTTGTCCTGATTATCCCCGTCGTCGACCTCGAGGCCAAGGGCGCGCTCAAGGCGGGCGACCCCATCTGGTTCAAGTTCGAGAAGAACGCGACCCACCTCTTCGATAAGGTCTCTGGCAAGAACCTTATCTAGGCCCGGTGCATCCAGGCCCTCCCTTTGGGCGACTGCGGTATTGCCATCCTTTTGCCGCGGTCACATATAAGGCTCCCCTCCCGTCCACTGGGCGAGAGGGGAGCCTTTCTTTGTGTTGGGGCTGTCTGACCGGTCGTTTGTCTCGATCTGTAACGGGTGAGGGTGATTTCGGACGTTAGATGTTACAGATCGAGACGGTTCCGCTGAGCTAACCATTTCATCTAAATCTGTAACACCAAAGGTGAATTTCAGCTGCTAGATGTTACAGATCGAGATTGACCCAAGGGGGGCCGGTATGTCTCAATCTGTAACAGCTGGGACCGTTTTTACCGAGTAGTTGTTACAGATCGAGATTGTTTGGCCGAGTCGGGTCACAGGGTAACGTGCGGGCACAAAAAACGGAGCCGTGTCGCCACGACTCCGCTTTCAAGAGGATGGGTAAGGGAAGCGAAATTAGCTCAGGTGCCAAATCTCGTCGTTGTACTGGGAAATCGTGCGGTCAGACGAGAAGGTGCCGGCGTTGGCGATATTGATGAGCGCCTTGCGCATCCAGGCGTCCTGGTCCTCGTAGTCGGCCAGCACGCGCTCCTTGGTCTGGATGTACTCCTCAATGTCGAGCAGGGCCATAAACCAGTCCTTGCCCTTAATGTCATCGTGCAGGCGCTGCAGGCGCTCGGCATTGCCGGTCGCCATAAAGGCCGGGTTGGTGATGAAGTCCACCAGCAGTTTAATGCCGGGCTTGCGGTAGAGCACACCGGCGTCATAGGTGCCGTCGGCATAGAGCTGCTCGACCTGTTTGGACGAGGCACCAAAGGTGTAGATGTTCTCGTCGCCCACGAGCTCGGCAATCTCCACGTTGGCGCCGTCAAGCGTGCACAGGGTTAGGGCGCCGTTGAGCATGAACTTCATGTTGGAGGTGCCGCTCGCCTCCTTGGAGGCCAGGCTGATCTGCTCGGAGATATCAGCGGCGGGGATCACGCGCTCGGCGGCGGTGACGTTGTAGTTCTCGATCATGACAACCTGCAGGTAGGGAGCCACGTCGGGGTCGTTTGCAATCCACTGCGACAGCGTCAGAATCAGATGGATGATGTCCTGCGCGATAGTGTAGGCAGGCGCCGCCTTGCCGCCAAAGATGATGGTGACGGGGTGCTTAGGTCTGTTGCCGTTCTTGATATCGAGGTACTTCCAGATGATGTAGAGCGCGAGCATCTGCTGACGCTTGTACTCGTGGATACGCTTGACCTGAACATCGATAATGGCGTTGGACGGGATCGTCACGCCCTGTTCGAGTGCCATAAACTCGCGCATGATGGCCTTGGCCTCGGTCTTGGTGGCGGCCAGGCGATCGAGGACCTTCTTGTCGTCAGCGAACTCGGCGAGCTTGCTCAGGTCGCCGGTGCTGCGCCAATCGGTGCCGATCACATCGTCGAGCAGACTGGCGAGCGCGGGGTTGGCGCCATGGATCCAACGGCGGAAGGTGATGCCGTTGGTCTTATTGGAGAACTTCTCGGGGTAGATCTCGTAGAACGGATGAAGCTCGGTGTCCTCCAGGATCTTGGTGTGGAGTGCGGCGACGCCGTTGATGGAGAAGCCAAAGTGGATGTCCATGTGGGCCATGTGGACGGTGTCGTACTCGTCGATGATGGCGACACGCGGGTCGTCGTGCTCGGCCTTGGCGATCTCATCGAGCTTGACGATAATGTCGGCGATGGCGGGCGAGACCCTCTGCAGGCTGGTGAGCGGCCACTTCTCGAGCGCCTCGGCAAGAATCGTGTGGTTAGTGTAGGCGACCATGGAGCGTACGATGGTGACTGCCTCGTCAAACTCGATGTCGTGCTCGGTGGTGAGCAGGCGGATGAGCTCGGGAATGACCATGGTGGGGTGCGTGTCGTTGATTTGGACCACGGCGTAGTCGGCCAGATCGTGCAGATTGCTGCCGCGCTCGATGGCCTCGTCGATCAGGAGCTGGGCGGCGTTGCTCACCATGAAGTATTCCTGGTAGATGCGAAGTAGGCGGCCCTGTTCGTCGGAATCGTCGGGGTAGAGGAACAAGGTGAGGTTCTTGGCAATCTCGGTCTTGTCGAAGTCGATGGAGCTGCCGGGGACCAGGCCGTCGTCGACACTTGCCAGGTCGAACAGGCGCAGGCGGTTCTTGGTGGGCTGGCCGTAACCGGGCACATCGATGTTGACGAGCTTGGAAGTAACGGCAAAATCACCGAACTCGACGGTGTAGGAGCGGTCGTCGTCGATCAGGATGTCCTGCTCGCCGAGCCACTCGTCGGGGACGGCCTTCTGCTGATTGTCGACAAAGCGCTGGCGGAACAAGCCGTAATGGTAGTTGAGGCCCACGCCGTCGCCGGTAAGGCCCAACGTGGCGATGGAATCCAGGAAGCATGCGGCCAGACGGCCCAGGCCGCCGTTGCCGAGCGACGGTTCGACCTCGAACTCCTCGATCTTGTTGAGGTCGTGGCCGGCGGCGACGAGCTGGTCCTTAACCTCGTCATAGATGCCGAGGTCGATCATGTTGTTGATGAGCAGCTTGCCGATCAAAAACTCGGCAGAGATGTAGTAGAGCTTTTTCTTGCCGTTGTTGAGAGGACAGGCAGCAGAGTGCTCCTGCACGAGCTTGACCAGCAGCTTATAAATACAACGGTCATCGAGCTGCTCGAGCGAGGTGCCAAAGGACTGCTCGGCAAGATCCGCAAGATTGATACGGGGCATGTTTCCTCCTGTGATGGGTTGATTACATGTCAGAAATTCAAAAGAAGCCCGCGCGAGGGATTGGAGTGGCCTCGCGCGGGGAAAACGGACGCGTCCGCACGGTGGGGTCGGGTGCGGTGGCTCCTATTGGGGAAGCTCGATTTCGGCTTCCGACGGAATGCGGAAGTAGGTTTCGGTCCAGTCGGTGATCTTGTGCTCGAGCTCGCGGGTGATGGCACCATCGAGCATGCGCCAGGTCCAGTTGCCGCCCAGGGTGGCGGGGGTGTTGATGCGTGCCTCGTTGCCCAGGTTGAGCAGGTCTTGCATGGTGTAGATGCAGGTATCGCTCACGCTGGCGGCGATGGTGCGGTTGAGCGCGTCGGCCATGGGCTCGCCTGCCTGCTGGTGGGTATACAGGGCCGCCTGCTCGCGCTGGCGCGGGGTGGCCGTTCCCTCATACCAGCCGCGTGCCGTCTCGTTGTCGTGTGTGCCCACATAGGCGACGGTGTTGGCAATGTAGTTGTGCGGCAGGTAGTACGAGTTGGTGCCCTCAAAGGCGAACTGCAAGATCTTCATGCCGGGGAAGCCCGAGTTGTCGCGCATGTCGATGACGCCGGGGGTGAGGA
>UQIG01000030.1 GCA_900541135.1 uncultured Collinsella sp.
AGGTCAGAAGTTCAAATCTTCTAACGCCCACCAAATGTTCGCAGCTCAGAGGCTATGTCCTCTGGGCTGTTTTGTTTTATGTCGCCAAATCAGCTGGCAGCTCCAACCGCCCAAGCAACCGCCCTGCCCATACACAAAACCGCGTCAATAGCCACCGAGGCCGAGGCCAACGCGTCTCGAACCCATCCGAGCCGCAACTCCTCAGCAAAACGCCGCGATGTCTGCGCCCTGCGGTATCCTTGAGCCACTTACACCTGCAGCACCAAGGAGCCACCATGCGCACCGAGCTCGATGTCCCCTTTTCGCACAAAGAAGAAGCCAAGGCGCTGGGCGCCAAATGGGACCGGACCAAGAAGATCTGGTATGTACCCAGCGGCGTCAACCCCGAGCCCTTTGCCGAGTGGCTGCCCGGTGTTGACCGATCCGACCCCTCAGCGCCGTATATATATCTAGTACTGGGCAAGCGCGAGTGCTGGAAGTGTCACAAAGAGACCTCGGTCGCGGCCTTCGGCATTCCCTATCGAACCGATAACGACGAGAGCATCGCCATCGCGCACGCGCCCAACGAAGCCGGGTACATTGCCATCGACACGGCCAACGCCAACGCACTCGCCATCGTGCCCGCTCTTGGCTGCGTACCGGGCGAGATCCGCGACTACCTTCATAAGCGCTGCGGCTACAAGCCCGTAGGCGCGCGAGCCTCCAAAGCCCCGTCGCTCGGCAACACGTGCACCAGTTGCGACGCGCTGCAAGGCAGCCGCTATCTGTTCGAGGAGCCCTCGTCCCCGTTTGCCCTCACTGCCATCAACAAGCTGCCGGCACTGGAGTTTATACGCGTCGAAGTTGCCGGCGTCTTTGGCGTCCCGGCCACGCGTACCGACTTTGACCAGGCGCTCTTTACCTGGGCACGCGACCATCACGCCGAGTTCCACAAGCAACTCGGTGAGGGGATTTATTTGTAGAGGCAAAAGACACTCACAGCCAACTCCTCCGCATCACCTATCCCTCGTCGCCGGCGTCGTACACGATATCGAGGCCACAAACAGGGCATTTCTCCGGATACACCGGCATATGAACGCCCGTACGTTTCCTCACTTCGTCGCTGAACCTGTCACGTGCATCGATGAACCGAATGTCGAGACACGGTATTTGCGAGCCGCAGCAAGGGCAGGCGACGACAAACGACCCGCAATCAACTTCTACGCCCGGAAACATATTGTTGTCGATAAGGGCACACGGCAGTTTTCCGTACTTCCCCATCGCAATATCGCCTCGCCAGCTCATACATGCCCCTTCTCGCTATACAAATCAGGAAGAGCATGCACCGGCGGGCGGGCGCGAGATTGCATCGCCACGCGATCCGATCAAACAACACGATCGTCAAAGAATGCCAAAGCCAAATACGCTAATACGGCAGAAGCCCCGCCTTTTCACGCTTCTTTTCCGAGCGATCGAACTCAATGCGATGGGCCTCAAGAAACACCGTATCGGGTCGCCACTGACGCTCATTCGGCTGCCTTAGCGTCGCACCCGCAAAGGAAGCGTAGCCGGTCTTATCCAGCAGGTACGATCCGCACAGCCGATATTCGCCGCAAACAGGCTCAAACGAAATCAGGTGAGCATCAAATAGGGAATGAAGATCGCGCCGAAGCAGAATGCCGTTGCTGGCAACCTGCGATTTGGGTCCCGAGTAATTCTCGATATGTGCAGCCTCCAGAGCTTCGCTGACGCCGCAGTCCGACACCGCGCAACGGCCATCATAGGCGGCAACGAGCTGCTTGCGGAACCATTGCTGCCCCAATCGCTCGCGCCTTAACGCATAGCGGACCTTTTCGTCGTCGGTCACACCCTGTCCGGCAAACTCAATATCGACGGGTATGTGCTTCAGATAGCTCATGTCGGGCGCAAAACGAGGGTCCGGTCCGCCTTTATGAACAGGACCGTGCAGAACAAACCATCCGTTTTCGGGCTCGAACCGCTCAACAAACGCAAGGCCGAGCACCTTATAGCCCACCTCGGTTGCAAATATGACTCCGACTGGGACGCCACATTCCATGCAGTTGAGCATTTTACGGTTGTAATTCTGGTCTCGAGAACCAACGGTACCCGGCGCTTGAACCGAGTACTTAATGACCCACGTACCATCGTCCAAATAGAGCGGAGGCACATCGGTGTAGAAGCTCTTTTTAGAGTTATGGACCGAGAGCGCAAAGATCTTATTGGGGTCTTGCTTCACCCGATCCTGGCCCGGCCAGAAGATCCCTGAATCCCGCGTTACGGGAAAGAAGTCCGAGCCAATTCTCAAACGGTACTGATACTGAGGGCTATCTTCCTTGGTGTGGTGCGGAAGGCTGGTCCAAACGCCGCCGCGCTGCTCCTCACCCAGAAACCACTCCCATGCCTCAACGTATTCGGAAGGCACGAGACTGCAGGCACGGTCATAGCTTGGTCCATCCATCAACGGAACAGCAAGGTCAATGTCGTTCATCGCCAGCACCTACAACCATACGAACGCGAGTCATACCCCTCAATAATATGGTCGAGAGTCAATTATTACGAGATCTCATTCCGCGATCGGCACATCGTTGATGCTCTCGGTTTGCCGCTGGCGCGCTTGTACCCCGCTACCCCACTCCCCTGTATACTGATGTAGCACGTGTTTCATCCGGGCTTGTTGGGCCGGGTCGTTCATGGGAGGTTCTTGTGGCTGTTTCGAATCCGCCTAAGGGAAGCGTTTCTTCTTCGTCCATCAAGCCGGTTACGCGCAAGGCCGTGCGTTGCCAGCGCGAGGTCGCTTGGCTTGTCACGCAGGCGGCGGGCAGGCTTGTGGCGACCACTCAGGACGTCAATGCGCCTACGCCGAGCTTTGTGTTAGCGGCGGCGCTGGATTTTGTGCGCCAATTGGAGCTTGCCGCACAGGATACCAGCGGCCACCTCGACTACCAGAATGTTATGGCGCCCGACCTGCAAACGTTCTGCCACATGGCCAAGTTGCCCGCCGCGCCCAATGCGCTTTCGGACGCAGGCTACATGTTTACGCTTTCGGGCGCGGACCTTATCCGCGACATCTATGCATACTGCAGCGAGCTCGCCGAGCACCACGTCTTTGACGCGGCAGAAGTCAAACCGGGATATGTCATCAAGCTGGTTCTTAGGCTGTTCTTGATGGACGGGTTCGGGGCCATGCCGGCGTAAGCCGAGTCTTTAGCATCACCGTCGACTGGGCAACAACCGCTTTACCTTAATGGACGCCAATCGAGGGTCGATTATTGGGTCGCCTCGTCCACTAACGCATCTATCCCACGCGCTCCGACAGTCGATACTTGCGGTTGCGGCTCGTCGCCGGCGCCGTGGGCTCAAGCTCGCCTTGAGCAATGAGCGCGTTGACGCGCGACCTAACCTGGGAAATTGTGAGCCCTGTGTGCTCTGCCAACTCGCGCGTCCCCAGCTCGCCGTAGTGTTTGAGTGCCGTCACAATTAAGCCCCCGCCATGATCGACCGGCTCGATCTTTGAACGGTAAAGTACGACCTTGAACCGATCGAACCCCGGGCAGAACAGGGGCTCGGCCAGACCATGCGCGCGCATGGCATCGATCATCATCGGGATGCCCGAGCCATTGCCCTCAGCCGGCGAACCTGCGCCATCCGGCAGCGGGACAATCGACATGAGTTTCACGAGCGTCGCGTTACGGCATCGGGAGCTGCCGTCAAACAAGTTCTCGCGAGTCTTTCCCCCGTAAAGGCCGCCAGGATTCGTCACCTCGACACGATCGTCAAAGACGTCGACGGTAATCGATTGTCCACAGAACCGATCCCCATATTCTCGATGGATTACGGCGTTGGCGATTGCCTCGCGCAGAACCTCCTCGGGAATCTCCAGCGAGTCGACACGCGAGACACCTTGGACGGTCGAGGTTCGCCGCAAATTCTTGGCGACGGCCGCGACGGCATCCGAGATCATCTCGCCCAACGTTCCCTCACAGATTGTGCGGTCCATGAACCTCAGCGACCCCGCCGTGCCTTTCCGGGTCCCCGCATAGACAGCCATGTCGATAAAGAGCTTGGGATAAAACTGCTGAGGGTAGGTGCCCGCAACTAGGAGTCCAGCCTTGGTGACATTGCCCTGGGAATCAAGGAAATTTAGGCGCTCCAGCTTCGTTTGTTTGTCCGGCGCGCCGCGCATTGCCCGAGGCGTCAACGAGAAAGCCCGATCTATCGTACGGTCGACCAGCGTCTCGTCGAGATCGTCCGCGCCCGCACCCGCCACCGCGTCGCGATCGCTCGGAGTCGCTCGACCGTATGACGCCAATGCGAGCACCTCGGTCGATGAAAGCGGCACATCTTTGTCATCGATGCGCTTGTAGCTGCCGCCCTGGGCGCCCCGTTCTATGACATAGCAGGGCTTGCTCGACGGATCGAGCTCCTCAATCGTAATGACGAGAACGATGACGCCCTGAAGCTCCACTCGCTCGATCGTGTATTTGGGCGGATTGGCCAGCTTTCCTCGACCGCCCGCATCACCCATGCCTGACACAAATTGGTTGAGCACTTTCTCGGTCTCGAAGTTCTCAACCGGGACAAAACCTGCGCGCTCACTCACTCCGAGCACGATGATTCCGCCGGCAGTGTTCGCGAATGCGCTCACCGTTTCCCACACGTCGCGGGAAAGCGTCGTGGCGCTCTCCTTCACTTCGACGTTAAGATCATCCGAGCCCATACGCCTTAAAGACTCAAGCAAACCGGTCAGCTCGTTTTCGTTCATCTGCACGTCCTTTCGCTCGGTCCTGCGGAGAATGCCGCGGATAGATTTCCCTCGTCTCTCAGTTATCTCTCGTAATTATCTCTCATCTATCTCTCTATCTCTCGGCTTAGAGATAAGAGATAGATAGAGATAGAATGTCTACCATTTGCTTCATTTATACATATTTTTGCTGGTAGAACAATCGGTATTGAGACAATACCATGATTGCCTGTCTCTTTGCTGCTTAGTTATCTCTCATATTTTTCTCTCATCTTCCTGTCATCTCTCATATTAGAGACGAATGAGAGACGAGAGATACACGAGTGATGGACGAGCGAGGATTTTCGGACGGTCGGATATCGAGAGTGGATATTTGGACGGTTTTTGGGGCTTTTGTGGCAGATTCCGTCCAAATATCCACTCTCGTTCGATAGGTGTCCGGAAATCCTCGCTCGTCTGTCCGAATATCCACTCTCGTTTGGCGAGTGTCCAAATTTCCACGCTCGCGCGGCGGGCACGCGGGGCCTTTACCAAATCCGCTGGCATCGTCTCCAGTTCGCCGCAGGGTCGCGGCCCCATATGGGTATACTCTCGAGGATTCGACTCGATTCGCCCCCGCTGGGGCGTCAAAGGAGACTGCATATGCCCACCACCTCAACCGACCCGCGCGCCGCAGCCGCTGCACTGCTGGTGCCCGGCACTACCTGCCACGGCTTTGCCGTCGAGCGCCGCGAGACCGTGCCCGAGCTCGACTCGGACGCTTACGTGCTGCGACACACTGCCTCGGGCGCTCGTCTGCTGTACCTGGCGTGCGACGACGAAAACAAGGCCTTTGCCATTGGCTTTAAGACGCCGCCGGCCGATTCCACCGGCGTGTTCCATATTCTTGAGCACTCGGTGCTGTGCGGATCGGCCAAGTTTCCCGTCAAGGAGCCGTTTGTCGACCTGATCAAGAGCTCCATGCAGACGTTCCTCAACGCCATGACCTACCCCGACAAGACCATCTACCCCGTTGCCACCACCAACGAGCAGGATCTGTACAACCTGATGGACGTGTATCTGGACGCGGTGTTCAACCCGGCCATCTATACCAAGTCCACCATTTTTGAGCAGGAGGGCTGGCACTACGAGCTGGACCTGCCGGAGGACGCCGAGGGCGAGGGCAGCGGCAGCTCCGCGAGCCTGCGCGAGGGCACGCTGCGCTATAACGGCGTGGTGTTCAACGAGATGAAGGGTGCGCTGTCCGACCCCATGAGTGTGCTGGACGATGCCGTCAACGCCGCGCTCTATCCCGACACCGCCTATGCACACGAGAGCGGTGGCGACCCGCGCGCGATTCCCGCGCTCACCTACGAGCAGTTCCTGGACACGCACGCGCGCCACTACAATCCTTCTAACTCTTATATAACGCTCTACGGCGACCTAGATGTGGACCGCGCACTGGCCTTTTTGGACGAGCGTTATCTGTCGCAGCCGAGTGCCGCGAGCCGCCGCATGGACGCTGCCGTCGCCGCCGGCGAGGACCCGTCCACGCTGGCGCCCAATCCGCTGGGCGTGCAGGCACCCGTGACCTGCGAGTACAAGCGCGTCGAGATGGTCACCACGCCCGAGAACGCCCTGGTGGGCCTGGGCCTGGTGCTGGGCAGCGCGCTCGACCGCAAACGCACGATCGCGGCGGATATCCTGTTTGAGGCACTGCTGGGCTCCAACGAGGCGCCGGTTAAGAAGGCCATTCTGGCCGCCGGCCTGGGCGGCAACGTGGTGAGCTACACCGCGGCCGAGAGTCTGCAGCCCTACGAGCTCATCATGCTGCAAAACGCGCAGCCCGGCGTGGCGCGCGAGCTGCGCCGCGTGTTCCAGGACGCCTGCCGCGACCTGTGCGAGCACGGCGTTCCGCGCGAGCGTCTGGAAGCCATCATCAGCAGCAACGAATACGACCTGCGCCAGCGCGACTATGGCATCGCCGACGGCGTGGCCATTGCGTGCGACGCGCTGAGCACGTGGCTCTACGATGACGACGCCGCGACGCTGGCGCTCAAGTATGGCCCGGTGTACGAGGAGCTGCGCGGCGAGCTGAACGGCACTTACTTTGAGGACCTGCTGCGCGAGCTCGTGCTCCAGAACGACCATATGGCTCTGGTCGAGCTGGTGCCGGTAGACGCCGCCGAGGGTGCGGAGGGTGCCGAAGCTGCCGAGCTGGCTGCCAAGCGCGACGCCATGACCGATGCCGAGCTGGCCGACGTAGTCGAGCGCACGGCTGTGCTGCGTGCCGCGCAGGAGGCCGAGGACACGCCCGAGGACAAGGCCACGCTACCGCGTCTGCGTGTATCCGACATTGGCGATGCGCGCCCCGAGCCGCCGCTTGTTGTGGACACGACTGCGCCCATCCCCTGCCTGCGCCACGGCATCCCCACCAACCGCCTGGCCTACGCCATGCAGTACTTCGACCTGAGCTGCGTCGCATTTGAGGACCTGCCCTACGTGACGCTGCTCTGCCGCCTGCTCAAGCAGCTGCCCACGCGCGAGCACTCGGCCGAGGAACTCGACAACCTGCTCGCCGGCAAGCTGGGCTTTTTGAGCTTTACGACCGAGGTCATGACGCAGCCCGACGTGGACGGCGTGCGCCCCTACCTGCTGGTGAGCGCCGGCGCCCTGTCCGAAAAGATCGACGCACTGGCGAGCCTGCCGCGCGAGGTGTGGTCGAGCACGCTGTTGCTCGATGCCGACGCCGACCGCGTGCGCGACGTGCTTACGCAGATTCGCATTGGGCTTGAGCAGGGCTTTATCAACAACGGCCACTCGGCGGCGCTCGGTCGCGCGATGAGCTACAGTTCGCCTTCGGCCGTGGTGCGCGAGCAGCTCTCGGGCGTGGACTTCTACCTGTTCCTGCGCGATCTGCTCGAGCACTTTGACGAGCGCCTGGACGACCTGCGCGCCAAGCTTGCCGCGCTGGCAGACCGCATCTTTGTGGCCGATGGGTGTCTGGCGAGCTTTACCGGCAGCGACGAGGACTTTAACGCGTACTGGGCCGCCGCGGGCGACCTGGGGCTGGGCGCTGGCGAAGGCGCCGATGCCGGCCGCGGCGCGCTCGTGGTGCCGTCGCCGTGCGACCGCCACGAGGCCTTTGTCATCCCCAGCGACATCTGCTTTGCGGCAAGCGCGTGCGACCCGCGTCGCCTGGGCATCGACGTGACGGGCGCCTGGGCGGTTGCCGCCAACGCACTCTCCTACGACTACCTGTGGAACGAGATCCGCGTGAAGGGCGGTGCGTACGGCTGCGGATTCCGCGCAGCCGGCGAGTGCCAGACGGCGTTCTACACCTACCGCGACCCGGCGATCGATCCTTCGATTGAGCGCGTGGAGCGCGCGGGCGCATGGCTTGGCAGCTTTGAGCCCGACGAGGCCGCCTTTGAGGGCTTTATTGTGAGCTGCGTGAGCGGCATGGACGCGCCGGTGAAGCCGTACGCGCTCACCAAGCGCCGCAACACGACCTACCTGGCCGGGCTCGATCCGCACGCGCGCGAGGAGCGTCGCGCCCAGATGCTCGCCGCCACGCCCGGTGAGCTGCGCACACTCGGCGCCGACGTGACGCGCATTGCGGCCGAGTCGCCCACCTGCGTCTTTGGCGGCCGAGACGTCATCGCCAAGAGCAACGCCGGCTTTAACGTCATCGACCTGATGGGCTAACCTCACCGCGCCCCCGGACGATTTGTCTCAATCTGTAACATCTAGGTCCGATTTTGCCGAGTTACTGTTACAGATCGAGACAAACCACCAAGAACACCCGCTCTTCGTCAAAACCCACGAAGGTGTCCATGAACTGCCCCCTTTGCGATGGTTTGTGTGGTGATTTGGGTGTTTGCCCAGATAAAACCTGCCAAAATAAACCTGTCCCTTTTTGGCAGGTTTGCTAGAGGAGGTTGGGATGGATAAGGCTGAGTTGCGGCGGGCGGTGATTGCTCGGCGCGACGCTCTTGATTTGGATGTGCGGGCGGCAAAGTCTGCCATTATCTGTGCGCGGCTCGTTGAGCTGCTGGATCGCTTGGGTGCTGCGGCACCGCACACCGTTGCCGTCTATGCCGCGATGGGTTCCGAAGTCGACCCTGCCGCGTTTGCCGCTGCGGCCGCCAAACGCGGTTGGCGCGTGGCCTATCCGTGCATGCTCTCGGCAACAGACGCCATGGCTTGCGGCCAGCGCATGTGCATGCGGGCAGTCTCTGCCGGCGATGCGTCCGAGGCCCCGTTTATCGCCCACCCTACGTGGGCCTTCGCAGCCACGGGCGTCGACAGCGACCACTTCCCCATCGTGCCTGCCAAGGCTCTCGACATGATTGTCGTGCCGCTCGTAGCCTTCGACCGCGCCGGCGCGCGCTTGGGCTACGGCGGCGGCTGCTACGACCGCTACCTGCCCACGCTCTCGCCCGCATGTCAAATCATCGGCATCGCCTTTGACGAGCAGCGTGTCGACCACGTTCCCACCGACGCCCACGACCTGCCGCTGTCCCACATCATCAGCGCCTAACGGCTGGCGCACCTCCCGACAGGCCTAGTGCTCCTCGCCGGCGCGGGCCAGGTCGTAGGGCGTGGTCTGGTAGACGTAGTAGTTGAGCCAGTTGGTGTAGAACAGCTGAGCCTGGCTGCGCCAGACGTTACGCGGCTCGGCGGTGGGGTCGTCCCCCGGGAAGTAATGCGCCGGCACCTCCGGGTTGAGCCCGCGCTTCACGTCGCGCTCGTACTCCAAGCGCAGCGTGTCGGTATCGTACTCGGGATGACCAAAGACAAAGAAGCGGCGGCTGTCGGTCGACTTGACGATGTACAAGCCCACCTCGTCGGACACGGCCACAACCTCAAGCTGCGGCTCGGCCTCCACGTCCTCGCGGCGCACATCGGTGTTGCGCGAATGCACGGCATAGAAACGGTCGTCAAAGCCGCGGACCAGCGGGCTTTGCGGCTTCACCAGATAATGCTCGAACACGCCGCTCGCCTTTGCCGGCAGGTCGTGCTTCTGGATACCGTAATGATGGTACAGGCCGGCCTGCGCGCCCCAACAAATGTGCAGCGTAGAGTGCACGTGCGTGGTGGACCAATCCATAATCTGGCAGAGCTCGGGCCAATAGTCGACCTCCTCGAACGGCATCTGCTCCACCGGCGCGCCCGTGATGATCAGGCCGTCGTAGTGGATGTCGCGGATGTCGTCGAACGTACGGTAGAACGTCTCCAGGTGGCCGGCGCTTACGTGCGTGGCCTCGTGCGTCTTGGTGCGCAGCAGGTCCACCTCCACCTGCAGCGGCGTGTTGGAGAGCTTGCGCATGATTTGCGTCTCGGTGGCGATCTTGGTGGGCATGAGGTTGAGGATGAGCACGCGCAGCGGACGGATGTCCTGGTGCAGCGCGCGGTACTCGGTCATGACAAAGATGTTCTCGCTCTCGAGCTGCGCAGCGGCAGGGAGGGCGTCGGGGATGCGAATGGGCATGGATGCTCCTTACGAGTCAGTTGCAGCTATGGTACAACGAGCGGCCCCATCCGCGCGAGTACATCGCTCAGCGATGCCGCCAGCGGCCCAAATCACTCCAAAAGTAGAGATTAAGGCATGTCCCAAAAATCTGCTTCGCTTTAGCCTAGCAAAGTGACAGCAGGACGCTACAATGGTTCGACGCGAAAAACTCGGCCGAAAGGATACATATATGTACCAGACGCGTAAGATCGGTGTGGTCGGCCAGGGCCACGTAGGAGCACATGTCGCCAACAGCCTGCTTATGCAGGGCATTGCCGACGAGCTGTACCTGTGCGATATCAACGAGGCCAAGGTGACGTCCGAGGTCCAGGACCTGCGCGACTCCCTTTCGTTTGTCCCGTATAACACCAAGATCGTCAACTGCTACGACCACTACGAGGAGCTGGCCTGCTGCGACGTCATCGTCAACGCCGCCGGTAAGGTCGCGCTGGCCGCCGGCAACCGCGACGGCGAGCTGTTCTTTACCACCGACGCCGCCCGCACCTTTGCCAAGCGCATCGTCGACGCCGGCTTTGACGGCATCTTCGTGAGCATCTCCAACCCCTGCGACGTCGTGTGCACCGAGTTGTGGCACCTGACCGGCTACGATCCCAAGAAGATCATCGGCTCGGGCTGCGGCCTGGACTCCGCCCGCCTGCGCACCGAGATCTCCAAGAAGGTCGGCGTGAGCCCCAAGTCCATCGACGCCTACATGATCGGCGAGCACGGCTTTAGCCAGCTGGCTGCCTTTAAGGCCGCGACCATCGCCGGCAAGAGCCTCAACGAGCTTCAAGCCGAAAACCCCGACAAGTACGCCTTCGACCACATGGAGATCGAGGAGCTCGCGCGCAAGGGCGGCTATGTGACCTACCAGGGCAAGCAGTGCACCGAGTACGCCGTCGCCAACTCCGCCGCGCGCGTCTGCGCCGCCGTGCTGCACAACGAGCACGCCGTGCTTTCGGCCTCCACGCTCATGACCGGCCAGTATGGCGAGGAGGGTATCTTTACCTCCCTGCCGTGCGTGATCGGCGCCGAGGGCGTCGAGGAGGTCTACACGCTCGACCTGTCCGAGCACGAGCTCGAGGGCTTCCACAAGAGCTGCCAGCACATCCGCGACAACATCGCCCAACTCGACTGGTGGGACGCCGAGGCCTACGACGCCAAGTAAGCGTCGGTTGCCGCGACACCTCGCTCATACGGACGCCATGCAAAGCGGGCCGCGCCGGAAACCCACCGGCGCGGCCCGCTTTTTACGCACGCTGTTCACTTGCGAATCGAAGGTGAATGCTTTTCCCGTTACTTAGTACTGCTCGATGCCCATGTAGCGACGAACCTCGGGGCTGTGATCGAACACCTTGCCGCGTGCGGCGCGCAGCTCGCAGCTCATGTTGTAGAAGAAGATCGGCTCCAGGTACGAACGCACGCTGGCAGGCACCTCGCCCACGCCGTACTCGAGCGCGTCGAGCACCATGATCGTGTCGGTGTGCGTGTTGAGGAACGCAAGAGCGCGCTCCTCCATGGGGCGGCACTCGCCCGATCCGAGCTGCACAAAGTAGAATACGCCGGGCTCGGTGGCTTCGAACGGGCCATGGAAGTACTCGCCGGAGTGGATGTAGCAGCAGTGCTGCCACTGCATCTCCATGAGCGAGCAGATGGCCATAGCGTAGGTCTGGCTAAAGTTGGGGCCGGAGCCCAGGATATAGAAGAACTTGTGCTGCTGGCAGAGCTCGGCAAAGCGGGCGCCCAGCTCGGCGTTGACCTTCTCACGGGCGGCGGGCAGCAGCGCATCCATCTGCTTGAGGCCCTCATACATGTCGGCGAGTGCCTCGTAGCCTTCCTGCTGGTCGAGCAACTCGGCGGCGATCAGAGCGCCGATGCCCTGCGGCACCTCAGCCTGCGACACACCCTCACCCCACGGATAGACCCAGGTAGTCCACTTGCCGTTGTCGATCTTTGAGCCCTCGCAGTCGGTGAGGGCAACGACTTCGGCACCGGCGGCCAGCGCCATCTCGCAGCCGTCAACGACCTCTTGCGTGTTGCCGCTGTGGCTGCAGGCGATGACGAGCGACTTCTCGCCAAGACTCTTGGGAGCCATCAGGCAAAACTCGCGCGCCGTGTAGACCGTCGAGGTAAACGTGGTGGCCTCACGCTTGAGCAGTTCGTTGGCCGGCATCAGGTCGATCATCGAACCGCCACAAGCGATCCAAAAGACATTCTCGATCTTGCCCTTGCGCTCGATGATTTCCTGAACCAGATCATGTGCGTTCATGCTGATGCTCCTCCTTGTGGGGCGGCTTTGAACGACGACAGCTCGTACCTGCTGTCGTTCTATGTTGTCCTATTTATAGCACGTGTAACAACGCCCGTGAAGTCATCTCTGCAAATTTGTTCTATGTTGTCCTATCTGTGGACGTTAGATGTCGAAGACGTAGCGCGAGCCCACGATCTTTTGGCGGCCGAGCAGTAGAGGGCGCCCGCCGGCGTCGGTAAAGTAGGCCTCCATATAGAAGAGAGGCTCGCCGACCGGCACCTCCAGCAGCGGGGCCGTCTGAGTATCTGCAAGCGCAATCTCCACGGTGCAGGGGTCGGACTTGAGCGTCGCGCGACCCGAATGCTCGGCAACGAGCGCAAAGATTGAGTTATCGGTGAGGTCCTCGTCGGCCAGCGTCTGCAGGTAGGGATGGTCGGCGAGCACAAAGGCGTTGTTCTCGAGCATGACGGGGATGCCGTCGGCCGTGCGCACGCGCTCGACCACGATAAGCTCGCAGCCGGGCTCCACGCCAAAGAACGCCGCATCCTCGTGCGTCGCCGCGACCACCGTGCGCGACACCAGACGCGCACCCGGCACCATGTCGTTGGCAGCACAACCCTCAGTAAAGCTCTGGACGTCACCCTTCTGGCGAATCTTGCGCTTGAGCTTGGGAGCGCACACAAACGTGCCCCTCCCCTGCTGGCGGTTGAGATACCCCGCGCGCGACAGCTCCTCGATGGCACGGCGCACGGTGATGCGCCCCACGCCGTAGGACTTCGCGAGCTCCATCTCGGCAGGGATGCGCGAGCCGGCGGGGTACACACCGCGCGCGATCTCGCCCTTTAGGTCATCCATGACCTGTTGGTACAGCGGCACGGCGGGCACGTCAGTGCGGTCGGTTTTATCGTCGAATGCCATCGTTACGCTCCATCCCGCGCATGCTCGGACTCAAATTCTTCAATCGCCGCCATAAACTGCTCGCCAAAGGCGTCGGCTTTTTTCTCGCCAATGCCGTTGACCTGGATCAGCTCCTCGCGCGTCTGCGGACGCAGGCGGCACAGGCCGCGCAGGGCCTTGTCGGAAAAGACCATATACGGCGCCATCTCCAGCTCGGTCGAGATCTCCTTGCGGAGAGCACGCAGGCGCTCGAACAGCTCGGCATCGTCGCCAACGCGCGGGTGCTGGTCCAGCTCGGCCTCCTCGCGCAGCAGATCGACGGCGCGGCGGGCGCGGGCCGAGGCCTTGCGCTTGGACGCGCGGCGCTTAACGGTAAAGGCGAACGCCTCGTCCTCGACCTCGCCGGCACGCGGACCCAGTCCCACGACCGGGTACTGCCCCTGCGAGGTGGCCAAATAACCGCGACCGCACAGCTGCCCGATGATGTCCTTGATGCGCCCGACCGATTCGCTCGACAGCTCACCGTAGCCGCGGTCCTCGTCCAGATGCATCTGGCGAATGCGCTCGGTGTTGCCGCCGTGGAGCACGTCGGCGATCAGCGACTTGCCAAAGCGCATGGGACGCGTGGCCACATAGCGCACGGCGGCGCGGGCCATATCGGTGACGTCCTCGACCTCGAACTTCGTGAGGCAGTTGCTGCAGTTGCCGCAGCCCTCGGCATCGTCCGTGGCGGCGCTGCCCGCACCGGCCGCAGCCGCATGCTCGGCCGCGGCCTCGTCACCAAAGTAGCGCAGCATGTATTCGCGCAGACAGCCGGTGGTATTGCAGTAGCCCTCCATCTGGCTGAGCAGGCGATAACGGTTCTGGAGCGCCCACGCGCGCTGCTCGTCGTCAAGCGCCTCGTCGGCCGCATCGCCACGGTCGATCAAAAAGCGGCGCATACGGAAATCGTTGCCGTTCCACAGCAAGTGACAGCTGGCCGGATCGCCATCGCGGCCAGCGCGGCCCGCCTCTTGGTAGTAGGCCTCGATGCTCTCGGGCACGTTGTTGTGGATCACGTAGCGCACGTTGGGCTTGTCGATGCCCATGCCAAAGGCGTTGGTGGCAACCATCACCTGAATGTCGTCGTCGATAAAGGCACGCTGGCTCTGGCGGCGGGCGTCGTTGCCCATGCCGGCATGGTAACGGCCCACGCGAATGCCGCTGGGTCCCAACGCCTCGGCAAGCTCGCCCGCCAGCGCATCGACCGTCTTGCGAGTCGAGCAATACACGATGCCGCTCTCGCTCGAATGCGCAATCACGTAGTCGCGCACCCAGGCAGTCTTGGCCTTGTCGCCCATCTCCTCGCAACCAAAGTAGAGGTTCTTGCGATCAAAACCCGTCACCACCGTCGCGGGGTTTTGCAGGCCGAGCATCTGCTGAATGTCCGCACGCACGCGCTCGGTCGCCGTGGCGGTAAACGCCGCCACGATCGGGCGCCGCGGCAACGAATCAATAAACTCGCGAATCTGCAGGTAAGCGGGGCGGAAATCCTGGCCCCATTGGCTCACGCAGTGGGCCTCGTCAATGGCCACGAGCGGCACGCCAATGCCGGCGGAACCCGCAGCCTCCTGCGCAAAGGCCAAAAAACGCGGCTCGAGCAAGCGCTCGGGCGCCACGTACATAAGCTGGTAGCGGCCCTCGCGCGCCCGCTTGAGCACGGTGTTTTGCTGGGCCGGAGTAAGGCTGGAGTTGAGATAGCTGGGTCGCGCACCCGCCGCGAGCAACGCACGGGCCTGGTCCTCCATAAGCGACAGCAGCGGACTCACCACAAAGGTGATGCCGGGCAGCATGAGCGCGGGCACCTGGTAGCAAATGGACTTGCCGGCGCCCGTGGGCATAACACCCAGCGCATCACGACCGGCAAGGATCGCATCGACCATGCGGTCCTGTCCCGGGCGAAACGAGGTATAGCCAAAATAGGCGCCGAGCGTGTCGAGCGCCATCTGCTGCATGCTATCGGTCATGGTTTCCTAACGTCCAAGTCATCTGCCGCCGATTATACGCCGCCACGCGGACCGGTGCCGCACAGCTGCCGACCACGGGCGATGCAATCCGAAAGGAACGAGCGTGGGATTTTTGGACACTTTCCCAACGGCTAATCTCTTGACAAGCGCGCAAACGTCGCTGGTTGAGCATAAGTCAGCGAAAACGCCCCTAAGCGAGCAAGGTGACGTGAAAGAGGAGGGAAGCGTACTTCGGTACGCGACCGACGATTGAACGTCAGATTGCCGCTTAGGGGCGTTTGCAGCGTCGGGCCGTTACGCGGTTTGGTAAAACCGCGTAACTTACATGACCATAACGTAGCGCGATCCCACGTAGTACTGCTTACCCATCAGGACCGGCTCGCCATTGGGACCCGTGAAGCCGGCACGCAGGTTGAGCAGCGGATCGTGCGGAGCAATGCCCAGCTCGGCCGCCTGCTCGGTATTGGCACGAACGGCCTCGACCGTGCGGTAGCCAACCGAAACAATCGGCGTTCCGCCAACACGCTCGACCTCGGCAAAAATCGACTTGTCCTCAAGATCGGCCGTCAACAGCTCACGGTAGGCGTCAAACGGCACAAAGATGTTCTCCTCAAAGATGGGCTCGCCGTCGGCCGTACGCACGCGCTTGATATGCAGCAGCAGCGCATCCTTCTGCAGGCCAAAGAACTCCATCTCGTTTTGGCGCGCCGGAACGATCTGGCGATCGATCACGTGCGCACCGGCCTTCATGCCGTTGCCGGCACACAGCGCGGTAAACGTCTGCAGCGTCGAGGCGTGAAACTGGCGGTTGATGTGCGGCGTGGAGACAAAGGTGCCGCGGCCCTGCTGCTTAACCAGGTAACCATCGGAGCACAGCTCCTCGACAGCGCGGCGCACCGTAATACGGCTCACCTCGTACTGCTCGGCTAGTTCAAGCTCGGACGGAATACGCTCCTTGGGTGCATAAACACCTTTCTCGATCGCATCCTTGATTTCGTCATAAATCTGCTGGTAAAGCGGTGCATTTTTGGGCGCAGGCATATCTGATCACTCTTATCAAAATAGCCAAATTTCTAATACGTATATAACGTCTAGTTTCATGTTACCTCATATTGATAAAACGATACACCCTCCCTACCAAAAAGCGACAGCTTCATTTTGGTAGGTTTTATCTGGGCAAACGAGAGCCCTCGAAAGCAACGGGGCTTTCGGGAGGCTCGTTCGGATGGGTTGCGCAGGACCGGCAAAATGCCAATACCCTACTTGCCGTCATCCTGCTGCAGGCTGTCCTGTTCGCTGAGGCGCGCCTGCCTGCTGGCCATGCGTGCGGGCTTGTCGGGATCGGGAACGGCCGTGGGCATGGGCTCGTCGACATGACCGCCCCACCAGCCGCCCACAAAGTTGAGCGTGTGGAACACGTTGATCACGGCGCCGGGATCAACGTCGCACACCAACTTGATAATGTCCTGGCTCTCGTAGGTCGAAACAACGGTGTTCAGCAGGTACATCTTTTCGCGGCTGTATCCGCCGACGACCTCGGCGCAGCTAATGCCGTGCTGAAAATGGTTTACGTAGGCAGTCATGACCTCGTCTGCCTTGCGCGTCGTAATCTGCAGCGTCACGCGATCGTAGCGACGATAGAAACTGTCGATAGTCTTGGTCGAAATAAACTGGAACACGATGGAATACGCCGCCTTGTCCCAGCCAAACATAAAGCCAAAGATCGCCAGGATAAAGCAGTTGAAACCAAAGATGACGCCCCAGATGGTCTTGCCCGTGTGGTTGGAAACCCACAGCGCGATAAAGTCGGTGCCGCCGGTGGATGCGCCGGATTTAAGCGCGATGGCAGCGCCCAGACCCGAGACCACGCCGCCAAAAATGATGAGCATGATCTTGTCGCCCAAAAACGGCGCGAAGTGAAAGACGTTGAGGAACAGCGATGAGAGCACGACCTGCATCATCGAGAAGATGACGAAGCGCTTGCTAATGCCGCTCCAACATAGGAGCGCCACGGGGATGTTGAGCGCGAGCATGCCGAGCGAGATGTCGATATGAACGCCACCCAGCGAGGTAACGCGATCGAGTAGGACCGCGACGCCGGTAAGACCGCTCGGAAGCAGGTCGGCGGGCTGAATGAACGCCTGGATCAGAAATGTCTGGAGAACGGCGGAAATGGTGACCGCCACAGCAGTAATGGCGCGGCGGACGATGGTGAGGCGGCCGAGCACGAGCACTCGGTCCGTGAGCTGATCGATGGCGTTCGCCACGTAGGCTCCCTTCGAAGGCAGATGTAGTTGTGGGGCATGTCCGCGATTGTAGCATGGAGCGTGCGGGGGCGCTTCAATTCACCCTCTCTCGACAACCATTAGAAGGACCGTGAGGCCGCTCAAAAGAAAAACGCCGTGAAGAGAGCGATCCCTTCACGGCGAATTCGACGTTTGCCCAGATAAAACCTGCCAAAATAAACCTGTCCCTAAATGGCAGATAGGATGTCGGTCAGGTTGTCGATGACAACGTCGGCGGCGGACTGATCCAGGTTGACGCCCTCGTGCGGACGCAGCGCCAGGACGCGGGCGCCGGAGCGTTTGCCGGCCTCGATCCCCAAAGGCGAGTCCTCGATAACCAGGCACTCGGCAGGCTCCACCCCCAGCGCCTCCATGGCACGCAGGTAGATCTCGGGGTCGGGCTTAAACGCACTGCACTCGTGACCGCTGATGGTGTAGTCCAGCACGTCGGCGATACCGGCAATCCCCACCAGCTCGTCAATGAGCTCGCGATAGGACGAGCTTGCGATGGCGCACTTCACGCCGCGCTCGTGCAGCTTGCGCATCACCGGCTCCGTCTGCTCGTTGAGCAGCTCGGCATACGGAACGGGATGGTCCGGGCTGTAGACCTGCTTGTACTCCACGCGCAGGCGCTCGCGCAGCTCAACATCGTCGGGCACCAGCGCCTTCCAAATGGCGGGCTCGTTAGACCCCGAAAGATCGGGGATCTCGTCAAAGTGAAAGCCCTTCTCTTCCATAAACGCCACGCGACGACGGTTGTAGAACCACTCGGTATCGACCAGCACGCCGTCCATGTCAAACAGCACTGCCTTGATCATACGTATCTCCTTTCGATAGCAAAAAAGGGGACGGGGCGCAAACCCCATCCCCTCTCAATCAACCCGTAAGGTCTACTTACTTGTGATTAGTAGGAAAGCTTCCACATGTAGCGACGCATGGTCAGCGGGTGCTGACGGGCCTCGGCGATCTGGTTGCCGTACTCGCGCATAACGGCGAGGTGCAGCAGCGGGTTGAAGTAGGTGACGACGCTCGCGGGCACGGCGTCAGCCAGGCCGTAGTCCTTGGAGTCGATCAGAGCGACCTTGGCGCCCATGCGCTCAAGGAAGGTGAGGGCGCGGGCGTCCATCGGACGGGTAGCGCCATCGGACATGAAGAAGACGTAGGGCTTACCCTCGGTGGAAACCTCGAACGGGCCGTGGAAGTACTCGCCGGTGTTGTAGGCGGCGGCGTCGATCCACTGCATCTCGGTGAACAGGAAGGCGGCGTGGGAGTAAGCCATCTTCTCGGAGGCACCAGAGGCCATGAAGTAAATCATCTTGTCGTCCTTGAAGTCCTCAGCGAACTTCTTGGCGAGCTTCTTGCAGGACTGAGCAGCGTTCTCGCAGAGATCGAAGACGTTGGTGAGGCCGGTGATCATGTCGTCGTACTTGTCATAGCCCTCGGTCTGCTGAAGGATCTCGAGAGCAAGAGCGATGGCATAGCCGGGCTTCTCGCACTTGGCAGCGAAGTTGGCGTGGAAGCCGTGAACGATGACGTAGTCGGCGTCGACGGTCAGAGCGGAGCCAGCCTTGTTGGTGAGGGAGACGACCGGGCAGTTGTGCTTCTTGGCGGTCTTGTTAGCCTCGACGGTCTCGGGCGTGGAGCCACCGAGGGAGCAGGTGATCACGAAGGTGTGCTCGTTGACCCAGGAAGGCGTGTCGTAGTTGAACTCGTTAGCGGTGAAGATCTGAACGTTCAGCTTGTCCGTGTTGTTGGCCAGGAAGTACTTGGCGGGGTACAGGTCGGACATGGAAGCACCGCAGCCGACGAAGGCGACGCTGTGGATCTCGTGGTTGGACAGGACGTCAGCGACGATCTGCTTAGGGAGGTTAAGGTCGATCTCGTACATCTGACACATTCCTTTCAATTTTTGCGGCGCCACATTGCCGGGCGCACGCAGGGTTACCGTGATTTGGACCGAGTCGCCGGCCCGTTGAGGATGTGACAAAGGAACCGCTCCTTTGTCACATTTTGGGGATGGGAGCCTGCCTGGGGTATGGGATGTCAGGCAGGCCCCCGGGGGAAAGCGGTTAGACGCTTGGTCGCGACTAGGCCAGGATGCCGGCCGCGGAGAGGGCGATGCCGCCCACGATGGCGATCACGAGAAGCCAACCGGTGTTGACGTTCTTCTTGATGAGCCAGTACATAAGGCCGGTGAGGCCAAGGGAGATCATCTGGGGCATCATGCCGTCCAGGATGTCCTGGATCACAACGGTGCCGTCAGCGAACTGCAGCGGGGTGGTGGCGCCGATCAGCGTAGCGATCATGCCGCCCACGGACATAAGACCCACGATGCCGCAGACATACATGAGCTTCTCCATGAGGTCGCCGCCCTGAAGCTTGCTCAGGTACTCGTGGCCGCCCTGATAGCCCATCTTGGCTGCGAACCAAGTGATCAGCACGGCGGGGACGATGGAGATGAGCATGGCCAGGATCGGGCCCATGATGGAGCCCTGCTGAGCCAGCTGAACGCCCAGGCCAAAGGCGATAACGCGGATGGTGCCCTGGAAGAAGGAGTCACCGATGCCGGAAAGCGGGCCCATAAGAGAGGTCTTGACCGCGTTAATCGAATCGGGGTTGAAGTTCTCGGGATCCTTGGCGTACTCCTCCTCCATGGAGGCGGCGAGGCCCAGGATGAAAGCGCTCGTCTGCGGGGTGCAGTTGTAGAACGCCATGTGACGGTGGTAAGCCTCTTTCTTAGCAGCGAGCTGCTTGGGGTCGGACTCGTCCGGATAGAGGCGATCGAGCGTGGGAACCATGCCGTAGAGGAAGCCCATGTTCATCTGACGCTCGTAGTTCCAAGAGGCCTGGATGGCCCAGGAGCGCCAGAAGAACTGGCTGACCTTCTTGTTCAGGGACACGTCCTTGGTTGCGGTTGCCATAGTGTGTTCCTCCTTAGTCTTCGTCGTCTTCGAGCGGATCGTAGTCGGAATCGACACCGGCGGCTGCATGGGAACCGTTGAACTTGAAGCCCATGAAGACGACAGCCAGGCACACACCGATCAGAGCGACCGCGATGACGGACAGGTTGAGATAAGCGGCGAGCAGGAAACCGATGAACAGGAACGGAGTCATACCCTTCTTGATCATCATGGTGAGCAGCAGGGCCAAGCCGTAGGCGGTCATGATCTTGGTCGAAACGTTAAGACCGGTGGACAGCCACTCGGGAACCATGTTGACGATGGCCTGAACCAGGTCGGTGCCAACAAAGACGGCGAGGAAGATCGGCAGGAAGTACATGACGGCGTACAGACCGGAGCCGGCGCAGATGTGCATGCGGTAGGCGGTCTTGAACTTTCCGTTATCGATCGCGCTATCTGCCACATGGGTGAGGGCGGCGATGATGGAACGGAACACGATGCCGAGGAGCTGACCCAGGACGGCGACCGGGATGGCGATCGTCATGGCGGTCTCGGCGGAAGCATCGGTCAGGCACGCAAAGGCAGCGGCCACGATGCCGCCCAGGACCATATCGGGCGGAACGGCGGCACCGACCTGCACCAGGCCCATGGACACGAGCTCGACGGCGGCACCGACGGCAAGGCCGGTGGGCACATCGCCCAGCAGCAGACCGACGAGCGTAGCGCCAACGAGGGGCTGCTCGAAGTTAAGACGACCGAGCAGGCGGGAGTCCCACATGCAGAACACGCCGACGAGGCCGACGAGCACCGCACTGATGAACGTATTCATACCCTTCTCCTTTCAGTCAGGCAAAAGCCTGGTTGATTACAGCTTGGCGTCGATGTCGACGCTCTGATACGTAGGGGTCTGCTGAACATAGAGCTTGATGCCCATGTCGAGCAGCTGGTTGACGTCGGCCTTCTGGGTGGCGTCGAGGAAGACGGAGCTGTCCTTGCCGCCGACCTGATCGGCGCCGTCGTGGTTGGCGGTGGCGCCCAGGTTGATGGCGTCGAGCTTGTAGCCCTGGCAGAACTGCAGCATCTCGGCCGTGTTGCCAAAGACGAACATGACACGCTCGCCGAGGGTGTTGAGCTTGTCCATCTTGGCGAGGGCACGCTCGACGGTGAAGACGTTCAGGCGCACGCCCTGGGGCTTGGCCAGCTTAAGAGCGCCCTTCTTGATGTCATCGTTGGCGGCGGCGTTGTCGACGACGATGATGCGCTCGGCCTGAACCTTGGTGGTCCAGGTAAAGACGACCTGGCCGTGCAGCAGACGGTAGTCAAGACGTGCGAGGACGATCTTGGCGGGACCGGAGCTGTGACGGGACGCCTTGGCCTTCTTGGCGGGAGCCGCGGCAGCCTCGACCGGTGCGTTGGGGTTGGTCAGACCGGCGCGGGCCTCGTTGATGAGGGCTGCGAGCTCGGCACCCTTGACGGGGACGGGGCTCATAGCGAGCGTGAGCGCCAGCGGGATGTTGAAACCGCTGACAACCGTGAACTTCGTGCCGTTCTTGGAAAGCTCGACCATGCTGTTGTTGACCGAGCTGCCGAGCATATCGGTCAGCACATAGACGGTGTCGTCCGCGTCGAACGTGGCGATCATGGCGTCCACCTTATTGGTGATGGGCTCCTTGTCGTCACGAGCAAGCGACACGACGTGGACGTTCGACACGTCGCCGAGAACCATCTCGAGCGTGTCTTTGGCGCCTGCGGCCAGGCCGCCATGAGATGCGAGAATGATCTGATTCATCTTGCCTCCTCCTTTTCGTTATGGTCATTATAACGTCTTATACGTTGCGGATATTGCTAATTAGTATAAAGACCGCTCGCGGGTGAAAATCGACCGTTGACGGGTTTAACGTACTTGAAACGTTGGCACAGGGCAGGCCGGCGCTGGCTTGACGGCGCCCGATCAGACGCCTCGCCAATCCCCTATCGCACGAAGTACCAGGGGCTTTCCTGCACGGTGGGCTCCAGAGCAATGCCCGTGCGCTCCTTAAACAGATCCATGTCCTGCGATTTCTCCGTCCACCACGCGTTGGGCTTAAAGGTCATGCTCTCAGCGACATGACCGACAAACACACTGTTGCGCAGCTTGGAGAAGTCGGTGTTCATGATCAGAATGGACGCGAGCACCAGCACAATGCCCAGAACCTTGATCGCGCCGGCGGACTCGGCATAGATACCAATGCCCACCAGTACGGTGACGACCGTCTCGAAAGACATTACGACGGGAACTTTCGATGTCTCGAGCCCCATGGACAGACCCTGCATATACAAGATGTAAGCCACGGCTGTGGGGATGAGTCCAAAGCCAAGGAACAACAGCAGCAGCTGTGGCGACATTGCCGCGGCGACATCCGGCCACGGAGCCGCGATAGCTGCCATAACCGCACCGCCAAAAACAAGACCCCAAAACGTGACAGCCAGCGGGTGGACCGTCTTGGTTGCTATCCGGCTAAACACCGCGAGCGACGCACCGCAAAGGCCTGCAATCACGCCCGACGTGACGCCCCAAACCGAAAAATGGAAACCGGAAAGGTCGCCATTGGTCACTGCAAGTACACAGCCACCTATGTTAAAAGCGATGGCAACGAGCTTGTTGGGGGTCACGTCCTCGCGATAAAGCACGCGACCGAGCACGACGCCAAACACCGGCGAGGTATAGAGCAGCACCGAGGCCGTGGACATGCCGACCTCGCCCATGCACTCGTAATAGCAGGTGTTGGCGGCGGCCAGGCCGACAATACCGACAAGCGCGCAGGGAACAAGCTCTTTAGGACTTGCCTTGAACAGTGCCAGCGGACCCTGAGCCACGGTAGACCCCTCACCCGGACGGCAGCCCATAAACATCAGGACCGGCGCCAAGATAAGCGCTCCGACCAACAAGCGAAAGGCAGCCATGCTCTGGGACGAAACGCCCATGGCCGAGATGCCGTTTACAAAGATTCCGATGCTGCCCCACATAAGCGCGGCGATCAGCACCAGCACATAGCCCAGATTGCTTTTCTTCAACGCAGCCTCCTCGGTATTGTTTCCAATATGTTTCACACTACGTTATAGTCGTTATATACATTTTTCAAGACACAAATCGGCGAGCGGAAAAATCTGCTCGCCCACACACTCATTGGGTAGTCATTGGGGACGCACTTAAATGACTGGTCATTCAAGAACGCCCCCCAACGACTAGGACTGTCCCCAACTGCCGGCAGAAAAGGAACATTCCCAACGTCTAAGGCGCCGCTGGTTGAGCATAAGTCAGACACTATGACCCAATCCAGGGGCACGGAAACGACAGGA
>UQIG01000031.1 GCA_900541135.1 uncultured Collinsella sp.
ACTGCGCTCAGGGTGGCGTTTGCACGGGGCATTGCTCCAACAAAAAGACGTGCGCCGCACTTAAGGGCGTGGACAAAATCGCCGAAGACTTGGGCCGCGGTATTCATTAGCCGACCGGCGTTTGGGCATGTTTGACTGCGGATACGGCAGTTGCTGGTACAATAGGTACGTCAGCAACTGCCGCCTAGCGGCTCAAATGAAAGGAATCCCGCATGGAGTCCTCCGCCTATCCAATGCTCTTTAGCCCGATCAAGGTCGGTACGACCGAGGTCAAGAACCGCGTCTTTATGCCGCCGGTGTCCACCAACCTGGCCGATCATGGCTATGTGACTGACGACTTGGTCGATCATTACCGTGCCCGCGCCAAGGGCGGCGTGGGCCTCATCATTACCGAGGTCGTGACGGTCGAGCCCACCTATACCTATCTGCCGGGTGACATGTGCTGCTACGACGACACGTTTATCCCCGGCTGGGAAAAGCTCGCCGCGGCCGTCCACGAGTATGGCTGCAAGATCATGCCGCAGCTCTTCCATCCCGCCTACATGGCCTTTAACATTCCGGGCACGCCGCGCCTGATCGCTCCGTCCTTTGTGGGCCCGTCCTATGCCCGCGAGGCACCGCGTCCTATCACGGTCGATGAGATTCACGAGCTCACGCATCAGTTTGGCGACGCTGCCGTGCGTATGCAGAAGGCCGGTGTCGATGGCGTTGAAGTCCATGCGGCACACGCCCACGGCATGCTCGGCGGCTTTTTGACCCCGCTCTATAACAAGCGTACCGATGAGTACGGCGGCTCGCTCGACGCTCGTATGCGCTTCTTGCTTGAGGTCATCGCCGAGATTCGCGAGCGCTGCGGCAAGGACTTTATCATCGACGTTCGCATCTCGGGCGATGAGTACACCGATGGCGGCCTGACCCTCAACGACATGATCTACGTCTCACGTCGCCTGGAGAAGGCCGGCGTCGACATGATTCACGTGTCGGGCGGTACCACCATCAAGCGCGGCTCCGCGATTCCCGCCGCCGGTACGCAGCAGGCCTCGCATGCCGCCTGCTCGCGCGAGATTAAAAAGCACGTCAACATTCCCGTCGCCACCGTCGGCCGCATCAACGAGGCCTGGATTGCCGAGGAGCTGATCGAGGACGGTGCTGCCGACATCTGCATGATGGGCCGCGCCAATCTGTGCGATGCCGAGTTCTGCAACAAGGCCGCTGCCGGCAACGCCGACGACATCCGCCCCTGCATTGGCTGCCTGCGCTGCCTGAACGGCATTATGTTTGGCAAGCGCATCTCCTGCACCGTCAACCCCGATGTTGAGCGCGACGAGGCCGGCTACGAGCCTGCCGCCGAGGCCAAGAACGTACTGGTTGTGGGCGCCGGTCCTGCGGGCATGGAGGCAGCCTACATTGCCGCCAAGCGCGGCCACAACGTGGTGCTCGTGGACAAGCAGGACGAACCGGGCGGCGAGATGCGCATCGCGGCCGTTCCGCCGGCAAAGCAGGAGCTCACCCGCGTGATCAAGTATCAGTACCGTCGTCTGGCCGAGGCGGGCGTGAAGTGCATATTTGGCACCGAGCTTACTGCCGAGGACATTCAGCGTGACTACGCGGGCTACGAGGTTGTCCTGGCTTATGGCGCCGAGCCCATCGCTCCGGCTTTCATGCAGGGCTTTAAGCAGGTTATGACGGCTGACGACCTGCTGGGTGGCAAGGCTTTCCCGGGCAAGAAGATCGTCATTGTGGGCGGCGGCACCGTTGGCTGCGAGACGGCAGATTACCTGGCCCCGCTGGTCAACGACTTGTCGCCGGCCAATCGCGATGTCACCGTTATCGAGATGACCAAGACGCTCGCCGCCAACGAGGGCGGCGCCGGTCGCGCGGTGCTCATCACGCGCATGCTCTCAAAGGGCGTTCACGTGCTGACCGAGGCCAAGGTGACCGAGATTACCGAGGACGCCATCAGCTACGAGAAGGATGGCGAGGTCCACACCATCGCCGATGCCGATACGCTGGTGCTTGCCATGGGCTATCGTCCCAATACCAAGTTGGCCGACGACCTTGCCGCTGCCGGTGTTGCCACCCACGTGTTGGGTGACGCCAACAAGTGCGGCAACATTCGCGACGCCATCGGCGACGGCTACAAGGTTGCCTGCGAACTCTAGTCAACCCCTTTGCACCAATCGATTGCAAAAAGCGGCGGCTGCCCTGTGTGTTGGGCAGCCGCCGCTTGCGTTCGACGGGAAGGCGCAGATAGTCCGATTAGGGCCCAGGAGCTCCTTGACCTTGGCGATGATGGCCTCGTCGGTGGCGTTGGCAAAGAAGTACTCCTGGAACGGTTTTCGTCTTGCAGGGCAGTTGCCGTTTCTACAGTTCAACTTCCAGTTCGGCTTTGTGCTCGTAGAGGTAGTCGCGCATGTAGGGGATGGCAAATGAGACCTTGCCGTACGAAGGAGCCTCGATAATCGATTCTCTTAACAGGCGGCTGCGGACGGAGCTCACCTGTTGAGGCGTTTTGTTTAGGGCATCGGCAACCATGCTGGTCGAGCTCGTCTGCCCCAAAGACGCCATGCTCAGCAGATAAGCGATGCACGTGGGCGGAATGCGCTGCAGCGCGGGCTCAATCACCATGGCGCAGAAGCGTTCGCGTGCCGTTGCAATGCCACGCTCGGCTTCTTCTTCTCCAATAATCGCTGTATGTGCACGTCTTGCTAGCTGCCATGCGTAGTATCCAACGAGTTGGATCATGAAAGGATAGCCTTGCGTTGCCTCGGCAAGTTGGCCGGCAATACCTGGCTGCAACTCCATGCCAGACGCTTCAATGGTTTCCTCGAGGGAGTACGACACTTCGGTTACTGCCACAGCCTTCAGATCAAAGGGGAGGGCACGACGCAAAAACGTAAGTGTCTTTCCGTTGATGATGCTTTCAATCATCGAAGGCAGCCCAGCAAAAACAAAGGCGATATCAAGGTCTTCGCCGATAACCTGCTGAATCGCAATGGAGAGCGTTCGGACCTCATCGAGCTCTGCGTCTTGAACCTCGTCGAGAGTGATGAGCAGGCCATTTCCATTCTTGGATATTGTCTGTCTCATGGCGTCGCGTAGCGATGGGCCGATTCGCTCAATATCTATGCTGCCGATGGATATGCCAGCTACGGTGGGCTCAAATCTGGCGTGTTTGGCCTGGAATTTGGGCTGCAGCTGTTCGAGAATGCGCTGGCAAAGTCCCTCGGTTGAGACCTCTTTTATGACCGTCCAGCCACGGCTTTGCGCCAAACGTGAGCACTCGTCAAGGAGGACCGTCTTGCCCGTTCCACGGACGCCGGCTATGCGCATTAGGCGCCCAGGGGCACCAGGCCCGTTGGTGAGGCCTTCACTGAATTCTTCAAGTACATCTTCGCGGCCGATAATCGTGGGAGGTGTTTTACCTGCTGTGGGCTTAAAAGGGTTTGTTTGCATGTGAGCCACCTTTGCTCAAGATATAGCAAGATATAGCAAAGTATAGCAAGATATAGCAAAATATAGTGAGATATAGCAAAGTAAGCGCTACTCGCGGGTTTTGCGGTGGTGCTATTTTCCAAATGCCGCGCGGATAAAGCGCTGGTCGAACAGCTTGTTGGCAACTCACGAGGGCTCGGGGTGCCAATTTGGGATGGAGTGGTGCTGTGCCACGAATAGGGCCTATCTACTACGTTTAAGCCGCAGAGGTCAACCATAGCCGGCTTTTTCGAAAATCGACAAGCTGCCTACCTGCGGTTTTGTTTTCACGGTTTTCGGTATGGCCGAGGCTGTCCGTGTTAACGTAGTAGATGGGCCACTTTTGTGGCAAGGGGGCCGATCTGCGGGCCAGGGTAGCTAAAAGAGCCCCGTCCCAAAAAGACTGATTGGGAGCTGGGGCGTGTCGATGCGATAGTATTGCATGGTGGTATTCGACTAACCGAGGGTTTATCCGAGGGCTTTATGGAACAGCACCAGCATTATCAGAGCCTGCAAGATCAGGCATACAACGCATTACGCTCCAAGATTATCTATGCCGAGCTCAAGCCCGGCACGCGCCTTTCGGCGATTGGTCTGGAAAAGGAGACGGGAATCGGGCGCACGCCCATTCGCGAGTCCTTTGTGCGCCTGCGTGAGCAGGAGCTGGTGGAAACGCGTCCCAAAAGCGGCACCTATGTCTCAAAAATCAGCATGGAGCGCGCCGAGAACGCCTGTTTCTTGCGCGAGAAGCTCGAGAGAAGCGTGCTTATTAAATGCTGTTCGGCTGCTACGCCCGAGCAAAAGCAGCGGCTCGAGCAGATTCTTGCCGAGTCCGAGTCGCTCGACCATAGCGAAACGCGTCGCTTTTTCGATCTGGACAACCTGTTCCATGAGACGTGTTTTGAGATTGCCGGCCGTCACATGTTGTGGGATTGGATGAAGAGCGTCAACACACATTTTGAGCGATACAACTGGTTGCGTATGGTGTCGCAGGACCTGGATTGGGAGCCGATTCGTCGGCAGCATCGCCGGATTCTCGAGGCAATTAAGAGGGGCGATACCGATGCGGCGAGCTATCTGGCAGAGACGCACTTGCACCTGATGCCCGAGGAGCAGGGCCCGGTTATCGCCTTGCATCCCGACTACTTTGAGCTGCTTAAAGACTCGTCTATCTAGCCCATCATCGTATCTGCTCGAGACGTAAAAATGACGCTGCTTACCTACAGCGTTTTGCAACCGAGATTTTTAAAAAAATGCCTAAAATGACTCAGACCGCCGATAATTGGGAAACGGGGTGCGCTATGGCGCAGATGAGAATCAAGGACATTGCCGCCGAGGCGGGCGTGAGCCCGGCCACGGTCTCGCGCTATCTCAACAACCGCCCCGGGCAGATGACCGAGGAGACCCGTGCTCGCATCGCGGCGGTTATCGAGCGCACCGGCTATCGCCCGCGTGCCGCTGCGCGCAATCTGCGCAGCTCGCGCACCAACCTCATCGGCGTGATTCTGGCCGACATCGCCAACCCGTTCTCGAGCGCCATGCTCGAAGGGCTTTCCGCCAGCGCCGCCGCGCGCGGCTGCTCGCTTATGACGGCCATTAGCGGCAACGATCCCGCAAAGGAAGCGGAGTCGCTCACGAGACTTATCGATGCCGGCGTGGACGGCCTGGTCGTCAACACCTGCGGAGGCAATGACAAGGCGATCGCCGCGGCCGCGGGGCGCCTGCCCGTTGTGCTGCTCGACCGCGACGTTGCCGACGGCGGTGTCGATCTGGTGACATCTAACAACCGTGAGCTGGTCGCCGGCCTGGTAGACGCCTTGACCGCCGCTGGCAGCGAGCGCCTGTGCCTGCTCACCGAGGCAAGCGACGACAGCCCCGTGCGTCGCAAGCGCGCCGAGGCCTTTACCGACGAGCTGTCGCGACGCGGCCTTGCCGGCGAGGTTGTCACCTTGGCCGATGGCGGTGCCACTGGCGTTGGCCGCTTGGACGAGACCATCCGCGGCTATGCGGGCAAAAGGCTCGGCCTCATCGCCGTCAACGGCCTGGTTTTCCTGCGTCTGACCGAGGCGCTAGCACAGCTGGGACCCTCATTGCCGGCTGGCCTCAAGATCGCGACGTTTGACGACTACCCCTGGAACCATGTGCTCTTTGGCGGTGTGACCACGGCAGCGCAAGACACCATCACCATTGCCGAGCGCGTAGTCGAGCGCCTGTCCGAGCGCATCGACGTCGTTACCACCACCGTGGGCGAGGCCGCGAAGCTGGCGCCTAAACGCATCGAGATCCCCGGCCACATCGAACACCGCGCATCGACCTCGCGCTAGCCGCTCGTTCGCAACTGCCTGTTCGCACACGTTTTTTGAGCGCTTGATACGCTTTAACCCTGCGGAAACATTTTTCTGCGATAGTATCTGCGATATAGACCAGTCGAAACCCGCCCGAAAGAAAGGGGAGCGACATGAACCAGCAGAACATCGATTACGTACTCCGCTCCGTAGAGCAGCGTGACATCCGCTTTGTGCGTCTGTGGTTTGTCGACATTCTCGGCCGCCTCAAGAACTTTGCCATTAGCCCCGAGGACCTCGAAGTCGCTTTTGAGGAGGGTATTGGCTTTGACGGCTCCGCCATCGAGGGCTTTGCCACGCCCGAGGAAGCCGACATGCTGGCGTTTCCCGATGCTTCGACCTTCCAGATTCTGCCGTGGCGCCCGAGCCACAACGGCGTCGCCCGCGTGTTCTGCGACGTGTGCACTCCCGATCGCAAGCCGTTTGCCGGCGACCCGCGCGACGCCCTGCGCCGCATGTTCTATAAGGCCGAGAAGGCCGGCTACCTGCTCAACGTGGGCGCCGAGCTGGAGTATTACTACTTCCCCGACGAGCATACCCCCGAGCCGCTCGACAACGTGGGCTACTTCGATCTTTCGGTAAGCGATGCCGCTCGCGACCTGCGCCGCAACACGGTCCTCACGCTCGAGAAGATGTCCGTGCCCGTGGAGTACACCTTCCATGCCGCCGGCCGCTCGCAGCACGGCATGAGCCTGCGCCACGCCGAGGCCCTGAGCATGTCCGACGCCATCACCACGGCCAAACTCATCATTAAGCAGCAGGCCTACGAGAGCGGTTGCCACGCCTCCTTTATGCCCAAGCCGTTGGCAGGCGAGGACGGCAGTGCTATGTTCCTGTGCCAGTCGCTATTCGACCACGACGGCAACAACGTCTTTTGGGGCGAGGACGACGAGAAGTACCATCTCTCCGACATCGCCAAACACTACATGGCCGGTATCCTGGCGCACGCGCGCGAGATCAGCGCCATCACCAACCCCACGGTCAACTCGTACAAGCGCATCACCACGGGTGGCGACTCCGTACCGCAGTACGCCACGTGGGGCCTGCGCAACCGCGCGAGCATGGTCCGCATTCCGGTCTACAAGCCTGGCAAGCAGCTGTCCACGCGCATCGAGCTGCGCAGTCCCGACCCCATGGCCAACCCGTACCTGGTCAACGCCGTCACGCTGGCGGCTGGTCTCGACGGCATCGAGCGCAAGCTAGAACTCCCGCCCGAGGCAACGGCCGAGACGCTCAAGCTTACCGACCGTCAGATGCTCGAGGCCGGCTACACGCCGCTGCCGCGCTCGCTCAAAGAGGCGCTCGACGTGTTTGAGGACTCGCAGTTTATGAAGGATGCCCTCGGCGAGCACATCCACAGCTTCTTCCTCAAAAAGAAGCGCAACGAGTGGCATAAGTTTGAGTCTACGATCACCGAGTGGGAGATCAAGCACTACCTGGCGAACTCCTAATCGCGCTGGCTTGTTCCAGTACGATTGAGCTCATTTCTTTGGAGGCCGATATGTCCGAAAAGAGTGCCCTGTTCATGGCGCGCACGACGCGCTTCCACGAGTTTGCCCGCAGCTTGACGACCACCCTGGGTGTCGAGGTGAGCCTGGCAACCCCCGATTCGCCGACTGCGGCGCACGACTTTGACCTGCTGATCCTCGATTCCGACGGCATTCGCAGCGACCGCATCGATCAGATTGCCAAGTGGCTTGACGATCGTGGCGGCGTCCCCATGCTGGTGATCGTCGACGATGAGGCCCTTGGCACCCTGCGCCTGCCGAATCACGCGCATGCCGACTTTGTATGCCCCACGGCGACGCCCAACGAGCTCAAGGCTCGTGCGCAGCGCCTGATGGGCGAGGAGGAGACCGTCGCCGCCGACGATGTGCTCAATATCGATAACCTCGAGATCAACCTGGCCACCTACCAGGTGACACTCGATAACGAGCCCATCGACCTGACGCTGATGGAGTACTCGCTGCTGAGCTTTTTGGCAACGCACCCCAACCGTGCTTACAGCCGCGAGGTGCTGCTGCACCGCGTGTGGGGCTTTGAGTACTGCGGCGGCACGCGCACCGTCGACGTGCACATCCGACGCATCCGCTCCAAGGTGGGCCCGCAGATCGCGGCACACATCACCACCGTCCGCGGCGTGGGCTATCTGTTTAAGGACTAGATTTCCACCACAAAGGGGACAGGCACCTTTGTGGTGGTCTTGACGCAGGTGCGGGTTCCTCTCGAATCTGCAGCAGAACTTAAGCCTTCCTAAAAGATTGCGTTCTCATACACGTTCGCCCGCATATTGGGGTACAACTCAACGTGAACAATGATGGCCCGCCACATGTTTGGCGGGCCTTTGGTTATTTGACGAAAGGATCGCAGCCATGAGCGAGAACGATTCCCAGCGCCCCCAGGATGCGGGTCACGCCGGCGAGACCCAGCAGCAGCCGCGTGTGCAGGTGGAGTCGACGCCTGCCGGCAGCAACATTCCCTACGTGCAGGCTTACGACACGCAGACCGGCCAGCCGCTGGGCGGCCAGCAGGTTGTAAACAAGCACACAGTGGTCAAGACCAAGACCAAAAAGCTGCCGATCTTTATTACGGCGCTCGCCGGTTGTGCCTGCGGAGCTCTGCTGGTCATTGCGCTTATCATGAGTGGCACGCTCGATATCGGCGGCGGCAAGAACGCCGTGACGGCGGGTGCTTCGGGTTCGTCGACGCAAAAGATCACCATTGACTCCGAGGATACTACGCTGGCCGAGGCCGTTTCTGCCAAGGCGTTGCCCTCCGTGGTTTCCATCACCGCCACTTCGAGCGGCAGCCAGAATGGCTCGCTCTCGCAGTCTGCTGATGAGTCGGACAGCTCGGGCAGCGTCGGCTCGGGCGTGGTGCTCGATACCGAGGGCCACATCCTCACCAACAACCACGTGGTCGATGGTTACGACCAGTACGTGGTGACCATGGACGACGGCACCACCTATGAGGCCGAGTTCGTGGGCAACGATGCTTCGAGCGACCTCGCCGTCATTAAGCTCAAGGACGCCGACGCCTCCAAGCTCACGCCGATCGAGATCGGCGACTCCTCCAAGCTCAACGTGGGCGAGTGGGTTATGGCGATCGGCTCGCCGTTCGGCAACGAGCAGTCTGTCTCCACGGGCATTGTGTCGGCGCTCTACCGCTCCACGGCCATGAGCTCTACCAGCGGTAACACCATCTATGCCAACATGATCCAGACCGATGCCGCCATCAACCCGGGCAACTCCGGCGGCGCGCTCGTCAACGACAATGGCGAGCTGGTGGGTATCAACTCGCTCATCGAGAGCTACTCGGGCTCCAGCTCGGGCGTGGGTTTTGCCATTCCGGTCAACTACGCCAAGAACATTGCCGACCAGATTATCGACGGCAAGACGCCGGTGCATCCGTACATGGGCGCTACGCTTTCGAGCGTCAATGCGCTTAACGCCCGCACTAACAAGCTGAGCACCGATAGCGGCGCGTATGTGGCAAGTGTCGTCGAGGACGGTCCTGCTGCCAAGGCCGGCATTCAGGAGGGCGACGTCATCACCAAGCTGGGCGATGACGAGATCACGAGCGCCGATGGCCTGATCATCGCACTGCGCAGCCACGAGGTGGGCGAGAAGGTCGAGATCACGCTCGTGCGCGGCAAGGAAGAGAAGAAGGTCACCGTCGAGCTGGGCTCCGATGAGGAGCTGCAGAACCAGCAGCAGGACGACAGCGCGACCGACACCGGCAACGGCGGTATTACCGATGAGCAGCTGCGCCAGTATCTGGAGGAGCTGTTGGGCCAGCAGGGCCAGGGCCAGGGTCAAGGCTACGGTCAGGGTTTCTAACGAGCCGTATCGCATATATCGAAACCAGAGGGGCTGTCCCATCAACGCGGGACAGCCCCTCTTTTCTTATTGATCCGTTGGGGACGGAGGAAAACGGATCACTTGTGGCTGGCATGAGGCCTGGTTCGTAATGGTCTGGACAGTTAGTTCATATACGTATAAATCTGGGGCAGCTTGGGATGCGTTTTGAGCAATTTTTGATTGGGATGGGGCTCGGATGGGTGTTTGGAAGGGAGAGTGGGACGTTTACATGGTCTCGAGGAACCCAAAATTAGTCGAAACAGAGGTGTTTGTGCCCGATCCAGCTCTAGGATTTATACGTATCTGAACTAACTGTCCACCCCAGTCTGGCGGCTGCCGTTTCGGTGCGGTTTGAAAGGGCTATTCGGCCCCGTTGCGACCGGTGGTACTCTTGTATCCGTTTGAAATCGAGCGAAGGAGTGCCGCTATGGAGCAATCGAGCCTGTTTGGTGACGGCGTGGACATCGATACCGAAACGCCCGCGAGCGCAGATGCCACCGCACCGGTCGACGCCCGTGCCCAGGCGGCAGCGCGTGCGGCCGAGCTGCGCCACGAGCTCGATTACCACGCCTATCGCTACTACATGCTCGATGCGCCCGAGATCACGGATGCCGCCTTTGACAAAATGCTCGTTGAGCTGCAGGAGATCGAGGCGACCTACCCCGATTTGGTAACGCCCGACAGCTATACCCAGCGTGTGGGCGGCTACGTGAGCGAGCAGTTTACGCCGGTCACGCACATGGCGCGCATGTATTCTATGGACGATGCCATGGATCTGGACGAACTCGACGCGTGGCTCCAACGCACCGAGGATGCGCTCGGCGCCGGTAGCGTTACCTATACCTGCGAGCTCAAGATCGACGGCCTGGGCGTGGCACTTACCTACCAAAACGGCACCTTCGTACGTGCGGCCACACGTGGCGATGGCACCACGGGTGAGGACGTGTCGCTCAACGTGCGCACCATCAAGGATGTGCCCATGCACCTGTCCGAGCCGGCGCTCGCCCACATGGGCGCCGACCGCGAGCGTACCATCGAGGTGCGCGGCGAGGTCTACATGCCCAAGGGCAGCTTTGTGCGTCTGAACGACGAGGCCGATGCCGAGGGCCGCGACCCCTTCGCCAACCCGCGCAACGCTGCCGCCGGCAGCCTACGTCAGAAGGACCCCAAGGTCACGGCGCGCCGCGACCTGGCCACCTTTATCTATGCCATTGCCGATACCGATCCGCTGCACGTCCACAGCCAGCGCGAGTTCCTCGACTGGCTGCGTAGCGCCGGCTTTAGCGTCAACCCCAACGTGGCTCGTTGCGCCACGCCGGCCGAGGTCCACGAGTTCTGTGCCCAGGCGCTCGAACATCGCGGTGACCTGGACTACGACATCGATGGCGTGGTCGTAAAGGTCGATAGCTTCCAGCAGCAGCTCGACCTGGGCTTTACCGCCCGCGCGCCGCGCTGGGCCATTGCCTTTAAGTTCCCGCCCGAGGAAAAGCAGACCGTCCTGCGCGAAATTCGCATCCAGGTGGGCCGCACCGGTGTGCTCACGCCGGTCGCCGAGTTCGACCCGGTGACGGTCGCCGGCTCCACCATCGCGCGCGCCACGCTGCACAACATCGACGAGATCCGTCGCAAAAACGTGCGTGAGGGCGACACCATCATCGTGCACAAGGCAGGCGACGTAATCCCCGAGGTCGTGGGCCCGGTGCTCGACAAGCGCCCGGCCGATTCGGTCGACTGGCACATGCCCGAGGTCTGCCCCGTGTGCGGCAGCCCCGTGGTCCACGAGGATGGCGAGGTTGCCTACCGCTGCGTCTCCATCGACTGCCCCGCGCAGCTCAAGGAGCGCTTGCTCCACTGGGTGAGCCGCGGCTGCATGGACGTCGACGGCCTAGGCGACGAGATTGTCGACAAGATGATCGCCGCCGGGCTGATTCACGACGTCGCAGACTTCTACCAGCTCACGGTCGACGATATCGCCGACCTGGACACGGGGCGCACCTATGCCAGCTCCAACAGTAAAAAGGGCGTCAAGAAGGGTGACCCCATTCCGGTGGGCCTCAAGACGGCCGAGAAAATCATCGCCGAGCTCAACAAGTCCAAGAGCCAGCCACTCGGTCGCGTACTGTTTGCCCTGGGCATCCGCCACGTGGGCAAGAGTGTGGGCGAGGTCATCGCCGAGCGATTCCTGTCGATTGACAAGCTTATCGTGGCGAGCGAAGAGGATATTGCCGAGTGCGAGGGCATCGGTCCCAAGATTGCGGCGAGCGTTAAGCAGTTCCTGGCCGTGCCCGAAAACCTTGCCGTGCTGGAACGTCTGCGTCAGGCGGGCCTTTCGCTCGAGGTCGACTTGGGCACCGCGCACGCGCAAGCCGCGGCCGACGCTGGCGTGGCGGGCGAGCTCGCCGACGCACAGCCGCTCGCGGGTCTGACCTTCGTGCTCACCGGCACGCTCGTCAGCCGCACGCGCGACGAGGCAGGCGCGGCGCTCAAGGTGCTTGGTGCCAAGGTCTCGGGCAGTGTTTCAAAGAAGACGAGCTATCTAGTCGCCGGCCCCAAAGCGGGCTCCAAGCTCACCAAAGCCGAGCAGCTGGGTGTGCCCGTGCTGGACGAGGACGCACTCGAGCAAATCCTGGCGACTGGTGAGGTGCCCCAGGCTTAGGACATCGATAATCAAATTAGAAAACCTCCCGGAAAGGTTGATACTTTCCGGGAGGTTTTTATTTGGGCGTGATGGCGGGCACCGTGATCTGCGTCATGTAGGTTGCTGAGGGTGACCCTGCGGAGCGGTGCCGTTCCGGAGCGATAGAAGATTCATGCAAAGCAAAGGGGCCCCGCAGTGAGGTCCCACAACGGGGCTGCCCCATTGTGATGAGTTTTATACACTTTAACATTAACATTAACGTGTATACTCAGCAGTGAAGATATATGTTGAGAGGAGCAGTTATGGTTACGGTCGCGTTTTCGGAACTGCGCCAAAACCTTACGCAGGTGGCCGAAAAAGTTGCCAATGAGGGCGAGGAGGTTGTGGTCTTCAAGCGGAGCAAGCCGTTGTTCAAGATCGTGCCGCTCGACTATGAAGGTCCAGTTACGGTGGAATATGACGCTGCCCAGGAGCGTGGGGGCGCAAAACCGACGTGCGACACGGGCAAGCCCAAGCGCGACGTGGGTACGATGTGGCATCCCAAGATCACCTGGAAGGAGATTCGCGAGATGCTCGCGGAGAATGAGGACTACCAGGAGTATCTCGATATCGTGGCTAACATGCCAAAGGGAACGCCGCTCGATACGATGACGGTTGAAGATGAAAAGCGCGTCGCGAGGGAGCGCTACCTATGAGAGCATTTCTCGATACCAATTTTCTGCTCGATTGCGTGCTTCCGGGCCGGCCGGAGCACGCAGCGGCGCAAACGATCAAGGGGCTCGTCGACGTGGGGCTTATCGAAGGCGTTGTTTCGGCCTGCTCTCTCAAGGACGCGTACTACATTCTCACCAAACAGGCCGGCGAGGCGCGCGGGCGCGAGGTAGTGCGCGACTGCCTTAAGAGCTACTCGGTAGAGCCTCTCGACCAAGAGGCTTGTTTTACCTCCGCCTATTCCGATGAGCCGGACTTTGAGGACGGCTGTATCCGTGCGATGGCCGAGCGTGCCGGCGTGGACTTTATCATCACGCGTGACCGCGCCGCTTTTGTGCGCTCGACCATCAAGACCTTCTCGCCTGCAGAGTTCATCCGTGCGTTTCCGATTCCGGAGGAGTAAAACCGCCATATCGGGGACTGTCCTCGACATGGTAGTTCTCCTGTAGCCGACGCTCGTTAGCTGAGCTATACTTCATAATTATGTACACAATTATGTTAGGAGTGTGCCATGCCCGTTTGCGTTCCAATTAAAGATATGCGGGACACCGCGAAATTCTCGGAGCTCGTTGAAACTACTACTGGTCCAGTGACTGTTACAAAAAACGGCTATAGCAAATTTGTTGTACTTCGATCCGAGGACTACGACCTCATGGTTCAGGAACAGGCTAAGGCTCGTCTGATGGCTCGTATAGCTGTGGCCGAACGGGAGCGTGCTGCTGGTACGGCACGTGATGCCTTTGAGGCTCTCGATGACCTTGAGGCAAAATATGGCCTATAACGTCAAGATTCTGCCTTCAGCTGAACAAGAAGTTGACGATATCGTTGATTATCTATTGGGGCATGGTATTTTTACTGCCCGGCACTTTCTTGATAAATACCGTAGCCAGCTCCAGCTTCTTCAAAGTGGTGTAGTTGACTACGGCTTATCGAAGTTACCCGAGCTTGCAGTGCTTGGTTACCATGCTTGCCTCGTTAATTCTTATGTAATGCTTTATTACTACGATAACGAGGACGTTGTGATTGCCCATATTTTTCACCAAAGCCAAGATTATGCTGCATTGGTGATATCTAGAAATCGATTCGAGTTGCTGGATGATGATTAGTAAGAACCTCCCGGAAGCACGATGCCTTTCGGGAGGTTCTTACTTTGCCGGAACAACCGGCACCGTGATCTGCGTCACGTAGGTCGCCGGGTCGTCGCTGATGATATCGTCGATGAGGGCGATTTCGCGTTGCCTCGCTACGCCACCAGCTTGTCAAAAGCTCCGCGCCGGTTGAGTACGGTAAACGCGACAACACAGATGACCGCCGACAAAATCGATCCGCACGGCGAAGCGATGCCCATGGGAAACAGCGTGTCGGAATAGGCGTTCGACAGCAGCCAGGCGCCGGGCACGCGAATGAGCGCCACGGCCAGCACGTTGTGCGCAAAGCCGATGTAGCTCTTGCCATACGCAGCGAAAAAGCCGCTAAAGCAAATGTGGATGCCGGCAAAGATTGCGTCGAAAATGTAGCTGTGCATATAACCGGTGCCGGCGGCGACCACTGCGGGGTCCTTGGCAAAAAAGCCGATAAACGCCGGCGCCACCAGCCACATCAGCACCGTGATCAGGCAGCCATACACTACCGAGATGGTCATGGCGTCTTTGAGCACCTGACGTGCGCGGTCGCCCTTGCCCACGCCGGCGTTTTGCGCCGTGAGCGCGCTGACGGTGGCACCCATGGAGCTCGGCACAATGAACAAAAAGCTGATCATCTTCTCGACCAGGCCCACGGCGGCGGCGTCGACGAGTCCTCGGTGGTTGGCGATGACGGTGATAAACATAAACGCCACCTGGATGCAGCCGTCCTGCACAGCCACAGGCACGCCGATCTTAAGAATGCTGCCGAGAACCTCGGGCTGGGGGCGCAGGTCGCTGCGCTTAACGTGGATGTTCGTGCGACGGCTCTTGAGCCACACGAGCGCGAGGGCAACGCTTGCCGTCTGGGCGGTTACCGTGCCGAGCGCCGCGCCCACGGGGCCGAGCCCCATGTGGCCGATAAACAGAAAATCGAGCGCGATGTTAATGATGCATGCCACGCCGATTACGTACATGGGCGAGCGCGAATCGCCCAGGCCGCGAAAGATGGCCGAAAGGATGTTGTACGCGGCGATAAAGGGAATGCCGACAAAGCAGATACGCAGGTAGGCGGCGGTGCCTTCGACCGCCTCGGCAGGCGTGCCAATGAGCGCTACAACCTGCGGGCATAGTGCAAATAAGATGACGGCCAGCACCACCGAGATACCCATAAAGAGCGTGATGGTGTTGCCGATGGCGGTCTCGGCGCGGTCAAACCGGCGCGAACCCACGGCGTGGCCGACGATGACCGTCGTTCCCATGGCCAGGCCCACGAGCGTCACGGTAATGATGTAGAGCGTCTGCGCGCCATTGCCCACGGCGGTGATGCCGGCGGCACCGCTAAACTGCCCCATCATGTACAGGTCGGCCATGCCGTAGAGCATCTGCAAAAAGTACGAGAGCATATAGGGCAAGGCAAAGACCGCGATGGTCTTAAGGACATTGCCGCGTGTGAGGTCGTGTTCCATGGGCGGGGCTTTCTGGCTTGGTCTGTTTACGTACCAGTGTAGTGAAAACCCTACAACGATTGTAGAGTCAAGGTTTGTGTTGGCAGTGGGGCGAAAATAGTCACGCTCCAAGCACGATGCTTTGGCCCCTCCGTGCGCCTCACCTCGCCTCAAACCATCACAACATTCGACGTTTTTCGCCAAAAACGGGAAAAGCATCGAATGTTGTGATGGTTTTTCTGCCACTCGACCGGGTGGAATCGCTTTCTTGCGCACGAAGGTGTGCGGACCCGTGGGCAGGGGAATAAGGCTGGTTATCCGACCCCATTGGAGGGCTCATGGACTTGCCGATCGTCCTGTCCCATAAGACTGCCTGGCTGTACCACAACGTGGCGCGCCCGTCCGAGCCGCTCTCGCGAGCAAGCAGCCTATACGATGAGGACTCGCTTGCTAGCGAGGCGGAGCCGACCGCGAGCCTGCCCAAATTGGGACTCGATGCCAAGGGGCTGAGGGCTTCAATGGCAGTTGGGATCGTTGCCGACTATCTGGTCTCGCTTGGTATTCCACGAGAAGAGCTCGATCATATCGACACGCTCGTCAACTTCGATTTTGAGCGCTCGACGCCGGCTGGATTTAGGTGCCACGTGTTTGGAGCGCCGGTACCTCCAGACCATCTTATTGAGGTGGCAGAGGGCCTTCTGGTGGTTGATGAGGCCATGTGTTTTGTCCAGGCGGGTTCGTGGATGAGCGAGCCCGAGCAGCTGGAATATGGGTATGAAATCTGCGCCCGTTACCATTTGAATCATCTGTCGACAGGCGATTATATCGAGATGGGGCAGAGGCACACCGTTGCCGACTTGATTGTTTATTGCAACGAGAACCGATCTCGTCAGGGGGCTATACGCGCGGCCGCCGTGCTCAAGCGCGTGCACGATGGCGCGCGGTCGCCCATGGAGACGGCCACCGCAATCATGATCGTAGCAAAACGTTCCCAGGGCGGGCTGGGATACGCCAAGGTCGAGCTCAACCATCGGGTCGATGTTCCCAACGAGTTCAAGTATCTCGCTAAGGCCGGGTATTTCGAAATCGACGTATATGCGCCTGCGAGCGGTACGGGGATTGAATACAACGGCTCGGACCATCTTGATAAACAGCGCAGCGCGTCGGATGCGGAGCGTATGACCGTGCTGAGCGCGCTGGGCTTTAGGATGATCGTCCTCACCGGGACTCAGTTTGCCCATCAGCTGCAATTGCACCGGGCGATGAATGCCATCGCGCTCGCTATGGGTCTTAAGTGCGACCGAAGCGAAGCGTTCCAGAAACGTCAAAACGACCTGCGAGAATTCGTGATTCGGCACTGGGACGGCGGCCTTTAGGGACGCTTTGGTCCTTCTACGGGGTGCCGTGGGCAGGCTAACCATCACATCATTCGACGTTTATTGCCAAAAACGGGAAAAGCATCGAATGTTGTGATGGTTTGTATGCTGAGGATGGGCTTGGGAAGCCGGACTTGCTCGAAGCGACCTGTCCTGTCGTACGGGTGTCGGCATGATTCTATCGTGGGGTATTATGTTTTCCGAAGAATAAAACGCCGCGTGAGGGGAGGGCTGCGTGGACGGGCACGTGCAACATGACGGCTTTGGCCGCGATATCAACTACCTGCGCATTGCCGTTACCGACAAGTGCAATTTCCGCTGCATCTACTGCATGCCGGCCGATGGCGTGGCGCCCCGCGCGCACGACGAGCTGCTCAGCGCCGAGGAAATCGCCCGCTTTGTGCGCTTGGTGGCGGGAGAGGGCATTCGCCGCGTGCGCCTGACGGGCGGCGAGCCGCTGGTCAGCCGCCGTATCATTCCGCTCATCCGCGACATCCGCGCGATTCCGCAGATCGAGGACATCTCGCTTACCACCAATGGCGCCCTGCTGCCCAAGCTGACACCGCAGCTCAAAGATGCCGGTCTTAACCGCGTTAACATCTCGCTCGACACGCTCGACCCCGCGCTCTTTGGAAAGATCACGCGCCTGGGCCGGCTCGAACAGACCATGGCTGGCGTCGACGCGGCGCTGGCTTGGGGCTTTGAGCCCCTTAAGGTCAACTGCGTTGTGGTGCGCCGGCTCAACCAGGATGTGGCGGCCCTCGCGCGACTCACGCTCGACCGCCCCATCCACCTGCGCTTTATCGAATATATGCCCATCGGCGACGAGCGCACGAGCTCGCATTGCGCTGTGGACCCGCATGCGCCCGCGCTCAATCCCGAACTGTGGGACGCGAGCGATACCGTGCCGAGTGACGAGCTGCGGGCGCGCATCAATGCCGGGGCCGCCACGGTGGGGCTGGGCGAGCTCGAGCCGCTCGACATCAACGACGCTCCTGCCGGCGCGGGCCCTGCGCGCTATTGGCACTTTCCGGGCGCGGCGGGAACGGTCGGCTTTATCAGCGCCATGTCCAACCATTTTTGTGCGAATTGCAACCGTCTGCGCCTGACGGCCGATGGCAACGTGCGTCCGTGCCTGTTCAGCGATGCCGAGTATTCGGTGCGTGAGGCGCTGCGCCGTGGTGATGATATGCAGGTACTTTCGATTTGGCGCGATGCCGTGGCCCACAAACCGCAGGAACACGCGATAATTGAGGGCACGCAACGATTTATGTCCCAAATCGGAGGATGATCATATGGCCAAGAGCAGGTACGCCGATGCCACCAAGGCCGCTCGCAGGGCCGCGATGTCTGCCCACAAAGTCACGGCTGCGGCCAGCGATGCCGTTGCAGGCGCGCAGTCGACTGCCAGCGCTGCCACCGAGCCCGCCCGCGACGCCCGTCGCGACGAGCTGACGCACGTGGACGCCAAGGGCGAGGTGCGCATGGTCGACGTGTCCGACAAGGCCGAGACCCATCGCATTGCCATCGCCGAGGGCACCATCCTCATGCATCCCGAGACGCAGGCCATGGTGCTGCAGGACCGCGCCAAAAAGGGCGACGTGCTCGCCTGCGCGCGCGTGGCGGGCATCATGGCCATCAAGCGCACGAGCGACATCATCCCCATGTGCCATCCGCTGCTCATTACCAAGAGCAAGTGCGACATTGCGCCCATCGCTGCGGCGGGGACGCCGGCCGAGGACGTGCCCGAGGGCTGGGCGTCGGCGCGCGCGGACGGGCAGGTTGGCTTTCACGTACTGGTTACGGCCGGCGTGACGGGCAAGACGGGTATCGAGATGGAGGCCCTGATCGGCGCGAGTGCCGCGTGTCTGACCGTCTACGACATGTGCAAGGCCGTCGATCGCGGTATGGAGATTGTCGACGTGCGCCTGCTGCACAAGGAGGGCGGCCGCTCGGGCGTGTGGGACCGCGCAGGGCGCCAGACCGCTGCCGTTGAGGCCGCCACCGCAGACGGTAACGCGCCCGCGAGCACACCCGTCGCCGTCGCGCCCGCTCCAACCGTCCCTGCGATTGCGTTTATCGGCTACCAGAACTCGGGCAAGACCACGCTCGTCGAGAAGGTTATCGCCGAGCTCACCCGCCGCGGCCTGCGCGTGGGTTCGCTCAAGCATCATGGACATCACGGCTTTGATATCGATGTGCCCGCTAAGGACACCTGGCGCCATCACCAGGCCGGATCCAAACACGTGGGCCTCATCTGCGCCACGCGCTGGGCGGAGTACGCCGACACGCGCGAGGAGGACGAGATGCCCGCGCGCGAGCTGCTGTCGCGCTACAACGATGTCGACGTGGTGATCATCGAGGGCTACAAGACTGAGGGCTTCGACAACATCGTGGTCGCGCGCTCCGGTGTCGACCGTCTGCGCGGCAAGAGCTCGCTCGACCTGGTCGACGGTCACACGCTGGCCCTTGCCTGCAACGAGGCCCTGGCGCGTCAGGCCTTCGACGCCGGCTTTGCGACCCGAGCCATCAACATCAACGACGCCCGAGCCATCTGCGACCTGATTCAAGATTATCTGGCCTAAAACCTGCCAAAAAGAGACAGGTTTATTTTGGCAGGTTTTATCTGGGCAAACGTCATTTCCACCACAAAGGGGCCGGGCACCTTTGTGGTGGATTTTGCTTTAGTAGATGTGTGGGACATGCCTTATAATCTACCAAGTAGTCCACGACGGGCGAAAAACGGAGAGAAGGGGCTTGATGCGTCCTTAATGTTTCATGCGGATAGATTGATTTGACAGGCGGTGGCGAATGCCCGCCGTCCGCATTCGTATGAAACAAGGAGTCTCCATGCTCGCCTCTCTTTTCTCAAAACCTCAACCATCGCTGTCCGTGCAGGCCAAGCGCCTGGTGGCGATGCGCTTTCTCATCTACACCGGTTTTCAGACCAGCTACTTTATCGGTGTCATCGGAACGCTCACCTATGCAGACGATGCCTCGGTCGTGGCGACATCGCTGGCCGTTCTGTTTATGAACGTATTCGTGATCCTGGGATCCTTTGCGGGCGGCGCTGCGCTCGACGCCTGGGGCCCGCGCCACCATTTCTTGCTGAGCATCGTGGGTACGCTGGCAACCGGCGCGGCGATCCTCGTTTTTGGCAGCGCGACCGGCATCGTCCTGCTCGGTGCGGCGCTCCTGGGCTTTGTGATGGGGTTCGCCCAGCCCATCGCCACATCCTATCCAGCCTACCTCACCAACGATCCTGTCGAGCTCAAAGACATCAACTCCGCCATCGCCATGTTTTCAAACGTGAGTATCATCGTTGGCCCCACACTGGGCGGCTTTATCGCGGCGGCTGCGTCGTCGCGCGCGGTGTTCGTGCTTATGATGCTCTTTACCGCGTTGGCGCTCATTGCCGGTTGGAGCTTTAGGCCGCAGACCAGCCATGTCTCCGGGCATGCGGATGCCGATTCAGCGGAGGAAGGGGAGCGTGCGGGACAAAGCTCCGACTCCAGCAAATCCACCCGCGCAACCTTCGCGACCAGCATCAAGACAGTCTTTACCAACAGCGTTCTCGCCCTACTGTTCTGCATCATCTTTCTTTCGAACTTCGGCTATGGCGCCTTTGACCCGCTGGAGTCGTTCTTCTACCGCGATGTCCTGCACGTCGGTGTCGAATGGATGGGCTGGCTCTCGTCGGCCAGCGGTGTGGGCGCGGTGCTGGGCGCTGTGGTCGCGCTCCGCTTGCCGCCGCGCTTCGTCAGCCTCAAAACGCTGCTCGTGGCACTCATGTCCGTGGGCGTGGGAAGTTTGATTTATGTGGGGACACCGTACGTGTGCGTGGCCCTTATCGGCCAGATTGCCCTGGGCGTGGCCTGGGGCGTCGTCAACCCGCTCCACAACACGATCGTGCAAACGACGGCCCCGCTCGAGCAGCTCGGTCGCGTGAACTCGGTCATGGGTTTTGGCAACATGTTCGCCGGCGTGGCCCCGCTGGCGATTGCCCCCTGGCTGGCGGCGACGTTTGGCGTGCAGCAGACGCTCGTTGGTGCGGGCATGGTCGTGACGGCGGTTCCCGTGGCGTTGCTGCTGTTTGGACGCCGACATTTTGATCGTGCCGCAAGGCAGTAAAAACCATCACAACATTCGATGAAAATCGCGATTTTGCCGAAAAACGTCGAATGTTGTGATGGTTTGCGCCCCGGGCCAGGCCACCCTTCGGGTTCGGCCACCACAAAAGGGGCCAGGCTCCTTTGTGGTGGCTTTTGCTTTGACGGGCCGCGCCTGCGCCTTGGTATACCATGTACACCATTTCCGACCACATTCAGCACCGCCGTACAACCCAGAAAGGCCCCCATGGACACCACCTTCAGCCACATCAAAGCCGTGTTCTGCGATATTGACGGCACGCTGCTCACGAGCCAGCACACGGTGTCCCCGCGCACCGTGGCGGCGATCCGCGCCCTGCGCGAGCGCGGCGTGCTCTTTGGCCTGTGTACCGGGCGCGACGCCCACGCGACCGAGGCCATGTACGAGCTCTGGGGCATCGAAGGCCTGGTGGACGTGCTCGTGGGTTGCGGTGGCGCCGAGGTCATCGACCGCGCGCGCGACATCAACGAGCTGAGCTATCCGCTGCCGGGCGAGACCATCGCGCGCATCTGCAGGCACATGGCGGACCTTCCGGCAACGCCCGTCTGCCCCCGAGACGGCGTGTTCTACGTGCCCGAGAGCAACGCGTGCGTCGAGCACCTGTCGCGCGTCGACGGCGTGCCCTACCAGGTGGTCGATTTTGCCGAGTTTTTGCGCGAGCCGCAGCCCAAGGTGATGTTTACCATGGCGCCCGAGGTGATGTCGCAGGTCATCGAGCGCGCGTCGACGTTTGTCGATGACACTGTTAAGGCGGCGGCTCTGCAAACCACGCAGCGGCTCTACGAGTTCATGGATCCGCGCGTGTCCAAGACACGCGGCCTTGTGCGCGTGGCAGAGCTCAACGGCATGGAGCTCCAGAACATCTGCGTGTTTGGCGATGCCGATAACGACACCTGCATGGTGGCTGACGCCGGCGTGGGCGTGGCCATGGCAAATGGCAGCGACGCCACCCGTGCCGCCGCCGATTTTGTAACCGCCAGCAACGACAAAGACGGCATTGCAATCTTTATCGAGGAACATCTGCTGTAGCGCCGGGGCAGAATCACCACAAAGGGGACGGGCACCTTCGTGGTGGCCTCAGGCGATTTGGGCGAGTTGATGCCTACAATCTGCGCGCAAATTCAAATATAGTTGTCTGAACATTACGCTTCCAACCACCGATGGGCTAAAGATATTCTCATCAGTTTGGCAGGGTATTACTCCCGGTAAATGACCTACCGCTCATGGTCGATTTTCGACTGTTTACAGGATGTTTACTCTTGAGCAAAATGTTGTGCAAATAAATCTAATGCCATTAAAAAATGATAGACAACTATATTACCAGCAGAAACAAAAAATAGATAGCGAATAAACGAAGGTAAACCTGAGCAAATGTCAAGAGAATTGAGAATTCGCTACAAAACAATCGGTTATCTTGTTTAGATGTTCAAACAATCGCTACAATATGGATTACTAAGCGTGCGCAATTACAGATTGCGCAGATACGTTTGATAGTGAAAGAGCAAGATCGCGGTCTCTTGGGGAGGAGACATCGATGAAAGCAAATTCAGACAAATCTAAACAGAGTAATAAAGCGACGCGCCGTGTACTGGCAGGCGTCTTGTGCGGAGCCTCCGTTTTGAGCCTGGTACTGTCGCTCGTCATGCCCCCGATCTCTCAGGCTATTGCCAACGATGCCCAGACGGTTTCTGCCGAGGAAACCGTAACGGCTGGTGGTTCCTCAACTGAGTCTACTGATGTAGAAAACACCAACAACGGGGATACCGAAAAGCAGAATAGCAGCGATGCCGAGAATGAGGCGAACGAGGATACCGTTGCACCAGACTCGACAGCCGATGACGCGGAGGCCGAGAGCGCTGCGCAGCCCGCGGATGATGGACAGTGTTAGCGTCGGATTATTTTAGCCAAATATAGTCGGCCGAGATTGACCAATCCCG
>UQIG01000032.1 GCA_900541135.1 uncultured Collinsella sp.
GTAGCGGGTGGTTTAAAGCTGGCCGCTGCGCGGCCAGCGGACTAAAGTCTTGAATCATTGGCACAACCTATTAGGAGGTGCCAATGACTCAGTTAGATATAAAGATGAGGGTCGGGCTGAGAATAAAAGAGTTGAGAAACGAACTCGGCTATAGCCAGGAAACTATTGCGTACTCTATCGAAATGTCCCGAACATACTTCGCTGAGGTCGAAACCGGCAAGCGGAACATATCAATTGAAAATATCGACCGGATTGCACAAGGGCTCGGCGTTTCCCTGAAAGAGTTCTTCAACTCTGACCTCTTTGTCAAATAAGACAGAGCACAAATCGAATTAGAACGAAAGGACAGACTTCCAACGTCATCTAATGTCCAACAGGGCTTCAATAGCAATCAAAAGGTATCAAAGAGCTGCCGGAAACTGGCTTGCCCTACGGCAACGACAGCCTAGGTTTTCAACGCTTTCCATAGCCGGAGGGTCCCACATCCAGCCCGTAGGCTGTGGGAAGGGTTGAAAACCGGCCCTGAGGGTGAAACTCTGGGGTGAAATATGAAGTCGCGATGTTTTCCCCATAGAATGAACTTTCACCCCTTTTTCACCCCTCAGGCGGGTTTTACCCCTATCCATACAGAAACAGGTCAGACGATTTATACCGTCTGACCTGCTATTTCTCTGGTGCCCCCGGGCGGATTCGAACCGTCGACACCCGCTTTAGGAGAGCGGTGCTCTATCCCCTGAGCTACGGAGGCATGTTGTACTAGTGTAGCAGATTTGCCCCTTGGCCATGTAGCGCATGGCCACTCATCAAGAAGGCTCTGCAGCGAATTATCGCCGTAGAGCCTTCTCAATAACGGAAAATTATAACCCAGAATAACGCAAAATAATGGGATGGGGTTTCCTCTAACCACATGTAAGGGAAATTCCATCCCGGTATTCGGCTAAAAAATGGGACAAGCTTTCCCAACTGGCGCTCAAAAGGAAAATGCATCCCGGAATGAGAACGAATTCCGGGATGCATTTTCCGCCATCTATCGCAGACGACTAGTCGCCTTTGTGAAAGAGGCTTTTGATGGCAGCAGGGATGCTCTTGGCGCCCTTGGTCGTTACGTCGATAAAGTCGGGCGAACGCACGAGTCTATCCTCGTCCACGTACTTGCGCACAGCGCGCAGCGTCTCTTTGTCGTCGCGCGTCGAAAACGTAAAGTGACAGTTGTCCTTGGTGAAGATGGCAAAACGCGTAATCTTCTTGGTGCCGCGCAAGACCTCGGCGGCAATATAGTCGACCTCGTCCCACGGGATTTGAATATAATCCTCGGGATTGCGCTCGTTATAGTACTCAAACGCCTTATTGCCCACCATCACGTTACCGTGGCTGGTAAGCCCCATCAGGCAGGTTGCCGGCGTTGCCAGATCGACCGTGCTGTTCTGAGATTGCGCCATACGCGCCTCGCCCTCCAATAAAAACAATCGGACCGCATCCAGTGTACCCACCGGGTGCGGTCCGTTTCAATGGCTCAAAAGCCCTTGCCTAGCAATTCTCGGTCTTAAGCCGAAGCGTGCTTACATGAAGCCGCAGAAGCGACCGATGATGCCGACGGCGAAGAGAGCCAGGATGATGACGATCGGGCTGACCTTCTTCTTGAGGAGCTTGCAGACCAGCAGGGTCAGGCACACGGCGGCAAGGCCGGGGATGAGCTGATCGAGGTTGGCCTGAAGCGTGGTGACCTTCATCTGATCAAGGGCGGTAGCACCGACGGAGTTGTACATCGTCAGCGCTTCCTTGATACCCTCGGAACCGGAGGGCAGGCTAGCCCAGTCGATAAAGGCGCCAGCAGACTGCTTGACCGTGGAGACGATCGGGGTGAAGGAAATGGACACCCAGCGCTCGACCAGGGCGCCGATGATGAACATACCCAGGATGGAAGCGCCCTCGGTGACCTTGCCCATCAGACCACCGGAGAGGTCCTTGGCGATGGAGGAGCCGACCTTGTAGCCAAACTCCTGCGTGTACCACAGGAAAGCGTAACGGATGATGTTCCACGCGAAGAAGAACAGCAGCGGACCGACGATGCTGCCGGACATGGCCAGGGAAGCGCCCAGAGCGCCCAGAATCGGGCGAAGGGTGAACCAGAAGACGGGGTCACCGACGCCGGCGAGCGGGCCCATCATACCGACCTTGACGCCCTGGATGGCGACATCATCGATCGGAGCACCGTTGGCGCGCTCCTCCTCGAGGGCGAGGGTAACGCCAATGACGGGGGCGGAAACATAGGGGTGGGTGTTATAGAACTCCAGGTGGCGCTTAAGAGCGGCAATCTGGTCATCCTTGCTGGTGTAGAGCTTCTTGATCGCAGGGATCATTGCGAAGCACCAGCCGCCGTTCTGCATGCGCTCGTAGTTCCACGAGCCCTGAAGGAACTGATGACGGAAGCAAACCTTCTTGCGGTCAGCCTTGGTGAGCTGAATCTTGTTCTCTGCCATATGTATCACTCCCCTCCTACTCGTAATCGTTCAGAATGTCGCCGAGCGGGTCGCCGGAGCCACCGCCCATGCCGCCACCCTGCTTGGCCAGATCCTTAAGGCCAAGGTAGATGAGGGCAAGGGAGATGCCAATGAGACCAAGGGCTATCAGCGTGAGCTGAGGGATGGCAGCAAGGACAAAGCCGAGGACGAAGAACGGCCAGGTCTCCTTGGTGGCCATCATGTTGATGACCATGGCGTAACCGACGGAAGCGACCATGCCGCCGCCGACAGCCATGCCGCCGGACAGCCAGTCGGGCATAGCGTTAAGCGCGTTGGTAACGGCCTCGGCCGGGATGACGCACAGAAGCACTGCCGGGATGGCGATACGAAGGCCCTGCATGAGGATGGCAGCATACTGCCAGCGCTCGATGCCGGAGAAGTCGCCCTTCTCGGCGCAACCGTCCATGGCGTGAGCGATAGCGGTAGCAATGGTACGGCAGATCATGGTCAGGAACAGACCAGCGACCGACAGTGGGACGGCGACGGCGATAGCGGTGGTAACGGCCTTGGCCGAATCGGTGGCGCCACCGTTGAGGGCGAGCACCATGATGATCGAAGAAGCGACCGAGGCCAGAGCGGCGTCAGGCGCGACAGCGGCGCCGACGTTAGCCCAGCCAAGGGCCATCATCTGGAGCGAACCGCCCAGGAGGATGCCCTCCTGAAGGTGACCGGTTACGAGACCGATAAGCGTGCATGCCACGAGCGGCTGATGGAACTGGAACTCATCCAGAACGCCTTCCATACCGGCAAGCAACGCGACAATCGCAACAAGCAGAATAGTGATTGCAGACATGTATCGGACCCTCCTTTACTATGCTTGAGCGGCCAGTTCGGCCTTAGCTTTCTTCAACATGGCGTCGAGATCCTCGGAGGAATCCGAAGGAACCTTGCGGACCTCGAACTTGACGCCCTTGGCCTTGAGGGCCTCGAGAGTCTTAACGTCATCATCGCCCATAGCGACGGCGTTGGTGACGACGACCTTGCCCTTGGAGTGAGCCATGGAACCGATGTTGACTTCCTTGATGTCGACGCCGGCCTCGATGGCCTTGAGCAGATCCTGCGGGTTCTCAAAGAGCAGCATGGCCTTGGTGTCACCAAAGCGCGTGTCCTTGACGACCTCGGCCATCTTCTTGATGGGCACGACGTTGGCATGGACTCCCGGAGGGGCAGCCTGCTCGATCATGGTCTTGCGGAGCTCGTCGTGAGCAACGCCGTCGGAAACCACGATGATGCGGTTGGGGTTGATCTGCTTGGTCCACGTGGTGGCCACCTGACCATGAAGCAGACGGGTGTCGATACGGACGTGGGCGATCTTGATGTGCCCATCGCCGATGACCGTTCCCGGAGGGATGGCGCCTGCAGGAGCAGCGGCGGCCGCAGCCGGCTTCTTCTCCTCGGGCTCCAGAGACTCGGGCTTGACACGCACGCCAGCCTTAGCCTCAGTCACGAGATGTTTTGCGATCGCATGTGCAGTGTTCTTTGCGTCAAAGCGCTGCGAATATGCCTCGATGAGCATAGGCAGGTTGACACCGGTGACGATAGCCCAGGAATCGTGGCCCTCGATGAGCCCGCTGATCTGGTTGAACGGCGTGCCGCCCCACAAATCAACGAGGAAGAGCACCTGCTCCTGGTCCTCGAAGGAAGCGACTGCTTCCTCGACCTTGGCACGGAAGTCGTCGGGGCCCATGCTCGGCTCGAGCGAGACCACGGCAACAGACGGCTGATCGCCAAAGACCATCGAGCCCGTCTGCTTGATTCCAGCTGCCAAGTCCCCGTGGCTAGCAAGAACAATACTTACCATCACATAACCTCCTTTTTGTCTACGTATTTCCTACACGACATGAAAGGAGTATACCTGTTTGGATTGTGGAATTATAGCTAAATCCGCAAAAGGTTGGATTATTTGTTTAAATGTCTAGGTTTGTTACAAGTTGATTACGTTACTGCTTTTTGACTCATTACACGACAAGGCGTCGCTCATCAAGCTATGTATTTTATAGATACAAGCAAGCTGTTCATTAATATCGATATTAAGCAAGTGCGAATGTGCTCGTACTGTCACTATTTTGTTTAAACAGACATGGCTTGACTATTTGCACGACTTATGCTCAACAAAACTACTCAAAAAAGTTGCGGTGAAATAGTTCTTGTTTAAGAGTCAGAAGGCTGGATTTAGGAACTATTTCACCGCAACTTATAGGGGATCCTAGACGATGTGGAGTGGGTTGGCGGCGTCGACGGCATCGGGCGCGTCGGAAGGGCCGTCGGGGGCAGCGCCTGCCGGATCCTCTTCGGGGGTCTCGATCTGTTTGATCATTACCTCTTGGCCCTGCAGCAAATAGGTCTCGCCGCTACCGCAATGGGGACAGGCCTTGCCGTGCTCGACCGTCGCGTAGTCGCAGCCACACGCCTCGCAATGTGTCACGGCCTCAACGGGCTCCACGATAAGCTCTGCACCCTCGGTGATGGGCTTTTTATCTGCCGCCCAGCGCCAAGCGTCGAGTAGCAAGTCGGGAACGACGCCCGAGACCTCGCCCAGCAGCAGCGTGACGCTCGAAACGCGACGCACGCCATGAGCGCGCGCCACGTTCTCGACATCGCGAATGATGTGGTAAACGATCCCCAATTCATGCACTTTTTCTTCCGCCGTTCCCGTTATGGCTACTTACTTGCGACCGAACTTAATCTTGATGGCGCGCTTGAGCGCGTACTTGCCCAGGCTTGGGAGCTTTTGCTCGTATTTGACCATCGTGGAGCACTCGGGGCGGTCGCGATCCAGATGGATGGCGTCAAACGCGCACTTGGTGGTGCACAGGCCGCAGCCGATGCACTTGTTGGGGTCGACAATCGAGGCGCCGCAGCCCAGGCAGCGGGCGGTCTCGGCGCGCACCTGCTCCTCGGTAAAGGTCTCAACATACTCGCTAAACGGCGCAGCCTTCTCGCGTTCGCGGTCCACGTGGGCAACCTCGCGGCTCGCGTTGTCGTAGCTCTCGAGCACAACGTCATCGCGGTCGAGTGCGGTGTAGCGGCGCTGATTGCGGCCGATGGTGAGCGTGGAGCCCGGCTGCACAAAGCGATGGATGGACACCGCGGCCTCGTGGCCGGCGGCGATAGCGTCGATGGCAAAGCTGGGGCCAGTGTAGACGTCACCACCCACAAAGATGTCGGGTTCGGCGGTCTGGTAAGTCTGGGGATCGGCAAGGGCGCCCTGGCCGCGGCCGAGCTCCACCTTGGAGCCAGCCAGCAGGTCGCCCCACACAATGGACTGGCCAATCGACATGACGACACGGTCGGCATCGACACGGCGCAGATCGTTCTCGTCGTACTCGGGCGCAAAACGGCCCTCGTCGTCAAAGACACGCGTGCAGCGCTTGAAGGTGATACCGCACACACGACCGGCCTCGTCCAGGTGAATCTCCTTGGGGCCCCAACCGCAGCTGATGTGAGCGCCGTCCTCAACGGCCTCGCGACGCTCCTCCTCGCTGGCGGGCATCTGGACCTCGCTCTCCAGGCAGAACATCTCAACGTGCTCAGAGCCCAGACGGCAGGCGTTGCGGGCAACGTCGATGGCCACGTTGCCGCCGCCCACCACAATGGTGCAGCCGGACAGGGTATCGATCTTGCCGCTGTTAACCTCGCGAAGGAAGTCGACGGCCACGGTCACGTCCTCGGCATCCTCGCCCGGAATACCGGCAAGGCGGCCGCCCTGGCAGCCAATAGCAACGTAGAAGGCCTTAAAGCCCTGCTCGCGCAGCTCGTCGAGCGTCACATCACGACCGACCTCCACGCCATAGCGGAACTCGGCACCCATCAGGCGAATGATCTCGACCTCGGCCTCGATGACGTCCTTCTGCAGCTTAAAGCTGGGAATGCCGAAGGTGAGCATGCCGCCCGGGCGCTCGTTCTTCTCGAACACGACGGGCTTGTAGCCCTTCTCGGCCAGATAAAAAGCGCAGGACAGGCCGGCCGGACCGGCACCGATGATGGCGATCTTCTGATCAAAGCCGCCAGCGCGCGTCGGCGTAACCACGGGCGGGACGTAGCGGGTCGCGGCATCCAGATCGCGCTGGGCGATGAACTTCTTGACCTCGTCGATAGCCACGGCGGCATCCACACGGCCGCGGGTGCAGGCATCCTCACAGCGGCGGTTGCACACACGGCCGCAGATAGCGGGCAGCGGGTTCTCGCGCTTGATGAGCGCCAGCGCCTCGTCATAGCGGCCCTGCGCCGCGAGCTTTAAGTAGCCCTGGACGGCAACGTGCGCGGGGCAAGCCGTCTTGCAGGGCGCGGTGCCGGACTCGTGCGTCTCGATACGGTTATCGTTGCGGTAGTTGGGCGACCACTTGGTGTGGTCCCACTTGGTGGCATCGGGCAGCTCCTGGCGCGGATACTCGGGCACCTGTCCGCCGGCCTTTTTGCTGCAGAGCTTCTGGCCGAGCTTGGCGGCACCGGCCGGGCACACCTCAACGCAGCGACCGCAGGCCACGCACTTGTCCTTCTCGACCTTGGCGACATAGGCCGAGCGCGACAGGTTGGGCGTGTTGAACAGCTGCGAGGTGCGCAGGGCGTAGCACACGTTGACGTTGCAGTTGCAGATGGCGAAGATCTTGTTCTCGCCGTCGATATTGGTGATCTGGTGCACAAAGCCGTTGTCCTCGGCCTGGCGCAGGATGTCGTAAACCTCGTCGCGCGTCACGTAATGGCCGCGGTCGGTCTCAACCACATAGTCGGCCATATCGCCCACGGCAATGCACCAGTCGGCGGGGTCGTCGGCGCAGCCCTCGCCCATCACGCGACGGCTCGCGCGGCAGCTGCAGGTGCTGGCGGCATATTTGCCATCGTATTTGTCGAGCCAATGCTCGATATGCTCGATCGGCACCGACGTGCTCGCGGCATCGATAGCCTTCTCGACCGGAATGACATGCATGCCGATGCCGGCGCCACCGGGCGGCACCATCGGCGTGGCCTTGGACAGCGGTCCCTTGGACGCCTGCTCAAAGAACTTGGCATAGACCGGATGCTCCTCGAGCTGGCTCACGCGCATGTTGAGAAACTCAGCGGAACCCGGCACCAGCATGGGCAGCACCCACTGCTTGGCGCGCTCGGGGTTTTCCCAGTTGTAATCGAGCAGACCCGTGTAGCTCATGTCGTCGAGCATCTTCTCGATATCGGCTTCGGGCATGCCGGTGAGCTTGACCATCTCGGGCAGCGTATAGGGACGGCGCATCTTCATCTTGCAGAGCACTTCGGCCTGCTCGTCGGTTGCGGCCTCGGCAAACGACCAGTACTCGTAGCCCAGCAGCTCATCGCGATGCAGCAGACGGTTGGTGCAGTGCTCGCACAGCTTGACGATGGCCTCACGCGGATGCTCCGGCAGCGGCGGCACAAACTCCGCGCCGATATCGGGCTCGGTGTAGCTAATTCCCGGTCCGTTGAGAATCATGGTTGTCCCTTCTCTTGCCACAGCCCGACGAGGCCGCGGCGCCCCTCTTTTTTGCAGGCCGGGCATGCCCCATGCCGTTCACCCGCCATTGTTGACATTGTGTCAAAAATAGTATTGACGAACCGTCAACAATATTCAAGACTGTTAGGCGAACGGTCAGGCAAAAGAGGATGAAAGGCGGCAAAAACATGGGCAACAACACAGCAGGTACCTCTGTAGTCAATGCCGTCCCCGCATCCGATAGCGCGGCAAAGCGCCTGACGGGCGACGAACGCCGTCGCGAGATCCTCGATGCCGTGCGCACCGTAAGCTCCGAGCTGGGCGTATCCCACCTATCGGTATCGGCCGTGACCAAGCGAGCCGGCTGCACGCGCTCGCTGTTCTACCACTACTTTGCCGATATGGACGCCGCCGTCACCGCTGTTATGGACGAGGCGATCGACGGCTTTATCTCCGAACTCGAGCAGTGGAACGCCGGCCGCACCGTCGGCGATATCGAGGGCGCGCTCGACACCGTCGCCCCGCTCTTTAAGCGTCTGGTCGCCAGCGGCCACGAACTGCCGAGTACGCTCACCTCGAGCAGCGGCGCGCTCTACGGCGGCTTTTTGCACAACGTGGTCCAGCGTGTGGCGCAGTATATCTGCGACACCACCGTGGTGGACTTTGTCGCCCATCATGAGCTACGCATCGACCATGTCTACGAGACGTTCTACACCCTCATCATGGGTCTTTTGATGTACATCCGCACGCACCCCGATGTGCCCGACGAGACGGTCAAGGAAATCATCGCCTCGACACTCCACATCGAGGGCTATACCGCCAAGTATCCGGAGCGCAAGCCCCAGAACTGACGACATTTGGCCAAACTGCCCGCGATCAGAAGAGGGGCCGCGGGCGTGTGAAAGGAGAGCAGCATGCTGTTCGATGTTTGGGGTAGCGATACCCTTATCCACTGGGCCGGCTGGGCCATGGTCTTTATCGGCCTGATCGTGCTCAACGAGGTCGGCCGCCGCACCAAGCTCGGCGCGGCAATCATCTTTGGCGTGGCTCCGCTGGCCATGACCATCTACTGCGTCGCCATCGCCGTGGGCGTTTCGCAGGGTGCCGAGTGGGCGCTCACCAACCCCACCCATGTGTACCAGAACAGCTGGTTCCACTACGCCAAGGTATACGCGGCGCTCGCCGGTTGCTGGGGCTTCATTGCCATTAAGTACCAGTGGGGAAAGATCGGCAAGGCGCATTGGTTCCGCGCATGGCCGTTTGTGATCGTCGCCATCAACATCATGATCGCCGTCGTATCCGACTTTGAGAGCGCCTATCACTTCTTTGTCCTGGGCGAGTCCACCTGGGTCACCTCCGAAGGTGCTACGCAGCTGGCCGGCTGGAACAACGTGTTCAACGGCATCGCCGGTATCATCAACATCTTCTGCATGACCGGTTGGTGGAGTGTCTACGCCTCCGAGGATCAGACCGACATGCTGTGGCCCGATATGACCTGGGTCTACATCATCGCCTACGATATCTGGAACTTCTGCTACACCTACAACTGCCTGCCCACCCACTCCTGGTTCTGCGGCTTTGCGCTGCTGCTGGCGCCCACCGTCGCCGCCTTTATCTGGAACAAGGGCGGCTGGATCCAGAACCGCGCCTTTACGCTGGCTATTTGGTGCATGTTTGCCCAGGTATTCCCCTACTTCCAGGAGGAGTCCATCTTTGTGACCCACTCCACGCTCGACCCCGGCGCCGCTACCGCGGTCTCGATCGCCGCACTGGTCGCCAACGTCGCCGCGATCATCTACATCGCCTACCGTGCCAAGAAGCTCGGCCGCAATCCCTATAAGCAGGATGTCTTTGAGGGCACCAGCGATTGGGAGAAGGCTACCGCCCGCCGCGCCAAGGTTGATTACGCGCACGCCGAGTAACATGTTTATTCCGTCCACATTTGGATGTAGGCAAACTTAGCCGATGCCGCAATCGCGCGTCATGCGCAGCCCCGGAAAGCGATTCGTCCGCTTTCCGGGGCTTTTTGTTGTTGCGCGCATTCACGCACATATGCAAAACCTCTCTCACAGATAAAATCAGATTTCCAATCGCCTGACAGCTCTATGTGACCCCAATTTTGGGTACATTGTTGTCCCGATATTGAGCTTGGGGGATGTATGAATGATGAGACGATGGGCCAAGAGGATGCGGCCCAAGATGCAGAAGCGTGTGCCGAAGCCCTGGAGAGCCTAGACCGGATTTCACTTGATGAGATTGCGTTTGACGATTCGGGCGTTGATGTGCAGGATGAGTCGGAAGCCGAGGCGCAGTCCGATGATCAGGATGCAGACGACGTTGAGCCTGCCGAAGATGAGGCAGATCACGAAGACACCGAATGCGAGGCCGACGACCAGCCCGAATCCGACACGAGCGAGGAAACCGTCTTGCTCGGCAGCTTGCCGGCCGAAGATTCCCTGACCCGCGAGCTTCCCGGCCTGGGCTCCGCTCCTGCCGTGGACGAGACCATCGCCATGGGCGATATTCCCCTACCGTCCGTTCCTTCGGCACGCGAAGCCGAGGTCCGTCATCGCAAGATGTCGCCCAAGCGCCGCAACCTGATGGTTGCCGGCGTTGTGGCCGTCGCGCTCGTCGCCGGCGGCGCAGGCTACGCAGCCTGGAACGGATACCGGCAAGAGCAGGCTGCCATCACCGCCGCCAATGCCCACACGATGATGTCGGTGCAGATTGGCGTGCATGCCGCGGGCCTCGACTGTTCCGCCGGCTCCAAGATTCCCGTACAGGTGAGCGGTCAGGACGCTGATGGCTCCTCCGTGAGCGAAACGCTCTATGTTGACGAGCACGGCCGCGGCATCAAACTGCTGCCCGGCGATTACACGCTCTCCATCGCTGCCTCCCCCATCGCGGCCGACGGCACCATCTATACCGTCCCGACCACCAAGACGCAGGTCACCGTTAAGAGCGATGGACAGGATTTAAGTGCCCAGGCCACCTTTAAGCTCAAGGTGCCTTCGGCCGACACGGTGACTGACGACCAGATCGATGCCGCCGCCAAGTATGCCGAGGAGGGCGGTGCGAGCTCCGCCGCCACCGCCAAGGTACTCCAGCAGGCGGCAACCGCGCGGCGCGACGCCGCCGTCAATGCCGTGAGCGCGCAAAAGGCACAGGCGTCCCGTGATGCTGACGCTCGCCACAAGGCAACCGACCTCTACCAGCTCGATATTCCCGTCGAGTGGTACGGCAAGGTCGCAACTTGGCAAAACGGAAGCACGCTATGCATCTATCTGGGCGACGACGCCAATACGCCGCTCGTGACGCTCGTCGCGGTGCGCGAGGGCGAGAGCTTTACGCCCGATGAAGGCGATACGGTTTTGGGTGCGGCCAATCTAGGCAACGGTTATACCGTCTACGCCAGCGGCCCCGTCTATCCGTACGTGGTGCCCCAGACCATCAACGGACGGACGCAGAACCCCGTGTCAACCTACCCCATGGACACGGCCATTGAGCTTGTCGAGCTTACGACCGGCAACCGCTACACCTATAGCCAGATCAAGAACGTACTGGTCGGTAAAGACGGCAAAGCCGACGCCGCGACCAAACTCGAGACCGACTACCTCGCCCAGATTCTCCTGCCGAGTATCAAAGCCCAGGACTAGCCTGGCACAGCAAGGTGCTCCCCAACCGTGATGAAGGAGCCAGGAGGTCCTGACCCCACAGGCCCATAGATGATTAGGCAAGGAGCCACTTCCATGCGGGCATAACGTGTACCACACCGTGCTCGCATGGAATATCGGTCTGTTCATCCATGGTAACGATTGCCGACTCGCCAAGATCGAACTGGGCCATCGAGGCATCAAGCGCGGCAATTTCGCGCTCGCGCGTTTTCTCACTTGTCATATCCGCGCTCACCTGAATCAGGCTATAAGCCCGCATGAGAAGTGCGTCCCCAGCAACAAAGTCCACCTCATGGCTTTTACTCTTCTCTTTGATCAGCAGACGGCAGACCGAGCCGGTCCTCACCGCGGGAGTCCTTCTTCTTAGCGCATTGAACACTGCGGTCTCGAGCCTCTGGCCCTGGTCCAATGCCGATGCGGGAGAGAATGCTCCAAACATCGCAGGATCGACAGCGTAGACCTTAGACGCAGACCGCATGTTATTTGCCAGTGAACGCGTGAACTCCGGCACAGAAAACAACAGGTAGGCGTCCTCATAATACTCAAGCAAGTCGCTGAGCGAATTACGACTGACGGGTATCTGCCTGCTCTTGAACTCGTTATACACTTTGTTCACCGACAGCTCTCGTCCCGAAGATGCCATACACCGCGTCAGGAACAGCGATGCCAGGCGAGGGTTCTTGACGTCGTAGCGTTCAACGACGTCCATGGCGACCGTTCGCGAAGCATATTCCTGTAGCAGCTGAATCGCGTCTGCGGGCGTCTGCCCAAGTGTCGCGATGAATCCCCCTCGTTCAAGATATCCGATCAGATGATGTCGAAGCAGCGCCGCATCGCTCGGGGAAAAGGTCACATCTGGCTCGGGAACGTTCCCCGTCTTATATCGAACGTATTCCGAAAAGCTCAATGGAAAAAGCTCTCGCACAAGAGAACGACCCCTGAACTCGCTCTTAAGTTCTGAGGACAGCATCTTAGAAGAAGATCCCGTCACATAGACGGTCGCTTTCTCCGTATCGACTACACGCCGCAGAAACGCACCCCATTCGGGAATTTCCTGGATCTCGTCAAAGAAAATATAAGCGCCCTCGGTTCGAGCAGCAGGATACAGCGCATAGAACGTGTCGAGCACGTCCGCCAGCAGCGATGGCTCATACGGGCGCAAGCGCTCATCCTCAAAATTGAAGTAAAGCATCCGGTCAAGCTCGACGCCCCGGCTCTGAAGCCGCCGCATCTCCTGATACAGGCGATACGTCTTTCCACAACGGCGGGCCCCCACAATCACATTTACGATGTTGTCGCGCTTTGGCTCCTGTGGATTTCCTAGATCAAGGTCTCGCTCAAAGACCCGCGGAACCCCCTGCTGTTCAAAGTCCTTTATTTTCTGGGCGATCAAGTCGTTGAATGCCATGATTCTCCAATCTTGCTCTCTAGCTAATCAAAATTATAGCGATTCTTGATTAATTAGAGAGCAATATTATGTCTTACTTGATTAACACTTAGGCAAGTTTTTTCACTATTACTGCTCGAAGGATGCCGAGTGGCTGAGAGGACAACCAAGCTCGAATGCGACTCCCTGGACAGTCGATTTGGGACGGGGCTTTTTTGACTACCCTCCCCCTGTAGAAAAATCCCTAACGCAGTTGCGGTGAAATAGGGACTGTTTTTGCTGGTCAAACTGCAAAACAGTCCCTATTTCACCGCAACTTAATTGGTGGCCTTTTGGGTGGCACTCAGCGCCACGGGTCGGCTTCGAACATTGGCTCGCGCTCGGGACGGCGATCACTGTAGGGATCGTAGCCGTCGTCGTCCTCGTTCTCGGCACGGATATAGGGGTCGCGCGGCTTGGGCGCCGGTTTGGACGTGGGCTTGAGCGCCGGCGCGCTTGTCTTGATCTCGTCTTTCATCTGCATAGCTCCTTGCATCGCATCCGTTCAACATTATCGATTGTCGCACGAAAAAGGGCGGCGGACCCAATTGGATCCGCCGCCCTTGGCGTTTAGAGACGGCTGGCAGATTTTAAGGCATGTCCCATAAATCTATTCGGCGTCGGGGACCTCATAGGTGGCCGCCGGCGTGTTGTCGCACACGACGGTAAAGCCGCCGTCCTTGTCGGCATCGACCGTCACCTGATCGCCCTCGCGCACCGTGCCGTCGATGATAGCGGCGGCGATGGCATCCACGACCTCGCGCTGAACCAGACGCTTGAGCGGACGGGCGCCAAAGACCGGGTCCAGGCCGCCCACGGCGAGCATCTGCTTGGCCGCCGGGGTGATGGCAAGCGTCATGCGCTCCTTGGCCAGACGCGCGCGGACGTCGGCGAGCTGGATGTCGACGATCTTCTCGATCTGCGCCATACCGAGCGGATGGAACACCACGATATCGTCGATACGGTTGAGGAACTCGGGGCGGAAGGTCTGAGCCATGGCAGCGTCGACCTGATGGCGCATCTCCTCCTCGTCCTTACCGGACAGATCGGCGATGGCCTTGGAGCCCACGTTGGACGTCATGATGATAATCGTGTTCTTGAAGGACACCTGGCGACCCTGGCCATCGGTCAGACGGCCGTCGTCGAGCACCTGCAACAGCACGTTAAAGACATCCGGATGGGCCTTCTCCATCTCGTCGAGCAAGATCACGGAGTAGGGACGACGGCGCACGGCCTCGGTGAGCTGGCCGCCCTCGTCGTAACCCACGTATCCCGGGGGCGCACCGATCAGACGCTGGACGCTGAACTTCTCCATGTACTCGGACATATCGATACGCACGAGCGCGCGCTCGTCGTCGAACAGGCACTCGGCAAGCGCCTTGGCGAGCTCGGTCTTGCCCACGCCAGTGGGGCCCAGGAAGAAGAAGCTGCCGATGGGCTTGTCCGGATCGGAGAGGCCCGCACGGCTGCGGCGCACGGCCGCGGCAACGGCGGAGACGGCCTCATCCTGACCGATGACGCGCTTATGCAGCTCGCCCTCCAGGCCCTTGAGCTTGTCGAGCTCGCCCTGCATCATCTTGGACACGGGCACGCCGGTCCAGGCACTCACGACCTCGGCGATCTCGTCGGAGGTCACCTGCTCGTTGAGGCCCTCGCCGTCCTGCTGCTTTTGTGCCTCGAGCGCAGCCTCGGAATCCTGAATCTGCTGCTGCAGGCCCGGAATCACGGAGAAGCGCAGCTCGGACGCACGGCCCAGGTCGCCGTTGCGCGTTGCACGCTCCTCTTCGCTCTTGGCCTCGTCAAGCTGGCCCTTAAGCTCCTGCACGTGGTCGATGGCGTTCTTTTGGTTGAGCCAGCCGGCCTTTTGCACGTTGAGCTTTTCCTGGACCTCGGCGATCTCCTGACGTAGGGCCTCCAGACGCTCCTTGGAGGCGTCATCGGTCTCCTTCATGAGTGCCTGCTCCTCGATCTGCAGCTGGGTGAGCTGACGCGTGGTGGCGTCGATCTCGACCGGCATGCTGTCGAGCTCCATGCGCAGGCGGCTTGCGGCCTCATCGACCAGGTCGATGGCCTTGTCGGGCAGGAAACGGTCGGCGATGTAGCGATCGGAGAGGTCGGCAGCCGCCACGAGCGCGCTATCGGTGATATGCACGCCGTGGAAGATCTCGTACTTCTCCTTGAGGCCACGCAGGATCGAGATGGTGTCCTCGACGGTAGGCTCGCTCACCATAACGGTCTGGAAACGACGCGCGAGCGCCGCGTCCTTCTCGATGTACTTGCGGTACTCGTCAAGCGTGGTCGCGCCGATCGCGTGCAGGTCGCCACGGGCGAGTGCGGGCTTCAGGATGTTGCCGGCGTCCATGGAGCCCTCGGTGGCACCCGCGCCCACGATGGTGTGGAGCTCATCGATGAACAGGATGACCTTGCCTTCGGACTTTTGCACCTCTTTGAGCACGGCCTTCAAGCGGTCCTCGAACTCGCCGCGGTACTTGGCGCCGGCGACTAGCGCGCTCATGTCAAGCTCGATAAGGTCGCGGTCGCGCAGGGTGCTCGGCACGTCGCCAGCCACGATACGCTGGGCGATGCCCTCGACGATAGCCGTTTTACCGACGCCCGGCTCACCGATGAGCACGGGGTTGTTCTTGGTGCGACGGGACAGGACCTGGATGGTACGACGGATCTCGTCGGTACGGCCGATGACAGGGTCGAGCTTGCCGGCGCGGGCAAGGTCGCAGATGTTGCGTCCGTACTGCTCCAGCGCCTCAAACTGGGTCTTGTCCTCGGCAGACGTCACGCGGTCATCGCCACGCAGCTCCTCGTAGACCTGCTCGATGCGCTCCTTTGTGACGCCGGCGTCGCGCAGCACGCGGCCCGCCTCGCCCTTGTCCTCGGCAAGTGCCATCAGCAGATGCTCGGTCACCACAAAGCTGTCGCCCATCTTGGTGGCCTTCTTCTCGGCCTTTTCGATGACGCGAACGAGCTCGTTGGACAAGCCCATCTGCTGACCCTCGCCCGAAACCTTAGGCGCGTGGTCGATGGCATCTTGTGTGGAGCGTGCGAGCTGGGCCGGGTCGGCACCGATGCGCTCGATAATCACGGAGATATTGCGCTCACCGGCACCGAGCAAGGCGGACAGCAGGTGAATCGGCTCCACCGCGCCGGCCTGCGCGTCGGCAGCCGTGCTCATGGCGGTTTGCAGCGCCTCGCGCGACGTCATTGCTAGCTTATCGATTCTCATGGAATCACCTCTCTTGGGGTGGCCGCCCTACGGGGCGGCTTCACGTTGTTCGAGAAGTATTGTTGCCAGCTTTGCACGATCTTATACATAAATCTAAGTCTCTATATATAAGATTTTCTGAGTGATTGAGAGATAGGGAGCAGGCGCGCTCACCCGCTACGGCCTCGTCCCCTTACTATCTCAATCTGTAACATCTAGCGGCTGTTTATGGCTCCAGATGTTACAAATCAAGATGAAATGACCAGCGGCGCCCGTTTGTCTCAATCTGTAACATCTACTCGGCAAATTAGGGTCTAACTGTTACAAATCGAGACGAACGAAGACACCTGAATCGAAAATCTAAATCTGTAACACCAGGCCCACTTTTAGCGGCCAAGATGTTACAGATCGAGACAGACCGAAAACCACCACAAAGAGGACAGGCACCTTTGTGGTGGTCGCGGTCTCTACTCCTTCGCCGAACCCGTGCTTCCCGATTCGGCGTTCCAGGACATCTCATCCTCGAACAACCATGTACGGGCAGACCCACTATCGCGTGCAGCCTGCGGGTCGGGCAAGCAGGTCTGTTCATAGGCATCCTGAATGCACTGACCCATAAAATCGTTGAGCTCGGTCTGGTTGCCCTCCATGACATAGGCGACATCGCCGTCCAAGATGTAGATACCCGGCCCCTCATTGCCCTCGTAGCCAGGATCGTACGAAACATCACATAACTTAGTGCCATTCGCGGTGTCCAACTCGATGGACGAGCGGCATCCGCCAACCATGTCGTTCGCTTTTGCCCGATAGGATGCATATCCATACCAGCGCTTAAAGGTTTTGCCCTTGAGCAGCTCGGACGCCCTGTCGATCAGACTAGAATCCGTGGTATAGCGCATAGCCCCAAGCTGAATAAGTGGATAATTACTAATGCCCAGCGCAGCCGGTTGCTCATCAAAATCAACGGTAATGGTCTCAGGCTTGTCGTCGCCGGTCAGAAGTTCGACAGATTGAGTCACAGGCTTGACCACCGGCTCCGTCACCGCAGCAGGTAGAAATGCCATACCGACAGCGCCCGCGCCAACCACAGCGATCGCAAGCGCCAAGACAATCAATCCAATACGGGCAAAACGGCTCACGGCAAAACACCCCACAATGCAAACCTTCGCCACCTGCACCAATGATACCGCCAGCTAACACTATTACCAAAAGAAGCCGCGCGCTCCTCACCACCACAAAGGGGACAGGCACCTTTGTGGCGGTTTTCGACGCTAACGGTCGACCATCTCGCGCCATGAGATTAAACTTGAATTGTTCTCTGAACATATCCATTTCTGCCTATCCTCAACAGATCTTTGTCTCGAGGAGCGCATATGAAGCCGTCTCATTCCACCGGTCGCAACGTCATCGCCATTCTCGCCATACCCATCGCGATGTTCTTCTTTATCGTCGTCACGCCCTTTTCCCTTGGTATCGCCTCGCCCTTCGATTTATGCGGAATGGTCGACGCTGGCTCGCGTGCCACCTCGCTCTCCTTTATCTGCCGCGGTGTTTTCTACGAAGATAGAATTCCCACCGGACTTTGGCAGTCCAAGTTACCGTTGCTCGGCCAGGTCGACGGATGCTCTCCTTATTTCTGCCTTGACCCTCAGGCGCTAAACTATCTGATCGACGACCAGCCACTCGACTCCATCACCCTCGCCTACGACCACGCACCAAACACCGATGAGCGCCACATGAACCAAGTCCTCGACAAGCTGCTTGGACAGTGCGGGCTCACCGCGGAAGCCGGTCGAACCATCTATAGCAACCGGAAATTAAAGCGAACAGAACTCCGCCGTGTCGGAAAAATCCAAGGGCGAAGCGGGGCTGCCTACTGGCAGGCCTGGGCGACACGCGACAAGAGCGAATTCGGGCACAGCACCTATACGGTCACTGTCTACACCAAAGACGGAATTAAGGACAATGTTGACGATTTCGCGTCATCCAAACTCGGCATCCCCAAAACAACCAAGCCCGCCAGCCCAGATGAAATCCTGTAGAGACGCTCATTAGAATGTCGTTCAGCGAGCACGGCAGCATCGAGCTCGCCCCCACCACCACGAAAGGGACAGGCCCCTTTGTGGCGGTTTTCGACAAAAAGAAGCCGCCCCATTAACAGAGGTGGCATCAAGCAAGTCCATTTATTAGCGTCCCTCAAGACCCAACGAAAACGCAGCGATGGAATCGAGAACCGACAATAGCCCGTTCGCACAGATAGAGGCAGAGATTCAAGGTCAGAGTCCGGCTTAAACGGCTTAGCTATCGCACGTCACATTGTTCTCGTCGTCCCCCTATCATATTTATAGTGCTTATAGTGAAAATAGTGAGTTTAGTGAGAAGAGTATCGCTCAAAACTCGTGGACTCAATTATTGACCTCACGCCCAGAATGAGTGGGGCAAATATTTCTATTAGAGGTCAAATCGAAGCCCAATAGGGCCTTTTCACCCCGTCATTTCGATCGATCGCTTTCTTTTGAAGATTGTCGTAAGCTGGTATCACTTATCTTAATGAATGCATACTATTTGCGAGGTACCCGCCGTGAAACGCTCCACCTATATCGGCCTGCTCGTCTTAGCGTTTGCGATTACCGCAGTCGGCGTAGGAATTATCTATCTCGCATTTCTCCCCGCCTCTGCGACGCAGGCGGCGGTTGAGACCGTAAGCTATCCCATCGAGGTCCTCACCGATATCGTCAAACCCGATTCGGTCACCGTCGATTTTGACGGTACGCCCGCAGCGCTTGGTGTCAGCAACTATCCCCGCATCGAACTTGGGGCCAGACGCTACACCAAAGATGAGCAGCTTATCGGCAAGGCAACCAGTTTACTCAAAGGCAAGACGTTTAAGCGGTGGTACGGCGCCGCAATATATCGAGCCAAGAATGGCCAAATGGTTGGCGGATATTATTCGACCCTTGAGCTCGATGCGGCAAACGGGAGCAAATTGTGCAACGTCTCATACGACCCTGGCTGCGTGGACAATGAAGGACCGGGGGTCTATATCTCGGATGGCGACGTAATCTACGTCATGGAGGGCGACCAGACGGCAGTCGTCGATTTTATGGATCGGTGTACCGAGGATGCCTACGAACAAACCTGCGAGCCCGATCCGCAGACAGCGCGCAACAGTGGCTCGGCACGCACTTGGCTATTTGACGATGAAATAACCTGGGCCCCATCGAAATAAGGACCCGCCGGGCAGGCAACTTTGTGATGGTCCCGGTCAATTATTAGCGCCCCTCAAGACCCAACGAGAACGTCGCGGTAGCCCCGGCCACACCTTTCCCTCGGGCGACCCTCGCGAAGCGCGTGAGCACGAGGGAAAGGTGTGGCCGGGGCGTACAGCAGAGTTACTCGGCAGCGGCTTTGAACTTGTTGTAGTTGATCAGGCAGCCGGCCTTGACGATGGCACGCTCCTCTGCCGTCATATCGGCAATGTAGAGCTCAATCTGCTCAACCGCACCGTCGGCACGCACCACGTAGGCAGCGATATTCTTCAGGTCGCCATCGAGCGCGGCACGGATACCCGGCACAAAGACGTAGTCGCCCACCTCAAAGTTGGGCTCCGCCTCCATCTGGAAGGGCACCATGCCCCAGTTCATCACGTTGGAGCGATAGCGCTTGGTGGCGTACTCATGGACGATGTTGGCCAGGCCGCCAATCACGCGCTGGCAGCTCGCGGCCTGCTCGCGGGCGGAACCGTCGCCGGGCTTCTTGGCATAGAGCATAGAGCCGTACTCGGTCGCCTTGGCATCGGCCGTGACACCCGCGCCGGCCAGTGCCTCAAACACGCTGGCAAGCTCAGCATCGAGTGCCGCCAGGTCGCCCGCGGCTTCACCGGCAACGCGGCGCTTCTCCACGACGTCGACCTCCTTGGAGCGACCCACGTAGGCAGGGTCGCGGCGGCTGAGCGTAAACTCGGCCAGGCCCAGCGGGTTGGAGCGGAAAGAGCTCGTCTCGCCCGAAGGAATAAGCTCGTCGGTCGTGGTGACCGGGTCCATGATCTTGGAGCACACCTTAAGCAGGATGTCGTCGCCGAGGGGCTCCATCGCGGGCCACGGCTTGATGTTGGGACCCTCGACCAGCTCGTCGGCAGGCTCCGCCTTGCCAAAGCCCCAGTACACGCGCTTCTTGTACGGCGCATCGTCAAAGGTGCACTCGCAGGCCTCGTCCCAAGTTTCCTCGGGCAGGTCGGTCGCTGGCGTCAGGATGCCGCCGTTGGCAGCCGTCGCCGCAATGGAGCGGGCGTCCATCAGGGCCACGGCGCTCAGCTGGCCATTACCCGGCTTGGAACCCTCGCGGTTGGGGAAGTTGCGCGTGGTGTGGCGGATGGACAGGCCGTTGTTGGCAGGCGTGTCGCCGGCACCGAAACACGGGCCGCAGAACGCCGTGCGCACGATCGCGCCAGCCTCCATGAGATCGTAGATATAGCCGCGGCGCGTAAGCTCGAGCGCCACGGGCTGACTTGTGGGGTAGACCGACAGCGAGAACTCGCCGCAGCCGGTGTTGGCGCCCTTGAGCACGCGGGCAGCTTGGACCACGGAGTCGTAGTTGCCGCCCGAGCAGCCGGCGATAACGCCCTGTTGCACGTGCAGCTTGCCGTCGACAATCTTGTCGACCAGGCTAAAGTGCGTCTTGCCCTCGCCGATCTTGGCGGCCTCAAGCTCCACCTCGTGAAGGATGTCCTCGAGGTTTTCGTTGAGCTCGTCGATCTCAAAGCCGTTGGAGGGATGGAATGGCAGCGCGATCATGGGCTTGATGCTCGACAGGTCGACCTCGACGCAGCCGTCGTAGTAGGCGACATCGGCGGGCTTGAGCTCGCGGTAGTCCTCGCCGCGGCCGTGCATGGTCAAAAACGCGTGCGTGTCCTCATCGGTGGCCCAGATGCTCGACAGGCAGGTGGTCTCGGTGGTCATAACGTCGACGCCGTTGCGGTAGTCGGTCGTCATGCTCGCGATGCCGGGGCCCACGAACTCCATGACCTTGTTCTTGACGTAGCCCTTGGCAAAGACGGCGCGGATGATGGCGAGCGCCACGTCGTGCGGGCCGACGCCGGGACGCGGGGCGCCCGTGAGGTAGATGGCGACAACGCCGGGATAGGCAACATCGTAGGTGTCACGCAGCAGCTGCTTGGCCAACTCGCCGCCGCCCTCGCCCACGGCCATGGTGCCCAGGGCGCCGTAGCGGGTGTGCGAGTCGGAGCCCAAGATCATCTTGCCGCAACCGGCGAAGTTCTCACGCATAAAGGAGTGGATGACGGCGATGTGCGGCGGGACGAAAATGCCGCCGTACTTCTTGGCAGCCGAGAGACCAAAGACGTGGTCGTCCTCGTTGATGGTGCCGCCCACGGCGCACAGCGAGTTGTGGCAGTTGGTGAGCACGTAGGGCAGCGGGAACTGCTCCATGCCCGAGGCGCGCGCCGTCTGGATGATGCCGACAAAGGTGATGTCATGGCTCGCCATGGCGTCGAAGCGAATCTTGAGCGCCTCGGGATCTCCAGACGTATTGTGTGCCTGGAAGATCGAATACGCGATGGTGCCGCGCTTGGCGTCCTCAGGCGTCTGCGTAATGCCGCGCTCGGCAGCCTCGGCCGCAGGCACGACCTCGCTGCCGCCGCGCAGGTAGATGCCGTCCTCGTACAGCTTAACCATACTGTCTCCCACTCTGCCCGAAAGGCTCGGGCGCATAGCATACATTCGTTCAATATCGTGCCATAGAACGGTTGCGAGTGGGTTACGAATCTGCACGTTCACTTTATCTCGGTAAAGCATAGAACGAGCCCGGTGTAGTGACATCAGACTTGGTGCAAGGAGTGTCCCAAAGTGCCGGCACAGACGATATGAGCAGGACATAAAAAACATTGAGAGCCCCTGCTGCATGAAAGACC
>UQIG01000033.1 GCA_900541135.1 uncultured Collinsella sp.
GCATAAGACCGCCAACTACGACGGCGATCTGATGCAGCACCTCATCAAGCTCGGTGAGAAGATCAGCGGCAAGACCTATGACGCCGATGACTACTCCGGCGTCAGCCGCTCGCTGCGCATCATCGCCGATCACTCCCGTGCCGTCGACTTTATGATTTCCGACGGCATCCTCCCCGGTAACGAGGGTCGCGAGTACGTCCTTCGCCGTCTGCTCCGCCGTGCCGTGTTCCACGGTCGCCTGCTGGGTATCGAGGGTGCCTTCCTGACCAAGTTCATCGACGAGGTCAACGCTCAGATGGGCGAGGCCTATCCCGAGTTGCTCAAGAACGTCGCGCTCGTCAAGGGTATCGTTGCCTCCGAGGAGGAGCGCTTCTCCACGACGCTCGACAACGGCCGCGTCTACCTGGATGAGGCACTGGCAGCGCTTGCCGAGGGCGCTGTGCTTCCGGGCGATGTTGCCTTTAAGCTGCACGACACCTTTGGTTTCCCCATCGACCTAACCGTCGAGATCGCCGGCACCGCTGGCCACGACGTCGATATGGACGGCTTCACTGCCTGCATGGAGGACCAGAAGGCCCGCGCCCGCGCCAATTCCAAGGGCGACGCCTGGGGCAGCTTCAACGACGTGTGGGTCGAGCTTTCCGACAGGGTCGCAGCGACCGAGTTCGACGGCTATGACAACGATGCGATCGAGGGCGCCAAGGTTGTCGCCATCGTGCGCAACGGCGAGTCCGTCGAGTCCGCTGCCGCCGGCGAGGACGTTGAGGTCGTGCTCGACCGCACCCCGTTCTATGCCGAGATGGGTGGCCAGCAGGGTGACGCCGGCGAGCTTTCCGCCGAGGGCGTTTCGCTGACCGTTTCCGATACCAAGAACCACAACGGCCTGTATGCTCACGTCGCCCACGTTGCCGAGGGCATGCTGACCGTCGGTGCTACCGTGACCGCCGCGCTCGACGCTGAGCGCCGTGGCTTCCTGCGCCGTAACCACACCGCCACGCACCTGCTCGACGCCTCCCTTAAGCAGGTCCTGGGCGAGCACGTCTCCCAGGCCGGCTCGCTGGTGACGCCCGAGCACCTGCGCTTTGACTTTATGCACTTCGAGGCCTTGTCCTCCGAGCAGCTCAAGGCTGTCGAGGACCTGGTCAACCAGCAGATCTTCGCTTCCAAGCAGGTCGTGACCCGTGTCATGGGCATCGACGAGGCTAAGGCTGCCGGCGCTGTCGCCCTGTTTGGCGAGAAGTATGGCGACGTCGTCCGCGTTGTCTCCGTGGGCGCCGAGGACCAGCCGTTCTCCCGCGAGCTCTGTGGTGGCACCCATGCCGCCAATACCGCCGAGATTGGCCTGTTCAAGATTATCTCCGAGTCCTCCACGGGCTCCAATGTCCGCCGTATCGAGGCCGTGACCTCTAAGGGTGCCCTCGACTACATGGCCGACCGCCTGGCGCTCGTTGACGCCGCCGCCGCTGCGCTCAAGTGCCGCGTCGACGAGGTCCCCGCCCGCGTGGAGAACCTGCAGGCCGAGCTGCGCGAGACGTCCAACAAGCTCAAAAAGGCTCTGACTGGTGGCTCCTCCGACGCCATTTCCAGTGCCATCGCGGGTGCTGTCGAGCTCGGCGGCTACAAGCTGGTCGTCGCTGAGCTCCAGGGCCTTGAGGCTGCCGACCTGCGCAACGTATGGGATACCGTGCATCAGAAGGTCGCCGGCCCTGTCGCTTGTGTCGTCGCCAGCGTGACTGAGAAGGGCACTCCGGCCCTGCTCGCTGCCGGCTCCGATGACGCCGTCAAGGCCGGTTTCCACGCCGGTAACGTGATCAAGCAGATCGCGGGTCTGGTCGACGGTCGCGGTGGCGGTCGTCCCAACATGGCCCAGGCCGGTGGCAAGAATGCTGCCGGCATCGCCAATGCCCTCGCGGCCGCTAAGACCGCGCTCGGCGCCTAAGAATCTAAGAAGTCGCTGTGGTTGCGCTCGCGCTGGACATAGGGGAGACCAGGATTGGCATCGCCGTCTCGAGCCGTGATGGCAAGATGGCGATGCCTGTCAAGGTGCTTCCGGCCGCCGAGGTCACCGGTATGGCCAAGACGTTCCGCTACCTGGTCGAGGACTATGAGCCCGATATCCTGGTAAGTGGACGCCCCCTAACCATGGCCGGTGAGCCCGGCCCTCAGGCCGAGCGCGTTGCCGCTGTGGCGCAAAAGATTGCCGACGAGCTCGATCTTCCGCTGGAGCTTGAAGACGAGCGCCTGTCCTCGCAAGAGGCCAAGCGAATCCTGCGAGAGCAGGGGCTCAACGAAAAGCAGATGAGGGGCAAAATTGACATGATCGCCGCCAGCCTGTTCTTGCAGACCTGGCTCGATCGTAAAAACGAGGAGGTTCCGCATGCCTAGCGCTTCCGATCCGCGCCTGCAGAATCGTACACAGCAGCCCGCGCCGCGCCCTGCTCAGCCTGGCCAGCGCCCGGCGCAGCCGACGCAGCGCGCAGCTCAGCCTTCGGCGCGCCCGGTGCAGTCCTCCTCTCGTTCAGCCCAACCTGTTCAACGGACGGGCCAGCAGCCTTCTGCTCGTTCGGCCCAGCCTGCAGGCGGTACACGCTTTAAGCAGCAGGCACCTAACCAGCGAACGCAGGCCCCCCAATCGCATTCACATCACGCTCGCGGCTCGCACGGTGTTGCTCCGGCGACCCGTTCGAGCTACAACACGCATGCTCGTCGCGGTGCTCAAAAGAAGAGTTCTCCGGTGCCTATGATTATCGGTGGCGTCGTCGCCGTGCTTGCGCTTGCTGCGATTGCTTTCTTTGTCGTGCCGGCCGTCAAGGACTTCTTCGCCGGTGGAGATACGAAGGTCTCGGCTGGACAGCAGGTTACGGTGACCATTCCCGACGGTGCTTCGGGCGATACTATCGCCTCGATTCTCTCCGAGAACCATATCGTCGAAAATCCCAAAGATTATTATGCGGCGGTGAAAAAGCTCAACGCCGATATGTCGCTCAAGCCTGGTACCTATTCGTTCACCACACTCATGGATGCGACCAAGGTTGTTCAGCAGCTCATGGAAGGTCCCAATGCGGGCTCCGATGCGCTGACTATCCCTGAGGGCCTGACGGTTGACCAGGTCGCTGACCGCGTGGCCAAGGCATACGACAGTATCTCTAAGGAGGACTTCCTTAGCCAGGCTAAGGCGAGCAATTATGTGAATCATTACGCTTTTCTTAAAGACGCCGCGAACGATTCGCTCGAGGGTTTCCTGTTCCCCAAGACCTATTCGCTTGGTAAGGACCCAAGCGCCGATGATGTGATTCGCGCCATGCTTGACCAGTTCAACGCCGAGTATAAGTCGCTTGACTTTGCCAGCTGCGAGGCCAAGATCAAGGAGCGCTATGGCGTGGATATGTCCGATTACGACATCGTTAACCTTGCCTCCATCGTCGAGCGCGAGGGCCTCAACGCCGACCAGCGCGCGCATGTGGCATCGGTTTTCTATAACCGTCTGGCAGGCAAGCTCGATGGCCTGCGCTACCTCAACAGCGACGCGACCATGATGTACGTCACCGGTGGCGAGGTTACCGCCGACGACCTGCAGAGTGATAACCCCTATAACACCTATAAGCACGAGGGCCTGCCGCCCACGCCCATCTGCTCTCCGTCGCTCGAGGCGCTCAAGGCCACCCTTGAGCCGACCGACTCCGACGACCTGTATTTCTACATTACGCAGGACGAGGAGTATTTCTCGAAGACCTACGAAGAGCATCAACAGTCTTGGAATTGATCATGAGGATTTTTAGCCCCAAACGATATGTTGCCTCGGTCGATCGCATCGACCTCGATACCCTCTGGGCCGACGGCAAGCGCGCCATTCTGCTCGACCGCGACAACACCCTGGTGCCGCGTGATACCGAGCAGGTTCCCGCTGCGGTCTCCGCCTGGCTCGAGGCCGCCCATGCCAAGGGCTTTAAGCTGTGCATGGTGTCCAACAACTGGCATCGCGACCAGGTCATGGCTTCGGCTCGTGAGTTGGGGCTCGAGGCCATTAGCCACGCCATGAAGCCGGCGCCATTTGCCCTCAAAGCGGGCCTTAAGCGTCTGGGCGCCACGGCCGACGAGGCCGTGCTGATCGGTGACCAGCTGTACACCGACGTATGGAGCGGAAACTTTGCCGGCGTTGACACTATTCTGGTCAAGCCGCAGGCAACCCAGGACCTGTGGTACACGCAGATCTTCCGTATCTTTGAGCGCCGGGCCCTGCGCGACCTTCCCTGCGAGGAATAGGTTTCGCCATGTCTCAGCACATCAAACACGGCTGCGACCATATCTTCTTTATCGGCTTTTTGGGCGCGGGCAAGTCGACGCTTGCGCGCAATGTGGGCACTATGTTCAAGCGTCGATTCATCGATACCGATCGTTTGGTTGTGCGTCGATGCGGCAAGTCGGTGACCGAGATATTTAAGACCGAGGGTGAGGATCGTTTTCGCGAGCTCGAGACCTCGGCACTCCGTTCGCTTCAGAGCGAGCGCAGCCTGCTGGTATCGTGCGGGGGTGGCATCGTTGAGACGCCGGTGAACATTGAGCTGATGCACGAGATGGGTACATGCGTGTACCTCGAAGGCGACTTTGAGGACTCGTTGCGCCAGATTCGCCGTTCCGATACCCGACCCGATTTCCGCTCGCCCGAGCACGCCGCGCGCCTGTTTGAGCATCGCCGTCCGCTGTATCGCCAAGCCGCCGATATTACCCTTGATATTCGCAACAAGTCCTTCGAGGACGTTTCCTACCTTTGTGCCGAGATGCTTTTGGAGCGTGGACTGCTATGATTCGCCGTCAACTTATCAATTTCCAAAACCGCAGTGTCGATGTCCGCGTCGGATTGGGCGCGTTCGAGGAGCTGCCGCGCATGTTTGCCTCGGCTGTGGGCAAGCCTAAACGCGCGATGGTGGTTTGGAACGAAGGCGCATCCGAGCGTTTTGGCGAGGTCGTCGAGCATGCGCTGGTCGACGCCGGTTTTGCCGTGTCGCAGCTTTCGCTTGAGGTTTCGCCTGCCGGCGCTATGCTGGCCGATGCCGATACCGTCTTTGGCGCCCTGTCGGCTAACGGCATTACCTGCGACGACCTGATTGTCGCTGTCGGCGACACGGTGACCTGCTCGGTCGTTTGTTGGTGTGCCAATCAGTGGTGCGGTCGCACCGAGTGCGCCTTGCTGCCGACGACGTTCGACGCCATGCTTACGGTCGCGACGACCATGAAGCCGCTCGTCGCCTCGTCGGCGAATGCACTTCCCGCTATCGCGTTCCGTCCCGAGCCGGGCTTGGTCGTGTGCGACCTCGACCTTGTTCGCGAGGCGGACCCCGAGGGCCTCAAGCTCGGCTATGTGGTACTTGTTGGCACCATGCTTTCGAGCAGCAAGTCCCGCTGGAATCAGTTTACTGAGACCGTCCCCGAGATTCTCGCGGGCGAGGAGGTCGCGCTCGTCAATGCCGTGCAGTGGTCTCAGACTGCCCGCAAGGACGTACTGATGGCTACGAACCCGAGCGCCCGCCATGCGCTCGATTTTGGTAAGACGGGGGAGCGTACCCTGCGCGCCTGCTTGGGCGATGCCGCTTCGCAGATCCCTGCCTACCAGTTGTTGTCCGAGGGCATGCGTTTTGAGGCGCGCGTTGCCCACGATGCTTGCGACTTCGATATCGATTACGTTTTTGAGGTCGATGACTGCCTGGAGGACTTTGGTATCGAGGAGCTTGCCTTCGACCTGGAGCCCACCGCGTTTATCGAGGAGTTCCGCAAGCAGCAGTTCGCCCGCTCAAACCGCAGCATGTTGCCGCTGCCCGCGGCACTCGGCGCTATTCGTCTAACGAGCGTTGAGGACGAGGTTCTTGAGCGCCATGCTCATGCCTACTTGGCTTCTCGCAAAGAACTTCTCTAAGTTTTATTGACATCCTTCGTCTTTCGTATCATGTTGAGGGACGGGTTTCCAACCGGTTGCGGATCGCATGCGATTCTGACGTTCGGTTGAGGCCCGTCCCGTCTTTATAGAGACAATAAGAAAGGAATCTGCATGTCTGAGTTTGCTGCCGGTCCTGCCGGTCGTATCGAACGTGTCCGTGCCCTGATGGTCGAGCGCGGCTACGACGCTATCGTGGTGCGCGACGAGGCAAATCTTCGTTGGCTCACGGGCGTGAAGGGCGTCTTCGACTACACCTTCGAGTTCCCGCACGCGGCGTTTATTACGGCTGACCAGTGCCTGTTCCATACCGACTCGCGCTATCTCAACAGCTTTGAGGAGAACACGCCCGCCGGCAGCCCCTGGGTCTACGACATGGACGAGGGAACCATCCCCGGTTGGGTCGCTGGCAAGATTGCGGCCAACAAGTGCCGCGTCTGCGCCGTCGAGGACGACATGCAGATCAATTTCTACCAGGGTATTCAGCGTGGTCTGGAGGACCGCTCCGTTGCCTGCATGTTGCCGCTGATGCACGACGACATCCGTAAGATGCGCGCCATCAAGGACGCCGAGGAGATCGAGCTCATGCGCCATGCGCAGTCGATCACCGATGCCGCCTTCCAGCACATGCTCGGCTTTATTAAGCCTGGTATGACCGAGAAGCAGGTTCGCAACGAGCTCGAGAACTTTATGTTCGCCAACGGCGCCGATAGCCTTGCCTTTGGCTCCATCGTGGCGAGCGGTCCCAACACCGCCAACCCGCATGCCGTGCCGAGCGACCGCGTGATCGAGAAGGGCGATTTCGTTCTTATGGATTACGGTGCGGGCTACTGTGATTACCGCTCCGACATGACACGCACCGTCGTGATGGGCGAGCCCACGCAGGAGCAGCTCGACCTGTACGCACTCGTGCGCCGCACGCACGAGGAATGCGTCGCCGCCATCCATCCGGGCGTCGAGGGCAACGACATCTTCAAGCTCTCCAAGAAGATCATCGGCGATGCCGGTTATGGCGATTACTACAACCATGGCCTGGGCCACGGCGTTGGTATCGACATCCACGAGCTGCCCAACTTCAACCGTAGCAAGAACATCATTGAGGTCGGCTCGGTTATTACCATGGAGCCCGGCGTCTACCTGCCCGGTGTGGGCGGCGTGCGCCTGGAGGACTACGGCGTGGTCACCGAGAACGGCTACGAGCCCTTCACCAAGACCCCGCACGACCTGCACGTCATCGATTGCTAGCCCATTTCGATAGATTTTTGGGGCGGGGCGTCCGGAGTAATTCGGGCGCCCCGCGTTCTCTTTTTATGCGCTCGCTGCAGGCGCCGTCTGCAAGTGTATAATTTCGGTCGTATGTAATTTGGACGCTTGTGCGTTCTGCCCATAACAAGAAAGGTCGCTATGCCTACCATTTCTACCGCCGACTTCAAGAACGGCCTCGGTCTCCGCATCAAGGACAAGGTCTACACCATCGTCGAGTTCCAGCATGTCAAGCCGGGCAAGGGCGGCGCGTTTGTGCGCTACAAGACCCGCGACATCAAGAGCGGCCGCGTTGTCGAGAACACCTGCAACGCCGGCACCAAGTTCGAGAGCGTCATGCTCACCACCCGTGAGTTCCAGTACCTCTACAACGATGGCACTGACTACATCTTCATGGACAACGAGTCCTATGAGCAGGTTCCCGTTCCCGAGGACATGGTGGGCGAGAACTCCAAGTGGCTGCGCGAGAACGACATCTGCCAGCTGCTCTTCGCCGACGATGAGCTCATGGGCGTGACCCCGCCGATGTTCATCGAGACCACCATCGTCCAGACCGACCCGGGCTTTAAGGGCGACACCGTCCAGGGTTCTACCAAGCCGGCCACGATCGACACCGGCGCTGTCATCCAGGTCCCCATGTACCTCAACGAGGGCGAGGTCATCAAGGTTGACACCCGCGACGGCAAGTTCGTCTCCCGCGTCTAGCAACCAACTCTTCTAGGAGGACTCATGCCCCAGGAAATCAAGATTGACGGCATCGGCATTTCGCCCGATGTTCTGACCGCCATCGTCTCGCGCGCCGTGTCGGATGTCGAGGGCATCGCCTCCGTTGGCGTCAAGGACCTTGCCACCAACCTTGTCTCCATGATGCTCTCGTCCAAGGCCCCGGCTTCTGAGCCGGCGGTCGAGGCCGAGGTCGTTGGCGACAAGCTCGCACTCACCGTGCGTGTCGTGGTGTTCTTTGGCTATCCGTTCAAGAAACTCGCCGAGGCCGTTCGCGCCGCCGTGGTCGCCGCCATCGATGCCCAAGTGGGCGTTGAGGTTGAGCGTGTTGACGTTTGCATCGACGGCCTCGTTTTCCCCAAGGAGTAACCTTTGAGCCTTAAGGTTTATCGCGGGCGTACGCTTGCCCGCAGTCAGGCGCTGCAGCTGCTGTTCCAGGCCGAGGCCACGGACAGTCCGCTCGAGCGCGTCCTCGAGGGCGATTTCCTGATCTCGAAGGGTCCCCTCGACCCCTATGCGCTGGAGCTTTGCCGCGGTGCCTACGAGCATATCGACCGCATCGACTGCGCTCTGCGCTCCGTTGCCAAGAACTGGGATCTTATGCGCATGCCCGGCGCCGACCGCAATCTGCTGCGTATCGCCGTTTACGAGATGCGTTTCCTCACCGACGAGGAGGTCTCGGACGCCATCGTGATCAACGAGGCTGTCGAGCTTGCCAAGGCCTATGGCACCGACCAGTCCGCGTCGTTCGTCAACGGCGTGCTGGGCAAGATCGCTCGCAGCGAGGAGCTGCCGGGTGAGGACCTGTACCAGGAGCTGCTAGCCGAAGATCGCGCCCGCGAGGAGGCCCAGGCTGCCGAGGCTGCCGCAAAGGTTGCGGTTGCTCAGGCTGAGGCTGGCGTGCTGGCCGAGGATGCGGATGCCGCCGGGGCTGACATCGACTCCGTCGAGGAGTAGTCATGCCAGAGGGTTCTGTCCGTAACTTCGACGAGATCTCGGACCGCTTGGACCAGATTATCGCTACCGTTCGCTCCAAGGATACCTCCTTGGAGCGTTCGCTCGATTTGTTTGACGAGGCGATTGAGCTGGGCTCCCGCGCGGTCGATATGGTCGACAAGTTTGAGTTGACGCCGCGTGAGGCCGACAAGCTCGAGCAGGAATACGATGAGGATGCGGCAAACGAATCCCAGGATAGCTAGGCCGCATTTCCGGATACGAATGGTTGATGGCATTCATGAAACGCGTGCGTCTTGATGACGAACTGATTTCACAGGGCATCTGCGCCGATCGCGCGGATGCCCTTCGCACTCTTATGGCCGGCTTGGTCTCGAGTGGCGGCGAGCGCTTGACTTCGCCGGGCCTTAAGGTGATCCCAGGCCTGCCGCTGCACGTGAAGGGGCGCATTCTCTATGTTGGCCGCGGCGGACTTAAGCTCGAAGGTGCGCTTGATGCTTTTGGCATCAATCCGACGGGCCTTGCCTGTCTGGATGTGGGCTGCTCTACCGGCGGCTTTACCGATTGTCTGCTCAAGCGCGGAGCTGCGACCGTTGTCTCGGTGGACGTGGGTCGCGCCCAGTTCGATTGGTCGTTGCGTCAGGACGATCGCGTGATGCTGCATGAGCGCACAAACGTGACGCAGCTGCCTGAGCTTGGCTATGCCGGCGCCATCGACCTGGCTGTGTGTGATGTCTCGTTTACCAGCATCGCGAACATTATCGATGCGGTGCTGGCGTGCCTGGCGCCTACGGGTGCATTCTGCACGCTCGTAAAGCCGCAGTTTGAGGCTCCGGCGGCGCTGGTGGGCGAGGGCGGCATTGTGACCGATCCCGCCGTGCGCCGCGATACACTCGTGGCGGCGGTTGAACTCTTTGCTGCCAAGGGCCTCTTCCCGGTCGATGTGTGCGTGTCACCCATTCATGGTGCCAAGGGCAACGTTGAGTTTTTCCTGTACGGCACGAGATTTGACCCCGGCGACCGCTCGCAAGACGAGCTGCAATTCCAGGTATCGGTTATGAGCGAGAAAGCTGCAATGCTATGAAGGTCTTTCTGGTTCCCAATTATTACAAGCAAGAGGCGGTCGAGAGCGGCCTGATGCTCGAGCTTTGGCTGACGCGCCAGGGCTATGAGGTGGCATGGGCTGCCGACCAGCGATCCAAGATTCAGAGCACGCCTGATATTGACGGCTCCGATCTGGTCATTACGCTCGGCGGCGACGGTACGTTGCTGCGCGCTGCCCGCATCCTCAACCATCGCGAGATTCCTATCCTCGGTCTTTCCTATGGTCACCTGGGCTTTTTAACTGCTGCGAGTCCCGAGGAGCGCGACATTCTGCAGGTCGTAAGCGACGCCCTGTCCGGCGAGCTGCATGTGAGCCGTCGCGCCACCATCGCTGCGGATATCGTGTCCATGCGCGAAGACGGTACGAAGGATGTCGTGCGCACGTTCGCCCTCAACGACATGGCGCTCACGCGCGGCCCCCTGTCCGATATGGTCGAGTTTGACATCACAGTGTCCGGCCACCATATCGATCGCCTGCGTGGCGACGGCGTGGTCGTGTCCACGGCGACCGGCTCCACTGGCTATGCACTATCCGCAGGCGGCCCCATCGTGAGCCCCGACTATACGGGCATGGTCTGCGTACCCATTGCGCCGCACACCATTCAGGCTCGTGCCTTTTTGACTTCGCCGAGTGATGTCGTCGAGATCTTTATGTCTGATGACCGTCCGAGTGTTCCGGCGATTGCTATCGATGGACAGTTTATTACCTGCGACGGCACCGTTGAGAGCGTGGCTGTGCGCCGCGGGCCCGGAGATGTGCTGCTCCTCGATTACGGCCCCGAGAGCTTCTATAACTCGGTGAGCCGCGTTTTCTACGGAGTCCGTCATGATCGATGAGCTGCAGGTTTCTAACATTGCACTCATTCGCGAGGCGACGCTGGTTCCGAGCGCGGGCCTAACGGTTCTGACCGGAGAAACCGGCGCCGGCAAGACCGCGCTGCTCTCGGCCCTCAAGCTTATTTTGGGCGAGCGCGCGGATTCTTCGACGGTGCGCGAGGGCGAGGCGCTTGCTAGCGTTGAGGCGCGGCTGTTCGACGGTCCACACGACACGGAGGGTTTCACGGTCCAGCGTAGTCTTTCTGCCGAGGGCCGCAGCCGCGTGAAGATTGACGGCCGCATCGCCAGTGTGCGCGAGCTTTCGGAGCGCGTTGGCGTGATGATGGATCTGTGCGGCCAGCACGAGCACCAGCGCTTGCTCGATCCGGCGCATCACGTTGCGATGGTCGATGCCTGGGCGGGGCGCTCTGCGCTTGAGGCGCTGGATGTGTACCGCGCCTGCTTTAAAGCCTCGCGCGCGGCTGCCAAGGAGGTCCGTCGCGTCGAGGAGGCCTCGCGTGCGCAGGGGAGTCGCGTCGAGGAAGCGCGTTTTGCCCTCGAGCGCATCGGCGAGGTCGACCCCAAGCCAGGCGAGTATGAGGAACTCGAGGAACTGCTGCCGCGCTCCGAACATGCCGAGGTACTGGTTGCCACGGCTAACGATGCCCATGCATCGCTTGCCGCCGAAGGGGGAGCGCTCGATGCCGTGAACAGTGCCGTGGCGGAGCTTTCCCGAATGGCTACCGTCGATCGCAAACTGGGCGACATTGCCGATGCACTTTCGGATGCCTGCATCTCTCTTGAGGATTGCGCGAACGAGCTTCGTTCCTATCGCGATGGGGTCGCCTTCGATCCTCGCGAGCTCGCTCGCATGCGCGAGCGGTATTCCGACCTTAAGGGCCTGCTGCGTCAGTGGGGTCCGACCATGGACGATGTCTTTGCCATGCGCGACCGCTCACAAGAGCTGCTGTCGCTGGTCGATGATGGCGATGAACAGATCAAAAAGGCGCGTGAGGCACTCGGGAGCGCCGAGCGCGAGCTGTTCGCTGCTGCCAGGGCACTTAAGCGCGCTCGCAATACGGCGGCCCCGCGCTTCTGCCACGAGGTCGGCCGCCAGATGGCTCGCTTGGAGATGGGCGGTGCCGAGCTCGTCTGGGAGTCGCGCGATCTTCCCCGTGCTGAGTGGACGCCCGTTGGTCCTTCGAGCTACGAGCTGCTATACCGCAGCGGTGCCGGCTTGACGCCACGTCCCCTGCGCCGCATTGCGTCGGGCGGCGAGCTCAGCCGCGTCATGCTGGCAAGCAAGGTTGTCCTCGGTAACGCGGACGGTGTTGATACGCTGGTGTTTGACGAGGTCGATGCTGGTGTCGGTGGCTCCACGGCGCGTGCCCTCGCGAGCGTGCTGGCAGATCTCGCCGCTACGCATCAGGTGATTGTCGTAACCCACTTGGCGCAGGTCGCCGTCATGGCTGACAAGCATTACGTGGTCAGCAAGGAGCCAGGCGATGTTCCCCAGACGCACCTGGACGAGGTGGCCGGCGAAACGCGTACCGCCGAGATCGCCCGCATGTTGAGCGGCGATCAGTCCGAGGCAAGCCTGGCGCACGCCAAGCAGATGCTTGCGGAGGCGCGTGCCTAGGCCGAGCCGCCACATACATGTCCAACCCGGCCGCCACGAAACGGGTCCATCTACTACGTTTGGTAGGGCATCGGCAACTATGCCAAGAATTGCAAAAAGAAAACCGCAGGTAGAACACCTGCGGTTTTCTCTATTTTGGGTGTATGGTTGGCGGTTGCGGTTAAACGTAGTAGATGGGCGGGTTTCGTGACGAGAGGCGTCTATCGGCTCCCCAATCTACCTACTCAACGACCTTGTCCGGCTGGATGAGCTCCTCGTAGTAGCTGATATGCTCACGCGCGTCTTCAATCTCGGGCAGCAGGAAGTTGTAGATGACCTCTATGATCATCGTGGCGCTCATCTTGGAGAATGCGAAGTCACCCGTTGTCAGCAGCGCTTCGTGATTGACGGTATTAAAGGTGTAGTCGGCGAGGCGTGCAAGTGGAGACTTGCTATCGCTGCTGATGACGACTACGGTTGCGCCGCAGTTGCGAGCCGCTTTTGCCATGCGATTCAGTCGGCGCGATTTGCCAGAGTTTGAGATTAGCACGATGACGTCACCCGGGCGTAACGTGAGCGCAAAGCCGATTGATGTCTCGCTAATGGTGCTCGCCATGCAGCGCAGGCCCAGCTGCGAAAACTTAAACGTCGCATCGAGCGCGACCGCGTTCGTATTGCCCACAGCCGCAAACTCAATAACCCCTGCATGCTTAAGGGCATGCACAACAGCCGCCAACGTGTCGTGATCTATGCCGTCGATGGTCGCATTAAGCTCACTCACCTTGGCGGCGAGGATATTTTTTAGGCTCTGCTCCATATTATCGAGCGAGACCTCGTCGGTCAGGCCCTCGTTGCGCTGGCTTTCCAAATCCCTCGCCAACGAAAACTGAAAGCTGCGGAAGCTGCCAAAGCCCAGCTTTCGGCAGAAGCGCGAAACGGTCGCCTCGGACGTGGCGGCAGCGCGCGAGAGCTGAGCGGCCGTGAGGCGTGGCGCTTCGGACTGGTGCTCCAATATATAGTCGACAATGCGCTGCTCGGACTCGCTGTATCCCTGATGGGTACTAATGAGGGAAAGTGCGCTCTTGCTACTATCGGTCATGGATGGCTCCTGGTTGGCATGAAAATCTAGCTTGATTTGCAATGCCATAGTATACGGACATTTTCAATTACAAGATACACCTTGCCGTTTCAAGTGTTGATGGTAAACTTTCACTTGACGTTTACGGTTATGAAAGAACCTTTCACCGGAGAATTGCGCCTTGTCTCTTCTCACGCGGACGGTAGGTTGGTATCTTTCAAGTGTGGAAAAACGCGCATCGAAGCGCGTGTAGGGGAGCGCCCGCGGGCGCTGTACTCAAGAAGGAGGGACACATGGCTAAGTTTGACATCATCGCCGCGACCGGTTGCCCGACCGGCATTGCGCACACCTTCATGGCGAAGGAGGCGCTGGAGAAGGCTGCTGCCGAGCGAGGTCTGACCATTAAGGTCGAGACTCATGGCCAGGTCGGCGTCGAGAACGAGCTCACCAAGAGCGAGATCGCCGGTGCCAAGGCCGTCGTCGTCGCAGCCGATAAGGATGTCCAGGCTGAGCGTTTCGCCGGTAAGCCCATGGTTTCCGTTGGTGTTTCCAAGGCCCTGTCTGTCGAGGCTGCTGGTAAGCTGATCGACCGCGCGCTCGCCGCCAAGGGCGACGACACGGTTGCCGCTGCCGCCGATGTCGAGGACGAGGTCGAGGAGAAGGAGTCCATCGGTCACGTCATCTACAAGCACCTCATGAACGGCGTCAGCCACATGCTGGTCTTCGTCGTTGCCGGTGGTGTTCTGACCGCCATTTCGTTCCTGTGGGGCATCACGTCCTTTGATTCGACGGCTGCCGACTACAACAGCTTTGCCGCGATGCTCAAGATTATCGGCGGTATCGCCATGAACCTCATGGTTCCGGTGCTCTCCGCTTACATCGCCGAGTCCATCGGCAAGCGCCCGGCGCTCGTCCCCGGTTTCGTCGCCGGTATGATCGCCATCCAGGGCTTGCCTGTTAACGCCGATACCGGCATGATCGACGCCGGTGGCGTAGGTGTGGGCTTTGGCTTCCTGGGCGGCATCGTCGGCGGCTTCCTCGCTGGCTATGTCATCCTGCTGCTCGAGAAGGTTTTCTCTAAAATTCCCGCGAGCCTTAATGGCCTGAAGGCAATCTTCCTGTATCCGCTGTGCTCTACCGCCATCGTCGGCCTGGTCATGCTCGGTATTTCCGGCCCCATGGCTGCCATTAACCAGGGCATGATGGATTTCCTGCAGAGCCTCGGTAACTCCGGTCCGGTGATCCTTGGCCTGGCCATCGGCTGCATGTGCGCCTTTGATATGGGCGGCCCGGTCAACAAGGCTGCTTACGCTACTGGCACCTTCCTGCTCGGTACCGCTCTCGAAGCTGGCGTCGGCACCGAGACCTACAACTTCGGCACCAACTTCATGGCTGCCGTCTCCGCCGCTTGCATCGTTCCGCCGCTGATCACCACCTTCGCCGTCGTTGTCGGCAAGAAGTACTTCAGCCAGGAGGATCATGACGCCGGTATCGTCAACCTCATCCTTGGTTGCACCCACATCACCGAGGGCGCCATTCCGTTCATGACCAAGAACATCTGGCCCGTTATGCCCATCATGATGCTCGGTTCTTCCATCGCTTCCATCTTGACCATCTTCTTCAACGTTCACGATCCGGCGCCTCACGGCGGCTTCCTGGTCCTGCCCGTTGTCGAGAACGGTCCGCTGTGGGTCCTCGCGATCCTCATCGGCGCCGTGGTCGGTGGCATCCTGTTCGTGGCTTTCAAGAAGTACGACTTCGAGAAGAACCAGAAGCCCGCTCCTGCAACCAAGCCGGTTGAGGCCCCCAAGGCCGAGGCTGCTGACTTCGTGAAGGTTGAGAACGTCTTTGTCGCCGAGGACTTCGCTTCTCGTGACGAGGCTCTGAGCTTCGTTTCCAACCAGGCTGTCAAGGCCGGTATCGCCAGCGACGCCGATGCCGTGATGAACGCCTTCCTGGCCCGCGAAGCCGAGGGCACCACGGGCATGATGGAGGGCTTCGCCATCCCGCATGCCAAGTCCGACGCCATTACCGAGGCTGCCGTCATCGTCGTCAAGGACGAGTCCGGCGTGACCGGTTGGGACACCATGGACGGCGCTCCCGTCAACGTTGCCATCGCCCTGCTCATCCCGGGCGCTCAGGCTGGAACCACGCACCTCAAGATCCTGTCCAAGGTCGCCGAGGCGCTTATGGACGAGGACTTCCGTGCCACCGTCAAGGGTTCCACCGACGCCGCCGAGATCGCCAAGACGATCAACGCCCGCCTGGTCTAATCCCGCAACACGCGAATAGCATCGCCCCCTGTATAAAAGGCGGAGTCCCTCTCCAGGGCCTCCGCCTTTTTCGAATCAGAGAACGCATCGGTTATCGCATCAGCCAGAATACCTTTCAGCCGACATTGCTCTGGACCGACCGAGTTTCCGCAGCCTGCTCGCCCACAGGGGCCCGTGCGCGGCCTGTGAGATTTATCGCGAGTTCCGCACGAGCCGAAGAGCACTTAATGTGCTCTTCGTGCGAGCAGGACTGTAGAGCAGGAAATCTCACAGGCCGCGCACGGGCCCCTGTGGGCGAGCAAGCGGACGACAAACACATCTGTCCAATAATTCGTCTGAAACATAATGAAAAACCGTTTGATGTGAGTTAATATAAAGAACGTCGTGAATCTGACTCCTGCCACATGCATGACAGGGGTTAAACACAAAAAGGAGTCAATTATGGTTTCTGAGAAGGCTACCCTCGTTAATCCTCAGGGTCTGCACATGCGTCCGGCTGGTCTGTTCGCCTCCACCATGGGCAAGTACGCCTGTGACGTGACGGTCGTCACCCCCGAGAAGGAGGTCAACGGCAAGTCCCCGATGGCCCTCATGGCTGCTGGTATCCCCTGCGGTACTGAGGTCGAGGTCAAGTGCGACGGCGCCGACGAGGCCGAGGCTCTGGCTGCTGCCATCGAGCTCATCAAGAGCGGTCTTGGCGAGTAGAACTCAAACGGGTCGCATGTTGAACAACTAAGTTCATATTTGGGGGCGCAGTGACCTGTTGTAAGGTAACTGCGCTCTTTTGTCATGGATATGGCAAAACGCTTTATCACATGACACGGAGAGAGGAATGGGAATGTATCAGGGAGTCAACGCTTCCGAGGGCATCGGTATCGGCACCGTCATGGTCGCCGTCGATCCCGACTTGACGTTTGAGCCGCACGAGGTTGCTGATTCGGCAGCAGAGAAGGAGCGCTATCAGTCCGCTCTTTCGGTCTTCTGCGAGAAGACCCAGGCTCAGGCCGACCACATGAAGGAGACGGTGGGCGAGGCCGAGGCCGAGATCATGAGCGGACACATTGTTCTGGCTCAGGATCCGGGTATGACCGACGCCATCAACGCCGCCATTGACGGCGGTACCTGCGCCGAGCAGGCGCTCATGGACACCTCGACCATGTTCGAGAACATGTTCCTGTCCATGGACGACGAGATGTTCCGTCTGCGCGCGGCCGACATCGCCGACATCCGCACCGGTATTCTGGCCGAGCTGCTGGGCAAGGAGGTCGTCGACCTCTCCGTCCTGCCCGAGAACACTGTCGTTGTCGTGCACGACCTCACGCCGTCCATGACCGCCACGATCGATAAGGCCCACGTTGCCGGTATCGTCACCGAGACCGGTGGCCGCACGTCGCACTCTGCGATCATTGCGCGCGCCCTCGAGATCCCGGCTGTCCTTTCGGTTTCCAACAGCTGCACCGCACTGCGCAACGGCATGACCGTTGTCGTCGACGGCGGCAAGGGTATCGTCGAGGCCGATCCCGACGAGGAGACGCTCGCCGCCTACACCGCTAAGGCCGAGGCCTTCGCTGCCGAGAAGGCAGCCCTCGAGGCCTTCCGTGGCAAGCCGTCCGTGACTGCCGATGGCATCAAGAAGATCATCGCCTGCAACATCGGTAACCCCGATGACGTGCCCAACGCGCTCGATCACGACGCCGAGGCCATCGGTCTGTTCCGCTCCGAGTTCCTGTTCATGGACTCTGCTGAGCTTCCTTCCGAGGAGGAGCAGTTCAACGCCTACCGTAAGGTCGCCAGCGCGCTCAAGGGTGCTCCGGTCATCATCCGCACGCTCGATGTGGGTGGCGACAAGGAGATTCCGTATCTGCATATGGTCAAGGAAGACAACCCCTTCATGGGCTTCCGCGCCGTGCGTTACTGCCTGGCCAATCCCGACCAGTACAAGGTTCAGCTCCGCGCTCTGCTGCGCGCTAGCGCCTTCGGTGACGTCAAGATCATGATCCCGCTCGTCACCTGCGTCGAGGAGGTCTTGGCTGTCAAGGAGCTCGTCGAGCAGTGCAAGGCCGAGCTGACCGAAGAGGGTCGCAAGTTCAACGAGAACATCGAGGTCGGCATCATGGTCGAGACACCCGCCGCTTCGCTGCTCGCAGACCGTCTTGCCGAGGTTGCCGACTTCTTCTCCATCGGCACCAACGACCTGATCGGCTACACCATGTGCGCCGACCGTGGTAACGACACCATCTCCAACCTGTACCAGGTTTACTATCCCGCCGTGCTCCGCTCGCTCAAGAACATCATCGAGAGCGGCGTGAAGGCCGGCATCATGGTCGGTATGTGCGGCGAGGCCGCTGCCGATCCGCTGCTCGAGCCGCTGCTGATCAGCTGGGGCCTGGAGGAGTTCTCGATGAGCGCTCCGTCGATCCTGCGCGCCCGCAAGACTATCAGCCATTGGACCAAGGCCGAGTGCGACGAGCTCGCCGAGAAGGCACTCGCCTGCAACACCGCCGCCGAGGTCAAGGCACTGCTCGAGTCCGCAGCTCGCTAATTTGGTATCAGAGGTAACCGCGTGGTTGGAATGGGCCGGCCACGCGGCCCTCACATATACAGGGGGTACTGTAAATGTTCTACACGCTAACCGCTAACCCGGCTGTCGACATGACTGTTTCGAGCTCTCCGCTCGAGCCCGACGAGAACGTCCGCACCGGCTCGGCCAGCTACACGGCTAATGGCAAGGGCCTCGACGTGTCCTTCGCCTTTAAGAAGATGGGCGTCGACACCGTCGCGCTCGGCTTCTTCGCCGGCTTCACGGGCAAGTTCATCGTCGAGGAGGTCATGAACCTGGGTTGCCTCTGCCGCCCGGTCTGGACCGACGGTATCACGCGCATTAACACCTACGTCAACGATGGCCAGCACGAGTACGGCATCCTGAACCCCGGCGCCCCGATCACGCCGCAGCACCAGGAGGAGCTCTACAACATCCTGGACACCGCGGGCGATCTCGAGTGCCTGATCGTCTCCGGCTCCGTGCCTCCCAAAGCTACGCCCGACTTCCTGGCTCAGGTCATGGAGCACGCTCAGGCTCGTGGCGCTGACGTCGTCCTGGACCTGTCCTCCGATAAGCTCAAGGAGCTCGCTCACAAGAAGCCGCTGCTCATCAAGCCGAACCATCACGAGATGAAGGCCATCTTCGGCGTGCCGGTCGACACCGACGACGAGGTTCGTGTCGCCATGAAGATGGCTCACGACGCTGGCGTTCAGAACGTGCTGCTCACCCGTGGTAGCCGCGGCGACGCTTACTTCTCCAACGGCGAGGACATCTGGTACGCCAAGCGTGAGTTCAACATCAAGCTGGTCTCTTCCGTCTGCGCCGGCGACTGCACCCTCGCTGCGTTCCTGCACAAGTGGTACAGGGATCGCGACAACGTCGAGGAGGCCATGAAGCTCGCTATGGCCACCGGCGCCAACGTTGCCGAGTCCGTCGGCATTGGTGACTTCGGTCACGTCGACGAGTACAGCAAGCGCGTTGCTGTCCGCAAGCTCGATCGTCAGTAATCGAAACGCGACATATTCGTGCGCATGCGGCGCCCCGGTTTCGGCCGGGGCGCCTTTTTTGTTCCGCCATGGGGGAGAGGTGTCCTGCCGTACTTCATCGCTTCCACACCGTTCACCGAGTTGTCCTAGCCTTTTACCGATGCGTGGAATATACTTTCATTAACACGTTGCTTCGTGAAAGGAACATTCATGATTTACACGCTCACTGCTAATCCCGCCATTGATTACAACATCGCCTGCGACGGCCTTACTGCCAATACCGTCACGCGTACCCGCAATGCCGTCTACACGCCCAACGGCAAAGGCCTCAACGTCTCGTTTACGCTTGACCACTATGGTGTCGACACCACGATCCTGGGTTTCTTCGCCGGCTTCTCGGGTGAGTTTATCGTTAAGGGCGCCGAGGCCCTGGGCGTGCCCGTCAAGCCCGTGTGGACCGACGGTATTACGCGCGTCAATGTGTTCCTCAACGCCGGTCCCGACACCGAGTACAACATGGTCAATGCCGGTGCCGCCATCAATGAGGCCAACGAGCAGGAGATGTTTGAACTTATCGATTCGCTCGATGACATGACCTGCCTGGTCATCAGCGGCTCGCTGCCTCCCAACACTTCCGAGGGCTTCTTGGCCGAGGTCCTGCGCCGTGTCAAGGCCAAGGGGGCCGAGTTCGTCCTCGACATCTCGAGCCATCAGCTGGCAGACCTCATTGCTCTGGAGCCACTGCTGATCAAGCCCAATGACGACGAGCTGCTTGACATCTTTGGCATCAAGGTGAGCGGTGGCGACGACGAGTCCGTCAAGGGCGCTATGGCCGAGCTGCACGCCAAGGGCGCCAAGAACGTGCTGCTGACCCTTGGTGGCGCCGGTGCGTACTTCTCCAACGGCGAGCATATCTGGTTTGCCAACCGCACCTTCGACGTCAAGCTGCTGTCGACTGTGTGCGCCGGCGATTCCTCGCTCGCTGCCTTCCTGTCCGTGTGGCACGACGCCCCCGAGCGCGTCGAGGACGCCCTGCGCCTTTCGATGGCCACTGGCGCCAACGTGGTCGAGTGCCCCGGTCTGGGTGATTTTGCCAAGGTGGACGAATATAAGAAGCACATCGAGGTTCGCCAGGTCTGCTAGTTCCGGCACCTTGTCTGAATAGTTTGATTATTTCGCATCCGTCTTAGACTAGGACGGATGCGTTTTTGTTTATCGGACTTGCGTGTGCAGTGGAGGCTGTTTCTTGCTAGACTTCTTGCAGACGCAATCGATAGCCAATTTGATAGTCGCAGGAGGCCATAGGCATGTGCAATGTTTCGCTCAACGGTACTCAACCGTCCGATGCGTCCCTGCGCGTCCTGCGCGCGCTTGAGGCGGCTGGTCTTGAGGCTTGGTACGTGGGCGGTTGGGTGCGCGACGCCCTGATGGGGTACCCCAGCCACGATGTTGATATGTGCTGTAGCGGCCTGTGGCAGGAGTCCAAAGCGGCGCTCGAGGCCTCCGGCATCGCGGTTGTGGAGTCGGGCATTAAATTTGGCGGAATCACGGCTATTTCCGATGGCGAGCGTATCGAGGTCACCACGTACCGTCTGGATGGCTTTTACACCGATGGTCGTCATCCCCAGAGTGTGGAGCGTGCCGCCTCGCTCGAGGACGATCTGGCGCGCCGCGACTTTACCGTCAATGCCATGGCCTGGCATCCCGAGCGCGGGCTTGTCGACCGCTACGACGGCCAGGGTGACTTGGAGCGCAAGCTGATTCGCGCTGTCGGCGATCCCAAGCGTCGCTTTAACGAGGACGCCCTGCGCATGCTGCGTGCGGTGCGCTTTGCCTGCCGTCTGGACTTTATGATTGAGCCCGAGACCAAGCGTGCGCTTGCCGAGTGCGCGCCGCTGCTCGATGCCGTGGCGCGTGAGCGTGTGGGTATTGAGCTCGAGGGCATTCTTTCGACCGGTCATGGGGGAGACGCGATGCTTCGCTATCCCGAGCTCATCTGTGCCGCTGTGCCCGAGTTGGCAGCGGGTCGCGGGTTTGATCAGCGCAGTGTCTATCATGCGTTTAACGTCTACGTGCATATCGCCCGTGTGCTGACGGTGGCGGGGGAGCTCGCGCTGTGTGACGGCGTCGCGCCCTCGTCGAGCCTTATGTGGGCGGCGTTTTTGCACGATGTGTCCAAGCCCGAGTGCTTCACGGTCGACCATGCCGGTAGCGGACACTTCTACGGTCATCCCGAGCTCGGCGCCAAGAAGGCGCGCGTCATTATGGATCGCCTGGCGCTCTCGCACGACTTGGTGCGCGACGTGTGCCTGCTCATCAAATACCATGACAAGCCGCTGCGCCCCGAGCGCTCCTGTCTGCTCAATATGATGCGCGCGCTTTCGGGTGAGGGCGTCGACACGGCCCGCCTGATTGACGAGCTCATGGACCTTAAGCGTGCCGACACACTTGGCAAGGCCCCGTCGTGCTTCTATTACGTTGAGACGATTGAGGAGATGCGCGCGATGGCGCACGAGCTGCTGAGGGCGGGGGAGCCCTATACGCTCAAGATGCTCGCCATCAACGGCGGCGACCTGATCCGTGCCGGAGTCAAGCCCGGGCCGGAACTGGGGCAGCTTCTCAACTCCGCCCTCGACGCCGTGATCGAAGACAACATTCTCAACGATCGCGAAGCTCTTTTGGTCCATCTCAACTTGAATTAGCTACCTAGTTTACCTGCGTGTTCCATAACCTGCCGACAATTTTTCGGCAATTTGGAATTTCTTCTTGCGCTGACGTTTTTTGTCCCGTAATATATTTCTTCGCAGCACGGCAGTGCAGATGTCATGTGGCCCGTTCGTCTAGCGGTTTAGGACGCCGCCCTCTCAAGGCGGAGATCACCAG
>UQIG01000034.1 GCA_900541135.1 uncultured Collinsella sp.
GGCAAGACCTTCACCGTGCGCACCGGCGACCTCATCGCCGCGCTCGGCGGGGCCGGCGCCTTTACCGCGGGCGCCCGCGTGGTCGCCGTGTACAACGCGCCGCTCAACAGCGCATGCAACCACGGCATCGCGAAGGGCAACCCCAACGAGGTCTACCTGCGCTACCCGCGCTCTCCCTTTGCCGATCAGTCCGGCGACGCCGGCTTCACCCACACGCCGAGCGACGATGCGTGCGCCTACACCTGGGATCTCGCGCTCACCAAGCGCGGCAGCGACGGCGACAAGCCGCTTGCCGGGGCGGTTCTGAGCATCGCCGACGACCGCGGTCGCACACTGGCGGCCGATGGCACGTGGGATGCGGAGGGCAAGGCCACCGTCACCACGGGCGAGGACGGCCGCGTGACCGTCTCAGGCGTGGACTCGGGCAAGCTGGAGGTCCGCGAGCTCAAGGCGCCCAAGGGCTACACCGCCTTTGAGGGCACGTGCTCCGTGACGGTCAAGGCCGAGGGCTTGGACGTCGACCAGGTGGCCGCCGCCAAGCCCAAGCTCACCATCACGGCCGAGTCGCCCCTGCGCGCCGACAGCGCGGACGGGTCGACGGGCAGCCTGGAGGCGTCGCTCATCAACACGCCCACCGGCACACCCCCTAGCATTACCACCGGAGGCTTTATGCCCTCGACTGGCGATATGGCAATGTACGCCGCGGCCGCCGCAGCGGTCGCCGGAGCCGCGCTCATCGTGGTCGCGCTCCTGGTCAAGCGGGGAGGTGGCAGCCATAAAGAGTAGCTGGCAGCCCCACAGAGAGCGGGGCGAGACGTAGCGAAGTAGATGCTAAGACACAGACAGACGATGACCGATCGAATGGGAATCAACCGGAAAACGGAGGAAAAGAAGATGAGCATGAACAAGAACATCGCACGCCTGGCAGTAACCGCCGGCCTCACAGCAGCGCTGAGCTTCGGTGGCGTGATGGCTCCGGTTACGATGGCGTTTGCTGAGGATGACGCCGATACGATCACCATCACGCAGAGTGCGAACAATGGGGTCACCAATTTCAAGGCGTACCAGATCTTTAAGGCCGATGTCGTGGACAAGGACGGGCGGAAGGTCGCGTCCAACGTCAAGTGGGCGAACGAAAAAGCGGAGGCTGCCGTTCTCGGCGTCCTTACGGCTGAAAAAGTGCCGGGCATCACCAATTCGTCGACCGCGCAGGAGGTCGCCGACTATCTTTCAACGACGATCATGGATACCACTCCGGCCACGGTCGTGAAAAAGGACGATCTTCTCAATAAGATTGCCCGGGCTGTCGAAGAAGCCGCGCCCTCGACCGGCCAGTCTTTTACTGCTAATACCCAATTTACCGCCCAGGACAAGGGCTATTACCTGTTCATGACCGATACCTCTTCGATTGGAACCAAGAACGATCATGCCGGTAGGAAGCAGACCGGCACCTCGCCGATCTTCGCCGTCGTGGGCGGCAAAGCCGTGAGGGTTACCGAGAAGACCAACATTCCTACGGTCGAGAAGAAGGTCAGGGACGACAAGCCCGGCAGCGATTGGGCCGACAAGGCTGACTCCCAGATGGGTCAGAATGTCGAGTACCAACTGACCGGCACCGTCGCCAAGAACGTCGATACGTTTGATACGTATTACTACCAGTTCTATGACGAGCTCTCTGCCGGCCTGACCGCCGATGAGAATTCCGTTAAGGTCAATATCGACGGGACCGAGATTAACGCTTCCAAGTTTGCGAAGAATGTCTCCAAGCCCGATGCGAACGGTAAAACCGTCTTGACGGTGACGTTTGAAAACCTTAAGGCTGCAGGGGTGAACATCACCGAGCGTTCTCAGGTTGTCGTCACCTACACCGCCATGCTCGATCCCGGTAAGGCGGTCGTTGTCGGCGGCGCGGGCAACGACAACAGCGTCAAGCTCGTCTATTCCAACAACCCCGGCCACGACTCCATGGGTGAGTCTGTGCCCGATACCGTCCGCGATTACACCTATGCTCTCAAGCTCATCAAGGAAGATTTTGACGATAGCACCAAGCTCAAGGACGTTAAGTTTACCATCAAGGCTACGGGCGCTGACGAGCTTGAGTCTGGCGTGGAGGGCAAGCAGTTTGTTCAGAAGAATGGTTCGCTTGGCAATACTGAATACGTGTTTCAGACTAACGAGAATGGTGAAATCAGCGTTAAAGGCCTCGATGCCGGCACTTACACGGTGCATGAGGTCGAGGACAGTAACCCTGGCTACAACACTCTGCCCGACTTCACCTTTACAATCTCGACTGTAAAGGATGACGGCACCGACAGCCTCAAGCAGCCCGAAGGAGAAAATGCCCTGCGTGTTACTGCCAGCAAGTCGAATGCCGCTCTTGTTGATGAGCCTCGCTTTGTCGACGACACCGTTATCCTCACCGTCAAGAACAAGAAGGGCTCCAACCTCCCGCTGACCGGCCTCAACGGCGTGACCTTCACTTGGATCGCTGGTGGCGCGGTGCTGTGCATCGGCGTGGCACACCTCATCCGCAGCCGTAAGCAGGCTGAGGAGTCCGAGCAGGAGTAACGCTCGCTCACCCATCCCTTTGGCAGGTGGGATGTGATGGCCATGAGACTTGCGGACACTTTTCTCGTCCATCCACGTTCTTGCTTTGCTATTCTCTTTTCGGGGCAGACTCCGCACTGGAGTTTGCCCCGTTCTTTTTGGATAACACAGGCAGCCTCCACCGTCCGATGCGGACTCATCCGTCATCGCGTTTCTTGACTCGTATGAAGTTCGGTTTAAGGTCCGTAGGCGCACGCGCAGTGCGGACGGTGGAAGGCATTTGCGCCGCAACAAGCGCAAATAAGAATGCCCGGGGGTCGGATTCCGGGCATTTAACAAAAGCTGAAAACTAGGCCGCCCGCGCTCCCAAACATTTACGCGGGGTGCGTCGTTTTCTATTGATATTGTATCCCGAATCGCCCCGCCGATCTGGGATATTCTGAAAACTCAAATATAGGCTTAGGCACGAACGGAATCTCATTAATTCCGAAAATTATGTATAATTCCAATATAAACTGGAATCAAACGAAAACGATGGAAATGAACGAAGCGCTAATCTACTTACAAGAAGCACTAGGCCTCTCCGCCAAGGCCAAAATTTGGCCTGGATCCGCACGCTTGCCGCTGCATCTGCGGGCGATTGAGGTCCGCGCTGTTGACGCAAACGGTTTTTCGTTTTTGCTTGCAAGTTTGCCTACTGGCGTCGGGCTTCCCGAGGCTAAGAGAGTCTATAGTCAGCTATCCTTGCGCGCGGAGACTCCTGTTGTCGTTTCGTTTCCTGATGCCAATGCACGTCAGCGCAAAGCATTGATCGCACAAGGGATTCCCTTTGTCTGCCCAGGTAGACAGGCTTTTCTTCCATTTATGGGCACAGCCTGCACGGAGAGGGGCGGTGCCCGGTTTCGCAATCGCGCGACCAAGATGTCACCCAACGCACAGGCTGCCGCAATCTGGGGAGTAGCCCAGGAGCCATATCGTCCCTATGACCTTTGTCGTGCGCTTGGGATTTCGGCAAGCCGCGCGAGTGAGGCCATAACCGAGCTTGTTGACAGGGGGCTCGCGAGGCGCGAGCGTCGCGAGCGACGTGTCGTCGTGTTCCCTGTTGCTGTTGATCTTTTGCTCAGTGAGCACATGGCAGAGCTCTCCTCGCCTGTCTCGAAGGTCTTTTTTGCAAGGAAGACGCCGCAGATCGACTGTCTTGTTGACGCCGGGGAGACGGCGCTCGCCGCGCGTTCGATGCTCGCTGCGCCGGGCATGGAACAAAAGGCCGTCTTAAGAAGTGCATGGCGTCAACTGAGCGACCTCGAAGTCGCAGACGGGGAGTTGCCGGATAACGAGACGGCGATGATCCAAGTGTGGCGCTATGCGCCCGTGTTTGCCGACTCCTCCCGTGTCGACAACATTTCGCTTGCGCTATCTTTGGCGGCAATCGACGATGAGCGAATTCAGCTCGAAGTCGATCGCATGTTTGGAAGGGAATATCCATGGCAAGAAGCGCTGTAGAAGGTTTTCAAGAATTTCAGCAGCATATGCAAGAAGCTGCAGGATCGTATGCCCTTATCGGCGGCACGGCATGCGATATTTTGCTCGCGGAGGCGGGACTTCCGTTTAGGGCGACTCACGATTTTGATGTGGTAATTGTCGCCGATGACCGGTTGCCTCAGACGGCAGAAGCTATATGGACTTTGGTGCGTGATGGCGGTTACCGCTGCGGCTGGGGCGAAGGCAAAGGCTCGTGTTTTTATCGGTTTACAGAGCCTAAGAGGCCGGGTTACCCCCATATGATTGAACTCTTCGCGAAGTGCCCCGACTTTCTAAAGGGTCGTGAGGGGATTGATGTGGCGCCAATTCACGTTGATGAAAACATAAGCAGTCTTTCGGCAATTTTGTTGGACGATGCTTACTATAGCTTGTTCCTTCAGGGAATTCGGACCGTAGGCGGCGTTTCGGTCCTGGGTACGGAATACATTGTCCCGTTCAAAGCGAAGGCGTATCTCGACCTAAAAGCTAGAAGGGAAGCGGGGGAGAACGTTGATTCGAGGAAGGTAAAAAAGCATAAACGCGATGCGCTGAGGCTTGCTCAGCTGCTTGGCGAGTCGGAAGGTGTCGACCTGGGCGGAGAACTGAAGGACGATATGCTTGCGTTTGTTAAAGATTGCGAGGTGGGCGACGTCAATCTGAAACAGATCGGGGTTGCGGGCGCAACGATGGTGCAGTTGCTCGAGACGATGAAAGCAACATATGGCTTGATTGGTAGAGGGGGTGCGTGGCCCGGACGGTGCAGTCTAGCTGCGTTGTCCGGCGCGGAAGTTCGCTAATCGGCTATTATTTGTTTAGACAACCTGAGCTGTAGAGGAGTGACCGGCGATGGTGCAGGGCGCCAAACATATGAAGAGCAATAACGCCGCGGACAACGGCGGCTCAAGCCCTCAGCCCAAACCTCAACCAAAGCCCAAGCGCCGTCGCAAGCGACTGCCGCGCTGGGCCGACCGGCTCATCACCATCGTCATCATCCTTATTGGCGTGGGCCTTATGACCTGGCCGTGGATCTTGGACCGGCTCGAGGCCTCGGGCGTGTTCAACCAGATCGGCACCGTGTCCAGCACCGTGGACGCGCTGTCTGCCGAGGAGCGCGAGCGCATCCTGCTCCAGGCGCGCTCCTTTAACGAGCAGCTGGCGGGCGAGGCCACCGAGCTTCCCGCCGACCAGATTGAGCCCTACGCCCAGCAGCTCATCTTTGACCGCGACCCCATGATGAGCTGGGTCGAGATCCCCTCCATCGACGTGAGCATGCCCATCTACCACGGCACGAGCGAAGAAGTCCTTATGGCGGGCGTCGGCCACCTGGAGGGCACGAGCCTGCCGGTGGGCGGCACCTCGACGCATTGCGTGCTCACCGCGCACTCGGGTATGCGCAACCTGAGCATGTTCGACGACATTCACTCGCTGGAGCCCGGCGACCTGGTGCTGCTGCACACCATGAACAAGACGCTCGCCTACAAGATGGTGGACTCCGAGGTGGTGCTGCCCGAGGAGATGGAGTCGCTGACCATCGAGCCCGGCGCCGACAAGGTGACGCTCGTCACCTGCACGCCCTACGGCGTGAACGACCATCGCCTGCTGGTGCATTGCGTGCGCACCAAGTACAACAAGAAGGACGTCGACAAGCAAAAGTCACTGGCCGGCCGCCACTGGGGCAAGCGCGAGTTTGCCGTGCTCATCGTGGTCGTGGCCATTGTGCTGTTGCTGCTGGACATCGTGATCCATGCGGTCCGCAAGCGCCGCAAGGCCAAGGCCTCGGCATAAGGCATCGTCCAGAACCACCACAATGGGGACAGGCACCTTTGTGGTGGTCGGGGCTTCTAAACCATCGCAACATTCGATGAAAATCGCGATTTTGGTGAAAAGCGTCGAATGTTGTGATGGTTTTCGTTGCGGGCGCGACGGTTTTCGTTGTGGGCGAGACGGTTTTCGCTATGGACGGTGCGGTTTCGTTGCAGAACCGCCAGCCCGCCGCCTGTCAAACGCCGCCCTCGTTACGTTTTCGCTGCATTTGGCTAAAGCACCTGCTCCAAGCGGCGTTGCCTTGTATACTAGAGCGGTTTATCTGTTATGCGGAAGGGAGCGCCTATGGCACTCAGCGAGAAAGACGTGCGCGGCATCGCCGAGTACGCAAAGATCGCACTGACCGATGACGAGCTCACCCAGATGACGTCCTACCTGAACGACGCCGTCCAGATGCTCGAGCCCGTCCTGCAATATGACTTGCCCGACGTGGAGCCCACGTTCCATCCTATCGGAAGCCTGTCCAACGTGATGGGCGATGACCTGCGCGAGCCCGAGCGCGATCTGCCGCTCGACGTTGCGCTCGAAAACGCCGGCAGCGCGCGCGACCGCTACTTCCGCGTGCCGTCCATTTTGGGAGAGGGGGAGAGCGAGTAATGGCGCAGAGCTTCGATTCCCTTACCGCCGTCCAGATTGCCGCGGGCGTTGCCGCCGGCGACTTTACCGCTACCGAGGTGGCTCAGGCCTCCCTTGCCGCCATTGAGGCGCGCGAGGGCGGGGTCCAGGCATTCCTGCAGGTGGCGCCCGAGCTTGCGCTTGAGGCCGCTGCGCGCGTGGATGCCGACCGTGCCGCAGGCAAGCCGCTGCCCCCGCTCGCGGGCGTGCCGCTGGCCATTAAGGACAACATGAACCTCGTGGGCACGCGCACCACCTGCGCTTCCCGCATGCTCGAGAACTACCAGAGCGTCTACACCGCTACCTGCGTCCAGCGCATGCTCGATGCCGGCTGCCTGCCCATGGGCAAGGCTAACATGGACGAGTTTGCCTTTGGTAGCTCTACCGAGAGCTCGGCCTTCCACCGCACCAACAACCCCTGGGATACCGAGCGCGTGCCCGGCGGCTCCTCGGGCGGCTCCGCTGCCGCCGTTGCCGCGGGCGAGGTCGCGCTCTCGCTGGGCTCGGACACCGGCGGCTCCATTCGCCAGCCGGCGTCGCTGTGCGGCGTGGTGGGCTTTAAGCCCACGTATGGCGCCGTGAGCCGTTACGGCGTGGTTGCCTTTGGCTCGTCGCTCGACCAGGTGGGCCCCTTCGGCCGCACGGTCGAGGATGTCGCGCTGGCCATGAACGCGCTTACCGGCGCGGGCCACGATCCGTACGACTGCACCAGCCAGGATTGCGCCGTCGACTTTACCGAGCATCTCAACGACAGCATCGAGGGTAAGCGCGTGGGCATCATCCCCGCGTTTATGGAGGCCGAGGGCCTGACGCCCGAGGTCAAGGCCGCTGTTCAGCGCGCCGCCCAGGAGCTGCAGAACCAGGGCGCCGAGCTGGTCGAGGTCGACCTGCCGCACCTGGACGCCGCCATCGCCGCCTACTACGTCATCGGCCCGGCCGAGGCGTTCTCCAACCTGGCCCGTTTTGACGGCATTCGCTACGGCTATCAGGAGGAGGGCTGCGCCAACCTGTCCGACCAGAGTTCGCTTTCGCGCGCCCACGGCTTTGGCGCCGAGGCCAAGCGCCGTCAGATGCTCGGCGCCTACCTGCTGAGCTCGGGCGTGTACGACAAGTACTACTACGCTGCGCAAAAGGCTCGCACGCTCATCACGCAGGACTACGACGCCGCGTATGCCAAGGTGGACACCATCCTCATGCCCGCCTCGCCGCGCACGGCCTTTAAGTTTGGCGAGATCAGCGACCCCACGCAGATGTACCTCTCCGACCTGTACACCATCTCGCTCAACATTTGCGGCAACGGTGGCATCTCGGTGCCGCTGGGTCTGGGCGAGGATACTCAGCTGCCCGTTTCTGCCCAGCTGGTGGGTCCGGCCTTTAAGGACCGTCAGCTGCTCATGTTTGCCCGCGCTCTGGAGCGCGGCTTTGCCGATGCCGCCACGGGTGCGCCCGCGCTTTCCGTCGCGCCCGATTTTGCCGGGAAGGGAGGCGAGCTGTAATGAAGGAGCTTTCCGAGGTCCTGCAGGATTGGGAGGCCGTGATCGGCCTGGAGATCCATACCGAGCTCACCGCACTCGATACCAAGATGTTCTGCAACTGCAAGCTCAGCCACGATGACGAGCCCAACGCCAACGTGTGCCCGGTGTGCCTGGGCCTGCCCGGCGCCCTGCCGGTTCCCAACAAGCGCGCCATCGAGAGCATCGTCAAGGCCGGTCTCGCCACCAACTGCGAGATCCAGCGCCACTCGATGTTCTACCGCAAGCACTACTTCTATCCCGACATGGCCAAGAACTTCCAGACCACGCAGGGTCCGGTCGCCTTTGCCATGTACGGTCACCTGGACCTGGACGTGACCGGTCGCGGTGCCGCCGAGCGCCCCGACTGCGCGTTTGGCGAGGCCGAGGCTCAGAGCCTGGCGAGCGCCTCGGCCAACGCCGAGGGCCTGTCCACGTCCATGACGTCGACCATGCGCGAGGGTAACCAGCGCGCCGGTCACCTGGCCAGCTACGATGCGTCCAACCTGCAGATGCCCGAGCGTCGCGAGGACGGTTCCTACACGGTGCCCATTCGCATCCTGCGCATCCACATGGAGGAGGACGCCGCCAAGATGGTGCACGTGGGAGGTGCCGAGGGCCGCATTACCGCCGCGGCTGAGTCACTCGTCGACTACAACCGCTGCGGCACGCCGCTGATTGAGCTCGTCACCGAGCCCGACCTGCGCACGCCTGAGGAGGCTCGCCTGTTTATGGAGAAGCTCCGTCGTATCTTTGTGACGCTGGGCATTTCGGACTGCTCCATGGAGAAGGGCTCCATGCGCTGCGACGGCAACGTGTCGCTGCGCCGCCGTGGCGAGACCAAGCTGGGTACCAAGACCGAGCTTAAGAACCTCAACTCGTTTAAGAGCCTGCATGACGGCCTTGCCTACGAGATTTGCCGCCAGGCCGAGGTGCTCGAGGAGGGCGGCATTATCTACCAGGAGACCCGTCACTGGGAGCCCAGCCGCAAACGCACCGTAGTCATGCGTGTGAAGGAGACGGCCGACGACTATCGTCTGTTCCCCGATCCCGACCTGGTGCCGTTTGACCTGGACGACGAATTCATCGACCGCTGCCGTGGCGAGATTCCCGAGCTGCCCGATGCCAAGCGCGCCCGTTTTGAGGCCGACTTTGGCATTAAGGCGGCCGATGCCGAGCAGATCGCCGGTGACCCCGAGTTTGCCGAGTTCTTTGAGGCTGCCGCTGCCGGTATGGCTGGCAAGGAGGCCCAGACGGTCGCAAACCTGCTGGTGAACGAGATGATCGCCTACCTTAAGGGCGCGGGCGTCTCGCTGGCCGAGTCCGGCATCGCGCCGGCTCAGGTGGCAGCTCTTGCCAAGTTGCTGGCGACCGATGCCATCAGCTCCAACCAGGCGCACGAGGTCTTTGAGGCCATGGCCCAGACCGGTGATGACCCCAACAAGATCGTCGACGAGCGCGGCATGCGTCAGGTGAGCGATGCCGGCGCGCTGCAGCCGATTGTGGACGAGGTGCTGGCAAACTGTGCCGATCAGGCGCAGCAGTATCGTGACGGCAACCAGAAGGTCATAGGCTTTTTGGTGGGTCAGTGCATGAAGGCGAGCCGTGGCAAGGGCAATCCGAAGCTCTTCAACGAGTTGCTGAGAACGGCGCTCTCGTAAGCGGGAACCGAGGGGCCGGGCGCAGGGCCTTGCCTCTCAATTTCGGACAGTCCTGACTCACGACGGAGGCGCCACTGGCGCCTCCTGTTCGTGCGGAACTCATTGAGAGGCAAGGCCCTGCGCCCGGCCCCTCGGTTCCGTGACGACTCGGCCGTTCGGGTCAGCCGGGCTGATATAAATAGAGTGAATGGGCGCGCCGTTGGCGCGTCCATTTTGTGCGGGTGACAAAGGGACTGTCCCTTTGTCACATTGCAATAAATGTGATGAGAGTGTGGCGAAATGAGCTTAAAACTTCCGTAAATGTGATAAATGTCACGTTTTACCTAGGGTAAAATGTGGGAAATATCACGTTTACGGAAGTTTCTTTGCGGGAGGTTCGTCCATGCAGCGAGATATCATTGCCAAGCTTAACGCTTGGAAAGCGTCAGAATATCGTAAGCCGCTTATCCTTAAGGGGGCGCGCCAGGTTGGAAAGACGTGGGCGCTTAAGGAGTTCGGCCGAACCTCGTACATCAATTTTGTGTATCTGACGCTCGAGGAGCCGTCACCTGGGGTACAGAGCGAGTACGCTCAGTTTTTCGAAGGTACGCGCGATCCTCGACGGATCATCTCAAATCTTTCCCTGGCACTTGGACAGCCTATCGATCCCGGCAAAACGCTGCTTATTATTGATGAGATCCAGGATTGTCCTTCTGCAGTCGGCGCCCTTAAATACTTCTGTGACGAGGCCCCCGAGTATCACGTCGCATGCGCAGGGTCTTTGTTGGGCGTTCGCTTGTCCCGTGAGACCAGCGCTTTTCCGGTGGGAAAGGTCGAGTTCATGGAGATGCGCCCCATGAGCTTTTCCGAGTTTCTGAAAGCCGAGGGCGCTGCAAACTACGACGAATACCTTGGCGGCCTGGATCAGATCGAGACAGTGCCCGATTTCTTCCATGTCCGTCTCGTCGAGCATCTTCGTCGTTATTTTGCATGCGGCGGCATGCCAGAGGCTCTTGGCCGGTGGGCGGAGACGGGCGATATCGTTCAGGTCGATAAGGTGTTGTCTGATCTCTTGGATTCCTACGAGCGCGATTTTGCCAAGCATGGTGGCCGTGCGCAGTTCGCCAAGCTTTCGCAAATATGGAACTCGATTCCAGCTCAATTGGCGCGCGAGAACAAAAAGTTCGTTTGGGGTGCGGTACGCGAGGGGGCTCGTGCTCGAGAATACGAGGATGCTCTGGAATGGCTTGCCGATGCTGGGCTCATCACGGCGGTTCGCCTTAATGCTGCCGGTGGTGTGCCGCTCTCTGCGTACGATGACCTCAAGGCATTTAAAGTCTACTGTCTTGATGTCGGCTTGCTGCGCCGCATGGCAAGGCTGGATGCGTCCGCTTTTGCCATCTCGGATGCGCTATTTTCGGAGTTCAAAGGTTCGTTCGCCGAGAACTATGTGCTTCAGGCATTACTTTCACAGTTAGATGCTGCTCCGCGTTATTGGACAAACGAGAAGCCGAAGCACGAAGTCGATTTTTTGATTCAAGTCGGAAACGAAATCGTTCCCGTCGAGGTCAAATCGGGAGAGGTCGTTCATTCCAAGAGCCTTAAGTACTATGCCGACAAGCATGCGGAGACGACTCCATTGAGGGTCCGCTACTCACTTAAGAACCTAAAGCTCGACGACGGGGTGCTCAACATTCCGTTGTATTTGGCTGATCGATCTGTCCCTCTTATCAAAAAGGCGCTTGATTGTGCGCATCTTGACGTTTAGATCCTGGGTGAGCTGACGGGCGGCGGCTAATTAATCGCTCCGTTACGGCCAGGGAGCTTGGGCCCTAGCGATGCTTGCTTCGCCAAGCCGTGGGTGTCATGCCGGTGTATTGTTTGAAGGCTTGGGTGAAGGCGGCCTGCTGAGGGTAGCCTAGACGCTCTGCCACCTGCGCTATCGTGAGCGAGCTGTCTGCCAAAAGGTCCTGTGCTCGCTCCATACGGCGTCTGCGAATGTAGGCGCCCAGGGACTCGCCAGTTTGGGCCTTAAAGGTGGCGCATAGTTTGGAGCGGCTTGTGTAGAGCCTCTCGGCCACCTCGTTGATACCCACACGTCTGCCTTTGTCGAGCGCGCGCTCTATCATTGCCGTTGCTTCTTCGGCAATGGTTATGCTGACGCGTGTGTCTGCCGCCTGCCGCGCCTGCTTGTGGGCCGCATGCGAACAGGCGAGCTCCGCGACCATGGTCTCCACGATGCCCTGCATATAGACGTGTCCGCCTACGGTGCGGGCGCGGTCCTCGTTAATCCGGCGCAGCGTGTGGCAGATGGCAGACGTCGCTTCCTCGTGCCATGGCTCGGCAAACGCCTCAAAGATTCCCGCGAACTCGGTGGGATAGCGGTGCTCCAGTTCGTCAAAATATCCAGGCAAAAAGAGCACCGAGCGCGAGTGATAGAGCTCCCCCGCAAACAGCGGGCTTAATTCCTCGCCACAGTTATCTTGGATAAAGCTGCAAACGGCATTGTTTGGCCACGGTCCATGCAATGGTTTGAGGTTCGCGGGCGTTATGCCAGCCTCGGGCATGCATGTAAGTGTGGGCGCGCTGACTTCGCTCACGCAGGCGTATGGCTCGGGTGTGTATTCGGCCAGGTACATATCGTGCGTCGGGGTGATGAAATGCTCCATGACGATGCAGGTGGGGGAGAGGGGCATGATCCATGCGCGGCCGTGCGCCCGGTCGTTTGCCACCTCGCCGGTAAAGACGGCGCCCTTGCCGGTAAGCTCCAGGCCAAACTGCTCAAATTGCGGTGCGTAGAGCTCGGTTATGTCGGTCGCTGCCCGCCGTATTTGCAAAAGCGTCCCTTTCCTTTACAGAAACGTCCACGCCTGGCTCGATTGTGAGCCATGGCTAACACATCAATGATAAGTTGATTACGGTTAACTCTCAAGCCGTTAGAAAGGCATCTCATGGCAAAGGGATCAAAAAGGGAAGGCGGCGGTATCGGCGAGCTGCTTGCATATGCCGGCGACCGTAAATTCCTAACGTATTTGGGCATGGCGCTCTCGGCGCTCTCGCAGCTGCTGAGCTTTGGCCCGTACGTGTGCATTTGGCTTGTCGCGCGCGATTTGATCGCCGTGGCACCTAACTGGAGCGAAGCTTGCGACATCGCGATGTATGGCTGGTGGGCCGTGGGGTTTGCGCTGGCAAGCATCGTAGCTTATTTCGTGGGGCTCATGTGCACGCATCTGTCCGCGTTTCGCTGCGCGTCCAATATCCGCAAGACTACGAGCGAGCACCTGCTTAAGCTGCCGCTTGGCTACTTTGACACGCACGCCACCGGTGAGCTGCGCCGTATTGTAGACGGATGCGCCGCCTCCACCGAGACTTTGCTCGCACACATGCTGCCCGATATCGCAGGCGCCGTCGCCATGGTCGCGGGCTTGCTCGTGCTGCTTTTCGCCCTCGATTGGCGCTTGGGCGCGGCATGCCTTATCTCGGTCGTCGTTTCGTTTGGCGCCATGGCCACCATGATGAGCGGCAAAGGCGCCGAGTTCATGAAGGCCTACATGGGCGCGCTGGTCAAGATGAACAAGACCGGCACCGAATACGTACGCGGTATTCCCGTGGTCAAGGTGTTTCAGCAGACGGTCTACTCCTTTAAGGCCTTCCACGATGCGATCGCCGAATACGCCGACATGGCACAAAACTATGCGGGCACGTTCTGCCGAGGTCCGCAGGTACTCAACCTTACCACGCTCAACGGCCTCGTGGCATTCCTGTTGCCCGTGGCGTTGCTGTTGGCGCCGGGCGAGACGGACTTCGCGCATTTTATGGCCAACTTCACGTTTTACGCGATATTTTCGGCCGTGGTACCGACGGCCATGACCAAGCTCATGTTTGTGGGCGAGGCCTCTCAGATGAGTGCCGATTCGCTGGCTCGTATTCGAAGCGTCATGGATTCCAAGCAGCTCTCCGTGTCCGCCCAACCCAAGCACCCTGCCGGCGGCGACGTGCGATTTGAGGACGTGAGCTTTACGTACGAGGGCGCCGAAGCACCTGCTGTCACCCATGTGAGTTTTAGCGTTTCCGCGGGTAGTACCCTCGCCCTGGTGGGTCCCTCGGGTGGCGGTAAGTCAACCTGCGCAAGCCTGATCTCGCGTTTTTGGGATGTTTCCTCGGGTCGAGTGCTCGTAGGCGGTGTGGACGTTCGCGATATGGATCCGCACGAGCTTATGGACCAGGTCGCCTTCGTGTTCCAGACCAACCAGCTGTTCCGGCAAACACTTGCCGATAACGTGCGCGCCTCCAGGCCTACGGCCACTGACGACGAAGTGCGTGCGGCCCTCTCCGCAGCTCAGTGCGACGACATTGTGGCCAAGCTCCCACAGGGCATCAATACCATGCTCGGTGCCGGCGGGGCATATCTTTCGGGCGGCGAGGTCCAGCGCGTGGCACTCGCCCGCGCGATCCTTAAAGATGCGCCTATCGTGGTGCTCGACGAGGCCACGGCGTTTGCCGATCCCGAGAACGAGGCGCTCATCCAGCGCGCCTTTAGCAAGCTAGCGGCGGGCCGCACGGTCATTATGATTGCGCACCGGCTTTCGACCGTGGTGGGCGCAGACCAAATCGTGGTGCTCAACCAGGGCAGCGTGCAGGAGTCGGGTACCCATGCCGAGTTGCTGTCCCAAAACGGCCTGTATGCCAAGATGTGGGCTGAGTACGAGCAGGCCGCGAGCTGGAAGATTACTGCTGCAGCCGCGGATGCCGCCGTCACGAAGGGAGGCGAGGCCTAAATGTTCGCCTCATTCCAAAAGAAGTATTTCCTATCCGATAAAGGCGTCGTCGGCGTAAAACGCGGCATTTTCTGGACCACGCTCACCAATCTCATTACCATGGCCGGCATGGGCTTTTTATTCCTGGTCATGGCCGGCTTTGTTGAGCATCTCGCCAGCGGGGCTGACCTGCCGGATGCCCTGCCGATCGTGGGCGGCCTCCTGGTCTTTTTCGTGTTGCTCTTTGCCTCTAACTGGCAGCAGTATTACTACACTTACTGCATCTTTTACGAGGAGTGCGGCAAGCAGCGTATGGAGATCGCCGAGCGCTTGCGCAAACTGCCGCTGTCGTTTTTTGGTCGTCGTGATCTGGCCGATTTAACCGAGACTATCATGGGCGACGTCCAGGCCATGGAGCACGCCTACAGCCACGTGCTGGGAGAGCTTTGGGGTGCCATCATCGCAAGCGCCATTGTCTTCGTGGCATCGCTGTTCTTTTGCTGGCAGCTGGCGATCGCGGCGTTTTGGAGCGTTCCCGTGGCCTTTGCCGTGCTGTATCTAACACGCGGCCCCATGACTCCGGTGTTTGATCGCGTGCGTGCCGAGAAGGTCAAGGTTACCGAGGCTATTCAAGAGACGCTCGACTGCGTTCGCGAGATCCGCGCCACCAACCAGGAGGCCCATTATCTTGAGGGACTCAACGCCGTGATCGATGCCGAGGAGCGCGAGACCACCAAGGGCGAGCTCGCTAACGGGCTTTTGGTCAACTCCGCCTTTGTCATCCTGCGTCTGGGCATTGCCACCACGCTGGTCACGGGCGCCGCGGTGGTCGCCTCCGGGCAGGTCGACTTTTTGGTGATGTTTGCCTTCCTGCTTATGGTGAGCCGTATCTATGCGCCCTTTGATCAGGCGTTAATGTTAATGTCCGAGCTGTTTGCCGCCGAGTCCTCTGCCAAGCGCATGCGTTCCATCATGGAAGAGCCCGTGGCGCGGGGCAGCGAGAAATTTGAGCCCGTGGGCCACGATGTGGTGTTCGATCACGTGGCATTTGGCTATGGTGCGGGCGAGGACGGCCGTGCCGGCGAGAAAGTTCTTACCGATGTGAGCTTTACCGCCAAGGAAGGCGAAGTTACGGCGCTGGTCGGTCCTTCGGGTTCCGGTAAGTCTACGGTGAGCCGCCTGGCCGCGCGCTTTTGGGATGCCACCGAAGGCACAGTCACCGTGGGTGGCGTGGATGTTGCGGGCGTTGATCCCGAGGTGCTGCTGCGCGACTACGCCATCGTGTTCCAAGACGTGCTGCTCTTTGACGACACGGTGATGGGAAACATCCGCCTCGGGCGTCGTGATGCCACCGATGAAGAAGTGCTTGCGGCCGCGCGTGCCGCCAACTGCGACGAGTTTGTGATCCGCATGCCGCAGGGCTACGACACCATGATCGGCGAGAACGGCTCCAAGCTGTCCGGCGGCGAGCGCCAGCGCATCTCTATCGCCCGTGCGCTGCTCAAAGACGCGCCCATCGTGCTGTTGGACGAGGCGACGGCGAGCTTGGATGTGGAGAACGAGACCGTGGTACAGCAGGCGCTCTCCCGTCTGCTCGCAGGTAAGACGGTTATCGTTATTGCCCACCGTATGCGTACGGTGGAAAATGCCGACAAAATCGTTGTACTCAAGGATGGTGTGATTGCCGAGCAGGGCACTCCGGCGCAGCTCAAGGCGGCAGGTGGAGAATTTGCCCGTATGGTCGCACTGCAAAAGGAGGCGGCTGCCTGGCAGCTTTAGGAAAGGGGAGCAAGATTTCCAAAGGTTAACTTTGGTTGACCATAATAGTTCGACTAAACTAGTCTCAAAAGCGTGCTCGAGCAAACTAATGAACTCGGGTGCTAAGGCACCATGCCGCGCTTGTGCGGCAAAAGGGAGAAGCAACATGAAGAAGTCGACGTTTAACACCCTGCTTGTCGGTGGCGGTTTTCTGCTTGGCACGGCCGGCATCAAGCTGCTTACCAGCGCTCCGGTAAAGAATGCCTGCGTGCAGGGTATCGCGTGCGGCATGCGCATCAAGAACGGCTACCAGGACATGGTCGAGCAGGCCAAGGCTAATGTCGACGACATGGTTGCCGAGGCTGCTTACATCACCCAGAGCGAGGCCGCTGCTGACGAGGCAGCCGAGTAACGCTCTCAGGCACAAATTATGAGATTCTCGATTATTAGCGAGATCCCTGGCAGGACCCGTCTTCAATTGGCGGGTCCTGTGCCAGAGAGCGATCTCGACGCACTTCTTAAGCTCAGCGGCGATATCGACGGCGTGCACAAGGTGCGCGTTTATGGCCGCATTGGCCAGATGGCGCTGGAGTACGACGAGCCGCGCCGCGCGAGCGTGCTCGACGCCTTGGGCGCACTCGATGCTCAAGCTATCGCCGATGCCAAGTCGGGCTACGTGATGCAACTCGAGCCACGCAAGCACAAGCTCGTCATGGATCTTGCCACACTTATCGGCGCCCACTACGCGCGCCGCTGGTTCTTGCCGACGCCTTTGCGTGCGGTGTTTGTCGTGGCCGGTTACATGGCATTTTTGCGTGCCGCCCTTCATGAGCTGGCTCAGCCGCGCCTGACCGTTCCCGTGCTCGACGCTTCGGCCATCGGCATCTCGTTCGTCAAGCGTGATGTTGACACCGCGGGCCAGACGATGTTCCTGCTCAACGTGGGCGAGCTGCTCGAGGACTACACGCGCGCCATGAGCGAAAACGAGCTCATCAACTCTCTGCTCGATGTGCCCGACAAGGCGCAAAAGGTCGTCGGCGACACCGAGGTAAGCGTTGCCGCGACCGAGCTTGAGCCCGGCGATCTGGTCGCCGTGCGCACCGGCATGTCCATCTGCATCGATGGCGTGGTCGAGCAGGGGAGCGCCATGGTCAACCAGGCGACCCTGACCGGCGAGCCGCTGGCCGTCGAGCGCAGCGTGGGCGACGACGTGTTCGCCGGCACCGTCGTGGAAGACGGCAGCATCCTGGTGCGCGTGCGCGCCAATACGGCGCAGACCAAGCTGCGCTCGATCGTCTCGCTCGTGCAGACGGCCGACTCGCTCAAGTCCGAGGGCCAGTCGCACATGGAAGACCTCGCCAACAAGATTGTGCCGTGGAACTTCCTGCTTGCGGGTCTGGTCGCACTCACCACGCGCAGCCTTATCAAGACCTCGGCGGCGCTGATGGTCGACTACTCGTGTGCACTCAAGCTCACGGGTTCCGTTGCCGTCATGACCGCCATGAGCGATGCTGCCAAGATGGGCGTCATGGTTAAGGGCGCGAAGTACTTTGAGTCGTTTGCCAAGGCCGATACCATTGTGTTTGATAAGACCGGCACGCTGACCGAGGCGCAGCCACGCTTGGCTTGCGTGCTGACCACCGATGGCTGGAGCGAGGACGAAGTCCTGCGTCTTTCCGCTTGCTTGGAGGAGCATTTCCCGCATCCGGTGGCGCGTGCCGTGGTCAACGCTGCTCACGAGCGTGGGCTCGAGCACCGCGAGCGCCACGCTGCTGTCGAGTATATTGTGGCGCACGGCATCGCTTCGTCCATTGAAGGGCGTCGCGCCATCATCGGTTCCGCGCACTTTGTATTCGAGGACGAGAGCGCGCAGCTCGAGTCCGACATTAAGGAGCAAATCGAGTCCCAGATGCAGGGCCTGTCGCCGCTGTATCTGGCGGTCGATGGCACCGTTGTGGGCGTGCTCGGTATCGAGGACCCGCTCAAGGCCGGGGTCCGCGAGGCCATCGCCGACTTGCACGCGTTGGGCGTTAAGCACGTGGTCATGCTCACGGGCGACTCGGAGCGCACGGCCGAGCGTATTGCTCGCGAGGCAGGTGTCGACGAGTTTAAGGCCGAGCTGCTGCCCGAGGACAAGTACGCGTATGTTGAGCGCATTAAGGGCGAGGGGCGCCACGTTGCCATGGTGGGCGACGGCGTCAACGATTCGCCGGCGCTCGGTTTGGCCGACGTGGGGCTGGCAATGGGCGGTGGAAGCGACATCGCCAAGGAGGTCGCCGATATCATCCTGACCGATACGGATCTTGCCGCGATCGTGCGCCTGCGCCGCATGAGTCAGGGGCTTATCGACCGTCTGACGAGTTCGTATTCCAAGGTGATGCTCACCAACTCGGCGCTGTTGGCATTGGGTATTACCGGCATGATTACTCCGCAGGCGTCGTCGCTGCTGCACAACGGCTCAACGATCGCCTACAGCCTGGGCAACGCAAAGGCTTACCTGCGCTAGCGGACGTGTTCGCCCACGTTATCTGGCCTGCGCCCAGACGGCATCGGTGTCGTCTGGGCGCAGGCCTTTTGCATTTGACCATTTGCTAGCTTCTCTATATAGTGTTGCTAGCGGTGCTAGCATTTGAAGGGAGCGGGATCGACGTGGGTGCTGTTAGCGGCATGGCGCAGGTGAACGTTCGCGTGGATCGCCAGGTCAAGAACCGTGCCGAGGAGGCACTGCGGCTTTCGGGCGGGTCACTGCCCGAGCTCATCAAAAAGGTGGTGGCCAAGGTCGCGCAGGGTGGCGGGCAGTGCGAGGAAGTGCTTGCGGCCGTCGACGACCGGCAGCAGACCGTCGCGCCCGATACTCCGTTCGCCGCATCATGGGCAGCGGCAGACCGGCTTTATGCAGATATGGGCATCGCTGCGTCGCCTGTATCCGACGATCGCGGTTGGGACACAATCTATTCCGAAGCCATGGATGAGCATTATCGCCAAAAGGGGATGATCCAGTGAGTGGGGCGCCTCTCAAGATCATGGTGGACGCCAACGTATGGGTTGATTCGTTTTGTGTTGACCATGCCGAGTCGCTTGCCGCGCGTGCGTTTATTGGGCAGGCGACGGAGACGGGGGCGTTGCTGCTCTTTCCGGTGCATATTGCCAAGGACGTGCTGTACGTTGTCCAACACGAGCTGAAGCGTAGCGTTCTTGCCAGCGGGGGAGCACTCGACGAGGCTTCTGCCCGTGCAATTGGCGATGCGGCGCTGGCGTTTGTCCGGAACATGACCGAAAACGCTATGGCCGTGGGTGCTGATGCATCCGATCTGTGGCTAGCCGACAAATATCTGACGCTCCATCGTGATTACGAGGACAACTTGGTACTCGCCGCGTGCAAGCGCGCGCAGGTCGATTACTTGGTGACCAACGATCGCAAACTGCTCGAACATGCCGATCTTGCAGCAAAGACCCCGCGCCAGATGATGCCGATTTTGGCCTTGGCCGAACGTGGTGGCGTGGCTATCGGTTGACGCGAACTGTTTGCGGGCCTCTTGGACGACGATGCGCCAAGGGACCCGCGTCTGCTATTTACAAAAGCTCGGCCTTAATGGCGGGACTTTCTGCGAGCTGCTCGGCTGCCTTTTCGTCGGAATCGTTTAGTGCTGCCAGGCTGCGGTAGACCCACTCGTTGACCTGGGTGTTCTTGACGCCTGCGGTCTGCATAAGGGCGCCTACCTCGCGGATTGCTGCGAGCAGATCGGCTTTGGGACCCGCGAGCTCGACCTCGATGCCGTGGTAGGCGGTCACGCCGCGGTTCTTGCTCACGTGGTCGATAAAGCCCTCGACGGTCTCAAGCTGCTGGGCGAGAGCTGCATCATCGTCAGCGTCCAGCGCGACGAGTGCGTTCGATACCGTGAGGGCGGGATGTCCACAGGGGACAAAGCCTTCGATGACATCCATGGCTTCGGTAATGGTTGAGCCCAGGCCTGCGAGGGCATTGACGAGTTGCTGCTTGGTATCCATAACGGTCCTTTCGACGGGTCAATTTTGCTTGGCGAAAATATACGTGACGCGTTCGGTAGCAAAAGTGCGAAGTATGGTGCACATTAGGGTCTTCACAGCTCGTGCATAGAACAGCTGTCCGCTTTCAGAACGTGGTAAGATAACACTCCACAAGCGGGGCTCGCCCCGCATGTTCCTTGAAAAGTCGACGGGTGTTGGGTGCTCGTGCCCAATGCCATCCAGACTTTCCCGACATTCGGGGGCGACTGGTTTCGACACGATAGCTCTGAGAGAGGAAGCAAGCCGAGGTCTCCTCGCCTCGTTAAACAGGGGTACCGTCAAATTGAATTGACAACAACTCTTCTTTTGAGCCTATGGCTCTCGCTGCTTAGTTTATAGCGGCGCGTCAACCCGGTGATTTCCCCGACACCGGCGCGACGTCATTTTAGGGGAATGCTCCCGCGCACGTAATCGGTATGGCGCAGGCTAAGACCGAACCGGTTAGGACGCCGCGAGCGTGTCGCTGCGCGCAAAGCGCCCGAGACTAAACCAGCGACTGAGCTTGGAGATGCCAATCAGGGGGCTTTCGTGGACCGGAGTTCGATTCTCCGCGCCTCCACCATAAGTCACAGGCAGGTAGATATTCGTATCTGCCTGCCTTTTTATTTCTAGTCCGTACCGCGGAGAATCGAACTCTGTGCAGGGCGCGAGCGTAAAGAAAACGCGGAAGCGTTTTTAGCCCGCGGGCGAGGACGGCGGCAGCCGGCCGAAGCCGGTGCGGGTTCGCGAAGCGAACACGCGGATTCTCCGCGCAAACTATCAGCTCAATATGGATGCGATGTTTATCGAATCTCAGCCGGCCATGCGCCGCATCAACGGATCCCCCCGTACCGCGGAGAATCGAACTCCGTGCAGGGCGCGAGCGTAAAGAAAACGCCTCAGTGACGCAGAGTGGGACGTGCTTTCCCAATGGCGGCCCAGGCGGAAAGTCCATCCCGGAATCCGCGCTCAGACTGGGACGTAGTTTCCGGATGGCGCCTCAAGCGGAAACTGCGACCCGGAATTTGCTCTGAGACCGGGACGCGCTTTCCCAACGGCCGCTCATGATCGTTGTGGAGCAGTCAATTTGGGACGGGGCTTTTTTAGCTATCCTTTGACTGCCGATGAATCATCTGGAGCTGGGATAACGATCAGTCGGCATATAGGGGTAGCTAAAAAAGCCCCGTCCCAAATTGAACTGCACCCCAAAACTTGGACGGCTTAAATAAGAACTACGCCGCAAGGGAC
>UQIG01000035.1 GCA_900541135.1 uncultured Collinsella sp.
AGTCCCTTGCGGCGTAGTTCTTATTTAAGCCGTCCAAGTTTTGGGGTGCAGTTCACACTACGTGCGGCGGGGGTTCTTTCGTCCTGCGGAGTGTCCGCGAAGGTCAGCCCTCAGATCCTGCTACGACTACGTCCTCGGATTGTGGGGCTGAATGAAGGACGTGGTTGAGGAGGCCTTTTGTCCCCTTCGCTGTTTCGCGGCTTTGCCGCGAAACCTCGCGCCACTTTGGGGATGGATGGAGGTTTTGGCTGTTGCTGCCTTCTATCCCCGTGCTTTGGGGCTGGTTGCCTTTTTGGAGCTCATCTTTATTCCTTATGCTGAATGAAAAGCCTTATGTTTTTGCAGGGGTGCATACTCGTCTTATTAATGTATAGAATCTCGTATAGTGCGAGTAAGATATTGCGCTGTCCGTTTTGTGTTTAGCAGAGATGTAGTTTGCATAATCTGGTCTAATCCCTGCTCTATTAAAATAAAGTTGCACGTAAATGGCGTAGATATGCTTGAGCTGGGGTTCTGTACGCTGAGCGGATAAAAACGACCGTTCACCGTTCCGCTATTTTCAAAATGAATAAAATGAGCGATAAAAAGAATATAAACCTTAATATACTCGCGTATCGCACGGACGCGGGTTATTAATGGGTTGTAGGCTTTTTACAGAAAGGATTCCAGCAATGTCTAAGCCTCTTGGCAAGCCCGATCGTATTGTCGTCGCCCTTGGCGGCAACGCCCTCGGCAACAACCCCGTCGAGCAGATCGAGGCCGTGAGCAACACCGCCCATGCCCTCCTCGGCCTCATCGAGCAGGGCAACGAGATCATCATCACCCACGGCAACGGCCCGCAGGTCGGTATGATCCAGAACGCCTTCGCCGCTGCCCACGATGCCATCGGTACCCCCGAGATGCCGCTGCCCGAGTGCGGCGCCATGTCCCAGGGCTACATTGGTTATCACCTGCAGCAGGGCATCGGCCGCGAGATGCACAAGCGCTATAAGCGTTGGCACGCCGCCACCGTCGTCACCCAGATCGAGTGCGACCCCGACGATCCCGCGTTCAAGAACCCGACCAAGCCGATCGGCCCCTTCTACACCGAGGAGCAGGCCAAGGAGTTCATGGCCGAGGATCCCTCCAAGGTCTTCGTCGAGGATTCCGGCCGCGGCTGGCGTCGCGTCGTCGCTTCCCCCGATCCCAAGAAGATCGTCGAGGCTGACTCCATCCTCAACCTGCTCGACAACGAGTTCATCGTCATCGCCTGCGGTGGCGGCGGCATCCCCGTCGTCCGCGACTACGAGAACAAGGGCTGCTACAAGGGCGTTCCCGCCGTCATCGACAAGGACCTGGGCGGCGAGCTGCTGGCCGAGGACTGCGACGCCGACGTTCTGTTCCTGCTGACCGCCGTTGAGCATGTCGCCATCAACTTTGGCAAGCCCAACCAGGAGGAGCTCGAGGACATCACCGCCGACGAGGCCGAGCGCCTTGCCGACGAGGGCCAGTTCGGCAAGGGTTCCATGGAGCCCAAGGTCCGCGCTGCCATCAAGTTCGCGCGTTCCCGCAAGGGTCGTACCTGCATCATCGGCGCTCTGGACAAGGCCGCCGAGACCATGGCCGGCCTCTCCGGTACCCGCATCCACGAGTAGTCTCTACTCTGCTGACTCTCTTGTGGGCGCCAGGCAAAGCGCCCACAAACTAGCCTCTCTTCATGAGCCCCGCAGTCCGCTCCGACTGCGGGGCTTTTGCTATTCACCTAGTCCCCGATGGGTGGGTAGTCATTGGGGACGTTCTTAAACGACTAGTCAAACAAGAACGTCCTCAATGACTACTAATTTAAATCTGTCCCCAATGACTGCGGAAAGCGCATCTCACACCGACGCATTGCTTTCGGGCCCTCTCTCCGTGCTCCCTATAAGTTCAGCTGGACTCCCCGCAACCTGTTCCGCGTTGGCGGAACGAGCGCGACGTGGAGTGTCATTCTTTACCGCGTTAGACTAGACGCAGGGAAAGGAGGAGGACATGGATGCTCTCGTCAAGCAGCTTGTAAATATGATCGAGGACGCTCAGCCTGTCGCTGTCGCGGTGCTTGCCAAGCGTCTCGAGGTAAGCGAGCGCGCCGTGAGAAACTATATCCATCGCGCAAACGACAAGCTTGCGGGGGTTGCACGCATCGTTGGCAGCAAAGGGCAATATCGTATCGATGTTGCACATGCAGATGAGCTTGCTCGCTTGCTAGACGGTGCGGCTCTGGCCCATCCGGGCATTCCTGATACGCGCGACGGCCGTGTGTCCTTCCTTCTTAACGACCTTCTCATGCGGTCCCAGTGGGTGACGATTGAGGAGTATGCGGATTTACTCTACGTTTCGGCGCGAACTCTGTCCAATGACATGCGTCTGGTAGAGCAGAAACTCGCCCAATTTGACTTGACGCTCGAAAAGCGCCCTCGCTATGGAATCCGCGTTGCGGGTGGGGAGTCGCAACGGCGTCTGTGTCTGGCCTCGCTGGTGAGGCCCGTGTTGCCCGACACCGACGATGCAGAGCTCGCCGAGCGCCTGCGGGCCATCGCCGCATGTGTGGACGATGCCCTGACTGCCTCGCCCGTCACGGTGAGCTCGCTGGCATCCCGCAATCTCATCATGCATCTTTACATCGCTCTTGGCCGCATCGAGCAGGGCTGCTATGTCCCGGCTGCAGAATCGGACGTTTTAAAGCTGGAGGGAACGCGCGAATACGCTGCGGCTTTCCAGATTGCCGCAAACATCAAGGATGCCCTGGGCGTGAGCATGCCCCGAGAAGAGGTTGCCTTTATCGCAATCCATTTGCTCGGCAGGGGCACGGGCGTGCCCGAGAAGGGCTCGGCCGTTATCTCGGACGAGATGTGGGAGATCGCTTCCGAGATGGTATGTGCGGTCAACGATGAGTTTAGGTTTGACTTTAGCAGCGATCTTGAACTTCGCATGAACCTTGCTCGGCATATTGGCCCTCTGGGCTATCGCCTTGAATATCACATGCATATGGATAACCCCATGCTGCCCGATATCAAGACGAGGTTTCCGTTGGCCTATTCGATGGCGGCCGGCACCTCGCAGGTACTCGAGCGTCATTTTGGCAGCCAGCCCTCTGATGAGGAGCTCGGCTACATCGCCATGGCATTTGCCCTGGCCCTCGAGCAGCAAGCCGACCAGCCGCGTCGCAAACGCATCCTGATCGTGTGCGCCTCGGGAGCGGGAAGCGCCCGTATGCTCGAGCACCAGTACCGCAAGCAGTTTGGTATGTATATCGAGTCGATTGAGACATGCGACGTCGGCCGCGTGGGAACGCTCGACTTTTCGCACATCGACTACGTGTTCACAACGGTGCCGCTCAACGTCAAGTTGCCTGTGCCCGTCCGCGAGGCCGATTTCTTCTTGGAGACGAGCGATGTCAACGCTATCCGCAAGGTGCTGAGTGATGACGCTGCGCAATCGGACTCCCTGAGCGCTTTCTTTAGCCGTGCCCTGTTCTTCAACCGCGTTGAGGCGTCGTCGAAGCAGGCCGTTCTCCGATATCTCTCCGAGCGCGCCGTCGAGAGCGGCCGTGTCGATGCCCAGTTTGCCCAAGAGGTTGCCGAGCGCGAGAGCGCGAGTGCCACCTCGTTTGGCAATGGGGTGGCCATGCCCCATGGGATGCATCCTTTGAGCGCCGAGGCCTTTGTTACCGTGGGCCTGCTCGAACATCCCATTCTTTGGGACGAATACGGCCATGAGGTCGATATCGTCTTTATGGTGTCGTTTGCCCGGTCGGGCGGCGATGAGACGCGGATCTTGAGCTCGCTGCTCGCTGAGATCTTTATGGACCGCCAGGGGGTCGAGCGCTTACGCGAGCGCCGGTCCTGGCATGAGCTGATGGCGCTTGTGCAAGCGCATACGGCTTAAGGCTTCTTTTGTCGAAAACCCTGCCTGCCTGCAATAAACCTCGAGGATTGCGGGTGGGAGATGGGCGTTTCGAATATTCAAGTACAAACCAAACATCACGGGAGAGGAGACCGTTATGGACGATCAGGGAACCGAGATGGTTTCGTTTCAGCTGGTCGCTGCAGCGGGAGAGGCGCGCAGCCTTGCCTTCGAAGCCCTTGAAAAGGCAAAGGCGGGGGATTTTGACGCTGCCGCCAAACTCATGAAGCAGTCAAAGGATGTGGGAATCAAGGCTCACCACATCCAAACGCAGCTGCTTTCGACCGAGGCGGCGGGCGAGCATCTGTCGGTGGATGTGTTGCTGGTCCATGCTCAGGACCACCTCATGTGCTCCATGCTTGCTCAGGAGCTCGTGCAGGAGCTGATCTGCCTGTATGAGCGCACTGCAGCCAAGAACGCCTAACGGCGTGCGGCGACTATCCAACCAATCAATGCGAAGGGAATCCCTTATGAAGATCCTTCTTGTTTGCGCAGCTGGCCTGTCTACAAGCATTCTGATGAAGAAACTCGAGAAATACGCGGAGCAAAACGGCATCGAGCTCGATATCGATGCGGTGGGTATCGGCGAGTATCAGGAGACCTGCGCCGATTATGACGTGCTGCTCTTGGGGCCGCAGGTGTCCTACCAGCTCAACACCGTCAAGCAGGGGAGCGGTAAGCCGACCGCGGTCATCCCCGCACAGGACTACGGCATGGGCAACGCCGCCAACGTGCTGGCACTCGCCCAGTCGCTGTTGGGCTAGGAGGCGACCATGGAAAAGTTCATGACCCTGCTTCAGGAAAAACTGACCCCTATTGCCAATTTCTGCGGCACCGAGCGCCACTTTGCCTCCATGCAAAAGGGCTTTATGAGCGCGATCAGCTTCATCTTGGTCTCTGCCGTCTTTATGATCATCGCCAACCCGCCGGTCACGGCCGACCTGGTGGCGCAGGGCGGGTTCTGGTCCGTCTTTGGCCCTTGGCTCGATTTTGCCACGGCCAATAAGCTCACGCTGCTCATCCCGTTCAACATGACGATGGGCATACTGTCGGTGATCGTGACGTTCGCAATCGCCTATAACCTGGCGGGCACCTACAAGATGCCCAAGCTTAACGCCGGTATGACCTCGCTGGTGATGTTCCTGATCGCCGCGGCGCCGTCGTCCTACTACCAGCTTGCTGATGAGTCCGTGCTCCAGGCGGTCCCCTGCACCTATCTGGGTGCGCAGGGCCTGTTTACTGCCATCATCGTTGCCCTGGTCTCCGTCGAGGTCACGCGCTTCTGCCAGACCAAGGGCATCACCATCAAGATGCCCGATGGCGTGCCGCCGTTTTTGTCCGAAACCTTTGGCGCCATCGTGCCTATGCTCGCCAACATCCTCATCTTCTTTGGTGGCAACCTGCTGATCCAGATGATCGATCCCACGCTGTCCATCCCCTCGGTTATCGAGAAGCTGCTCGCTGCCCCGCTTTCCGTCGCAGTTGACTCTGTGCCCGGCGCACTGCTTATCTGCTTCATGACGCTGCTGTTTTGGTGCTTTGGCGTCCACGGCAACATGATCGTGATGCCCATCACCGCCCCGGTCACGCTTGCCGCCTTTGCTGCCAACGCCTCGCTCTACGCTGCTGGGCAGCCGCTTGAGTTCCACCCGGTACTCATGTCGATGGTCATCAACCTCATCGGCGGCACGGGCAATACGTTCTCTTTTGTGGCGCTCTGCGCGTTTAGGGCAAAGTCGCAGCAGCTTAAGGCATTTGGCAAGGCATCGATCGTGCCGAGCTTCTTCCGTATCTCCGAGCCCGCGATCTTTGGCGCACCCATCATCTTCAACCCGATCCTCATGATTCCGTTTGTGCTGGGCGGTATGATTTCGGCCCTGCTGTATTGGGGTGCAATCTCACTGGGTCTTGTCTCTAACTTCTACATCTTGGTGAGCGGCACGTTCCCCATCTTCGTTCAGGGCTTTATCCAGTGCCTCGACCCGCGCATCTGGGTATTTACGATCGTTTTGATCGTGGTCATGGCTGTGGTCTGGTACCCGTTCTTTAAGGTGTACGACAACCAGCTCCTGGCACAGGAGCAGGAGAACGCCGCGGCAGCTTCTGCCAAGGATACTGAGTAGCATGGGTTACTTTGACAGAACGTCTGCTGTCGGTATGCCCGAGGGCTTTTTGTGGGGCGGCGCGCTCGCTGCCAACCAGGCCGAAGGGGGCTGGAACGAGGGCGGCCGCGGTATGTCGCACTCCGACCTGATTCCACAGGGTCCCGACCGCTGGGATGTGATGTTTGGCAGGCAAAAGCCCGTGGATGATCCGGACAGGCTGTATCCATGCCGTTGGGGCAACGACTTCTTCCATCATTGGCGCGAGGACGTCGAGCTCTTTGCCGAGATGGGCTTTAAGTGCCTGCGTCTTTCAATTTGTTGGAGCCGTATTTTTCCCACAGGGATGGAGGCCGAGCCCAACGGTGAGGGCTTGGAGTTTTACCGTCAGGTATTCGAGGCGCTGCGCGAGCACGGAATCGAGCCGCTCGTGACGCTGTCGCACTACGACTATCCGTTGGCTCTGGTCGAGCACTATGGTGGATGGCAAAGCCGAGAGATGATCGAGCGGTATGCGCACTACGTCGAGACCGTCGGACGTGCGTACCAGGGCCTCGTGCGTTATTGGCTCACCTTCAACGAGATCAACAGCGTGGCGCTGTCCTATCTCAACGCGGGCGTCACGCTCGAGGATGAGCGTGACCGTGCAGCCGTGACCGCGGCGTTCTCGCACCATATGTTTATGGCGAGCGCTCGCGCCGTCGAGATCCTGCACAAGATCGATCCCGCAAACAAGGTGGGTTGCATGATCGCTGCCGGTGCGACCTATCCGTACCGTTGTGCGCCCGAGGACGTATGGCTTGCGTATGAGGAGGACCGCGGCCGCTACTTCTACACTGACGTGATGGCTGCGGGCGCCTATCCTACTTGGAAGCTGCGTGCGCTCGAGAAAGAGGGTGTTTACGTGCCCTTTGAGCCGGGCGATACGGAGTGTCTGGCCGAGCATACCGTCGACTTCATCTCGTTCTCGTACTATTGCTCGCGCTTGGTGTGCGCCGATGACCAGGTGATCGCTGAGAAGGCGGAGGGCAACGTGTTCCCGACGCTGCGCAATCCGTACCTCAAGGATAAAGAGACTGCCTGGAAATGGCAGATCGATGCGCTGGGTTTGCGCGTGACGCTTGCCGGCTACCACGATCGTTACCATCTTCCGCTCTTTATCGCTGAGAACGGTGTGGGCGGACTCGATGCGCTGGAAGACGGCAAAGTCCACGATGCGTATCATATTGATTACCTGCGCAGGCATATTCTTGCGCTACGCGATGCAATTGTCGAGGACGGTGTTGACCTGATGGGATACACGCCGTGGGGCTGTATCGATCTGGTATCGGCCTCGACGGGGCAGATGAAGAAGCGCTATGGCTTTGTTTATGTCGATGCCGATGATACGGGCAAAGGCACGTTCGATCGCTACCGAAAGGACAGCTTCTGCTGGTATCAAAAGGTCATTGCATCAAATGGCGAGGACTTGAGTTAACCCTTGCAAGCCTGTTGCCCCCGCGGTCCGCTTCGGCCGCGGGGGCTTTTGTTATTTACCTAGTCCCCGATGAGACCCTCATTCTGTGGGTAGTCATTGGACGTTCTTAAACGACTAGTCATTTAAGTCTGTCCCCAATGACTGCGGAAACCCGGCACCTGGGGACGTTCCTTTTCTGCCGGCAGCTTGGAACAGTCCTTAAAGCCCGCATCAATCAACTGCGGAAAGCGCATCCCAGAATGAGCGTCCAACATGGGACATGGTTTCCCTTGAGGGCCTCAACCGGAAAATGCATCCCGGAATGTTGCCGGAAAGTGGAACGTAGTTTCCCAAACAGGCCGTGCGCGGAAAGTGCATCTCGCTATCGAACTTCAAAGCGGGATGCATTTTCCGTGCCAGCAGTTCCGGGCAGCCAGAGACCACTCATTTAAGTCTGTCCCCAACGACTAGTAGTAGGCCCACATGGCTTCGACTTCGTTGAGGACCTCTACGACGCCCCAGCGTCGGGCGCTGCGGCTGGCCGAGTTGGGATCGAAGACTTCAATCTGGTCGGCGTCGTCAATACCGTAAAGCACAATGTAGTGGCCCACGTTGGTAAAGGTGCCCGGCCGAACGGCGGCGATGACGGGCGCTCCCGAACGCAGCGCCTGAGTCATCGAGTCGCGATCGTTATGGAGCTCCGTTCCGTTAAGTCCCAACTGCCACGCGCCGCTCGTCATAAACGACCATTCGGTTGCACCGGTGGGGGCGTAATTGCCCACCTCGGAAAGCGCACACATATCGACGGGGGTCATATCGGTGCGTCCCGTCTTAAAGATATAGACCATGGTGAGGCACGTAGGCCCGCAGGCATTTTGGCGGATGGTGCCGCCGGCGTAAGGCAGCTCCGACCACGCGGGGTCGATCTGATAGATATGGGGCATAGTGCCGGCTTGCCATTGCGAGCGCGGGGTCGAAAAGGCGAAAGAATAACCGGGCGCGACGGGGGCCTTGAGCAGCTTGTCCTCGGCGGTGGGTTCGAGACCGGCCGAGCCGTGGGACATACAGGAGCTCATAAGCACAAAGACCAGACAGGTGAGGATAGAGCACAGTGCGAGGCGGAGCCGACGAGCCGGCAGGGCAGGGGCATTCACGTGCGATGTCGAGCGGTAGGGCTTGCCGTCGCGTCCGCCTTGGGGATGCGAAAAGAAGCGGTTGATATGGATGCCGGGCTGACGTGCGTCGTTGCGGCGCAGTTGCGTAACCTCGGCCTGACGCTGTCGAGTGCGCGCGCCCAAGCGGCTATCTTGCTGCGCGCTTGTGCCCGTGCTCAGACGGCCACTCTGCCGTGTTCTGCTTGACTGCTGCCGAGACGAAGGCCTGGGTTGCTCTTGAGGACGTTGCGGATTGCTGCTCGTGGCACTTCTGGGCGTCGGCGTGGTACGGCCAGCAAGGCGAACGCTTTGTCGCCGTTGATCACCGTCGTTGTATCCGTATGCCATTCGTACCGCCTTGTCTCATGTATAACCTGTCCATCCTACAAAAAAGATGTGCAACAAATGGGTCTGCGCGTCAAAAGCTCGGTAAACGGTACGAAAGGCGCAAAACACACGGCCTCAAAAACATCTCTATATGCGTCCGATGAGCGTACGCCCGTCGGACGGGCGGCAACAATGAGCGGCAAACCGTGCCGTTCGTCCCAAAAACGGCGCCGCTCGTTTTGCAGTTCTGCCTTCGGTCGAGCTACAAGCGGAGCTGCTGCGCCAAGGCCGTATTGTAAAGCCACGAAATAAAAGAGCGCGGCAAAACAGACCGCGCAAGGGGTGACGCCAAGGGCGTCAAAAAGGAAAGGAGGGGAACAATGGCGGACAAGAACGCAGAAGTTGCAGTCGAGGGTGACGGCGGCATGAAGAAAACGCTTTCGCTCTGGAACTTCTTCACCATCGGTTTCGGTGCCATCATCGGTACCGGTTGGGTTCTGCAGGTCGGCGACTGGATGGTCGTGGGCGGCGGTCCCGTTCCCGCTATGATCGCATTCCTCTTGGGTGCAATCTTCCTCGTGCCCGTCGGAGCTGTTTTCGGTGAGCTCACGGCTGCTATCCCCATCTCGGGCGGCATCGTCGAGTATGTCGATCGTAGCTTTGGCCGTACGCTGAGCTACATCACCGGTTGGCTCCTGGCTTTGGGCAACGGCATCCTGTGCCCGTGGGAGGCCATCGCCATCTCGACCCTCGTGTCCGAGATGTTCGGCAGCCTGCCCGGTCTTGAGTGGCTGCGCGCCGTCAAGCTCTACACCATCCTGGGCGCCGACGTTTACCTGTTCCCGACGCTGATCGCGCTCGGCTTCGCAGCCTACGTCATCTTCCTCAACTTCCGCGGTGCCAGCTCGGCCGCCAAGCTCCAGGCCTTCCTGACCAAGGCTCTGCTCTGCGGCATGCTGCTCGCCATGGGCGTCTCGCTGTTCACCGGCTCGCCGGACAACGCCATGCCCGTGTTCTCCCAGGTCACCGGTGCTGGCGGCGGTAAGGCCGCTACCGAGGGCGCCAGCCTGTTCGCCGGCATCGTGTCGGTCCTGGTTCTGACCCCGTTCTTCTACGCCGGTTTTGACACCATTCCTCAGCAGGCTGAGGAAGCAGCCGAGGGCCTCAACTGGAACAAGTTCGGCAAGATCATCTCCCTGGCCCTGCTGGCCGCCGGCGGCTTCTACATGGTCTGCATCTACTCGTTCGGCACCATCCTCGACTGGCATGAGTTTGTTAAGAGCCCGGTTCCCGCGCTTGCCTGCCTCAAGGGCATCAACATGCTTCTGTACCTGGCCATGCTCGTCATCGCCACGCTTGGACCCATGGGCCCGATGAACTCCTTCTACGGCGCCACGAGCCGCATCATGCTCGCCATGGGCCGCAAGGGCCAACTGCCCGAGAAGTTCGCCGAGGTCGACCCCAAGTCCGGCGCTCCCAAGCTCGCCTGCGTCGTTCTGGGCGTTATCACCGTCATCGGTCCGTTCCTGGGCAAGAACATGCTCATCCCTCTGACCAACGTGTCGGCCCTCGCCTTCATCTTCTCCTGCGGTATGGTCGCCCTCGCCTGCCTGCGCATGCGCTTCACCGAGCCCGACCTGCCTCGTCCCTACGAGGTGCCCGGCGGCAAGTTTGGCATCGGCCTCGCTATCGCTGCCTGTGCCATCATCATCGGCCTGCTCGTGATTCCGTTCTCTCCCGCCTCCCTCAACATGGTGGAGTGGAGCATCGTGATCGGCTGGTTGGCTATTGGCCTGGCCCTCATGGCTTTCACCAATTCCCGCAAAAAGTAACGCCTAGCCGGGGCGGATCGGGTGCGCGGAATCCTCTCTCCCGCGCACCGAACCCGGCACCACTTGGGTAGCTTTGTGAGGCCTTAACCCAACACGGCCTCGCCCACTATATGGATCCATAAGGAGGAACCATGTCCACTAAGTATGCAATCGTTGGCGGCAAGCTCATCGACGGTACCGGTGCCGAGCCGGTCGAGAACTCCCTCGTTCTCGTCGACGACAACGGCAAGATCGAGTACGCCGGCGCTATGCAGGACCTTCCCGAGGGCGTTGAGGTCATCGACGCCGCCGGCAAGACCGTCCTTCCCGGCCTGATCGACACCCACCTGCACTTCTCGGGCAACCTGACCGACGATGACACCGATTGGGTCATGCAGCCGCTCCTCGAGAAGCAGGCCGTCGCCGTCAAGCAGGCCTACGACTGCCTCACCCATGGCCTCACCACCGTCTGCGAGATCGGCCGCTTTGGTATCCAGATCCGTGACTGCATCGACAAGGGCGTCTTCAAGGGCCCGCGCGTTCTGGCCACCGGCCTCGGCTTCTGCCGCGTTGCCGGCCACGGTGACTCCCACCACTGCACCCAGGAGCTCAACAAGGAATCCCATCCCTGGGGCGACCAGGTCGACGGTCCTTGGGATCTGCGCAAGGCCGTCCGTCGTCGCCTGCGCGAGAACCCCGATGCCATCAAGATCTGGGCTACCGGTGGCGGCATCTGGCGCTGGGACTCCGGTCGCGACCAGCACTACTGCTCCGAGGAGATCCAGGCCGTGGTCGACGAGGCAAAGATGGTCGGCATCCCCGTGTGGAGCCACTGCTACAACAACCACGCCGCTGCCTACGATTCCGTTCGTTTTGGCTGCGAGCAGCTGATTCACGGTTTCGATATCGATGAGCGCACCATGGACCTCATGGCCGAGCAGGGCACCTTCTTCACCCCGACGATCGCCTTCCTGCCCACCTGGTACGCCACCTATCCGCCCGTCTACGTCCCCGAGCTGCACGACAAGTACGAGGGCACCCTGGTCGAGAAGGAGCTGCAGCGCAACTACGACTGCCTGCGCGAGGCCAAGAAGCGCGGCGTTGTCATGACGATCGGCTCCGACTCCTTCTCCTTCGTCACCCCGTACGGCACCTGCTCCATCGAGGAGATGTACGAGTTCGTCGACAAGATCGGCTTCACCCCGGTCGAGACCATCACCTGCGCCACCCTCAACGGTGCCAAGATGTGCCACATCGAGGACGAGACCGGTTCCATCGAGGCCGGCAAGTGCGCCGACCTGCTGGTCGTCAACGGTGACGTCGCCGCCGACATCCACGTGCTCAACACCGACAACATGGACGTCATCATGAAGGATGGCTGGATCGTCGAGGCTGGCACCTTTGGCGAGGCCAACAAATACAGCGCCTAAGATACCGTTTGTCGATGGCTGGATGTAAAACACAGTTTTTGATTGCATAATGCAATGGAGAGGGTCGCTTGCGGCCCTCTTTATTGCTATGGGTGCGATAGAAAAAAGGGGATGACGGTGGATTTAAACAGGCTGATTCTGGGCAAGAGCTACAACTCTACCAAGGTCTTTCGCACGGCCCAGCATGTGGTCCAGGCCATCCTGCTCGGTATTGTCGTTCCGGCGCTTATCTTGCTGCTTATCTGGGATTTAACCGATAATCCCAATCCCGTTCCGGGCGTTGTCGTTATTGCCGGCATGGTCATGCTGTGCTTCTTTTTCTCGTATGTCTTTGTGGTCCCCGACGACCTCACATCGAGCGCAACCGATCGTACGCTCGCCATCGCATCAAAAATATTCGCCTACACGTCGCGTGGCCTTACGCCTGAAGCGGCCCTGGGCGCCTCTAAAATCATCCTGTCCGAGACCATCGCCTCTGCCATCTGCTTTACCGATGGCAAACAGGTGTTGGCAAGCTGGGGCGAGGACTCGGCAAAGTGCCCTGCCGGCACCCCGGTCGTGCTCAAGACTACGCTCAGTGTGATTGAGACGGGCGAGCAGAGCGTGTTTTCGCGTGACACCTCCAATGAGACGGGCGGTTATTTTCCCCGCCTGCGCGCCGGCATTGTCGCGCCGCTTACCGTGCGCGGGCATTGCGTGGGCACACTCGAGCTGTATTACCCCCGCCTGAGCAGCATTGATATGCGCCAGACGGCCCTTGCCTCGGGTTTTGCCGATCTCATTTCCACGCAGCTCGCCAGCTTTGAGCTCGAGCGCCAGGACGAGCTCACGGCCCGCGTTGAGCTTCGTGCCCTGCAGTCGCAGGTCGACCCGCATTTTCTGTTCAATACCATTAGCACGATCGTGTCGCTCGTTCGAACCGAGCCCGACAAGGCGCGATCGTTACTCATCGATTTTTCCAATTATTACCGTCAGACGCTTTCTGACTCCGATACGCTCACCACGCTCGAGCACGAGGTGGAGCAGGGCACTCGTTATATCAATCTTATGCAGGCCCGGTATGGCGACGGCCGTCTGCGCGTCTCGGTCGACATCGACTTTGAGGTGCGCGACAGCCTGGTGCCGCCGTTTATCTTGCAGCCGCTGCTCGAAAACTGCATCAAGCATGCGCAGCGCGAGATCGAGCCGCTTTCTATTCGTGTTAGGGCTTTCGAGACCGATGACGGCTTGGAGATCATCGTCGAAGACGACGGCATCGGAATGAGCGAAGAAGTCTGCGCGCATCTGTTTGAGCAGCATCGCCGAGAGGAGCCCGAGAGCATTACCGCCGACGGCTCCATCAAGCGAGGTTGCGGCCTGGCGCTCTTCAACGTGCTTCAGCGCATCCATTTCTTTTACGGAGAAGATTCTGGCATGCGCGTGAAGTCCCAGGAGGGCGTGGGGACGCAGGTCATCGTTGAGTTGAACGGTGAGCCGCATGAGCCGGCACCGCTAACGGTGTAGCACACGGTTGGATTGAGAGAAAAAGAGGGGAAGCGCATATGTCCGAAGGCTGGAACATCCTGGTGGTTGATGACGAGCCCCCAATTAGGGCTGAGCTACGCTATCTGTTGGAAAAGGATACGCGTGTGGGTCAGATTGCCGAGGCGGGCAATGTTACCGAAGCCGTGGAGTTGATTCTGTCGAGCAAGCCCGACGTGCTGTTTTTAGACATTACCATGCCCGGTCGCTCGGGAATTGAGCTTGCCGAGACCCTGCAAAACCTAAAGAGGCCGCCGGTCGTGGTGTTTGTGACGGCATTTGCCGAGTATGCGGCCGATGCCTATAACCTCGATGCTGTCGATTACGTCGTCAAACCGGTCGAGGATGCCCGCCTGTCAAAGGCGCTCGACAAGATTGAGACTGCCCTGGGTGCTCGCCGTGTCGTCCATGCTCCGCGCCAGCCTTTGCGCCTGATGGTGGATCGCGGGGGCAAAAAGGTGTTCATTCCCGTGGCGGATGTCTGCTACTTTGAGGCGCGCGCCGATTTTTGCAACGCCGTTTGCGCCGAGGGGACGTACCTGATCAATGAGTCGATTTCCTCGCTCGAGCGTCGCCTGGCCTCCGAGGGCTTTATCCGCGTCCACCGCAGCTATCTGGTTAATTTGGAAGACGTGCATAATGTCGAGATCGGTTCCACGGGCCTGATGGAGCTCAGGCTCGACCGTGTGAGCTCGACGGTGCCCGTTTCACGCCGTCGCGCTGCCGAGGTCAAATCGCACTTGGGGCTTGCATAAGGGTCGGTGCGCCATCGTTTGCCGTTGCAGGTTTGGTATGACTGTGCGGTGGGCATAATGGATTGCATCGAATGAAATCGAAAGGATTATTATGCCCGCGCTCATTACGCATCATCTGTTTGGCGAGGAAAGCATCGACCGTCTTCCGCAGGGCGTTATCACGTCCGACGAGGAACGCATCGCCTTTATCCTGGGAAACCAAGGTCCCGACCCGTTCTTCTTCCACATGCTCACGCCGCGCATTTCCGACTGCATGTCGCTTGCTCAGGTCATGCACCGCTCGCGCATGTCGCGCCAGTTCTCGTGCCTGCGCGACGGCGTGTCGCACCTGCAGCCGCGCGATGCCAATCTGGGTCGCGCCTTTGCGCTGGGCCTGCTGTCGCACTATGTGCTCGATCGCAATGCCCACCCCTTTGTCTACGAGCAGCAGTTTGGCATTGTCGAGTCCGATCCCGAGCTCGAGGCTTCGGGCAGTCAAGTTCATGCCGTGCTCGAAAGCGACTTGGACGTGCTGATGCTGCAGCTCAAGCGCGATGGGGCTACGGTCGAGGATTATCCGCCGGCGGGCGAGATCGTCACCACCGACCGCATCAATCGCGTTGCCGGCGTGCTGATGAGCTACGTCGCCGGGCGCGTGTACGGTATCGACATCCCGGCGGGGGAGTACGCCGGCGCCGTAGCCGACATGCAGCTGCTCTACCGCACTATCGAGCCGGCCGGTTCGGCCAAGACGCGCGCGATTGCCCTGCTCGAGGGCTTGGTGCACGATTATTCGCTACTCGACGGCCTTGCGCACCGCGTGACGACCGAGTTGCCCGAGCGTACCGGCAACCTGGGCCACTTGGCATGGAAGAGCCCCTTTACCGATGAAGTCTCGACCGAGAGCTTCCCCGAGGTCTTTGACCGCGCACTGCTCGATTACGAGCTCACCGTCGCCCGCTTTATCGAGACCGGCGATATGGAAGCCGTGACCAACCACGTCAATTACAGCGGTCGCGTGCTCGGCGCCGACGAAGAGTTCGACCGCGAGGAGTAGGGCTCGTGCGTGCCCCTTTGCCGAATCCTTACCGGCGCCTCTGGACAATTGGGGTACGATGAACTAACTGCATATCGGGCGAATACGAAGGGGCCCTGTCCATGAAATACACCAAGCTCGAGCGTAACTGGGTTATGTACGATGTGGGCAACTCGGCCCTCGTGCTGCTCAATACCTCGGTGGTGCCCATCTACTTTAACGCCATCAATACCGGTGCTTCCTCGGCAGACCTGGTGGTCGCCTGGGGCAACGCGCAGACGATTGCCTCGCTGGTCATTGCCATGCTCATGCCCATTCTGGGCGCGCTTGCCGATTACGCCGGCAACAAGATTAAGTTCTTCTTGGGCTTCTTCCTCACGGGCCTGGTTCTTTGCCTGGCGCAGGCTATCCCCATGTCCGCCATGGCATTTTTGACCGTGTACGTGCTGTGCACCATCGGCCTTAACTCTTCTATGACGTTCTACGACGCCATGCTGCCCGACATTACCACCGACGAGCGCATGGACGCCGTGTCCAGCTCGGGCTATGCCTGGGGCTACATCGGTTCTACCGTGCCGTTCATCATCTGCCTGGCGCTTATCATGGGTGGCCCCGCTCTTGGCGTCCCCACCATGCTGGCAACGCGTCTGTCGTTTGTCATCACTGGCGCCTGGTGGCTTATCTTTACCCTGCCGCTCATTCGCACCTATAAGCAAAAATACGGTCGCGAGCGTGGTCCCCAGGACACCGTCGGCCACATCGTGGGCGGCGTGTTCTCCGAGGTCGGACACACCATGCGCGAGATCGCCCACAACAAGACCGTGCTGGTCTACATGATCGCGTTCTTCTTCTACATCGACGGTGTGCACACGGTCATTTCCATGGCAACCAGCTACGGATCGGCTCTGGGCATCGACTCGACCCAACTGGTGCTGGCTCTGCTCGTTACGCAGTTTGTGGCCTTCCCGTCCGCCATCATCTACGGCAAGCTCGCCGGTCGCGTGGGCACACTCAACATGATCTTGGTGGCCGTCGCCGCCTATATGGGCATCGTGCTCTTTGCCGCGTTTTTCTTAAAGACCGCCTTTGAGTTCTGGGTGCTCGCCATTTTGGTCGGCTTGTTCCAGGGTGGCGTGCAGGCGCTCAGCCGCAGCTATTTTGGCCGCATCATCCCCAAGGAAAAGTCCAACGAGTACTACGGCTTCTTTGACATCTTCGGTCGCTATGCAAGCGTCATGGGCACCTTCCTGGTGTCGGTCGTCACCTCGCTGACCGGCAACCCGTCGCTGGGCGTCCTTTCCATTGGCGTGCTGCTGATCGTTGGCTTTATGCTGCTGGTCCGCCTGTCCCGCATGACTCGGGCGGCAGAGCATGCCGCATAGGAGCGAGCGGCTATTGTGCCTGTCCACGGTACTCTTTTGGGGTTATCCGCAATAAACATTGCGACTTGCGAGCAATGATTTGCCCAAGTGGGTATGATGGAATCAGCTAGGTCGCGGGGCGTCGCCTGTGTTTGGCGGCGTCCCGTTTTTGTGTTGCAGGGAGGGTAAGGCATGAACGCCACAGTCGTGATTCCAACGTATTGGGCGGGCGATGACGCTTGCGCAAACGCCCCTGGCACCTATGACCATTCGACGCGACTCAACGCCGACAATCCCGAACTCGACCGCTGCCTGGCCTCGCTTGAGCAGGTACGTGACATCCCGCGCATCATCCTTTTGGTGGTCTGTCCCGTTTCTGCCACAGCCGATGTGTCGCTGCGCGTGCGCGAGATTGTCGACGCGCATCCCACGCTCAAGGTCACCGTTGTCACCAACACCCAGGCCTCGCGCATTGCAGACCGGGTTGCTCAGATCGCGCCCAAGGGTTCGGGCGAGTGCGTGAGCCTGCGAGGCTACGGTGCCATCCGCAACATGGGGCTAGCCTGTGCCGCTGTGCTGGGGCATGACGCGGTTATCTTTTTGGATGACGATGAGACTGTCATCGACGCCGACTTTATGAAGCGCGCGACCTATGCGTTGGGGCAGCAGACGCGTCAGGGCTTGCCGATCTTGGTCAAGAGCGGCTATTTCTACGATCGCGACGGCTCGCCGCTGGCTCCCACGGACAAGGCGGGCATCTGCCATCGTTGGTGGACCAAGCGCATCGAGTTCAACCGTTGGATGAAAAAGGCGCTCTCGGGCACCCGCATCTCGCGCTCCAACTACGTGTGCGGCGGCCTGATGGCCCTGCACGCCCGCGCCTTTACGCGTGTGGCCTTTGACCCGTTTATCACCCGCGGCGAGGACTTGGATTACCTCTTTAACATGCGCATGTTTGGCTACGACGTGTGGTTCGATAACGAGTGGACCGTGCGCCATCTGCCTCCGGAGTCCGAAAAGCGCTCACCGCGCTTTATGCAGGATGTATACCGTTGGTACTACGAACGGGCCAAGTTGACATTCGCCGCGCATCAAAAGGAGCTCATTCCCGTTACGGCGGCATCGCTCATGCCCTACCCGGGCCCGTGGATTTCGCGCGAGCTCGACGACCGCGTGCGCAAGACCGCTATGGTCCGCAGCGTGTTTACCCGCGAGCATGAGGGCTACCTGCGCATCTGGCGCCATGGTATCGGCGAGGCAAAGGCCTATGCGCGCCAAAACGCTGCAAGCTATCTGCGTTTCCAGAGCTTTTGGCCCAAGATCATGGACGGGCTTTGGCGTGACGCACAACTGATCAGTATCCTGGAGGGGGCCGAATGATCGACCGCCGCGCCCAGCGCGATAGTTCAATATCAATCTTTCGCATCATTGCCGTTGGCTGCGCCATTTGCGTGCTGGTGTACTTTATTTTTGCCTTGGTGACCGGTATCGAGCCGATCGCCACGGTGATTGCCTGCGCGCTGCTGTGCATCTTTCTGTGCATCTTTATTTTTTTGACGCTCAATCCCGATTCGGTGCGCTCCCAGTACACCGAGGAGACGCTCTCGGTGGCCTCGGCCATGCTCGAGGACATTAAGGGCGGTCTGACGCAGGAGTCGGCGCGTTTGGTGTGCCGGCGCATTTTGCCCGAGACGCGCGCCATGACGGTGGCCATCACCGACGAGGGCAACGTGCTTGCCTGCGCGGGCGAGTTTGAGGAAAAACTGCTGCCCGATACTCCCATCCACACGCTTGCCACACGCTACGTTATCGAACATGGCATCGTGCAGTCGTTCAACCGTATGGTGGATGTTGTGGGCTCGGACGGCTCACACAACCAAGTCCCCGCCGGCATTATCGCCCCCATCAAGGTGGGCGATCGTACCGTCGGCACGCTCAAGTTCTACTACAAGACCCCGCGCGCCGTCGACCGTACCCAGTATGCGCTTGCCTCGGGCTTTGCCGAGATCTTGTCCACGCAGCTCGCCATCCACGAGCTCGAGGTGCAAAAGGAACTCACGGCGCGCGCCGAGGTGCGTGCGCTGCAGGCGCAGATTAACCCGCACTTCCTGTTCAACACGCTGAACACCATTGCATCGTTTACGCGCACCGACCCGCTGCGGGCCCGCGAACTGCTTCGTGAGTTCTCATCGTTCTATCGTGCCACGCTCGACAACTCGGGATCGCTTATTCCGGTCTCGCGCGAGGTTGCACAGACCAAGCGCTACCTTACCTTTGAGAAGGCCCGCTTTGGCGAGGACCGCGTGCTTGCGACGTTCGATGTGTCCGAGGACGTGGAAGATACGCTGGTGCCGTCGTTCGTGATCCAGCCGATTGTCGAGAACGCCGTACGTCATGGTATGGGCGATGACGACGCCCTGAGGATCGACGTGACCGTTCACCAAGACGGCGAGGATGCAATCTTGATTGCCGTGGCCGATAATGGCGTGGGCATGGATGAGGGTACCGCCGCCAGACTGTTTGACGAGCGCTCTGCCCGTCCCGACGCCAGCTCTCCCCAGGGTGGCGGCGCCGGTGTGGCCATGCACAATATTTCGGAGCGCATCCATCGCTTTTATGGGCCGCACTCCTATACGCGTGTCGAATCGGCGCCGGGCAAGGGCACCAAAGTGCTCCTTCATCTTGATTTGTCAGAGAGCATCTTTGACATTCAAGAGTAAAATAAAAGGCTACGGGCTCAACGTCATGCGACGGATGCCCGGCGTAGTTAGTTGACGAAAGGTTTTATCCCTATGCTGCGTGCGATGATTGTGGATGATGAGGCGCCGGCTCGCTCGGAGCTTCGCTTCCTGCTCGAGCAAACGGGCAAGATCGGCACGATCACGGAGGCGTCGAGCGTCCGCTCCGCCATCGAGATGCTTATGGAAAGTCGCGTGGATGTCGTGTTTCTCGATATCTCGATGCCCGGTGCCTCGGGCCTGCAACTTGCCGAGGCGCTGCATAAGCTCAAAAATCCGCCGGCGATCGTGTTTGTGACTGCGTATAGTGACCATGCGGTCGAGGCATTCGACGTGGATGCCGTCGATTATCTGATGAAGCCGGTCGAGGAAGCTCGCTTGGATCGCGCGATCGAGAAGGTCATGCAACGCACCAAGCCGGTTACGGACAGCAAGGTGACCATCGAGCGTATCCCGGTGGAAAAGGGCGGCCGCAAGGTGCTCATTCCCGTGGACGACATTCGCTTTATCATGGCCAAGGACGATTACTCCTGCATCTATACCGTCGATGATCGCTTTTTGTCGACGACCTCGCTGGCGCAGTTTGAGGCCAAACTCTGCGACTTTGGCTTCTTCCGTGTTCACCGCCGCTATATCGTCAACTTGGCGTGCGTCACGGATGTGGAGACGGTGCCCTCGGGCGCCATCCAGCTGGGCATTACGGGCGTCGACGAACGCGTGCCGGTTTCGCGCCGCCGCGTCGTGCCGCTCAAGAAGGCTCTGAGTCTCTAGCACACTGGCCCCGCAGCCCTGTAGACCCATCGTCTGCGGAGCCGTGGGGCTTTTTTGTATGTATCTGCCGAATCGTTTTTTGCGGAAGGATCCCATGAACAGCGCAAGCGCCAAGCGCATCGACATCATCTCGGACACCCACGGCTATTTATCGCCTGCGCTCTTGGATGAGCTTGAGGGCGCAGATCTGATTATCCACGCCGGCGACCTCACGTCAGAGATGGACTACGAGCACCTATGCACCATCGCCCCCGTGCGGGCCGTACTGGGCAACAACGATTACTACCGCGACTACGGCCCCGATGTAGACCGTCTTGCGCTTTTTACCTACGAAGGCCTCAAATTCGCCGTAGCCCACTACCGCGAAGACCTTCCGGTGGGATCCGTAGACGTAGCCATCAACGGCCACACCCACGTAACCAAAGAAGCCCAAGTGGGCCGTTGCTTAGTCCTCAACCCGGGCAGCGCCAGCTACCCCAGAGGCACCCGAGGCCCCACCATGGCCAGAATGCTAGTAAAAGACGGCAAGATCATAAGCACCAAATTTATTGATCTAGAGTAACCACAACAAAAACGGGGGATGCAAATGCGTCCCCCGTTTCCATTTGAGCCAAAGGCAGAGCTTCAACAAAAACAATCAGACCAACCCCGCCGAGGAGCACGCGGGCTAGCCGCGCAGCGGCGCACGCCCGCAAAACTGGTTGAATAATGTGACGGCAGGGAGGGCTTCCGGGGCTGCTGTCTCTTATACACATCTCCGAGCCCACGAGACTAAGGCGAATCTCGTA
>UQIG01000036.1 GCA_900541135.1 uncultured Collinsella sp.
GCGCACGTCTTTTTGTTGGAGCAATGCCCCGTGCAAACGCCACCCTGAGCGCAGTCAGCGCAGGTGCCCTTGCGGTAGATGCGCACGCATACCGCGACAAACGCAATACCGATAACAGCCAGTACAACAATATCGATAGGTGCCATAGCAAGCCTCCTCTAGTTAACCATCACTTACTTTACCCCATTCTCCACCTACCAAAAAGGGACAGGTTTGTTTTGGTCTGTTTTATCTGCGGAAACGCCACATCTCCCCCACCAAAAAGCCCGAGTGTCGCTGGGACACCCGGGCTCGTGGAAAGGGGTTAATCCTTATTCGGACTTAAGCGGAAACTGCGGCGGAAGCAGTGTTGGTCTCGTCCTCGTCGGTCCATGCATGCTTGGGCATGGGACGGAAGATCTGGAAGAGCATCGCAACCAGCAGCACGATGGCCACAATCGTCCAGATACCAAACTGTCCAAGAACAAGCAAGTTGTAGAACTGGTTGATGAACAGGCCGATCACCCAAGCGAAGGCGCACTCGTAACCGATGGCAATCGCGAACCACTTGCCGGAATCCATCTGGTTGCGGATGGCACCCATGGCAGCAAAGCACGGAGCGCACAGCAGGTTGAACGCGCCAAAGGCGACGCAAGCGCCCATGGTGGGGAACATGCCGGCAAACGCGGTCCACAGGCTCGGGTCGGTCTCGCCCGCGTCGGCAACGGACAGCAGCGAGCCGGCGGTGGCGACGACGTTCTCCTTGGCGACAAGGCCCGAGACGGACAGCGCTGTTGCCTGCCAGGTGCTAAAGCCAAGCGGGGCGAAGATCCAGGAGATCAGGTTACCGAGCATGGCCAGCACGGAGTAGTCCATGAACTCCTCGGAGATGCCGTCCATCGCGGGCAGGTAGCCAAAGGAACCGTTGTAGCTACCAAAGTTGGACAGGAACCAAACCACGACAGTGGACGCGAAGATGACCGTACCGGCCTTCTTGATAAAGGCCCAGCAGCGCTCCCACACGTGCAGCGCCCAAGAGCGGATCGCCGGGAAGTGGTAGGCAGGAAGCTCCATAACAAACGGCGTCGGGCGGCCGGCGAAGAGCTTGGTCTTCTTGAGCATGAGGCCCGAAGCGATGACGGCAAAGACGCCCAGGAAGTAGAACAGCGGACTGATCCACGCGGCGGTGGTGGAAGAATCGCCGATGATGGAACCCATGAGCAGGGCGATGATCGGCAGCTTGGCACCACAGGGGATGAACGTGGTGGTCATAACCGTCATGCGGCGGTCCTTCTCGTTCTCGATGGTCTTGGTAGCCATGACTCCGGGAACGCCGCAGCCCGAGGTCACGAGCATGGGGATAAAGGACTTACCGGACAGGCCAAAGCGGCGGAACACGCGGTCCATGATGAAGGCGACGCGGGCCATGTAGCCGCAGTCCTCCAGGAAAGAGAGCATCACGAACAACAGGAACATCTGCGGGACAAAGCCCATGATGGCGCCGATGCCGGCCACGATACCGTCGCAGACAAGGGAGTCAACAAGACCGCCGTCCTCGGTGCCGCCCGCCACAAGGGCGTCATGCACCGCGGTGGTGATACCCGGGACATAGGGGCCGTACTGCGCCGGGTCGACCGAGTCGGCATCGTCGCCCGCAGCCTCGACGGCTGCATCGTAGGCATCGCGGCCCTGACCGAGCACATACCAACCGTCGGTGCCAAAGAGCTGGTCGTTGGTGAAGTCGGTCACCGTGCCGCCCAGGGTGGAAACGGCGATGTAGTACACGCAGAACATGATGACGACAAAGATCGGCAAGCCCAGGATACGGTTGGTAACCACACGGTCGATCTTCTCGGAGGTGCTCATCTTGGCCGGGGCCTTGGTGAGGCACTCATCGATGATGTGCGCGATGACGCCATAGCGCTCACCGGTGATGATGGACTCGGCATCGTCGTCGCAGTCCTGCTCGCACTGGGCGACCAGCTCCTCCACGCGAGCGGCCTTCTCCTTGGTGAGGTTGATGAGCTTGCAGGCGTCTGCATCACGCTCGAACAGCTTGACGGCGTAATAGCGACGCTTGTTAGCGGGAACGCTCGCCGGCAGGTTGTTCTCGATGTGGTCCAGAACGTCCTCGATGGAGGAGTCGAACTTGTGCTCCGGCACCTCGCCCTTGGAAGCAGCGGACTTCTTAACCTGCTCGAACAGCTCCTTGATGCCCTTGTTCTTAAGAGCGGAGATCATCATAACCGGGCAGCCGAGCTTCTTGGAGAGCTTGTCCGTGTCGATCTTGTCGCCGTTCTTCTCGACCAAGTCGGCCATGTTGAGGGCAACGACCACGGGCAGGCCGGTCTCGATAACCTGAAGCGCCAGGTACAGGTTACGCTCGAGGTTGGTGGCGTCGACCACCTGGACGACTACATCGGGCTCGCCACTCATGAGGTAATCGCGCGAGCACTGCTCCTCGGGGCTGTAGGGGGAAAGCGAGTAGATGCCAGGGAGGTCCGTGATGGTAACGTTCTTGTCGCTTAGGAGCTTGGCTTCCTTTTTCTCAACCGTGACGCCGGGCCAGTTGCCAACGTAGCCGTTGGCGCCGGTGATCAGGTTGAAAAGCGTGGTCTTGCCGCAGTTGGGGTTACCCGCCAGCGCGACATGGATCTGAGAATCCGCCATTCAATCCTTCTTCCTTGTGTGCCCGCGCTGCTTTCTCTGCGCGGGCTGGATAATGTGCTTCAAAGTTACTGCATTAAGTTAGAATTACCTAACTTTACCTGCAGAAATACACGCCGCGAGCCCTTACTGGACCTCGACGACGGCCGCCTCCTCCTTGCGGATGGAAAGCTCGTAGCCGCGCACGTTGATCTCGACCGGATCACCGAGCGGTGCAACCTTCACGACCTTGAACGAAGTGCCCTTGATGAGCCCCAGGTCCATAAGGTGGCGGCGAAGCGCACCCTCACCGTGAAGCTTGACGATGGTAGAGCTCTCGCCCACCTTAACGTCACCCAACGTCTTCATCCTCTTGTCCCCCTTTCGGTTTTTATGAAATGCTGCTGACTAACCGACGGTCATGATGTGCATGGCAACCCTGGAATCGATGCCAAAGCGTGCGCCCAGCACCGTGACGATGATATTGGCACCACTCGAGCTCACCACGTGGATTTCGTTGCCCTCGACAAAGCCGAGGTCCTTGAGGTGGTGTTTCATGTCCTCATTGCCCTTTACACGAGACACGCGCACGGTTTCGCCCGCTTTTACCATCGAAAGCGGCATGGCCGGCATCTGCGGTCCGCAAGACATGAGTTGCTCCTAACGTCAGTTCGTCCTCAACATCGACGCGTAAAAAGTTAACCACGTCTATGTTCGCTATAGTAAACTAGCACGTGGTTAACTTTTTGGAAAGGGTCCCCATTCAGATTTCGAAAAAGTTTCCTATACGAAACAAAAAGGCGCGGCAAAGGACCATCCTTTACCGCGCCCTATCATGCTTAGAGCGAGAGATTTCTGATCGATATGACGCAGGAGGCCTCATCCACGCCCGAAACGCGGAACACGACGTCTTCGCCACATTCGCCGCAAAGTGCCATGAGCCCTATAACGTCGCGGCCATCGACATGACGATTGCCAATCGAAACTGACACGTCGCTACGATGCTTGGCAATAATGTCATAGAGCAGCGCAACCGGGCGGGCATGCAGTCCCAACGGATCTTTAATCGTCTTTGTAAACTCGACCATGTCCCCTCCCACGACATCGCACATTCGGCCGGCAAACCCAGCCACGTGGTAGTTATTGTAGCGTTAGATGCCTGCCGAGGTGCCCCTCCGGATACCCCGTGGGCAAAAAGTGGCAAATATGAGTACTGCCACCAATTTAGTAGCAGCAAAATCGAGAGCAAATTGCTTACTTTAAGCGATTCGAAGAGGTTGAAAGCCGTCAAACGCCCTTTAAAGGGGGTTAGATAAATTGATTTTGAGCCCATTTTTACTCAGGACAGGCCGAAAAATATGCCACCTCTTTTGCAACAGTACTCATATTTGGCATTTTTTGAACACGGGGGTCAAAACCATGCCCCAAAACACAAAAGGAGGGGCCTCGTAAGGCCCCTCCTTAGGAAAGGAAATCGATTTATTCCACAGCCGTAGATTAATCCTAGCCGCTACTCCATCATATCGAGGACGGAAGGGCGAAGCTCGTTCTCGGCGGCCTCGGGATCGGTCTCGCGCAGGCGATTGATGTAGCGGTTGTACCACATCACGGCAAGGCCCAGGAAGACAACCACGCCGCCAACGTTGTAGACCAGCGTCAGCCACAGCGGCTGATCGAGCGGAATGGTGCCGCAGATAAGCACGAAGCAGAAGACCACAAGCAGGAATGCGGCAACGACCAGGCCAAAGCTGCGCGAGCCCATGCGGAAGCCACGGGGAGCAGCATCGAAGTTCTTGCGCAGCATAAAGTAGGCAAGCAGAATCAGCAGCGGCGGGAGCAGAGCGGTGGCAGCCGTCATGTTGGTGACGATCATGAGCAGGTCGTCGAGGTTACCAGAGCCCAGGGCAGGGATGATCAGGATGGGGACGACGATGGCGAACTGCAGCCAAGCGGCGCGGGCAGGAATGCCGTGCTCGTTGAGCTCGACGATCTTGCTACCAAAGACGCCCTTGGGGATCTCGGTGAAGAAGACCTTGATGGGAGCGGAGGTCCACATCATGAGGGAACCCAGCGTAGCGGCGAGAAGGATCAAGCCGATGACGCGCGTAGACACTTCCATGGGAATGCCAAAGTGGGCAAAGACAGCGCCGAACACGTCGAAGATGCCGGTGGAGATGGCAACGCCGCCCTCGGGGATGAACAGGTTAACCAGCAGCGAAGCGCCTGCATACAGAAGGCCGATGGTCAGGCCGGCGATAACGACGGTGCGCACGAAAGCCTTGACGCCACCCTTAAGGTCGTTAAGGAACACGCCGACAGACTCAGCGCCGCCAACGCCCTGGATGATCCAGGCAAGCGTACCGAAGAAGCCCCACATAGTAGCGAAGTTGCTCATGTCGGGAGCCATGTTGGCGGGCGTGGGAGCCGTAGCGAACTCGACGCCGCCAAGGGCAGCAGCCAGGGACAGCAGGATGAACACGGCAGTCAGGCCGAGAGCCGCGGTCGAACCGAAGGAGGAAATGGAGCCAATCCACTTAGCGCCCTTGGTCGAAACCCACGTGGCGATAGCAAAGACGACGATCTCGATAATGGTGATCCACAGCTGCGAAAGCTCGGCATTGGCACCAAAGAACACGTAGCTCGCGTAGATGATGACGTTGGGCAGGACGGACGCAAAGTAGAACAGGTTAACGAACCAGTAGCTAAATGCCGTCAGAAACGCCCAGCGGCCGCCCATCGAGGTCTTGACCCATGCGTACACGCCAGACTCGGAGTCCTTGTTGAGGCCGACGAACTCGGCGGTAACCAGGGTATAGGGGACAAAGTACAAAAGCGTGGCGAAGAAGAACGACGGCGCAGCTGCCAAGCCGATGGCCGCGTTGTTGTTGATGATGTTCTTGATACCGAACACGGCGGCGACCGTCATGCCCAGCAGAGCGAACGAACCGATCGTTCCTCGTTTTTCAGAGCTCATAAGCCCTCCCAATCATCTATTAAATGTCATCTAAACCCGTCCGAGCTGCAAGTGCAAACACGGACGGCGCACCTGCTAAGGGGAATGGGGAAAAGGGAGTCAACAAAGCCATCCCCCTTAACGGCGCGAAGCAAACGTCCAAACGGACGAATACTACTTGTTGGGGAAGGAATAACCTTCGACCGTCACGTGCAGTACCACGACGCGGGGATCCGAAGCCTCGGCGATAACACGGTAAGCCTCGTCGATCTCGACGACGGCAACGCCGCCGGCGGGAATCGTCACGGTCTCCCCCGCCCCCTCAAAGCGCTCGCGATCATCGATATCGCTGTAAGCGCGGGTGCAGGTGAGACCTGCCTTGGGGGCAACCTCGACGGTCAGGTCGCCGTCGAGCGGAGCGAGCACGGCATGGTAGCGACGGTGACCGACCAGGTCGGCGGTTGCGGCCTCGCGGGCATAGACCCACCAGTACACCAACGAGTCGCCGATGGAGTAAGCCACGTCGTGCTGTAGGTCGGCAACGCCATCGAGCGCCTGGCCGGTGCGCATCCACTTCTTGACGGACTTCATCTGAGCATCGAAGTCGGCACGCGAGTTAAAGACATGCATGGCTTATGCCTCCTTAATGGGTGCCAGCGCCTGAGCCAGATCGGCAGACGTCAGCGGTCGCAGGGACACCTCAAAGCTGAAGCTCTCAAAACGGGTGCGATAGGAATCGAGCACCTCGGAACCCCAAGAGTTCGAGCCAAGGCCGAGCAACTGGTCGTTGATGTTGACCGTGACCGTGTCGCCCGGAACAAGGTCGTAGACGTGCTTGGCGTTATCGATGGCCTCGCAGCTATAGGTCCATGCCGAGAACGAGAACGGGTTGGAAGCGGCGTCGCTCGGACGTGTCACGACCAGACCGTCACCGTGGCTAGAGCGCAGGGCAACCCAGCGGGTACCCTCGCGGTTGGCACAGTCCTGAGGCATAACGTAGGGCGTAAACATGTCGTCGACTGTGGTGCGGTAATGACCGACCGGGTTGGCGCGCAGCGAGTCCGGATAGTTCTCGCCCGGGCCGTGGCCATACCACTCGACGGCACGATCGCAACCGGGGACTTCGAAGGAGATGCCGATGCGCGGGATGATATCCGAGTAATCGCCATAGGGCTCGCCGGAAACCTTGAGGTCGACACGACCGCTCGGAAGCACGGTGTAGACGAGCTCGACGCGCATGCCGAACGCGCGGACGGGAGGAGCGATACGCTGGCTCACGGTCACGACGACCGCATTGCCATCCTGCTTCCAAGAAACCTTGCGGGTAGACGTCTGCATCACATCGATGAAGTTGTCCTTCCACAGTGAGTCATACTCCTGCGCATGGTTATCGACGAGCGGATGCCAAAAACCAACCTGGGGACCAGAGGCCATGACGTCGCGGCCGGATGCCTTCCACTCGCTCACGGTACCGTTGACCTTGCTGAAGGTCAGCTCACCGTTGAGGGAGTGAATGCGGATTTCCTGCTCGGTCTCCTCGACCGTAAGCTCAGGACGAGTGGGAGCCGCGATGGCTGGCGCCGGATGGTTGGCGATGGCAAACTGGCTTGCACCCAGTTGGAACATCGGCTCGCACCAGACGTGAGCGGCCATGGTGTAGGCGTGCACGGTCAGCAGGGTCTCCCCCACTGCGGCCTCGCGAATCACCAGCGGCAGCTGGACGGACTCGCCGGGGGCAACCGCACCGGGCATGAGCGTCTTGCGGCACACAACGTCGCCGTCCACCAGGGTCTCGGCCGACAGGCAGACATCCTCGAGGGTGGTAAACCAACGCTTGTTGGTGACGGTCAGCTCGCCTGCCTCGGCGTCATAAGCCATGCGAACCGGGCAGATGACCTGGCCATACTCAGTGAGGCCCGGACTCGGCTGCTGCCAGGGGAACACCATGCCATCGATGCAGAAGTTGCTGTTGTTGGGGTAATCGCCGTTGTCGCCACCATACATATCGTAGGCAACGCCGTCCTCGGTCACAGCAGCCAAACCGTGGTCGCACCATTCCCAGATAAACTGGCCTTGGATGCAATCCCAGCGATCGAAGACCTCCTGGTACTCGGACAGGCCTCCGGGGCCATTGCCCATGGAGTGACCGTACTCGCAGTTGATGCGCGGCTTGGGGAACGGATGCTCGCCAAAGTCGTTCATCTGCGACACACGGGAGTACATGGTGGAAATGACGTCGACGGTATCGGCGTTGCGGTCCTCCTCGTAATGGACCGGGCGACCATCGAGCTCGTGAGCCTTGGCGTACATCGCGCGGATGTTGCAGCCATAGCCGCTCTCGTTGCCCATCGACCACATAATGATGCAGGCGTGGTTGCGCTCCTGCATCACCAGGCGCTCGATGCGGTCGACATAGGCCGGCTCCCATGCCGGGTCGTCAGTGACCAGGGCGATATTGCCGATATTCTCGAAGCCGTGGCTCTCCATATCGGTCTCGGCAACCAGCATGATGCCATACTCGTCGCACAGCTCGTAAAAGCGCGGGTCGTTGGCGTAATGGGACGTGCGCACCGCGTTGATGTTGTGCTGCTTCATGAGCTCCAGGTCGCGGCGCATGCGATCGAGGCCCACGGCGCGGCCCTTGTGATCGTCGTGATCGTGGCGGTTGACGCCATGCATCTTAAAGTAAGTGCCGTTGAGGTAGATATGATTGCCCTCGACCGTCACCTCGGCAAGACCCTGGCGATGCGGGACGTACTCGCTGACCTGGTCACCGTCGTAGACCTCAAACGTAAGGTCATAGAGGAAGGGGTCCTCGGGATTCCAGAAGTGGGCATCGGTCACGCTGCACTCGGCATGGCCGTCGACGCACTCGCCCGTAGCCACCACGTTCTCGCCATCGCTGAGCGCAAACACGACGCGGGAAGCGCCCTCGGCCACCGTATCGAGCGTAATCAGAGCGGCATCGCCCTCGCGGTGCGTGCGGAACCTAAAGTCGACCAGGTGTGCGGCGGGACGCTGCATAAGGTACACATCGCGGAAGATGCCCGATGCCCACCACATGTCTTGGTCCTCGATATAGCTACCATCGCTGTACTGCAGAACCTTGACCGCAAACAGGTTGTCGCCCTCGACAAGCGCGTCGGTCACGTCGAACTCGGCAGACAGGCGCGAGCCCTTGGTCATGCCGATAAACTTGCCGTTGACGTACAGCTCGCCATAGCTCTCGATGCCGTCAAAGCGAATGATCTCGCGAGCGCCGGCAGGCACGGCGGGAAGATTGACGATGCGCTGGTACACGCCCGTGGGATCGTCAGAGGGAACGAACGGCTGATCCACCGGGAACGGGAAACCCTCGTCGGTGTAGGCAAGGTTGCCATAACCATCCACCTGCCACAGGTGCGGAACCTCCACGTGATCCCACTCGGGCTCGTACGTGGAAAGCTCCTCGTTAGAGACGGCAGCAGGCCCCTCAAAGAGGCGGAACTGCCACGAGCCGGACAGCTGGACAAACCCGCGCGACAGCTCGCGGCTGTACGTAGCGGCGAGATCGGCGGTCTCGTAACCCATGAAGTACGCATGGGGTGCCAGGCGGTTCCTGTGGGTGAGCGCTTGGTTTTCCCAATCGTTAATGGCGTCCATGGTGATGCTCCTTCGTCATCGTAGTGATTCTTGTGCAACCGGTTGTCCTTATCTTACGGTCGATGCAAAAAACTGTGCAACCGGTTGTCCGCTGAACGGTCGATTTGGTCGGGTTAACGGTGCAACCGGTTGTACAACCGGGACACTTATGTCACCCTGAGTATCGACACTCAGCGCAAGACATCGTTCTTAAGCTCGTAGGCAACCACCACGCCCGCTGATATCTCACCCACACGAGACGTATTCGATTGTGGCTTGGTTGCAAAACGACACCGGTCACCGGATACCATGAACGCTGTTCAGGCGCACTATAGTAAGCTGTATCCGCACCAACCCGTATCAGCGACAACATCGACCGCATTCTCCAGGAGACGCCATGACCCAACCAGTTCGCACCGCACCTACGCTTGCCGAGGTTGCCGCAGCTGCCGGCGTGTCGCGCTCCACGGCATCGCGCGCTCTCAACGATTCGCCCCGCATTAGCGAGGAAACCAAAAAGCGCGTCCGCGCGGCGGCCAAGGAAGTCAATTTTGTCCCCAACGCTCGTGGCCGAGCGCTCGCTGTCGGGCGCACGGAAATCATCGCCGTGCTCGTGACCGAGCCCCTGAGTGAACTCTTCAGCGACCCCACCTATAGCGAGTTTTTGAGCGGCATTACCGAGGAACTGTCGGAGTCGTCCTATCTGCCCGTTATCTTGCAGGCGTCTTCTACGCATGAGCGCAACCGCGCACGCGAGCACTTTGAGCGCCGCTCGTTCGACGCCGTGATCGACGTCTCCCCCTACAAGGGCAGCGAGCTGCTCGAGGTGCTGCGCGAGCTGGGCGTACCTACCGTGTTGTGCGGCCAGCTCGAGGGCCACCCCTATCGCGATGTGTTCTCGACGGTCTACTCTGACGACGAAGAGGGCGGACGCTTTGCAGCGCTCGCTATGAAGGAGCGAGGGCGCAAAGATATCGTCGCCGTGTTGGGACCGCAAGACAACCCCGCCGTTGTCGACCGCCTGCGCGGCTACCGCGCCGTCTTGGGCGAAGACCTCCCAGACGCAAACGTTATCTATACCGGCTGGAACAACGGAGACGGCTATCAGGCCATGCACCAGATCCTCGCGCGCGAGATTGCTTTCGATGGCGTGCTCTGCGGATCGGACCGTATCGCGGCTGGCGTCATCACCGCACTCAACGAGGCAGGCCTATCCGTTCCGGCGGATATTTCTGTCGTCGGCTTCGACGATCACGAGATTGCGACGCGCTGCGTCCCCGCGCTCACGACCGTCCGACAGCCCCTGCGCGAAGAAGGCCACATGGCCGCCAACATTGCGCTCGACATGATCAAGGGTGCCGAGCCCACCACCTCCGTGATGCACATGCAGCTGATCCAGAGAGACTCGCTATAAGAAACTGGAGCAGGCTTTCCGCCAGACAATTGTTGCGGAAAGACTGCCCCGTTTGAGCGCTCATTCTGGGGCACAGTTTCCGTTAGACAGCTCAACCGGAAAGTGCGTCCCGTTATTTGGCTGGAGTCTGGGTCGCAGTTTCCCAAAGGGCTCTGTTTGGGAAACCGCGACCCGCTCTGAACGCAAATTCCGGGTTTCAGTTTCCGCGGAACGACCCTAGCGGAAAGCTCATCCCATTCCAGACGCAGATTCCGGGACGCACTTTCCGCGACGCCCGGTCATCCCATGCCCTCACAATCTCGGCGTATAAAAAACGAGGGAAGGCGCGCGTCCTTCCCTCGTTGCAAGCAATATGTAAGTCGCTCGCCTACATCAGGCGCAGGCTGACGTCCTTGAGCTGGGCGCCGGAAACGGCACTCGGGGCGCCCGACATGAGGTCGGAGCCGCTGGCCGTCTTGGGGAACGCCATGACGTCGCGGATGGAGTCGGAACCGGCGAGCAGCATGCACACGCGGTCCAGGCCCAGAGCGAAACCGCCCATCGGGGGCGCACCAAACTTGAGGGCCTCCATGAGGAAGCCAAACTGAGACTCGGCGCGCTCCTCGGTAAAGCCCAGAAGCTTAAGCATGGACATCTGCATCTCGGCGTTGTGGATACGCATACCGCCTCCGCCGGCCTCAAAGCCGTCCATGACAAAGTCGTAGGTGCAAGAACCGGCTGCCAGCGGGTCGGCCTCGATCTTGGCGATGTCGGTCTCGGTCGGCAGGGTAAAGGGCTGGTGCTCGGCAGCATAGGCCTTGCGGTCCTCATCCCAGTGGAACAGCGGGAAGTTGACGACCCACAGGAAGTCGTGACCCTCGCGCTTGATCTCGAGGGCGTTGGCCATGTGGGAACGCATGCCGCCCAGGATCTCGTCGGAGAGCAGGCGCGGGCCGGCGGCGAACATCACGAGGTCGCCGGGCTCGACGTCCATACGCTCGCGCAGGGCAGTCATTTCCTCGTCCGAGAAGAACTTGACGATGGGACTGTTGATGGAGCCATCCTCGCGGAAAGCAATCCAGGCCAGGCCCTTGGCGCCAAACGTGGAGGCCACGCCGGCGAGCTTATCGATCTTGGCACGTGCCCAGGCACCGGCGCCCTTGGCGTTAATGGCCTTGACGACAGAACCCTCCTCGTTTGCGGCAGTCGCAAAGACCTTGAACTTGGAGTTGGCAAAGATGTCGGTCAGGTCGACCAGATGCATGCCATAGCGGGTATCGGGCTTGTCGGAGCCATAGGTGTCCATGGCCTCCCAGTAGTCCATGCGACGCAGCGGCGTGGGCATCTCGACGCCCATGCGGCCGAAGGCATCGGACAGGACCTCTTCGAGCGCACTCATGACGTCGTTCTGGTCCACGAAGGACATCTCGATATCGACCTGGGTGAACTCGGGCTGACGGTCGGCGCGCAGGTCCTCGTCGCGGAAGCACTTGGCGACCTGGTAGTAGCGCTCGACGCCACCGACCATGAGCAGCTGCTTCAGGAGCTGCGGGGACTGCGGCAGGGCGTAGAAGTTGCCCGGCTGGATGCGGCTGGGGACGATGAAGTCGCGAGCGCCCTCGGGCGTGGACTTGAACAGGGAGGGCGTCTCGACCTCCATGAACTCACGGTTGTGCAGCGCCTCGCGGATAGCGAAGGTAAAGTCGGAGCGCAGCTTGAGGTTGGCCATCATCTCGGGACGGCGGAGGTCCAGATAGCGATAGCGCAGACGGGTGTCCTCGCTGGTCTCGATGCCGTCCTCGATCTGGAACGGCGGGGTGACGGAGGTGTTGAGCACCTCGGCGTGATCGGTCAGAACCTCGATCTCGCCGGTCGCGAGCTTGGCGTTAGTGGTCTCCTCGCCACGGGCGCGCACGACGCCGTGGATCTTGATGGGCCACTCGGGACGCATGGTCTCGGCGATCTTAAAGGCATCGCCGTCGGAGTGCTCGGGGTCGAAAGTGAGCTGCGTGATGCCCTCGCGGTCGCGAAGGTCGCAGAAAATAAGGCCGCCGTGGTCGCGACGACGGCTCACCCAACCGGTGAGGGTGACCTCTTCGCCCACGTTCTCGAAGCGAAGCTCGCCGCAGGTACGGGTGTGCATGGAATGCTCATCGATGGGACGGGTCTGGCTCATACCAGTGATCCTCCTTTATGGATCTGTGCCGCCCCGTGTCGTTCCGGGCGGCGTCGTACAGATTTGCCCAGCCTGCGTAAACCGCGCAGCCGGACATGGTGTTCTATCTTATCGCACCCACGTCGATGTACCGCGAAAAAGTAACTCTTGCCCAAAGACTTGACGGAGACGAAACAATTGACGCACCGTGGCCGTCGCCAAGGCGCGCGGCGTGCGACAATGTGCCCCAATACAACTGCACTCGGAAAGGCCCGCCATGACTGCACGCCTCATCGTTATGGATATCGACTCCACGCTCATCAACCAGGAGGTCATCGACCTGTTGGGCGAGGAAGCCGGCGTAGGCGAGCAAGTTGCACAGATCACCGAACGCGCCATGCGCGGCGAGCTCGACTTTAAGCAGGCGCTCGAGGAGCGCGTGGGGCTGCTTGCCGGCTTGGACGAGAGCGTGTTCGAGCGCACCTTTGCGCGCGTGACGTTTACCCCCGGCGCGCTGGAGCTTGTGCGCTCGGCGCACAGCAAGGGCTGGAAGGTCGGCGTGGTAAGCGGCGGCTTTCACGAGGTCGCCGATAGGATCGTGGCCGCCGCGGGCATCGACTTTTGCCTGGCTAACCGCCTGGAGGTCGTGGACGGCAAGTTCACCGGTAAGTTGGCGGCAGACATTGTAACCAAGGAGTCCAAGCTCATCCAGCTGCTGGATTGGGCGGTTGAGTGTGGCGTCGATATGGCACACACCGTGGCAATCGGCGACGGCGCCAACGACATCCCCATGATTCAGGCCGCGGGCACGGGCATCGCGTTTTGCGCCAAGCCCAAGACGCGCGAGGCAGCCCCGTTTACCATCGACGAACGCAACCTGATGCTCGCCATGGACATCATCCTGCGTGACTAGTCAGTTTGCCTCACAACTTCATCTAATCTGACATGTCAGATTTCCGAACAATTATGCTCTAATGTTCGGAAACAACCCTTCGCGTGCTAAACTTTTCTGCGTCGAAGGGAACTTATATGGACAAACGAGATCTTGAGCAATTGCTAAGTGACGTGGCAGACAGAAGCGTTATGCCGGCCGATGCCCTCACGCGCATCCAGACGGCGCCGACCGCCGACCTGGGCTTTGCACAGCTCGATCTTTCACGCGGGGTGCGCCAGGGAGCCGGCGAGGTTGTCTACGGTGCCGGTAAAACCGCCGAGCAGATTACCGCCATTATCGAAGCGCTGCGCGATGCCGGCCAGGAGCGCGTCCTGGTCACGCGCCTGGACAGCGAAAAAGCAGCCCGCACCTCGGAGCTCCTCGGCAACGGCATCGACCTGGGATATATCCCGAACGCACAGCTCGCCCTCGTGGGCGGCAAGCCCTCCCCTACTGGCAACGGACGCATCGTCGTCGCCTGCGCCGGCACGAGCGACTTGCCCGTCGCCGAGGAAGCCGCGTTGACGGCCGAATTCTATGGCAACGAGGTCGACCGCCTCTACGACGTGGGTGTTGCCGGCCTGCACCGCCTGCTCGCGCATGCCGAGGAACTTGCACAGGCGCAGGTGGTCATCGCCATCGCCGGCATGGAGGGCGCGTTGGCGAGCGTTGTCGGCGGCCTGGTGAGCTGTCCGGTCATCGCCGTTCCCACCAGCGTGGGCTACGGCGCAAGTTTTGGTGGTGTAGCCGCACTGCTCGCCATGCTCAACTCCTGTGCCAGCGGCGTATCGGTCGTCAATATCGACAACGGCTTTGGTGCCGCCTACCAGGCAAGTCTTATCAATCATCTGAGCGCCGGCACACCCCGCGCCCGCTAAGGAGCATTCCATGTCCAATCATCAGCACACGCTTATCATCGACGGCACCTCGGGCATCAGCGGCGACATGACTGTCGCGGCCCTGCTCGACCTGGGCGCCAGCGAGGAGCACCTGCGCGAACAGCTCGCTACGCTGCCGGTCGACGGCTTTACGATCGCCGTCACGCGTGCAAACAAGCATGGCATCGACGCCTGTGATTTCGACGTCCAGCTTGCAGAGGAGCTCGAGAACCACGACCACGATATGGCCTGGCTCTACGGCAACGAAGCAGCTGCCGAGCACACGCACGAGCACGAGCACCACCATCATGAGCACGACGAGCACAGTCACTGCCACGAACATGATCATGAGGCCCACGGCCATGACCACGAGGGCCATCATCACGCCCACCACCATCACCACCGTTCTTTGGCGGACGTCACTGCTATCATCGACGGCTCGCAGCTAAGCGATGGCGCCAAGCGTCGTGCGCTCGCCATCTTTACCGCGCTCGCCGCCGCCGAGGCAAAGGCCCACGGCAAAACGCCCGAGACCGTCATGTTCCACGAGGTGGGCGCCGTCGACTCCATCGTTGACATCTGCTCGGTCGCCATCTGCCTCGATGACCTGGGTATTGAGGACATCGTTGTCGAGTCGCTTTCCGAGGGCCACGGCACCATCCGCTGCGCCCACGGCCTCATGCCCATTCCCGTCCCCGCCGTTGTCAACCTATGCCAGGCGGGCAATATCGCCCTCACGCCCGTACCGGTCGCCGGCGAGCTCGTGACGCCCACGGGCGCCGCCATCGTCGCCGCGCTGCGCACGTCCGAGCACCTGCCGGCACGCTACCGCATCGAAGCCGTCGGCTACGGCGCCGGCAAGCGTCCCTACGAGGGTTGCTCCGGCACGCTCCGTTGCCTGCTTGTTCAAGTGGATGCATAACCATGGATGCCCGCAAAGAAAAAAGCCGCGCTGCCATCGTTGCGGCGTTCTCCGAGCTGCTACGCGAAGTGGACTACGGCAAGATCACTGTCGGCGACATCATCGCTCGCGCCCACGTAGGCCGCGCGACATTCTACGGCCTCTTTAAGAGCAAAGACGACCTACTGTCCGAGCTCGTGAGCGACATCTGCACCCACGCCCTCGACGACGATGGTACGCCGCTCGACGACCCACTCGTGCAAGTCGAGCATATCCTCAACAACCTCTGGGAGCGCCGTCAGGGCGTACGAGCCCTCGTAGCCGGTGCCGGCTCACGCGTCTTCGCCGACTGCTTACGCAAGACCATCATGTCACGAGCAGCCGAAACCGTCCCTACCGACCCAAACGGCCCCTCCGCCACCATGGACCGAAGCTTCCTACTACACCACATAGCCTCAAGCTTCGTAGCCACCGTCCAATGGTGGGCCTGGCACAACTTCCAAGCAAACAAAGCCGACGTAGCCAAAGACTACCTCTCAGCCATAAAACCCCTCTTCAACTAAGTAACTATCCCTTCCCAAAGTGGGAGCCCCATCCCAAAGCGCGAATCCCATTCCAAAGTTCCGCTCCGACTCAAGACGCCACGCATCCCAAAGTGCCACTCGCACCTCAAAGCGCCTAACAACAAAGTGCCCACCACATCCAAATTCAGATATATATGTTGGTTGCTTGTTCGAACGCAACTGGATTCCCGCAGGGTCCGGCATAGGTTAACTTTCCGCCGCACTCCGCAGGACGCAAGAAGCTCCCGCCGCACGAAGTGCGCAGCGGGAGCTTCTTGCATGTCCGAGGACGCGGCGGAAAGTTAACCTATGCCGGACCCGGGCGTTATATCAATTGTCTTGGACTAGAACATGCCCAAGAAACCATGCACAAACAGCGCAGCCAGAGCGGCACCGACAAACGGCGCGATGCCAGGAACAAGCAGGCCGTACTTCCAGTTGTTGTCAGCCTTGTTCTTGATCGGCAGCACCTGATAGGCCATGCGAGGACCAAGGTCACGAGCCTGGTTCATGGCGAAGCCGGTGATACCGCCCATGCCCATGCCAACAGCCCAAACGATCAGACCGACGCAGATGGCGAGCATCAGGACGTTCTCGCCAGCACGGTTAGCAGCAGCAAGGATGGCGCTGATGAACACAAAAGTGCAGATAGCCTCGCAGAAGAAGTTGCGGGCATAGTTCGTACCCTCGGTGGTGGGGTTGGTCGAGAAGATATTGCGCTGGGCAATGGGATCGACGACACCATCGGAAGCCTTGAACTCATCGGCATACATAAGCCACGCGATCACGGCACCCGCAAAGCCGCCGAGCATATCGGCAATCATGAAGGGGATGCAGCTGCTCCACGGCACCAGGCCGACGATGCACTGGGCAAGCACCATGGCGGGGTTCATGCACACGGCGCCGCCAAAGATAAACAGAGCAACCGAGATGCCAAAAGACCAAGTGGTGATGGCAAACATATGACCAGAGCCCTGATACTTGGTGCCCTTGAGCACGGTATCGCAGTGCACGCCCACGCCAAAGATGATCATGAGGGCCGTTGCGCCGAATTCGCAGAGGAGTTTGGTAAGCATAAAACCTTATCTTTCTTGTCGGTTATAAACGATTCGTTTAGGCCGCGTACTAGTGCTGAGCGACGACAACGCCCAGGCCATCGGGAATGACGGCCACCTTGGCATCGGCACCCTTCATCTCAAAGGCGAGCTTGAGCGCCTCATCGAGGGTGTTAACCGGCGTCATGTGCATATCCTTGATCATCTGGTGATCGCACAGGTCGGTAACCATGATCACAGGGTGATGCGCCAGGATGCGGGCAAAGATCTGGCTCGTCCACTGGTCGGGCAGGGTCTCGTCCTTAGGACGGTCGATGCAGGCGCGCTCAAACTCTGCCGGATCATTGTCGGCGATGTTGTGATAGAAGCCCTCGCCACCGTGACCGTCGGCACAACCGGCGACATCGATGATCACGCCGCCCTCGGGAAGTGTGGCCTCTGCAGAGCACATGCCCTTCACGGCCTGATAGATGTTCTGGTCGAGCGGGTAGCCGCCGTTGGTGGTAATGGCAATCTCGCACTCGACGGGCTCAACGCCGGCAAGGCTCTTCACGAACTCGCAGCCAGCCTCGTGCGCCTTGTGGATGTCGCCGGCAAAGGAGCCGATGACCTCGTGCTTGCCGTTGAGCACCACGTTGAGCACAAAGGCAAGGTGAGCCATCTCGGCAGCGGCAAACATGTCCTCGCTCACGTGGTTGTGGCACAGGTTGCCGGCACGCGAGTGGGAATCATTCACAAACTGACCGTTGTGGTTGTACATGATGGTCTTGTAGCTGGCGATACCAGGCAGAACGGACTTGCGGCTACCAGAGAAACCGGCAAAGAAGTGCGGCTCAATAAAGCCCTCGGCAAGCAGCAGATCGCAATCGGCAGCAATCTTGTTGATGATGCACTCGCCGCCAGAAGGCAGGGTGCCGATCTTTTTCATCATGCTGTCATCGGTCGCGACGTGCATAACGATTTCCTCGTTGGCAACGATCTCCTCGCCGTACTTGTTGACGAGCTCCTCGTGCGTCGAAGGACGATGCATACCCGTAGCAACCAAAATACGCACGCGAGCCTCGGGCGCAGCGGAATGGATGTGATGCAGCAGAATAGGCATCGTCACACGCGAGGGAACGGGGCGCGTATGATCGGAGCTAATGATGACAATATCCTTCTTGCCAGCACAAAGCTCCTCGAGCGAAGGCGAGCCATAAGGGTTGGCAAGTGACTCCTCTACCAGCTCTTCCTGTGATTCCGTGGTCTTAAACTCGTTTTGATGACCTTCCATCACACCCGCGAAGTTCTTATCCTCGAGCTCCAGATGCAACGTCTTGTGGTCAAACGGCAGTTCACATTCAAACAATGACGAGCGCCCTCTTCCTTTCAACTGACACATTAGATAAACCGTTGGAAGGATACGCCGCTCACCGAAAAACACCACCGTCCACCGACTCATTAACACAACGTTCATATTTGACCCACAACAAAACAGCCGCGACCCCAAACGGGACCGCGGCCGCCTGTCAAAGACACTACAGACAGGATGACTTACGCAGCGCCGAGGCAAACATCTACCCCGAGACGTACGCACGTAAGCCATTTTGCATAAATGCGTTAATTAATTCCATAAAATGGCGCATGGATTTCTAGCCGTAACAGGGTAGTGCCCTCCGGAGCGTGCATTTTTGCGAGTATTCAGCATCGCGAGATAAGATTTTGGTGTCAAAAGTCTTTCAAAAAGTAGATAGTCCTCATGACTCGACCCATCTGAATAGCATGCGGCGAGAAACCAGCCATATATGAATATCACCAAAGCCCAATCGTCGTGCAAAAGCATCAACAGGGGCCGCAAACGTCACCCATAGCCTTATGCACCAATCTTTGGCTGCTGAAAACTCCTTTTTTTGCACGTCGCCCCAAGCACCACCCTCACCCAGCGGCTGATCCGCCGAAGACCGGACATCGCAGGGCCCGCCATTAGTTTACTTTTAGGCACACTCCGCAGGACGCAAGAAGCCCTCGCCGCACTCCGCATTGGACGCGAAGCGCACTTTAATCCCTTCAGCCCCAATCCCTGAAGACCGAGGACGAAGGGACCCGACGGGTTTCCCTCTGAATGCATTCCGCAGCACGAAGCCCCTTCCAAACGCGCGAAGCGCGCCATTAATTCCCCCAGCCAGTAATCCGCCGAAGACCGGACATCGCAGGGCCCGCCATTAGTTTACCTTTAGGCACACTCCGCAGGACGCAAGAAGCCCTCGCCGCACGAAGTGCGCAGCGAGGGCTTCTTGCATGTCCGAGGACGTGCCTAAAAGTAAACTAATGGCGGACCCGGACGACTACAGGGCTATCGATTACCCCGTGTTCTGCAGTCCTGCCGAGACGCCGGTCACAGTCGAAAGAATCAGGCTCATGTACTCGGCCTTCTTCTCCTCGGCCATCTCGTCCTGGTTCATACGCACCTCGCGAAGGGCACGGACCTGGGCGATGGACAGAGCGTCGACGTAGGGGTTACGCACGCGAACGGCGCAACCGAGCACGCGGCGGCGCTGCAGTGGCCACTCGTCACCGACGATGGCAAGGACCCACTTACGCGTGAGCTGCATCTCGGTAAAGACCTTCTCGGACAGATCCTGGCGATCGCCCAGGTGCAGATACATCTTGGCGATGCGCTGGTCGGTCTTGGCGATCGACATCTCGATGTTGTCGATGAACGTGCGGAAGAACGGCCACTCCTGGTAGGCAGCCTTGAGCTGGTCAAGATCGCCAAGCTGCTCGCAGGCGGTGCCCAGACCGTACCAAGCGGCCAGGTTAATGCGCGCCTGGCTCCAGCTGAAGATCCACGGGATGGTACGCAGGTCGTCGAGCGACTTGGCACCCAAGCCGCGCTTGGCAGGACGCGAGCCGATCGGCAGCAGACCGACCTCGGTCAGCGGCGTCACGGTCGAGAACCACGGTGTAAAGTCCTCGGTGTTCAGCAGGTCCAGATAGCGCTCGTGGCTTGCGGCGTTGAGCTTCTCGGCCATATCCCAGAACTTCTGAGTGGTCTCGGTGTTAGTCTTCTCGACACTCGGGGCCGACTGCAAAAGCGTTGCAGCAGCAACGGACTCAACATGGCGCTGAGCCAGCGTGCGGTTGCCGTAACGGGCAAAGATGACCTCGCCCTGCTCGGTGAGCTTAAAGAAGCAGTTGACCGAACCCTTGGGCTGCGCCAGCACGGCCTTGTTGGCCGGGCCGCCGCCACGGCCCACGGCACCGCCGCGACCGTGCATGAGCACCAGGTCGATATCGTTCTTCTCTGCCCACTTGGCAATGCGCTCCTGCGCGGAATGCAGCGCGAGCATGGCCGTGGTAGGACCGGCGTCCTTGGAGGAGTCGGAATAGCCCAGCATAACCTCCATGCGGCGGTTGGTCTGGGCAAGGCGCTTTTGCACCACGGGCAGCGTAAGCATCTGGTCGAGCACGTCAACGCAGCCCTCGAGGTCCTCGAGCTGCTCGAACAGCGGGATCACGTCGAGCTCGGGAACGTCTTCCTCGTGTGCGAAGGACAGGTGGGCCAGCTCAAAGACGTCGGCCACATGCTGGGCACTCTTGGTAAACGAGATGATGTAGCGGTGCGCCATCTTCTTGCCGTAGCGCTTTTGGATGGAACCGATGGCACGGAAGGTGTCGATGACCTCGCGCGTCATGGGCTGCAGGTCACCATGGATACCGTTCTCGTGGATATCCTTGAGGGCGCGGGCGTGCACCACGGAGTGCTGACGGAACTCCATCTCGACCATGTGGAAGCCGAAGG
>UQIG01000037.1 GCA_900541135.1 uncultured Collinsella sp.
AAAGGACCCCTTTGCAGAGGTCCTAGTCAATTCAAGGTGGCGGGGAAGGGAATCGCGTCCGCGCGCTGCGCGGACGGACCGCTGCGGCGCTTACGCGCCTTGCGAGCTGCGCTGGCAAACGCTTACGCGTTTCCTCAGCTCCGCGCCCTCACGGGGTTCGATTCCATGTGGGGGCTGTATAAAAGAAAAGGACCCCTTTGCAGAGGTCCTAGTCAATTCAAGGTGGCGGGGAAGGGAATCGAACCCCTGACACGAGGATTTTCAGTCCTCTGCTCTACCAACTGAGCTACCCAGCCATTTGAGGTGTGCCTTGTTTCAAGGCTTGATTAGTATAACCAAGGACGCGTTCCGGTCAACCGAGAATTTTAAAAAAGTTTTTGAGCACAGCCTCGGTTCTATAAATCGGCACGTCAGAGGCATCAGCCGGCAGCAAGAAGTTTTTCACTCAGAGCCGCACGGGCAAACTCACTTGGCGTCATCCCCTCGGCAGCCGCCCGTCGACGAATGGCCTCCTTCATTCCCAGAGGAATCTTGACCGACAGCGTTGCCGTCCCCTCACCTGAGAGCGGGGGCCGTCCATGCACGATCCCACCAACGGTGTGTTCGCCATCCGGAAACTCTCCGCGCTCGTACGACTCGCACCACGCGTCAATCATTTCATCCGTTACAACCTGACCATTAGCGGCCGTATACGTCTTGCCCATCATCGACCCCTTTGCCGAGCCTGTTCAATCTCCTGCCAAAATTTCTTCTGGACTGGAGACAAGGCATGAATGATAAGCCACCCACGGACAAGCTCGACCGCGACAAGCTCCACGCTTCGTCCGTCTGGGAGCCATCCAATCGCAAGCCATCTCGGCGGCTCGTCCTTCGACTCGCGACGAATGCACTCAGTAACCGCAAGCCAAGCGCTAAGCACCTGCTTTTCCGTCAGGTGCTTTTTAGCGTTGGGATGAATCTCAACATCCATGCATCTTCTCCTCCATCTTACCCAATTTCGTATGACGAAAGTCCACTGTCGCCAATTCTTAAGCCGGCACGCGTTGGAGAGCAGGGGTCGAAACAATGATTGAAGGACGCTCTAGTACGGCCCAGGCGCCGGGGCAGGAGCACATGCGCCAAGGGCGGACGTTTTCGTAGCGCGCGAGGATATTGCCGTCGCGATCGATGAAGGCGATGTCGATGGGATAGGCCATAAAACACGTATGGACCGAAGAGCAGCGTGGAAACGCCATGACGAGCGGCAGGCCGTTGGCGGCAACCGGACGCCGTCCCAGCATGCCGCGCAGGCGCACGACAAACGACTCCGCCACCACAAACTCGGCCGGCGTCCAACCCAGCCTATTGAGTGCCCGCGCGTAGACGATGTAGGACGAGACCGCGGTCACATGACCACCCCCGGACGCCATGGATCGACCGTCACCGCACGCTCGTGCGACAACGTTGTCGGCGCCCCCAGCGGAACGCCAGCGATGCTGAGAGAAGCCGGCCACGGCTCATAGTGCATGGTGCAGGTGTAGGTCCTAAACGTACCGGATAGGGAGAGCAGGCCACCATCCGATGCCTCCGCGCCTTGCTCGCTCGACACTTCGATCTGCAAGTCATAGCCTTCCATGGCATTCAGAATTTGAGTCTGAACCGTCGCCGAGGCATCGGCAGAGCTTTCGTCGCCCTCCCCCTCCGACGCCACGGCGTGCGCCAACACGATGTCGGGCACCACGCGGTCGAAGCGCGCAACAGCGCTGGCAAAGATCATGACGTTGTACACGATGAGTGCCAGCACCAGCAAAACGGGCGTAACCACTGCCATCTCAACCGTCGCTTGGGCGCGCTCCTCGCGCAGACGCATGCGGATACTCATTACGACCCACCGCCCAGAGCGCCAACCAGCGTGGCGACATCGACGGTGAGCGGGATGGAGCCGCCGCCGGGCAGAGGAATCTCCGCAAGTGTGAACACCGTACCGCTAATGGTGCGTTCGACTTGATATTCCAACGCCTCGCAAAGCGCCTTGGGATCGGTCACGCCCAACGGAATACTTCGCAGTTTGTCTTGCGTTTGAGAGAGACCCGCAATGTCAGACCCCGGACTCTTAATGACGTTGGCGGAATCGGTCAGCACCGGCTTTCGCAGGCGCAAGTCGCACGGTTCCAAACCCAGCGCCGCCACGGACGCCGAAACGGTATCGCCGAGCCACGATGCAATGGAGCCCAACGCACCGCTGCCCCCTCCTAGGTCTTTAATCATCTCGTCCATAAGTTCGTCGGCCGAACCTTGGATGTCTCCGTATCCCACGAGTAGCCGTCCCCAAACATCCATGACGCCGTCGAGCACGCCGGCAACGCCGCCCGAGCGTTCCTTCAATGTCGAGAAAAATCGCGAAAGCACGTTGTTTTGCGCCGTCGCCTCATCGGGCGCCAGCACCGCGGCAGAGATAGCACCGCGATCGCCAAGCCTGACTGCCGCGTTAAACGAGGAGTTAAGTTGATCGGGGCTGGTAATGTCACCCGAAACTGCAAAGGCGACCACGCCGTTGCGGCCAGGTGGGGCGATACGCGGGCGCTCGCCGGAAAGCGCTTTAATGGCCTGGTCAAACGCATTGCCCGCACGGTCGGCCTCATCCTCGGTCTGACGCTCAAGTTCGAGTTCTTTGTTGCGGCATTCGACGTAGTCTTCCAGAGCCTCTTTGAATCGATCAAAGTGGTACTCAAAGCCGTTTTCGATAGAAGTCGAAGGAGCCGCAACGGCACCGAGCGACGAAACACCAAAATGGCATCTATTGCATTTGTCCTGCCCGTCATAAGCAGCAACCGAGGCCAGCCCGCATGGCGCCCCCTTCTTATAGTTGGGGCAACTCGTTCCGTAATGCAGATACGTCTTGCCATCGATGGCACTGGTTGGCCACACCGTATCGGTATAGAGTTCCGTCGCTCGCACCTCGTCAGTGTTGCGCGGCAACAGCGGGATATAGGAAGCGACTTCATCTCCGTCCTCGGTTACATATGCACGATTGACCTCTGTACTCGCATAGGTGTAAAACGCCTTGCGCGCCGCCGACTCCGCCTTCGTCTCGACGCTTGAACCCTGCGGTTTTTCGTCTGCCAGGCGTTGACGGTAGTAGGTCTTCGCGCGGTCGAGCGCCACCTGTGGCTCCCACGAAATGCTCGAGGCATAATGCGGGTTCTGCTCACCCGAGAGCTTTGCCAAACTCCTCGTACGTTCCCACATGCATGAACAGCTACCGACCGAAGCCGGAACCGATCCACCGCAATCCGCAAGCCAGGCGCGTTCTTTTGCTTTCGCCGTCTCCTCCAAGGCCTTCTGCAGCTCATCTGCTGCGCGCTCCAGATCTTTCGATGTGTCTTTAATGGCATCGGTCGAGATCTCAGAACCCTCGAGCGCAACGAAATCCGACTCGGACGTCCTGGGCACGGCAAGCGCCGTACCGGTATAGGTCACACTATCGGTATCCTGCGCCGACACCGCCTGCGTGGCACGCGCGGCAATCAGATACGGCAGAGCCGTCTCGATTTTCTGCAAGCCTTCCGATGCGCTTTTGGCAAACTTGTTGCGCGTTTTAATGATCTCAATCCCGGTGTCGACCATATTGCCGGCAACTGGTTCGGCACCCGGGATGAGGATGGCGACCAGGCCCGTCCCGATCGTGGCAAACCCCGCTAGCCCCAGACTCAAGATGCTCGCATCAACCACCGTGGCAGCCGTGTGATAGGACGACACTACGTTGGCACCCGCCAGCGCGCCGCTATCGGCCGCCACCTGGGTGTCCCCCGCGCGCGACATGCTCCATATCGCCGCGGTCGACGAAAACAACAACGTGAGCACCACTAGGATGACCCCGGCAGAAGAAAGCGTGGTGTAGGCACCGTCTTCGATAAACAGGTCGATACCGGCGCGGCCCATAAAGCCGCCTCGCTTGCGATGGCAGCTCGGACGGCGCGTCAAAACGCGTCTAGACCAGAAACGCTTAATCCCATGCAGCAATCCACGAATCATAATCTCCCTCCAGCCATTCGGGACGTGATTGATACGAGACATCGACCTTGAGCTCAACGTAGCCACCCTCGGCGGTACCACCCATAGCCTGCGCAAACGCACCGATCACAGGCAACGGCTTGACCTCGCCGGAAACGGACACGGACGAGACGCCACCCGCATCGGCCCGGCTAAGCTCAATATCCCACGACAACGGCCCGCCGGCATGAAAGATCGAAACGTTGGGCACTGCGGCAAGCCGGCGGCGGGTGAACTCCTTAAGATCGTCGTCCTCCGCCGTCGTCGTGATCATGAGCCGCGCGGTCTCGGCGGCGGCAGACTCCATGACCGCGCGCGTATAAAGCAGGCACACCGGTTGCAGTGCGAGAAGGATGAGCGTCAGAAACGTCGGCAGCAAAAAAGCGGCCTCGACCGTAGACTGCGCCCAGTCCTCGCGCGCGATATCAATACAACGCGATGTCCTTAGCGCCCGCAGCGGCGTCGATAACCGACGTCGAGGCAACGCCATGGGATGCCGCCCGCTCAACCAGCGCCGCCAAGCGTCCATCGGTGCCAGCACGCCAAAGTCCCACAATCGCCAGCACGATCGATAACAGCGCCACCGTGACGATGGCGTATTCCACAGTCGCTTGGGCAGATTCCTCGCGCAGGACGTCATGCATTTCACGACCCCTCCTTTGAGTTCGATGCCTGCGGGCTCAGGCGGATCACGCGCAGGCGGCACGAGGCATCGCCGGCATCCGCGGCAACCGTCACCATATCGACCCAGCCGCGCCCATCGCGCACGATGGCGCCCCATACGTTGCCCTTAATATCAAGATAGCCGCTCAGGGCGAGCTGGGCCGTTGGCACCTCGCGGTAGGCGCGTAACATATCCGCCGCTGCCTCGGTCATCGGTCGGTCCTCAGACCATGCAAGCCGGACCGTAATCGCGTTGTCCCCAGGCGAATCCGTCGCAGTGCCAGACCGCTTGTCGAGCGTCCGCAGAAAGGTTTGCGCCGTGACAGCGACATCCGAATCGTCCGCATCTCGCATCTCATCTTTTTGAGACGCCACCGCCGAATCTGAGCCCGAATCGAAGGCGGCCCCAGGACGCTGCTGCCGCGCGGCGTTAAGCCCCCAAAGCACCGCCGCTATCGCCACGGTCAGGCAAGCAAACACCAGCAGCACCCCGATGGGGCGCTCGCCCTCTACAGGCTGTTGATGCCCTCGCTGATAGCGTTCCATAGATCTTGGACCTTGCCCTTAAATGCGACGATGGCGATAATCGCGATCACCACGAGCACGCCGACCAAGATGGCATACTCGGTGGTACCCTGTGCACTCTCCTCCTGCAGTAGCTCCTTGGCGCGCTGACGAACATGTGCCGCCCGGCAAAACGCCCAGCCCTGGACCTTGCCAGCAGCGTCAGTCATCGTGTTCATGTATTCCTCCCTACATCATCCCGCCTGCTCCCAGCAGCGGGCCCAATATGGACAGAAGCAACGCCGGCAAGATGAGCGTGCCGGTGGGAATCAGCAGCTTGACGGGCGCACGCTCAATCTCGCGCTCGACCGCGGCGCGATGAGCCGCACGGATCTCGCGACTTTGAGCGGCCAGTGTCTCGGCAAGTGGGGCACCCAGGGCGAGTGCCTGCCCCACCGTAATGGCAAAGGTCTCGAGCGCTCGCACGTCCAGGTCGCGCGCGGCGGCCAACAACTCGTCCTCACGCGTGCCCACGCCCACCTGCCACGCCATGCAGGCCCGCTCAAGGCGAAGAGCCAGCACTGACCGGCGGTTGGCGCAGAAAATCTCAAGCGCCGCATCAAACGAAAGGCCGGCCGAAAGACCCAAGCGCACAACATCGATCATCTCGGACACTTCGCCGAGCGACACTCGCGCCGGGCCGCCCGCTCCAACCGCGCCCTTCACTCGCGCGGTCAGGGCATCGACCACCGAGCGACCCGCGGCAGCGACCAGCACCGCCTCGCGCTTGCAGGCCCCTGCGATCTTGCGCGCATCCGCCCGATCCAAACCCGTCGCGACAAATACACTCAGGGCACACAGGCAAGCCACAACTGCAACCAGGGCGCTCATAGCTCCACCCGCATAATGCGCCGGATAACCACCAGGGCAACGACGTTGAGGGCTAGACCCAGCACCACAGCGCCCGCACCGGCAGGCGTCGCAAGACCGCGACGAAAATCTGCCGAAAGCAGCGCCAACACCGCGCACATGCCCGCCGGCATCGCCGCGACCATATGCGCAGACATGCGAGCCTGCGACGTCTTAACATCCAGGCGGCGCTTGAGCTCAATGCGCTCCCCCACCATGCTCGACGCCTCGGACAGTAAGTCGGCAAGCGGAGCACCGGTGCGCTGAGACACCTTAAGCGCCAAGGTTACAAGCGAAAGGCCGGGGGCGTCGATGCGCACGAGCAAGTCATCGAGCGCGTCGGTCGCCGAGATGCCGCAATCGATCGCCGCCGCTACCCGCAAAAACTCGGTATGCACCGGTTCTTGCGCATGAGCGCCCACAAAGCGCATGCCCTGGGCCAGCGAATGTCCCGAGGCAAGCGACATGGAAAGTGCGGTAAACGCCTCGGGCATGGCCTCTTCTGCATCGTGTTGCTCGCGCCGGCTCTCAAAGCCATCCCGAGCGGCGCCAGCGGCAATCGGAGCAACAAGTCCCAAGGCAAACCAGAGGGGCGATAACGACACCATCGTTAGCAAAACGCAGCAGACACCGCTCGATAGCAGCAGAAACGCCAAACGCCCCGAAGCATCTTCGATCACGAGGCCAAGGCGACGCGCCGGAGCCAGCGATGCCCACGAACGGGCAATCTTTTTCAGCAGATCGTTTTCCACCAACTCACGCGGCAGCTTCTCTGCCACCGTCTCGAACGCCTGACGCGCCAGCTCCGCCGGCGGCACCTGCGGCACACGAGGTTCCGCCCCGCACGCCGTCGCGACAGAAAACCCTGCCAAACCCCCTACGACGAGGGGCACAGCGACCTCCATTCGTCCACCTCCTCTTGTGTGAGCGTCCCCGACCGCAGGCCTTCTGCGATAAACGGCGGCTCGCGGTCAAGCGTCCAGGTGCGCTCGGCGGCATCGAAAGTCACATAGCGCTCGAGCTCTACGCCGCCCGACGCGGCGCGACGCACCCCCGAATACGAGGAGACGAAGCGCCTGCCATCGGCGTGGCGCTCGGACATCACGATGCCGTCGAGCGCCATGGCAATCTGCTCTTCGATGAGCTCGCTCGGCAGATCGATGCCATAACGTGCAAGCAACGTCAGACGCACCACGGTCTCCTGCTCGGAACCCGCATGAAGCGTGGTGAGCGACCCGTCGTGGCCCGTGTTCATGGCCTGCAACATGTCGCAGCACTCGGCACCGCGCACCTCGCCCACCACGATGCGGTCGGGGCGCATGCGCAGGGCATTGGTCACCAGGTCGCGGATCGTCACCGCGCCCTCGCCCTCAATTGAAGCCTCGCGCGCCTCTAGACGCACCACGTGCGGATGATGCGCAAACTTGAGCTCGGCAGAGTCCTCGATCGTCACGATGCGCTCGCCGGTGGAAATCTCACATGACAACGCGTTGAGCAGGGTGGTCTTACCAGATCCCGTGCCTCCCGCAACCGCCAGGTCCTGTCGCAGCGACACCGCGCACGACAACAGCTGCGCATACCAAAGCGGCAGCGACCCCAGCCCCACAAGCTCGTCCAGCGAGCAGATGCGGTCCGAGAACTTTCGGATGGTGAGAATCGGTCCGTCAATCGCCACAGGCGGAATCACCGCGTTGACGCGATAGCCCGTTTTGAGGCGGGCGTTGACGATGGGGCTGCGCTCGTCGATACGGCGGCCAAGTGGCGAGATGATGCGGTCGATAAGCACACGGATCTGTTCATCATCCTCAAACGCATGCTCGATGGGGTGCAAGACGCCGCCGCGTTCAAAGAAAGCCGAGCGGCAGCCGTTGATCATGATCTCGGTAACGGTGTCGTCCTCGATGAGCGGCTGCAACGGCCCCAGGCCCACTACGTCATCCAAAATCTCGTCGATGATGGTCTCGCGCTCGGTCGTCGCGAGATCGGTCGGTTCCTCAACATTGAGCGCCGCCTCCACCGCGGGACGCAATTCCGAGCGGGCAAGTGCCGGGTCGATATAGGCGCTGATACGCGCCACTTCGTCGTAACCCATGCGGTCCATCACGGCGCACTTGGTGCGTCGTTTCACCGCGCGGCGACGCCCCGCATCTACAGGCGCTGCCCCCGCTGCAGCGCCGGCAGCCTTAATCCTCGTTTGCAGGCTCATCGCTGATCACCCTCGCGCGACCAGGGAAGGCGGATACGCGGGCGTTCGGTGCGCGTTGCACGGTCGGCGACCATATCGCTCCAAGGGCCGACGGCGCACCCCAGTTCCACGAGCATCTCGCGCGTGGCCTCGCGCACGCTGGTCGCAAAAGCGCTGGTCTGCCCCACTGCCTCATCAGCGCGCCCAAACGCCATGAGCGCGGCGAGATCCTGCCCGCCATCGGCGATACGAATCTTGGAGCTCAACGCACAGGCAATCTCAAAGCGCATGGCGACGTCCTCGTCTGCCCCGCGCGCACCGAACCGGTTGAACACGGCGCTCATGCGCGTGCGCGGCACACCTACTCGACTTGCCAGTTCAATGACGCGCGACGCCGATGTCGCGGACGACACCGCAGCATCGCCAACGACCAGGCAGCGGTCGCTCGCCGCCACCGCAGCCGCCACGGCGTCGCCCCAAAAGACCGAGGTATCGATAAAGACTACGTCGGATTCGCGACGCAAAACATCAAGCAGTAGCTCCACCGGACGTGCCATGAGCTCGGCTTGCTCGGGCGCCGCAACGGGACCCCAGAGCGTAACGCCTGGCGCCACGCGCATCGATGTGGCTACGATATCCGGCTCGGTGAGCGCGCCCGCCGCCGCCGGCTCGATAAGTGCCGCCATATCGCGCGGAGCATCGACGCCTAACAAGTCGTAAAGGTTTCCAAACATCAGGTCCAGGTCGAGCACGGCGGCACGCAAGCCCAACAGCGACGATGTGTGTGCCATGGTGGCAACGATCGTCGACTTGCCGCAACCGCCCGAACCCGAAATGGCGCAGATGACCGGAGCTCGATGCTGCGGAGCGGCAGCGTCTGCCGGCGGCATCGGAGGCGGCGGGGCGGGCGTCGGCGACAGCGTCCCCGTCTCCCCTGCCGCAACCACACGCTGCGTCCAAGCCGGCATGGCGGCTTGTTCGGTCTGCGAGGCAGGCTCGTTCTGTGCAATCTGCTCATGCCGCATCAGCGACAACTCGCCGCACCCGGCAAAGCCCTCAACTTCGTCGAGTTCATCCGCCAGATTCACGCCGTGCACGTATCCCATATCTACAGCCGGGGAGTCGCCAGCATGCTGTGCCGGCCCTCCAGCGTCATCGTATACAAGGGGGTTCCGGGGGCGCCGACCATGCTCGGCTTCCGCTTTTCCATAATCATCAACACGCGGGCCTCTTGTAGCGCGAGGCGCCCCGGGTTCCCTATCAACAAAAGCATCGGGCTCAATCGTCATGCGCCGATCGGAATCAACCGCTCCCTCGCCCGCGCGCCCGTTGCCGCATATACTGTGCGCAGCGATGACCTCGGTCGCCCCCGCGCGAAACAGTCCCTCGATATCCGACGGATCGAGCGCTTCTATCAACACGACCACGCGACTCACGCGGCCTTCGGCCGTCAGGCGCGCAACAGTCTTGCGCACATCTTCGATATCAAACAGAGACGCCTCGATGATGGCAGCCCCGCGGCGCGACGGAAACGCTCGCGCCATGGAAACCAGCCCGTCCAGGTCACCCACGCGAAGCACCTGTGCACCCGCATCACGGCCCTCGACTTCCTGCTGCAACAGCCCGTAATCGCCGCACGCGCAGCACGCAAGCCAGATCGCCTTCATCACTCGTCGCCTCCGCTCTTTTTGCCGCGCGCCGTGGCGGGAATCGTCAAGCTGACCGTTCCCTTGCCCGAGGCTCCCAGCAGTTCCTTGACGTCTTCGGGGTCAGCCGCCAGCGTCACCCATTCGATCTTGCCCTCGCGCGTGGCACCGGAATTCTCACTGGTATCGATCACGTGCGCGCCGCACAGTCGATCGGTTACGCCATCTTTTTGCACGTACACGTCCACATAGCTGCCCACGCCCGTGGCACCGCCGACCGAGTGCTCGGCATCGACCGCCACCGAAACGGCGACCTTGCCCTTAGGCACCTCGAGCTTGTGGCTCTCGGCCTTGGTGTAGACATTGCAGATCACGGCGTTTTTGGGAATACGCGAAGTCGTCACGTCGCCGCGCACCTGGCGCAGCTCGGTCGCCGCGTCACGCGGCAGCAGGCTCGTCAGCCATTCCTGGGTTATGACATTGGTCTCATCGAGGGTCTCGCCCACATCGATATCACGCGCCGCGACGCATACCTCGACGCGATCGCCACCGTACTTGGCCAAGGTCTCAGCCTGGACCTGTTCGGCTTGCGAGCGGATCGACGAGCCGTAAACCATGCAGAGCAGAGCAGCGAGCACGCCCGCGACCAGACTGATGGCGATGCGCTTGCTCTTGTTCACGGCCGCTCCTCTCATGGCAGTGCCGGGCGAATGCCCGTACCACCATTGTCTGGGCGGTCAGAGCGCAAAGCGGCGCAATCGCGATCTTGGTTTTCGATGTCAAACCAATCGCTGACCAAAAGCTGACCAGCCCGTCAAGCTCGTGGCAAGGTTTTGGCCAGCACGTCAGCAAACTGCATGTTTCGAGGCTTTTCCGCAGCAAAAAAGCCGTCTCCCGAACAGTTGGGAGACGGCTGTCATAGGAAAAATCAATTACAGATGAACATCGGGATCGAGTATTTGAGCGCTCACGCGCATGGATGACGCCAGGTTTTGGAACGTTTCCAGCCGCAGGCTGTCGATCTGCCCGGCGTCCTCGGCCTCGCGAACGGCGCAGCCCGGCTCATGGGTATGTGTGCAATCGCCAAACCGGCACGCGCGCGATGCCTCGACAATCTCGGGGAAGGCGCGCGCCAGACCCCGCTCGTGACCCACGAGCGGTAGACTGCGCAGGCCCGGGGCATCGGCGATCACGCCGGCGTCGCCCGGCAGCGCCACCATCACGCGCGCGACGGTAGTGTGACGGCCCTGGTCGTCGCGTTCGCGCACACCGCCGGTCGCCAACGTATCGTGGCCCAGCAGTGCATTGAGCAGCGTCGACTTGCCGGCACCCGACTCGCCCAGAATCATGGCGCAGCTCCCGGCAGGCACGCAGGCACGGACCTCGTCCAGGCCGCGGCCCTCGGCAGAGGACGTCACGATCACGCGCACGTCCGGACCCACCAGGCGGCGCACGCGGTCCAGATCGCGCTCGAGCTCCTCGGCATCGCAGCGGTCAGCTTTGGTAAGCACCACCACCGGCTCGGCATCGCAGTCAAGCGCCAACACCAGCGAGCGCGCCACGCGGTCGAGCAGCACCTCACCGGCACCGAGCGCCTGCACGATTAGCACGCTATCCACGTTGGAGCAGAGCACCTGGCGCTCTCCACGGGCACGGCCGCGCCAACGCTCAAAGCTCGTACGGCGCGGCAGCACGCACTCAATCACGCCCATATCGTGCCCGGGAGCGCGGCGCACCGCCACACGGTCGCCCACGGCAGGCAGCAGGACCTCGTCCTCGCCGCGCGACTTGGCAAACCCCACGGCATGCTCGGCGCGGAAGGTATCGTCGGCAGTCGCCACCAGCGGAAACCCGCGATCCAGGCGAATAACGGCACCCAGCCGCATCTGCTCGGGCTCCTCGGCATGTGCGCAAAAGTCGTCAAATGCCGCCTGCTGAGCTTCATCGACCGGCAGGTCATCAAACGCCGGAACGTCCTGCAGCGCGTCAAGTCCCGGTACGCTTGCCAGCAGCTCCTCGGCAGACGCGGGGGCCTCGGTCGCAAGCTTCCGACGACGATCGCGCTTAGCCCGCGCCCCCGTCGTCTTTTTCTTCGCCTTAGCCTTAGCCTTGCCCACAAGCGCCTCCCAGCACCATAAATCACAACTGAGCAGGTATTTTAAATCAAAAAGAGCTGGCCGGGCAAAGCCCGACCAGCTCACAAACTTTCCCTCAGCCCTTTTCATCCGCACGGGAGAAAAGCCAGCAAGGATACCGCAGGGCCCGCCCGCCGGGAGGGGTTTCCTAAGGGCACATCCCGCAGCCGCAAAGCGGCGAGGACGTGCCCGTGGAAACCCCGCAGGCGGTCGGGCCCGGACAGGAACGTTACTCTTTTTCGACCGCGCGCATGATCGCCTTGTAGATCTCCATCAGCGGGATGATCAGGAAGGCCAGGCCCAGCGCGGCAAGAACGCCCTTGAGCTCAAGCGTCACGGGGCCAAAGAACATCTCGGCAAGCGTCGGCTGCACGGTCACGATCACCGTCAGCACCAGCGCCAGCGCGGCCGAAGCCCACAGCCACTTGTTCTGCTTCTTCATGGTGAACAGCGACGCACGACGGCTGCGCATATTGAAGCAGTGGAAAATCTCGACCATGTTGAGCGTGATGAACGCCATCATCACGCCTTCCTCGTCGGCATTGCCGGCGATCATATCGGCGATGTGGATGTAGCCCATGTCAAAGTACACGCCCACAAAGAAGCTCGCCAGCACCAGCACGGTGATGATCAGGCCCTGGACCACGCAGTCCAGACCCATATTGCCGGCAAAGACGCCGTCCTTGGCGTTGCGCGGCTTGCGCTTCATGATGTCGCCCTCGGCATCCTCCATGCCCAGCGCAAGCGCGGGGAAACAGTCGGTGACCAGGTTCACCCACAGCAGCTGCACCGGCTGGAAGATGGTAAAGCCGATGAGCGTGGCGATAAACACCGAGAAGACCTCGGCAAGGTTAGCCGAAAGCAGGAACTGGATGACCTTGCGGATGTTGTCGTAGATGCGACGGCCCTCTTCGCAGGCACCGATGATGGTGGCGAAATTGTCGTCGGCGAGCACCATGTCGGCGACGTTCTTGGTGACGTCGGTGCCGGTGATGCCCATGCCCACGCCGATGTCGGCGCGCTTGATGGACGGGGCGTCGTTGACGCCGTCGCCCGTCATGGCCACAATCTGGTCGCGCGACTTCCATGCCTCGACGATGCGGGTCTTGTGCTCAGGCTGGACGCGAGCGTACACGCCGTAGTCCTCGATGTGTGCGTCGAGTTCCTCGTCGCTCATGCGATCGAGGTCGGCACCGGTGATGGCCTGGCTGCGATCGGTGACGATTCCCAGCTGCTTGGCAATGGCCACGGCGGTGTCGATATGGTCACCCGTGATCATGACGGTGCGGATACCGGCGTCGTGGGCCTCGCGGATGGCGTCGGCGACCTCGGGGCGGACAGGGTCAATCATGCCGGACAGGCCGCAGAAGACCAGGTCGTGCTCGAGCGCAGCGGGGCTGCAGTCGCTCGGGACCTCGGTGTAGGTGCGGCTTGCCAGCGCCAACACGCGCAAGGCCTCGTCGGCCATGGCCTTGTTGGCGGCCACGAGCTCGGCGCGACGCTCCTCGGTCAGGGGGACGACCCTATCGCCCTCGTAGATGTGGGTGCACAGGCCGATTACCACGTCGGGCGCGCCCTTGGTGTACTGCTCGTACTCGCCGTCCAGGGTCTCGACGACCACGGACATCATCTTGCGGCCCGAGTCGAACGGGGCCTCGCCCACGCGCGGGTGCTCGGCAGTCAGACCGGTGAGACCAGCCTTGCCGGCGTCGTTGACGAGCGCGCACTCGGTCGGCTCGCCCACGGCCTCGCCCAGCTCCTCGTCCCACTGGGCGTCGGAGCAAAGGGCCATACCGGCCAGGAACTTCTCCTTAGGCGCGGCGAGCTCGTGCTTGACGACGGTCATCTTGTTTTGGGTAAGGGTGCCGGTCTTGTCGGAGCAGATGGTCTGCGTACAGCCGAGAGTCTCGACGGCAGAGAGCTTGCGGATGATTGCCTGGCGCTTGGCCATCTTGGTCACGCCGAGCGACAGCACGATGGTCACGACGGCGACCAGGCCCTCGGGGATGGCAGCGACGGCGAGCGAGACGGCGACCATAAAGGTGTCGAGCAGGGCAGTCGGGTCGGTAAGGACGTTGCCTACGCCGTGGCGGATGATGTCGACGCCAAAGATCACAACGCAGATGACGATCACCATGATGGTAAGGATGCGGCTGAGCTCGGCAAGCTTCACCTGCAGCGGCGTAAGCTCTTCCTTGGCCTCGGCCAGGGCGCCGGCGATCTTGCCCATCTCGGTATCCATGCCGGTACCGACCACGACGGCGCGGCCGCGGCCGTACACCACGGTGGAGCCCATGTAGCACATGTTCTTGCGGTCGCCGAGCGGCACGTCATCGGTGCCCGCGGCAAGCTCGATCACGTTGGCGTGCTTCTCTACGGGCACGGACTCGCCGGTGAGTGCGGCCTCTTCGATCTTCATCGTGGCGCTCTCGAGCACGCGGCAGTCGGCCGGGACGGAGTCGCCCGCCTCGAGCATGATCACGTCACCGGGGACGAGCTCGGCGCTCGGCAGGTGCACGAGCTTGCCGTCGCGCAGCACCTTGGACTGCGCCGCGCTCATCTCCTGCAGGGCCTCGAGAGCCTCCTCGCTCTTGGCTTCCTGGACCACGCCCAGCACCGAGTTGACGATAACGACGAACATGATGATGGCGACATCGGCAAAGTCCGCCTCGCCCTTGACCAGGCCCGTGAGCGCGCTGATAACCGCGGCTGCGATCAGCATGATGACCATGGGATCTGCCATCTGCTCAAAGAAGCGCTTCCACAGCGGCGTCTTCTCGGCTTCCTCGAGCTTGTTAGGGCCTGTCTTAGCGAGGCGCGACGACGCCTCGTCGTCGCTCAGGCCGAGGTTCTCATCGACACCTTGGTCGCTGAGCACCTCCGCCGCGGCGGACAGGTATTCCTTTTGCATATAGAGTCCCCTCCTGGGATTCGGGCCACTCAGCAGATTGATGCCCGATCATAATTCCCAGGAGAAGGGCAAGGGCTCATCAAGGCTGCCGTGCTGAGCGGCAGTTGATAGTGGAGCTATGGTACCCCAAAGCGGCGCGTCTAGCCAAAACATTCCAATTGGAAACACGGCTCGAGTGCAACGATGCAGACCGTGTGATGCTCAACATTGATAAAACGTTTTTTCTTCGGCGCATCGTCAAATTGAAATATCGCCCAGATAGCAGCGGTTAGAACGGTTGGTAAAGTTTTTGCATATACCGTTTTTCCGCAAAAAATGAACTTCTAATTCGGCATACGGTCGATTTTTTGGGGTATTCGGACGCCATTTCGTTATAATCAACTCGGTTTTATTTCTTATGGTTTATCTATCAGCGCAAGACGATGTCAGATGGAGGTCTGAATGTACAAGCGCACTAAGATTGTATGCACCATGGGTCCCGCCTGCGATAGCGACGAGACCATCCGCGAGATGATCAAGGCGGGCATGAACGTCGCCCGTTTTAACTTCTCGCACGGCTCCTACGACGAGCACCACGGTCGCATCGAGCGCGTCCGTCGTATTTCCAAGGAGCTCGGTATGCCCGTCGGCATCCTGCTCGACACCAAGGGCCCCGAGGTCCGCACCGGTCTTCTGGTCGATGGCAAGAAGGTTGCCGTCAAGACCGGCGACAAGATCGTCGTCACCGCTCAGCCCACGACCGAGGATTTCCACGGCACCGCTGAGCACATCTCCCTCGACTACCTGGCTCTGCCCTCCGAGGTCGAGAAGGGCTCCCTCATCCTGATCGATGACGGCCTGGTTGCCCTCGAGGTCGAGTCCGTCGACGGCCAGGACATGACCTGCGTCGTCAAGAACGACGGCCTGATCGGCGAGCGCAAGGGCGTCAACATGCCCAACGTCAACATCTCGCTGCCCGCTATCACCGAGCGCGATCGTCAGGACATCCTCTTTGGCCTGACCGAGAACATCGACTACATCGCCGCTTCCTTCATCCGCGACGGCGAGTCCGTCCGCGGTATCCGCGAGCTTTGCCGTGGGAACGGTGGCGAGCACGTGACGATCTTCCCGAAGATCGAGTGCGCCCTGGGCGTCGAGAACTTCGATGAGATCCTCGAGGCATCCGACGGCATCATGGTCGCCCGTGGCGACCTGGGCATCGAGATCAAGCCCGAGCTCGTTCCCCACATCCAGAAGGAGATCATCGCCAAGTGCAACGCGGCCTACAAGCCCGTCATCACCGCTACGCAGATGCTCGACTCCATGCAGCAGAACCCGCGCCCGACGCGCGCCGAGGTTGCCGACGTTGCTAACGCCATCTACGACGGCACCGACGCCGTCATGCTGTCCGGCGAGTCCGCTGCCGGTAAGTACCCGGTTGAGGCCGTCAAGATGCAGGCCAGCATTGCTCTCGAGACCGAGAAGTACCTCCCGGCTCACGCTCCGCTCGAGGTTCCGGCTGACGCTCACGGCACCCGCGTTGTCAACAACGTTGTGGGTATGTCCGCTGTGAACATGGCTACCACCGTTGGCGCCAAGTGCATCACCGTGCCGACGACCACCGGCCGTACTGCTCGCCTGATCTCGCACTTCCGTCCCAACATGCCGATCTGCGCGTTCTCCCGCCACGAGTGGGCCGTCCAGCAGATGATCATGTACTGGGGCGTTATCCCGCACCAGGCCGAGATTACCCAGGGCACCGTCAACGGCACGATCGTCAAGGCGATCGAGACCGCTAAGGAGCTCGGCTACGTCGAGGCCGGCGACCTGACCGTCGCCACCGCTGGCGATCCCCGCATGAGCGTCCAGCTCGAGGACAAGGTCTCCTCGACCAACGTTGCTTACGTCGCTCAGGTGCGCTAAATCGCACTTGCAAGCACACTTGCATTGCAAAGGGCCCGGAAGGCTTTGCCTTCCGGGCCCTTTTTTAGGACCTACTTCATATGCCGCTTCATCGATTTGTGATCAGTCGCGAACCTTTCCGATGCCGAGCGTACCACCGAAGATGCCCTGCGACGGGAGCTGTTGGTCAATTGGGATGAACTGTTCACCGTTAAGCCGGCCGGCTAGCAGCTAGCAATCAGGGGGACTGCGGGAACGCCAGAAGCGGCAACGCGAGCCGCAAAGCCCGCCTCGGTCAGCTCGATGACCTCGGTAAACGTTGCGTCGAAGAATTTCTCGGTCAGCAGGCGGTATGGCGGATGGTCGGGCTCGCCGGGGTTTTCGCGCACGATCTCGTGCATAACGCCGATGGTCTTGAGCACATACTCCTTATGGATGGGATACTGCCCAAAACGCGTCGCCGCAGTATACAGGCGATCGGTCGCGCGCGGAATCGAAACAATGCCGAGCGTCTTGCCAAACCAGTCAAAGTCGCCTTGCTTTTTAATGCGGAACTCCTCGCACGGCTTGCCGCCGTGCGCCTCCAGGTACTGATTCACGCGCGTATTCCATACGGTATCGGCCACCAGATGCGACCAGACACCCAGTGTCAAATCGAGCAACGACTGCGCCACATCTTCGGATGCAAGCGAGAACTCACAGGCGCCGGGACCGGCAACCGGCTCGGCATCCCTGTAGCGCTGGGGATAGTGCACGCGATTCAGTCGCTCGCGCTCATCGACAATCGAGGTGGCCGCGGCTGGCGCACCGGTGGGCGAACTTTTAAGCAACGGTGCCACATAGGTATCCCAGAACTCATGCTCACGAGGCTTAGGGATAGGCTCGGGCTTTGCAAAGTGCGTAATGCGGTACGGGATGGGATCGGCGATGCCAGGGACCATATAGCCCACGAAGATATCCGGAACCACGCAGCCAAACAAAAAGGCATTGCGGTCGCGCACGCTATTGGCAAGCGCACCGGTGCGCTCCAGCAAACGCTCCGTCTGAGCGATATGAATGTTCCAGCTTGGCATAGCCACCCCCATAAAAAACCTGGATAACTATACCATCACGGCAAAGCCGCGCGGGCGGCTACGCACGCTCTACGCAGCAACTAGTCCGTAGCACCGCTTTCGGTTCCATACGACGGCGAAGGCGCCTCGATCACATGGTGATATCGATCGATATAGATTGCACGGGCACCCAGGCGTCGCACCAAATCCTGGTGATGTGTGCTCATCAAGACCGTCTTACCCGCCGCGACGTAGGCCAGCAAGAAGTTGACCACAATGTCGCATGAATCCTCGTCGAGCCCATTGGTAGGCTCGTCGAGGACCAAGATATCCGGGTTCATCGACACCACCGCAGCCAGCGCAACGCGCTTCTTTTGCCCGCCCGAGAGCTGATAGGGAGAGGCGTCGGCAAGGTCGGCAACCTGGAACAGCCCCATGGCATCGCGCACGCGGCGCTCGAGCTCGTCTGCCGGCAGCCCCATCTGCGCGGGACCAAAAGCAACTTCCTCGCCCACCGTAGCGCAGAACAGCTGAGCATCGGCATTCTGAAACACAAAACCTACGCGCTGATGAAAACGCTGAGCGGCCGCGGAATCCTTTAGAAACGCCTCATCGATCACGTGCCCGTCAAACAGGTATGCCCCTGCATCCACGAGTTCAAGGCCGTTAATAAGACGCATAATCGTCGTCTTGCCGCAGCCGTTGGGACCGAGCAGGGCAACGAGTTCACCACGGTCCACGCGCAGCGAAACGCCGTCGACCACCGTATGGCCCGCATAGGAAAACACCACGTCGCGAAACTCGATGAGCGGCGTTGCCTCGGCGCCAACAGCACCGCTCGCGCCCATCGCGTCATTTGTATCGTTTGCCAAAACGTCGCCCTTCCCCATTTGCATCCCCAGTCGGAACCAGCAGCGCCTACAGCACGGCGCACAACACTGTCAGCAGCGCCACGCCGGCCGCATAGGCCGCATCGCGCCAGCCAAACCTGGCGCGCGCGGGAGCCGGATACGCACCGGCAAAGCCGCGGCAAAGCATAGCCTCGTCCATCGCGCGGCTGCATTTCATCGCCTTGATAAAGGTCATGCCCATGATACCCGCGATCGAATCGGTACGCGAAAATCCCTCGGGCGCACGGCCAACGCTGCGCAGCATGACCGATTCGCACAGATCGTGCGCCGTACGACCCAGCACCTCGATGTGCTTGAGCGCCATATCAAACGTAAAGATAACTTCGTCGGGTAGATGCAGCATCTTGAGCGCCGCCGACATGCGGCTCCACGTGAGGGTCCACGAAACGCCCAGCACCAGCGACACATTAATGAAGGTCTTGAGCGCAATCTTGAGCATGGCGCCCGTAGCGGAAGCACCCAGCAGCAGGGCAGGCAGCGCCAAAACCACTGCGAGCCCCGCGGCGCCAAGCGCCGGCACAAAGGTCGCGCGCAGCCCGCGTACGGGACGCACGGCAACGAGCACCAGCGCAATGGCCGCCATCAACATGAGGTACAGCGGGCTTTGTGTCAGGCACACGCACAGGACGCAAACGAATATCCCCACCAGGCGCACCGGAGCCGAAACGCAAGAAAGGGCGCGGTCGACCATCGACCCGCCCTCGTGCGCGCCTCCACCCAGGCGAACCCGCTCAAGCAGGCTCGCCAGGTGCAGGACGTTCTTTTGCATCACGCGATGACGAGCGCCCGTGGGCTCGTATCGCTCCTCGGCCGCAAGCCAGCTAGGCAGCTCGACCATCGCCATGGGCTCCGCTTTCCTTGACCGTCAGCGAGATCAGACGGAATGCGATGGTGAGCACCGCCACGCCAATCACGCCGGACAGGATATACATGGCAGCCTGACCGGCAAAGCCGAGACCCTGCTCCTCGGAATAGGC
>UQIG01000038.1 GCA_900541135.1 uncultured Collinsella sp.
ACGAGATTCGCCTTAGTCTCGTGGGCTCGGAGATGTGTATAAGAGACAGACCGTCGAGTCCGCGACTGAGAACCTGCCCGCCTTTGACGAGCTGGGGCTTTCCGACGAGATGCTTCGTGCTATCGAGAACCTGGGCTACACGGCGCCAACGCCTGTCCAGGCTGGCTCCATCCCTGTGGTGCTCGAGGGCCGTGACCTGCTTGCCGCCGCTCAGACCGGCACCGGCAAGACGGCTGCCTTTTTGCTGCCGACCATGAACAATCTGGAGCACATTGCTCCGCCCAAGCCCGTGCGCGAGCGCGGCGGCCGCAACCGCCGTCGCGGTGTTAAAAAGCCCGAGGGCAACGGCCGCGGCCCCGTGATGCTCGTCATCACCCCCACGCGCGAGCTTGCCCAGCAAATCGACGAGGTCGCAAGCAAAATCGCCGACGTCACCGGCCATGTTGCCGTGACCGTCGTGGGCGGCGTGAGCTACAAGCCGCAGACCGCGGCACTTAAGTACGGTTGCGACATCCTGGTCGCAACGCCGGGCCGTCTGGTCGATCTGATCGAGCAGGGTGCCTGCCACCTGGGCGAGGTCAAAGTGCTGGTACTCGACGAGGCCGACCGCATGCTCGACATGGGCTTTTTACCCGCCGTCCGTCGTATTGTGCGCGAGACGCCGGCCGAGCGCCAGACGCTGCTGTTCTCGGCGACGCTCGACGAGGAGGCCGTGGGCGAGATCACCGACCTGGTGAGCGACCCGGCTCGCGTTGAGATCGCGCCTGCCACGTCGACCGCCGACACCGTCGACCAGTTTGTGTTCCCGGTGTCCATCGAGGCCAAGAACAACCTGCTGCCCGAGTTCCTCAAGAAGGAGGGCCCGGAGCGTACCATCGTCTTTATGCGCACCAAGCACCGCGCCGACAGCTGCTGCCGTCGTCTGGAGCGTAAGGGCATCAAGGCCGCCGCGATTCACGGCAACCGCAGCCAGGCCCAGCGCGAGCGCGCGCTTTCGGCCTTCCGCGACGGCACCGTCGACGTGTTGGTGGCAACCGATGTTCTCGCCCGCGGCATCGACATTAGCGACGTGCGCTACGTCGTGAACTTTGACGTGCCGGCTGAGCCGACCGACTATATCCACCGCATTGGCCGTACGGGCCGCGCCGGCGAGCTGGGCTGGGCCATTACGTTTGTGACCGAGCAGGACGTCGACGAGTTCTACGAGATCGAGAAGCTTATGGACAAGACGGCCGATATTTACGAAGCCGGCGACCTGCATGTGGGTCCCAACCCGCCTGCGGTTGATCCCGAGCGCGACCCTGCGGCCTTTAAGGTGAAGAAGAAGACTAAGCGCGGCAAGTCCAAGAGCAAGAAGAAGCTTGAGCAGGCGCGTCGCGACGGCAAGCGCAACGGCGATGACTACGGCGATGTGGCCGGTCGTTCCAACCGCGGTCGCGACGAGCGTCGCGGCGACGGCGAGCGTCCGAGCCGTCCCAAGCGCGGCGGCAAGACCCGCGTGCGCGAGGGCGTTCAGGCTCGCGTGGACGAGGCTGTGGAGAGCGTGGCCCGCGAGGTGGCTGCCGAGGAGCGCGGCGGTGCTGCTGCCGCCGAGCAGGCGCCGCGCGGCAACCGTGCCGAGCGCCGTGCCAAGCAGTTCCAGGGCGAGGCGCATCGCCGTCGCCGCGAGGACGAGGACCGCGGCGGTCGTCGCCGTGTTGAGCGCGAGGACGAGGGCCGTGGCTCGCGTGGCGGCAAGCGTGGTGCGGGCGACCGTCGTCGTTCCGGTCGCGATGACGAGCGCGGCGGCCGTGATGAGCGTCGCGGCGGCGAGGGTCGTGGTTCGCGTGACGAGCGTGGAACCCGCGGCGGCAAGCGCTTTGACGAGCGCGGAGGCCGCGAGGGCGGCCGCGGTGGTGAGCGTCGCGAGGGCGCTCGTGGCAACGGTTGCCGCAGCGGCGCCGGTCGTTCGAATGAGTCGCGCGATCGTCGCGACCCGCGTGCCAGCCGCGATCGTCGCGATGACTGGCGCAACTACGACGACACCCGCGAGGAGCGCCGTGGCGGCTATCGCGGCGGGCGTGGCGGCAACCAGGCCGGCTCCCGCGGCGGTCGTGCCGGCGGTCGCGATAACCGTGGCAGCTATGGCAACAATCGTGGCGGCAAGCGCGGCGGCAGCTCCCGTCGCCCCGGTGACGGCGGCGGCAAGCGCAAGTAACATACGCGTCGCGCTCTAAGTCGAGGCGACCAGAGGGCTCCGGGCATGTTTTTGCTCGGAGCCCTTTTTGGTGCAAGGGGACAGATTGGTTTGCACCAACGTCTTGAAGTTGCGGTGGCATACGGACTGTTTTGGCCTTTTGAGCGGCTTTTCAGTCCCTATTTCACCGCAACTCATGATTGGTGCAAACAAACCTGACCCCATTGCACCAGAGCAAGGAGTGTCCCTGGGTGCCGGCAGAAATGGAGTGTCCCCAAGTGCCGCCTAAATACCGTTTATCGAAGAAAAAATACCGTTCATCGGTCATAATGGTTGCTCCGGCTTTGGACTTGTCTACAATAGCTCCCGTCAAAAGAAATGCGGAAGGTTACCGAGTCCCTCGGACGTGGGCCTAACCAAAGTCTTTGAACGGGTGTGTCTCTATGGATGCATTCGCTTGATTTTGGTTGGGCTATATTTATGAAGGGACATGCCACCATGGGTTTCTTTTCTCGCCTGATGGGCGGTTCGGATGAGCAGAAGACTGCAACTTCCGAGTTCGAAATCCTCGCTCCCGTTTCCGGCGAGCTTGTTCATCTAGAAAATACCAATGAGCCCGCTTTTAGCAGCCGTGCCGTGGGCGATGGCGTTGCCGTGGTTCCCCAAGAGGGAACGGTGTGCGCTCCTGTTTCCGGCACCGTCGCGGCGCTGTTTCCGACCGAGCACGCGCTGGGCATCATGTCCGACGACAGTTCTGCTCAGGTGATGCTGCACATCGGAATCGACACTGTTAAACTTGAGGGCAAGGGCTTCCATGCGCTTGTTGCCCAGGGTGATCACGTTGACGCGGGCCAGCCCCTCGTCGAGGTCGATTTCGACGTGGTCCGCGCCGCCGGCTTCGATCCCACGGTCTTCGTTATCGTGTGCGAGCGCTCGGAGAACTCGACTCTTCGTGAGCATGCTTCCGGCCCTGTTGCTGTTAAAGAGCCTGTCGTCTGGCTTTCCGAGTAAATTCTTGTGGTGGGTACCGTGGTTATCAAGCGAGTTTTTAACAACAACGTCGCAATGGTCACTTCGGACGATGGCTCCGAGCTCATCGTCATCGGTCGAGGCCTCTGCTTTGGCCGTCATGCCGGCGATGCCATCGACGAGGCGTCGATCGAAAAGACCTACGCGTTGCAGGAGGGAACTTCTCAGGATTCGCGTACGATTGACCGCTTGGCACATCTTTTGGAGTCCATCCCCACCGTCAACCTCGTGATTGCCGAGGACATTGTTCAGATGCTCCGTCGAGAGCTCAATGTTGATATCAACGACAAGATTCTCATTGCTCTCGCAGACCATATCAGCCTTGCTTTGGAGCGCGAGCGCAAGGGCGTCTCCTGTGAGAATCCGTTGCTGCTCGAGATCCAGCAGTTCTATCGCAAGGAGTATGCACTTGCGGGCCGTGCGCTGCAGATTATCAAGGAGTATATGGGCATTCAGATGAGCGAAGAAGAGCAGGGTTTCATTACGCTGCATATCGTCAACGCCACCATGCCGCAACGCTCCGATCGTTTGATTGTTTCGGTCCAGCTTGTTCGCGACGTGCTCGCGATTGTTTCCAAGCGCTATGCTACGACCCTCGATGACACCTCGCTGCCTTACGAACGTTTCGTTCGTCACCTGCAGTTTTTCGCACAGCGAGCGCTCGATCCTACGGCAGGGCAAATCAACGGAGACGCGCTGTTCCGAATCGATGAAACGGCGTATCCCTGCGCATTCTCGTGCGCGGACGCCATAGCCGCCCACTTGTCGTCTACCTATAACGTTGTCGTTACCGATGCTGAGAAGAGTTATCTCGCATATCACATTGTTAACCTGCTTGGAGAACCTGGTCTCTAGGCATAACGTGCCCACACATCGATTGATATAAGGCAAGGCTCACGGTCTTGTCCAGGGCACATCTGTCTTAATTTGCGGAAAAGGAAGGGGAGTACCGCTATGACCGCAAAAAAGAAGTTCAATTTCAAAGCGCCGTTGGAGGTGTTCGCGAAGTCGATCGTTCAGCCGATGATGTATCTCTCGGTTGCCGGCATCCTGCTCATCGTGGGCATCATTCTGACCAACAAGACCATCTGCGCTTTGGTCCCCGTACTGGGCTCCGGTCCGTTCCAGCTTGTGGGCGCCGTTGTCTATCAGTCGCTGATGTTTATCATCAACAACCTCTCGATTCTGTTCTGCGTGGGCATCGCCGGCGCCATGGCAAAGAAGAACAAGGGCCATGCTTCGCTGATTGCCCTGATGTCGTTCTTCCTGTTCCTGCAGGCTAACAACATCGTGCTCAACGCCACCGGCTCTCTTGCCGATGCGAGCGGCATGCTCGGTCTTACCGGAACCGGCCAGGCCACCGTTATGGGCATTCAGGTGCTCGATACCGGCGTGTTCGGCGGCATTATTCTCGGTTGCATCACCGGTGCCGTGTTCAACAAGTACTCGAATAAGCAGTTCCCCATTGCCCTTTCGATGTTCTCGGGCGTTCGCTTCCCGTTCCTGATCATGATCATCATCTCCTGGATCATGGGCGCTGGCTTCTGCATCGTTTGGCCTCCGGTTCAGGGTGCCATCTCCTCAGTTGCCGGCATCATTAAGGAGTCGGGCAACATCGGCCTCTTTATCTACGGCATGCTCAACAAGCTGCTCGTTCCCACCGGTCTGCACCACCTCATCTACACCCCGTTCCAGTTCTCCGATGTGGGTGGCACCCTGACGCTGGGCGATCAGGTTATCGCCGGTGCCTACCCCATCCGTGTCGCCGAGATGGCAATGACGGGCCAGCCCTTCTCCGATAGCACCTACTTCAACAGCTACACCTTCAACAACCTGTGGCCCTACATCGGTATCGGTCTCGCCTTTATCGTCACCGCTTACAAGGGGAACAAGGATAAGACCAAGGCCGTTATCATCCCGCTGATCATCACCGCCGTGCTCTCCTGTGTCACCGAGCCCATGGACTTCCTCTTTGTCTTTGCCGCTCCCGTGCTCTTTGTCGTTCACTCGGTTCTTTCCGGCATCTTCCTGGTCCTGCTCAAGGTCCTCTCCGTGCCCGCTTCGACTGCAGGCGGCATCATCAACATCGTGGTTTCCAACCTGGTCCTCGGTGTCGACAAGACCAACTGGCCGGTTATGCTGGTGCTTGGAGTCGTTAACGCCGCTCTGTACTTCTTCCTCTTCACCTTCCTCATCAAGAAGCTCAACCTCCACACGCCTGGTCGCGAGGAGGAGTCCGAGCTCGCCGAGTCCGTTGCCGAGGGCGAGGCCGCCGCGTCTGTCGCGGTGAAGCAGGGCGCTGTTGCCGCGGCTCCCGCAGAGGGCGTCGATGCGGGCATTGCCGACCTGGTTGCAGGTCTTGGTGGCAAGGACAACATCGAGGAGCTCGAGAACTGCTTTACGCGTCTCCGCGTGAACGTTAAGAACCCGGACCTCATCAATGAGGACCTCATCAACCACGTGCCCAACAGCGGCATCAACCGCAACGGCAATAATATCCAGATCATCTTTGGCATGAAGGTCGCCGAGATGCGCGACAAGGTCGAAAACGCAATTGAGAAGGAGCAGTAAACAATGATCATTACTCTGTGTGGTGGCGGATCCACCTTTACCCCCGGCATCGTCAAGTCCATCGCCCTGCGCAAGGACGAGCTCGACGTTGACGAGATTCGTCTGTACGACATCAACGAGGAGCGCCAGCGCAAGATCGGCGTGCTCGTGGACTGGATTTTGCACGAGGACCTCGGCCTGGACATCAAGCTCACGGTGACCACCGACAAAAAGACGGCTTTTACCGACGCGAGCTTCGTGTTTGCCCAGATGCGCGTGGGCGGCTACGCCATGCGCGAGCAGGACGAGAAGATTCCGCTGCGTCACGGCTGCGTGGGTCAGGAGACTTGCGGTTGCGGCGGCCTTGCCTACGGCATGCGCACCATCTTCCCCATGGTCGAGCTGATCGATGACGTTGAGAAGTACGCCAAGAAGGACTACTGGATTCTCAACTACTCCAACCCTGCCGCCATCGTCTCCGAGGGCTGCCGCGTGCTGCGTCCCAACGCTCGTATCATCAACATCTGCGACATGCCGATCGCGATCATCGACGTGGTTTGCGCCGCGCTCGATATCGACAAGAAGGATGTCGAGTACGATTACTTTGGCCTCAACCACTTTGGTTGGTTCACCTCGATCCGCCACAAGGGCGAGGAGGTGCTCCCGCAGCTGCGCGAGTACATCAAGGAGCATGAGATTCTGCTGCCCGACTCTTACCTCAAGGGCATGGGCTCGCTCATGGCAAAGAAGCCCGAGGAGGCCGTCGACGAGCACCCCGAGCAGAACCGCCACACCAAGGGCAGCTGGTACTACGTCTGGAAGGGCGAGTACGAGATCATGGAGTGCTTCCCGGAGTACCTGCCCAACACGTATCTGAACTACTACCTGCAGCAGAAGGAGTTCGTCGAGCACTCCAACCCCGAGCGCACCCGTGCTAACGAGGTTGAGGAGACGCGTGAGAAGAACCTCTTTGATGGTATCGACCATTACGAGAAGACGGGCGAGATCGACGAGAGCACGTTCTATGCGGGCAGCCACGGCGACTGGATTGCCGATCTGGCTATCGCTCTGAAGAACGACACCAAGCAGCGCTTCCTGGTCATTTGCGAGAACAAGGGCGCCATCCCCAACATGCCCTACGACGCTATGGTCGAGCTGCCTGCCTACATTGGCAAGAACGGCCCCGAGGTCATCAGCCGCGACAACATTCCGCTGTTCCAGCAGGGCCTCATGATGCAGCAGCTGAACTCCGAGAAGCTCATTGTCGAGGCTACGATCGAGGGTTCGTACGAGAAGGCGCTTAAGGCCTTTACGCTCAACAAGACCGTGCCGTCGATGAAGGTCGCCAAGGAGGTTCTCGACGACATGATCGAGGCCAATAAGGGTTACTGGCCCGAGCTTAAGTAAAAGCAACAGGGTCGCTGGCCGCATGCCTGAAGCAATGCCCCGCCCACGTGATTGCGTGGGCGGGGCATTGTCGTTTGGTAACGCGTTTTATCAAATATGGCATTTATCTGCGGTAATGTTCTATTTCACCGCTGAGGGTGACATTTTATACCGCCTGCCGAACCGTATGGAGACCTCACAACTTTTTAGGTCAGTGTTGTGCGTGTAGCAATTTCGCCCGGCCTCGCCTCCGGGCTGCCATGTGAGAGGGGATCTTATGGCTCGACTGCACGTAATGGAACGCAGCCACGCTCAGGCCGTCATGGACGACCTGCACGATGCACTCGGACGTCGTCTGGCGGTGAGTTCGCTCGCCCCGTGCCCCGTCGAGTTTACGGCGGCGCTCGTCAACCTGTGCTCCACCCAGAGCTGCGGCAAGTGCACGCCCTGCCGCGTGGGCCTGAGCGCGCTGAGCGACCTGCTCGCCGATGTGCTCGAGGGCCGCGCCGACGAGTCCACGCTCAACTTGATTGAGCGCACCGCCCGCACCATCTATCTTTCGAGCGACTGCGCCATCGGTTACGAGGCCGGCGCCATGGCGCTTACGGCTATCCGCGGTTTCCGCGACGACTTTGAGCACCACATCCGCGAGCACTCCTGTGGCTTTGACCGCGAGGCCCGCGTCCCGTGCGTCTCGGGCTGCCCGGCGCACGTCGACATTCCCGGTTACATTTCGCTGGTCGAGGCCGGCCGCTATGCCGATGCCGTCAAGGTCATCCGCAAGAACAACCCGCTGCCGCTCGTTTGCGGCCTGGTGTGCGAGCATCCCTGTGAGATGCACTGCCGTCGCGGCATGGTCGACGATCCCATGAACATCCTTGCCCTCAAGCGTTTTGCCGTTGAGCACAGCGACCTCAACGATTACAAGCCCAGCGTGGTCGACAACACCGGCAAGCGCATCGCCGTGATTGGCGGCGGTCCGGCCGGCCTTTCCTGCGCCTACTACCTGGCCGTGATGGGCCATAAGGTGACGATCTTTGAGCAGCGTCATCACTTGGGCGGCATGTTACGCTACGGCATCCCCAGCTACCGCCTGCCGCGCGAGCGCCTGCAGGCCGAGATCGACTGGATCTTGAGCGCCGGCATCGACGTGGAACTCGACCACTCCGTCAACGGCGAGGAGCTTGCCCGCCTGCGCGACGAGTTCGATGCCGTCTACCTGGCCATTGGCGCCCACAGCGATAAGAAGCTCGGCCTTCCGGGCGAAGAGGCGCCCGGCGTGGAGTCGGCCGTCAAGATGCTGCGTGCCATCGGCGACGACGAACTGCCCGACCTGAGCGGCCAGCGCGTGTGCGTCATCGGCGGCGGCAATGTGGCCATGGACGTGGCACGCTCTGCCGTGCGCTGCGGTGCCGAAAAGGTGAGCATCGTCTACCGCCGTCGCATCTGCGACATGACGGCCCAGGATGCCGAGATTGCCGGCGCCCAGGCCGAGGGCTGCGAGGTTCTGGAGCTCACGGCCCCGCTCGGTATCGAGACGGGCGAGGACGGTCGCGTGAGCGGCCTGCGCGTGCAACCGCAGATTATCGGCGAGCCCCGTCGTGGGCGTCCGGCCCCGCGTGCCGCCGCCACGTCCGAGCGCGTCATTCCCTGCGAGCGCGTGTTTGTGGCCATTGGCCAGGACATCGATTCCAAGCCGTTTGAGGAGATGGGCGTTGCCTGCAAGTGGGGCTGCGTCGTCACCGATTCGGATGGCGCCGTGCCTAACTTCGACGGCCTCTTTAGCGGCGGTGACTGCCAGACCGGTCCCGCCACCGTCATCCGGGCCATCAACGCCGGCCGCGTTGCTTCGGCAAATATCGACCGCTACCTGGGCTTTGACCACAAGATCAAGCTCGACGTTGAGCTGCCGACCGTGCAGTTTAAGGGCAAGCACGAGTGCGGCCGCTGCGAGCTGGGCGAGCGCGAGGCCGGCGAGCGCATCCACGATTGGAATCTGGTCGAGCAGGGCCTTACCGAGGAGGAGGCACGCCAGGAGGCAAGCCGCTGCCTGCGTTGCGACCACTTTGGCTTTGGCGCGTTCCGCGGAGGGAGGAACCTGGAATGGTAGGGCTCAACAAAACCACTGTCAGCGACAACACCGAAAGCGGAGCACTCAACATGGTCAAGCTCACTATCGATAATTGCGAGGTCGTGGTGCCCGAGCACACCACGATCCTGGACGCGGCCAAGTCCGTCGGCATCCAGATTCCCACCCTGTGCTACCTGCGCGATCTAAACGAGATCGGCGGTTGCCGCGTGTGCGTGGTCGAGGTTGAGGGCTGCGACCAGCTGGTTGCCGCCTGCAACAACTACGTGCTCGACGGCATGGTGGTCCACACCAACAGCCCCAAGGCCCGCGAGGCGCGTCGCACCAACGTGCAGCTGCTGCTGTCCCAGCACGACTCGCGCTGTACGAGCTGCGTGCGCAGTGGTAACTGCAACCTGCAGACCATCGCCAACGACCTGGGCATCTTCTATCTGCCGTACGAGCAGCACCTGGCGCGCGAGGGCTGGGATTTCGATTTCCCCATCATCCGCGATAACGACAAGTGCATCAAATGCATGCGCTGCATCAAGGTGTGCGAGAGCGTGCAGGGCTTAGGGATTTGGGATCTGACCAACCGCGCCACGCATACCGCCGTGGGCACCCGCGGGCGTGCGCCGATCGGCAAGACCGATTGCGTCGCGTGCGGCCAGTGCATCACGCATTGCCCGACGGGCGCCCTGCGCGAGCGTGACGATACCGAGACCGTGTTCGATGCCATCGCCGATCCCGGCAAGATCGTGCTGGTGCAGATTGCGCCGGCCGTGCGTAGCGCCTGGGGAGAGGAACTCGGCATATCTCGCGAGGAGGCCACCGTTGAGCGCTTGGCCTGTGCGCTGCGCCGCGTTGGCTTTGAGTACGTGTTCGACACCGATTTCTCGGCCGACCTCACCATTATGGAGGAGGGCTCCGAGCTGCTCGAGCGCCTGGGTAAGGCCGCCAAGGGCGAGGGCGACAGCCGTGGCTGGCCCATGTTCACGAGCTGCTGCCCGGGCTGGGTGCGCTTTGTGAAGGCGCGTTACCCCGAGTTTGTCGACAGCCTGTCTACGTCAAAGTCGCCGCAGCAGATGTTTGGCGCCATCGCCAAGACCTACTACGCCAAGGTGCTGGGCGTGGAGCCCGAGCGTCTGTTTGTGGTGTCCGTGATGCCGTGCACGGCCAAGAAGGCCGAGTGCGCGCTGCCGAGCATGGTGGGCGAGGACGGCACGCCCGATGTGGACGTTGCGCTGACGGTGCGCGAGATGGTACGTATGATCCGCGCGAACCACGTGAGCGTGGACACGTTGGTCGAGGAGCCGCTCGACACGCCGCTGGGCTTTGGCACGGGCGCGGGTGTGATCTTTGGCGCCACGGGCGGCGTGATGGAGGCCGCCGTGCGCTCGGCCTATTACCTGGTGACGGGCAAGAACCCCGATGCCGATTTCTTTACCGATGTGCGCGGGCTGGACGGCTGGAAGGAAGCCGTGGCCGATATCGATGGCACCGGGGTGCGCGTTGCCGTGGCGCACGGGCTGGGCAACGCCGCCCGTCTGCTCGACGCGATTCGCGACGGCCGTGCGAGCTATGACTTCGTTGAGGTCATGGCGTGCCCGGGCGGCTGCGTCGGTGGCGGCGGTCAGCCCATCCACGACGGCTGCGAGCTGGCAGCCGAGCGTGGCCAGGTGCTGTGGGGCCTGGATGCCGCTGCGGACATTCGCTTCTCGCACGAGAATCCCGATGTCCAGGCGTGCTACCGCGAGTTCTTGGGCGAGCCGCTCTCGCCGCTGGCCGAGGATCTGCTGCATACCGACCATCACGCATGGACGATACCTAACGAGGAGGCGTGCTAGCGATGCGCGCGTTTGATGTTGAGATGTCGCGCCGGGGGTTTGCCTCGGCGCTCGCCGCGGGCGCCCTGTCGCTTGCGCTCGCGGGCTGTGGCGGCGGGGCTGCCGGTGCCGGGTCCGCCGCGGGCTCGGCTGCCGGGTCTGCCGCTGACGGTGCCGCTGCCAAGCCGGTCGAGGTGCGCGTTGCCTCGCTCAAGGGGCCGACCTCGATTGGTCTGGTGCAGTTTATGGACCAGGCTGCCGATGGCGAGACGGACAATGAGTTCGACTTTGCGATCAACACCGCCGCCGACGAGATTGTGCCCAAGGTCATTCAGGGCGATATCGACATTGCCCTGGTGCCGGCCAACGTGGCGAGCGTGCTCTACAACAAGACCGAGGGCGCGGTGCAGGTCATCGACATCAACACGCTGGGTGTGCTGAACGTTGTGACGGGCGACGCGAATGTGGCCTCGTTTGGCGATCTGGCGGGTCGCACCGTCTACATGACGGGCAAGGGCACCACGCCAGAGTACGTCATGAACTTCCTGCTGGAGTGCGCGGGCCTGACCGGCCAGGTGACGCTCGAGTTTAAGAGCGAGCCCACCGAGGTGCTGTCGGCCCTGCTTGCCGATCCGTCTGCCGTGGGCGTGCTGCCGGAGCCGTTCAAGACCGCTGCCATCGCCAAGAGCGAAGGCAAGCTGTCAGCGCCGGTAAGTCTGACCGATGTGTGGGACGAGCTGGCGGGTGACACGGGTTCGCGCCTGCTGACGGGCGTGACCGTGGTGCGCCGCGCGTTTGCCGAGGAACATCCCGAGGCTGTGGCGGAGTTCTTGAGCTGCCATGCGGCGAGCGTTAAGGCCGTCAATGCGGCGCCGGCAGACTGGGCGCAGGCCGTGGTCGATGCCGGCATCGTGGACAACGCCAAGATCGCCGAGAAGGCGATTCCCGGGTGCATGCTTGTGTGCCAGACGGGCAAGGATATGAAGGCGGCACTTAGTGGGTATCTGCAGGTGTTGTCCGACGCGGACGCGAGCGCCGTGGGTGGTAAACTTCCGGCTGACGATTTCTACTACATGGAGTAGCCCGTGCGTGCGTTTGCTCGACAAATGACGGAGCGTATGAAGGCGGTGGCGGCAGCAGGTGCCGTCGCCGCCTTTTGGCTTGCCGCGTGGATGCTGGTGGCGGCGCTGGTGGCGCAGCCGTTGATCTTGCCGGGGCCGGGTGTTGTTGCCCTGGCGCTGCTGCGCCTGGTGCGCGATGGCGGTACCTGGGCGATTTTGGCGGGCTCGGGCGCGCGAATACTGGGCGGGCTGGCGCTTGCCGCGGCGTGTGGTGGCGTGCTTGCCGGGATTTCGTCACGTTCGCGGGCGTTTGCGCACCTGGTGGCTCCGGCACTGTCGTTTGTAAAGGCGACGCCGGTCGCCTGCGTGGTGGTCCTGCTGCTCATTTGGCTGGGGTCGGCGCGCGTGAGCATCGCGGCGGTCTTTTTGATGGCGCTGCCGGGCGTGTATTTTTCGCTGGCCGAGGGCTTGGCACAAGTGGATAAACCGCTGGAGCAGATGTTCCGTCTGCATGGCGTGCGCGGCTGGCGCCTGTTTTGCGTCCATACCTGGCGCGAGGTGCTGCCGTTTGTGCTTTCGTGCGCCCGCGCCGTGATCGGCATGAGCTGGAAGGCCGGCGTGGCAGCCGAGCTGATCGGCATGGCGGTGGGCACCGTGGGTGAGCGCATCTATCAGGCAAAGCTTTTGATTGAGACGGCTGATCTGCTGGCGTGGACCGTGTTGGTCGTTGCCGCCTCGTGGGCGTGTGAGCGCGTGCTGGTGTGGCTGCTGCGGGTTTCGGGACCCGTGGCGTGGCGCGCGGCCGTGCGGGCGCATGGGCATGGACTGCGCGGGCGTGCGGGGGCTGCGAGCGATGGCGCTGCGGCGGAGCTTGCGCTTGCCGTGGGCGATCGCGCGCCGTGGGCTCCGGCACTGGACGGTCTGGCGCTCAACGTGCCCGCGGGCGGGCGTATCTGTGTGATGGGTGCTTCGGGTGCGGGCAAGTCGACGCTGCTTGCGCTAGCGGCGGGGGAGTCCGCGCCGTGCTCGATGGTGTTTCAGGATGCACGCTTGGTCGAATCCGCCTCGGCGCTGGATAACGTGTTGGTGTGCGCCGATGCGCGCGTGGATGCTTCGAGCGCCGCGGCATTGCTGCGCCTGCTGGTGCCAGGGATCGACGTGCATGCTCGCGTGGCCGAGCTTTCGGGCGGGCAGCGCCGTCGCGTCGAGATCGCTCGAGTCCTGCTGTGCCCGGGCGGCGCCGTTATTCTGGACGAGCCCTTTACCGGTCTAGATACCGCCGCACGCGACGCATGCGCCGAGGTCGTGCTCGACCTGCTCGACGGCCGCATGCTCCTGCTCGCCACGCACGATGTCGCCGACGCTCAGGCCCTCGATATCTCGGACATCATCACGCTCTAAATACTAACTCAGCTACAAAATGATTCGTTTTCCTCCGTTCCCATGGGGTCGGTGTGGTATTCTATCTGCGGGGTAATACTTAGGAATACCAAGTAATACCAACGCCGCAGAAACAAACTCCGGATGCGGGCCAATCGGGTTGCCTTCACAGCCCGTCGCCCAGCCGCGTGGCCCGCATCTATCCGCACTACCGTCGTTTCAAAAAGGAAGCGCCATGGCAGAACACATGACCCCCGTAGTCGCGAAGGTCTTGCCCGAGGAGAAGGCAGCCTTCGCGGCGGCAACTCAGCTCGTGGGCACCACGCCGTCCAACGCCATCCGCATGTTTATCGCCGCGTTCAATCGCTGCGGCACCTTTCCGTTCGACATTTCGCCCAACGGGGCCTTTGGCGCTGCGCCCGATTCTCATCAACAATGACTGTCCCAAACTGCCGGCACTTGGGGACGTTCCTTTTCTGCCGGCAGTTAAGGAACGTCCCTAAGTGCCGGGTTTTGAGGAGGTTGGCATGCTCAATGCGATGGCGTGGGCGCTTGCCTGTTTTGGCGTTGTCGCTGCCGATATAGCCCTGAGCGTGGTTCTGTTTTCAGTTCTCGATGCCGTGTCGGTGCTGACGGGCTATCCGATCGACAATCTCGATATCCAATGGTTCCAGGCTGCCGCTCAGACGGCATCGTTTTTGATGGCGCTGCTGTGGTGGCGTTATTTGTGGCCGCGGTCGTTTATCGCGCGCTGGCAAGGTGAGCGTCCACTTGGCGGGGGATTGCGTAGCGCGTGGAAGCGCATTGCCTGCGTTATCGTGATCGGCTTGGCCCTGCAGGTGGTCGTTGGCTACGTGACCGACGCCGTGCTGTCGCTGTTGCCCGAGGTCTCGGCAGACTATAGCGAGCTCGTCGAGGAAACGGGCATGGGCGATACCAGCCTTCTTGCTGTCCTGACCACGGTGCTCGGCGCTCCGTTTTGCGAGGAGTTGCTGGTGCGCGGCATTATTTTTGAGTTTTCGCTCCGAGCGTTTAACCCGCAGTGCCGCCCACTTTGGAAGCGCCGACGTCTCGTGCGACCGCAAGACGGCGCCATGGTGCCCTGGGCGGCCCCGAGTAACTGGGGTATTGCCGCGGCGATTGTGCTGCAGGCGGCGATCTTCGGCTTTATGCACATGAACTGGGTGCAGGGTTGCTATGCGGGCGCTGCCGGCCTCATTTTTGGTTGGGTGCTCGTGACGACCGGAAAGCTTTGCTACACGATCCTGCTGCACTTTGCCTTTAATGCCGGGTCGTATCTCATGACGTTGCTCTGGTTTGTGAACACGCCGTTCGGCGTGGCAATTACGGTCGCTATCGCCGGTGCCATCCTCGTTGAGGCAATGCGCTCGCTGCGCCACGCGTGTGGGATGGACGCAGCGAGCGCACCACTGCCCTAGTTGCGCCTGCCGCCGCCGTTGGCGCCCTGACGCCCCTGGGCCGCGCGGTTGCGGCCTGCGGTGTTCTGCGCACGCGACATGCCGCCGTGGCCCTTGCTGCCTTTGGGTCCCTTGCCGGCGGCGCCACCGTGGGCCTTACCGCCCTTCTTGCCGGTGCCGTGTCCGCCGCCGGCAGACGTCTCGCCCGGGCGTGGCGGCACGGGGCGAATCAGGCAATGCTTGGTGTAGCCGATCAGGTCGCGGCGGCCAGCCTTTTCCAGCGCCTCGCGTACCAGCTTGTAGTTCTCGGGCTTGCGATACTGGATAAGCGCGCGTTGCATGGCCTTCTCGTGCGGGTCGCGCGCCACATAGATCGGCTCCATGGTGCGCGGGTCCACGCCGGTGTAGTACATGCACGTCGACATGGTGGACGGGGTGGGGTAGAAGTCCTGCACCTGCTCGGGCATGTAGCCCATGTCGCGCACGGCTTCGGCAAGGTCCACGGCTTCCTTCATGGTTGAACCGGGGTGGCTCGAGATCAGATACGGCACAACATACTGCTTGAGTCCATACTCGCGGTTCAGGCGCTCAAATTTGCGGCAGAACGCATCGTAGACGGCTCGGCTCGGCTTGCCCATCACGGACAGCACCGCGTCGCTCACGTGCTCGGGCGCTACGCGCAGCTGGCCCGAGACATGGTGTTCCAGCAGCTCGCGTAAAAACTCGTCCGAGGCATCGGCCATGGTGTAGTCAAAACGGATGCCGCTGCGCACGAAGACCTTTTTGACGCCCGGCAGCTGGCGCAGGTCGCGCAACAGCTGCGTGTAGCCGCTTTCGTCGACCACCATGTTCTTGCACACGCTCGGCCACAGACAGCGCTTGTTCTTGCACACGCCGTGCTTGAGCTGCTTGTCGCAGGCGGGACGGCTAAAGTTGGCCGTCGGTCCGCCTACGTCGTTGATGTAGCCCTTAAACTCGGGATCGCGCGTGAGCAGCTCTGCCTCGCGCATGATCGAGTCGTGGCTGCGCATCTGCAACACGCGACCTTGGTGGAAGGTGAGGGCGCAAAACGAGCATTCACCAAAGCACCCGCGGTTGGAGCTGATTGAAAACTTGATCTCGGCAAAGGCCGGCACGCCGCCCGCGGCATCGTAGTCGGGATGCCAATCGCGTGCGTAGGGGAGCTCGGCCACCTCGTCCATCTCATCGGTCGTCAACGTCGCCGACGGCGGGTTCTGCACCACATAGACGCTGTTGGGATAGGGCTCTACCAGGCGATGTCCGGTGATGGGGTCCATATTCTGCTGTTGCACGTTAAAGCTGCGTGCGTAGTTGAGCTTGTCGGCGGTAAGGTCGTCCCAGCTGGGTAGCAGGTCGTAGTCGTAGACCTCGTCGAGCGAGCCTGTGCGGTAGACGGTGCCGTTGATATAGGTGATCTGATCGATGGGCAGCCCCGCGTCGAGCGCGTCGGCAATCTCGACAATCGCGTGCTCGCCCATGCCGTAGATGAGGATGTCGGCGCCCGAGTCGAGCAGCACCGAGCGCTTGAGCTTATCCTGCCAGTAGTCGTAGTGGGCCAGGCGGCGCAGGCTTGCCTCGATGCCGCCGATGATGATGGGGGCGTCCTTAAACGTCTGGCGGATGAGGTTGCCGTAGACCGTGACGGCTCGGTTGGGACGGCGCCCCTCCTCGCCACCGGGGGTATAGGCGTCGGTGTGGCGGCGGTGTTTGGTCACCGAATAGTGGTTGACCATGGAGTCCATGTTGCCGGCACTGACCAAAAAGCCCAGGCGCGGCTCGCCGAGCACAGTGATGCTGGCGGGGTCGGTCCAGTCGGGTTGGCAGATGATGCCCACCTTGTAGCCGTGCGCGTCGAGGACGCGACTGATGATGGCCATGCCAAAGCTGGGATGGTCCACATAGGCGTCGCCGCAGATGTAGACAAAGTCGCACTGGTCCCAGCCACGCGCATCCATGTCGGCGCGGCTGACGGGGAGGAACTTATCGCGGCCCGGGCGCCAGGGGCGGACGGGTGCTGCTGGGGCATGAGTGGTGTGGCCGCTCTGGGCCTTGCCACCGCGCTTTTGCTGCTGGCCCTGTTTGCCCTGCTGACTGCGCTGGTTGTTCTGAGCGTGCTGAGGCTTTTTTGCCACGATCCCTCCCGGTGTTTGTATGCTGCACGTAATTGTAACCAGTCTTTTTGGGGCGGGGCTAAAAAGACTGGGGGAGTACATGAGCTGGTGAGTGAGAGCGTCGCTGAGCCAGTCGTTTGTTTCCAGACTGTGTATCTGCGCGTTGGAGAACCCGTCTCGCGCGCACGCCATGTTGTCAATGGGTTACAGTATGAACGGCGGTTATGTTTCCGCCAACGCACGAGAGGGTCGTCAACAAGGAGGATGCACGACGATGCAGCGTGCCAAACAGATATCGGAGTCCATCGAACTGGGCATTATCCTGGCGCTCGCCGGTGGCTTTATGGATGTGTATTCGTACATTGGGCGCGACCATGTTTTCGCCAACGCGCAGACGGGCAACATCCTACTTGTGGGCGTGAGCATTTCGGAGGGCAATTGGGTGCTGGCGGGACGCTATTTCTTCCCCGTGGTGTCGTTTGCCGTGGGCATTATGCTTGCCGACCTGGTGCACGAGCGGTTTGGCAGCGTGATCCACTGGCGTCAGGTGACGGTGCTCTTTGAAGCCGTCATCTTGCTGGGCGTGAGCTTTATCCCCGGTGGCGGTTACAACCTGCTCGCCAACTGCCTTACCTCGTTTGCCTGCGGCATGCAGGTCGAGAGCTTCCGCAAGATCCACGGTCACGGCATCGCTACGACCATGTGCATCGGCAACTTGCGCAACGCGCTGCAAAACGTGGACGATTACATCATCACCCACAGGCGCGGCTTTTTGGAAAACGGCCTGCTGTACTTTGGCGTGATCTTTACCTTTGTGTTTGGCGCCGTGTTGGGCAACTGGTGTATTGAGCGCATGGGCCTGCACGCCATCGTCGTGGCGAGCTTGCTGCTGTTTGTCGCGTTTGCCATCATGTTCATCGACCGCGAGCGCGACTTGCGCTTACGCTGGAAGGTTGCGGCCGAGGCTTGGAAAGAGGGCTGCCGAAAGTAACCGAATGCGGCAAAGGGGCTGTCCCTTTGCCGCAATATTTTTCATCATCTGTTGAAACGCTTTAACACTATTGACGTTCTCACGCGTTTTTTGTTTCAAAAGCGTTAGGATGGGATTCATAGCGTGGGGCGTAATGGATGCCCCGCACACGATGGGAGGCTATCAATGGCTAATCGTTTCGTTCTCAACACCATTTCTTATCATGGTTCCGGCGCCATCAAGGAGATCCCCGGCGAGCTCCAGCGTCGCGGCTACAAGAAGATCTTCGTCTGCTCCGACCCCGATCTGGTCAAGTTCGGCGTTACCGCTAAGGTGACCGACGAGCTCGACGCTGCCGGCATCGCTTGGAGCCTCTACTCCGAGATCAAGCCCAACCCCACTATCCAGAACGTCAAGGACGGCGTCGAGGCCTTCAAGGCCGCCGAGGCTGACGCTATCGTGACCATCGGTGGCGGCTCCTCCATGGACACCGCTAAGGCCATTGGCATCATCATCAACAACCCCGAGTTCGCCGATGTCCGCAGCCTCGAGGGCGTTGCTCCCACTAAGAACCACGCCGTGTTCACCATCGCTGTGCCGACGACCGCCGGTACCGCTGCCGAGGTGACCATCAACTACGTCATCACCGACCCCGAGAAGGTCCGCAAGTTCGTGTGCGTCGACACCAACGACGCCCCCGAGGTCGCCGTCGTCGACCCCGACATGATGGCTTCCATGCCCGCCGGCCTGACCGCCTCCACCGGCATGGACGCTCTGACCCACGCCATCGAGGGCTATACCACCAAGGGCGCTTGGGAGCTCTCCGACATGTTCCACTTTGAGGCTATTAAGCTGATCAGCGAGAACCTGCGCGACTCTGTCGCCGAGGCCAAGTCCGGCCAGCCCGGCTCCGGCCGTGAGGGCATGGCCCTTGGCCAGTATGTCGCCGGCATGGGCTTCTCCAATGTCGGCCTGGGTATCGACCATGCAATGGCTCACACCCTGTCCGCTCACTACGACACCCCGCACGGCGTCGCCTGCGCCATGCTGCTGCCGATCGCCATGGAGTTCAACAAGCCGGTTTGCGCCGAGCGCCTGGCCAAGGTCGCCGTTGCCATGGGCGTTGACACCACGGGCATGAGCACCGACGAGGCCGCCGACGCCGCTATCGCCGCCGTCAAGCAGCTTTCCGCCGACGTGAACATCCCGCACGTCTGCGAGGCCATGAAGGCTGACGAGATCGAGGTCCTGGCCAAGGACGCCATGGCCGACGCCTGCTTCCCGGGCAACCCGCGCGAGGCGACGCTCGACGACGTCATCGAGCTCTTCAAGAAGATCTGCCCGGCTGCCTAACTTGGTTCGGCGGGCCCCTGCCCGTTAGCCCCACAATCGTCCTCGGACATGTCGGAAGCCCCCGCTGCGCACTGAACTGCACCCCAAAACTTGGACGGCTTAAATAAGAACTACGCCGCAAGGGACT
>UQIG01000039.1 GCA_900541135.1 uncultured Collinsella sp.
TATTCGTCGGCAGCGTCAGATGTGTATAAGAGACAGGCATCGTCCGAGCCATCGTCACCGAGCCCAAACAGCGCCAGTAATATTCATTAACTGGTTAGCAAAAATTATAAAGTAGTTTATAATTAGGACGGCTGAAAGAGGTCGGCCCATGCAACCTCCTACCTTTCGGGAAATCATTGCCCTACTCAAGCACGATGGATTCGTGAAGGTCGCGCAAGTCGGTAGTCATGCTAAGTATGTTTCTGGTGACCGTGTTGTCACCGTGAACGGCTCTGGTGGTGATCGACCAAAGAAGGGCACGTGGGCAAGTATTCGTCGCCAAGCTGGATGGTAGTTGGAGGCAAAATGAGGCAGCGATTTACCTATGACTGCGTTCTCATAAAAGAAGACGACGGTTACTGCGCCAGCTTCCCGCAGATTCCCGGCGCCTTTGCCGATGGCGATACACGTGAAGAAGCGATTGCCCATGCCACCGAGGCGCTGATGGCGTTTTTGGCCGACGACCTCAACAACGGTTTGACTCCGGCAGGGTACGAACACTCGGCCGAGGTCGTGGCCCTTTCAGTCGAAATCGACCACGAGGACGCTCGGGAAGCGGCGTGCCGAACATTTAAAGACGCAGCGCTGGACCTCAAAGTCTCCGCTCCGCGGATTACCGCTCTGGTCAAAGCCGGAAAGCTCGATGTTGAACTCGTCGACGGCCGTCGGATGATAACGATAGACAGCATCGAGCGCTACGCCGCCCAAAAACGCCACGCCGGCAGGCCAAAGAAGTTCGTCGCAGTTCAATAACCCCCTCACTTTCACCGACTACTAAAGCCGCTCACCAAACCAACATGCGCTCTGGGCAGATAGGTTGAATGTTTCGTGCGAGAATGCCCCTCAGTAAACAAACTTGCACCAGAGCGTAAGGGGCTGGCATACACATGCAGACGGTCTATCGGGTATACAAGGGAACGCGCGAGCCGCATCGGCTTGCCGTCGAGCGCGCGGCCGAGGTGCTCGGCCGCGGCGGCCTGGTCTTGATCCCGACCGAGACCGTCTACGGTGTCGCCGTGGCGGTCAACGCCTTCTCGGACGCCGTGCCCCAAGATACAGGCGAATTCCCATCGTGGCCGCGCGATCCGCATGCCACCGTTAACGGCGCCGCGGTCCCTGCGCTTGGTACTGGCTACCGCCGCATCTTTACCCTCAAGCAGCGCAAGCTCACCCAAACGGTCGCCTGGCTGGTCGATGGCGTCGAAGCACTCGACCGCTATGGCGTGGATATCCCGGAAGATGCCCGCGTACTCGCGCGACGATGCTGGCCGGGAGCCCTGACTATCGTGGTCAAGGCAGCCCCCTGCGTGCCGACCTTTATGCGCGCTGCCGACGACACCGTGGCCCTGCGCGCTTCGGCCTCTCCCGTGGTCCAAGCGCTCATCCGCGCCTGCGGCAGTCCCCTTGCCTGCACGAGCGCCAACACGCACGGCGCGCCTTCGCCGGCAAGCTTTGCCGCCGTCGAGGGTCGCATCCTGGAGGGGGTCGATGTTGCCGTCGACGCCGGTGAGACCCCGTGTCGCGACGCCTCGACCATCGTGTCGTTCCAGCACGGCGGGCTCCAGATCCTGCGCCAAGGCGCACTTCCCGCATCAGAGATCGAACGGGTCCTGTCCGACCCGATGCAATAGAAAGGTGTAAGCGATGTCGTTGAATCTGGGCAGCCTGGGCATGGAAGATGCCTCGTTTAACTTTGGCGGTTCCTACATCATGGCGCTCGACTGCGGCACCACTTCGGTACTTGCGACCATCGTCGACGAGTACGGATGCATCGTCGCGCAGGCACGTCGCAGCGTCAAAACGAGTTTTCCGCGTCCCGGTTGGGTAGAGCAAGACCCCATGACGGTCCTTGCCAGCCAGATTGCCGTCATGATGGAGGTTCAGTTTAAGAGCGGCATCCATTCTGACCGCATCGCCGCCATCGGCATCTCCAACCAGCGCGAGACCACGGTGGTCTGGGACCGCGTGAGCGGCCAGCCCATCTATAACGCCATCGTATGGCAGTGCCGCCGTACCGCGCCGGCGATCGACGCGTTGGTTGAACAGGGTTGCGAGGAGCTGGTGCGCTCCCGCACGGGACTCACGCTTGACCCGTATTTCTCGGCCTCCAAGGTGCAGTGGATTCTCGACAACGTCGACGGCGCACGCGAGAGCGCGGCGGCGGGCGACCTCATGTTTGGCACCATCGACACCTGGCTCATCTACAACCTCACCGGCGGCCAGGTCTTTGCCACCGACTACACCAATGCCAGCCGCACGGCACTCTTTAATATCCATACGCTCGATTGGGACGACGACCTGCTGGCGCTCTTTGACGTCCCACGTTCCATGATGCCCGAGGTTCGCTGGAGCTCGGGCGACTACGGCCGCGTCGCGAGCGACATCATGACCAACATGCCGCCCATCATGGGCGTGGCGGGTGACCAACAGGCGTCGCTGTTCGGCCACTGCTGTTTCCGTCCCGGCCAGACCAAAAACACCTATGGCACGGGCTGCTTTATGCTCATGAACACCGGCGACGAGATCGTCGAATCCAAGAATGGCCTGGTCTCCACCATCGGTATCGCTGCGGACGGCAAAGTCAGCTATGCGCTCGAGGGCTCTATTTTTGCCGCCGGCTCAACGATGAATTGGCTTCGCAACAACATGGGCATCATCTCGAGCGTGAGCGAGTCGGCACAACTCGCCGCTTCGATTAGCGACAACGAGGGCTGCTACTTCGTTCCCGCCTTTGCGGGTTTGGGCGCTCCCTGGTGGGACCCGCATGCCCGCGGTATCGTGTGCGGTCTGACCGGCGCCTCGAGCCGTGCGACCATCGTACGTGCCGCCTGCGAATCCATGGCATATCAGAGCTACGACGTGCTGCGCGCCATGGAGCAGGACGTGGGGCTTTCGATTGAGCGCCTGTCTGTCGATGGCGGTGCCTCGCGCAACGAGTTCATCATGCAATTCCAGGCCGACCTGCTGGATATCCCCGTGCTGCAATGCGAGACGGTGGAGACCACGGCAATCGGTGCCGCGTACTTGGCGGGTCTTGCCGTCGGCTATTGGGAAGACCTGGAAGAGCTGGAGCAAAATGCCCAGATCGTTAGGACCTTCCTTCCCCACATGTCCGCCGAGCGCCGCGAGCAAAACCTTGCGGGCTGGCGTGATGCAGTCAGGCGCTCGCTCAGCACCGCACAGTAGGGCTGCGATGGGCTGCTCGATACAACAAACCGCTAAACTAATGCATGGCGTGCGGCGGCAACATTGCTTCGCGCCTTGTCAGCAAGGCCGTTTTGCGGCCGCAACGAAAGGGGCAATCAACCCATGACCGTCACCTACGATGCGTCCCGTGTGACGCTTGTCGATCACCCGCTCGTCCAGCACAAGCTGTCGATCCTGCGCGACAAAAACACCGGCACCAACCAGTTCCGTCAGCTCGTGCGCGAACTCGCGCTTTTTGACGGCTACGAGGCCATGCGCGACCTGCCTATGGAAGACGTCGAGGTCGAGACCCCCATCACTACCGCCACGTTCAAACAGCTTGCCGGCAAGAAACTCGCCATCGTGCCCATCCTGCGTGCGGGCCTTGGCATGGTCGACGGCATCCTCGACCTGGTGCCCTCCGCTCGCGTGGGCCACATCGGCATGGAGCGCGACGAGGTCACCCACGAGCCGCACGAGTATTACTGCAAGATGCCCAAGGATATCGACCAGCGCATCTGCCTGGTCGTCGACCCCATGCTCGCCACGGGCGGTTCGGCCGAGATGGCCATTAGCTACCTGCGCGAGCGCGGTGTCAAGGACATCCGCATGCTGTGTATCGTCGCGGCCCCCGAGGGCCTCAAGTCGCTGACTGAGAAGGACCCCGATGTGCATATCTATACCTGCGCCATCGACGACCATCTCAACGAAGCTGCCTACATCGTTCCCGGCCTGGGCGACGCCGGCGACCGCATCTACGGCACGCTGTAATCTCTGGGCCATACCGGCTAACGTCGAAAATACGAAGAAATGGTGCGCGCGGTCGAACAAAAGACGACCGCGCGCACTCCTGTTAACGGACGTTTTGCCCTGCAGGGTTCGAGAAAAACGTATTACCGTACCTGCGGCATAAAGAAGGTCTTAAGAAAACGAACAGGTGCGTATTAACCGATGCTTTTTCGGTTGTACTTTAGCGATTGGCTCGTACAATAGTCACCAATGTTTGGCGGGAACTGTCCTGTGAGGCGATAAAAAAGGAAAGTGAGGACGCCAGTGTTTCAGATAGCCGATCTGCTCGCTATCGTTGCAGGTGCCATCGCGGGCGCGATTGCCTTCCTTCCCTTTGTCTTTACGCTCAAGCCGGTTCTTGACGATAAGCAGAATGCGGACATGCTCAAGGGTATGGTGAGTCTGGCGGTCTCGGCAATCGCTCTGCTCGTCTTTACCTTGGTTGTGTTTGTGTTGTTCGGAGAGGCATTTCGCATGTTCCTCCTGGGCGAGGCGATCGGCTTCGTGGCCTTTATGGCCGCCTGCGCGGTTCGCGTCGCCAAGGCGCTGCGAGATCCTCATGAGGTCGAAAGGTAAGTCGTGGAAATTTTTGAAAAGCTGCCTGATGAGATTAATCATCTGGTCAGCGAGTTCAGCTCCACCCCTGTCGTGGGCGATCTGAGCTGCGGCATCACGCAGTACTCGTTTTGGCTGATCGTCTCCACGATCGTGCTCCTGATCGTCCTGGCCGTGTTCAAGAAGAAGCAGACCCTGGTTCCCAAGGGCTTCTTCGTCAACGGTTTCGAGTACATCATCGAGTACGTCGAGAACGATATCGGCAAGGGTGTCGTGGGTGAGAACTGGAAGAAGCACTTCCCGTTCCTGTGCTCGCTTTTCCTGTTCATCCTGATCAATAACATGATCGGCCTGATCCCGGGAATGAAGCCCGGCACCGGCGCAATCGGCTCCACCGCCGCACTCGCCATTTTCGCCTTCGTGTACTTCATCTACTACGGATGCAAGGCTCACGGCGTGATCGGCTACATCAAGAGCCTCGCCCCGCAGGGCGTGAGCTTCCCGATGAACGTGCTTGTGTGGGTCGTCGAGCTTTTCTCGACCTTCCTGCGCCTCATCACGCTCGCCGTCCGTCTGTTCTGCAACATGTTCGCAGGACACGTGGTCATGGGATCGTTCGCCATCATGGCGAGCATGTTCATGCAGCCGCTGCTTCAGCAGGTTTCCGCGGCCCACGCCGTCGGCGCCCTGCCTTCGCTGGCCTGGCTTGCCATCCTCATCCTGATCTATGCGATCGAGCTTGTGGTCGGCGCCATCCAGGCTTACGTCTTCACGGTCCTTACCGCCGTGTATGTCTCCGAGGCAGAGGAGGTCGCGGAGGAGGAGTAATCTTCCGTTCGCGCCTTAAAGGTAAGGCAATTCGTTAAACCGCCGGTGCCCGTACCCATGGAGCCCGGCAGTTATAAAAAGGTTATCCTGCGTGAAATAAGACACGCACGACAAAGGAGGAATCGTGGGAGTTATCGGTTACGGTCTCGGTGTTATCGGCGCTGGTCTTGCTATCGGCCTGTCTGCTCTGGGTGCTACGGGTGCTATGGCCCGTCAGCCTGAGGTCCAGGGCCGCGTGTTCACCGTCTTCATCATGGGCTCCGCCTTCGGCGAGGCTCTGGCTCTGATCGGCTTCGTTGTCGCGCTGATCGTTAAATAGCACGGAGCGTCAAGTATGAATCTTTCATCCCAGAAGAGCGCGATCGCACTCTCCGCGTCCGCGGCCGCGCTGCTTATGCCGGTTTCCGCGTTCGCCGAGGACGGCGCTGCCGGTGCGGACATCCTCATCCCTAAGATGGCGGAGTTCATCCCGGCGCTTATCGCCTTCCTGATCATCTGGATCGTGCTGGCCAAGGTCGCCCTGCCGGGCATCATGAAAACCATGGAGGAGCGCGGCAAGAAGATCGAGGAGAGCCTCGACGAGGCCGAGAAGACCAAGCAGGAGGCTATCGCCAAGCGCGCTGAGTCCGACTCGATCGTCACCGACGCCCGTCGTCAGGCTGCCGACATCGTTCTCGAGGCCCGTAAGGACGCCGAGTCCGAGCGCGCCCGTATTATCGAGGCTGCGCACAAGGAGGCCGAGGAGATCATCGCCAAGGCCCATACGACCGTCGAGGACGAGCGCAAGTCCATCTACGCCGGTGCCGCGAGCTCTATCGCCGACCTGTCCGTTGCCGTCGCCACCAAGATCGTGGGCGAGGCACTCGAGGACGAGTCCGAGCAGAAGAAGCTCATCGAGCGCTACATCCAGGAAGCAGGTAGCCTGAATGCCGACTAGCCGCTATCAGGACAAGGTGCTCGAGACCTACGCGCGCTCCCTTTTGGAAGCCGCCAAGGCCGAGAACCATGTGTTCGAGGACCTCGAGATGATCGAGCGCCTGGCTAGCGCCAGCCCCGAGATCATCGCCGTGCTCGACACCATGTCCAAGCGCGACCAGCTCGACCTTCTTCCCAAGGTGGCAGCTGCCTTTAAGTATGTTGCCGAGGAAGACGAGGATGTAGTGGGCGTGACCGTCACCACGGCGATCCCGCTCGACGACGAGCTGCGTCAAACCATCACTAAGAAATGCGAGCAGGACTTCGGCCGCAAGGTATTCCTTATCGAGCAGGTCGACCCGTCTATCGTGGGCGGCCTGGTGCTCGAGGCCCGCGGCGAGCGTCGTGACATTTCCGTCAAGACGCAGCTGCGCATCGCGCAGGAGACCCTCGCAAACTCTGCTAATTCGTACGGAGGTGAAGCCTAATGTCCGAAACCCTCAATGCCCAGGATATCGCCAAGAAACTGCAGGAGCAGCTCACGAGCCTCTCCGCGACGGTCGATACGCATGAGGTTTCAACGGTCGACGAGGTAGGCGACGGCATCGCGCGCGTCTCCGGCCTCAAGAGTGCCATGGCAGGCGAGCTTCTGGAGTTCAAGAGCTCCGATACCGGTGAGACCGTCTTCGGCCTTGCCCAGAACCTTGACCGTGACGAGGTCGGCGCCGTTCTGTTCGGTGCCGTCGACTCCATCAAGGAAGGCGACGAGTGCCGCACCACTGGCCGCATTATGGATATCCCCGTGAGCCGCGCCATGCTCGGCCGCGTCGTCAATCCGCTCGGCCAGCCCATCGACGGTCTGGGCGACATCGTCGCCACGCACCGTCGCCCCATCGAGTTCAAGGCCCCCGGCGTCATCGATCGTACCCCGGTGTGCGAGCCGGTTCAGACCGGTCTGCTCGCTATCGACTCCATGGTGCCTATTGGCCGCGGTCAGCGTGAGCTCATCATCGGCGACCGTAAGACCGGTAAGACCGCCATCGCCATCGACGCTATCCTCAACCAGCGCGGCAAGGGCATGGTCTGCATCTATGTCGCCATCGGCCAGAAGGCCTCCACGGTTGCCAATATCCGTGAGACCCTCGCTCAGCACGGTGCACTCGACTACACCATCATCGTTTCGGCCACCGCTGCCGATTCCGCCCCTATGCAGTACATCGCGCCTATGGCCGGTGCCGCTATCGGCGAGTTCTTCATGTACAACGGCGAGGACGGCAAGCCCGCCAGCGAGACCAACCCCGGTGGCCACGTGCTCGTCATCTACGATGACCTGTCCAAGCAGGCTGTGGCCTACCGTCAGATGTCGCTGACGCTGCATCGTCCGCCCGGACGCGAGGCCTATCCTGGCGACATCTTCTACCTGCACTCTCGTCTGCTCGAGCGTGCCGTCAAGATGTCCAAGAAGAACGGCTACGGCTCCATGACGGCACTGCCGATCATCGAGACCCAGGACGGCGACGTCTCGGCCTACATTCCGACCAACGTCATTTCCATTACCGATGGTCAGATCTACCTGCAGTCCGAGCTCTTCTTCCAGGGCCAGCGCCCGGCAGTCGACGTGGGCATTTCCGTGTCCCGCGTCGGTGGTGATGCGCAGACCAAGGCCATGAAGCAGGTCGCCGGCAACCTCCGTCTGGACCTCGCTTCCTATCAGGAGCTCGCTGGCTTTACCCAGTTCGGCTCCGACCTCGACGAGGCTACTCAGAAGCAGCTGACCCATGGTGCCCGCATGACCGAGCTCCTGAAGCAGCCGCGCTACAAGCCGTTTGAGGTTGGCGAGCAGATCGTTACGCTGTTCGCTGGCAACGAGGGCTTCTTGGATGACCTGGAGATCGCCGACGTGCTGCCTTTCCGTGCCGAGCTCATCGAGTACATGGACAATGGCTTTGGCTCGCTGCTCGACAAGGTTCGCGCCAAGAAGATCGATGATGACACCAAGGCTGAGCTCTTGCGCGTCATCGGCGACTTCAAGCAGCAGTTCATGGCCAAGCACCATTCGGATGTTTCTGGATCAGAGGAGAACTAAGCCCCATGGCCAACCTTCGCGACATTAAGAAGCGAATCTCCTCGGTTACCACGACCAAGCAGATCACGCGCACGATGGAGATGGTCTCTACGGCCAAGATTCGTCGTGCCCTCGATCGCTCCAAGCAGGCCGAGCCCTATAAGGAGGCGCTGACCGACGTCATGTTGACGGTCGCCGGCGACGCCTCCTGTTCGGGCACCGATCCCATGCTGCAGAAGCATGAGAGCGTCAAGCATGGCCTGATTGTCGTTATTGCCTCGGACCGCGGCCTTGCCGGCGGTTTCAATACGACGGTGGAGCGCACGGCCGAAAAGCTCGCCGCTTCTTGGGCGAACGACGGCATCGAGTGCGAGATCATCGCGTGCGGGCGTAAGCCGGCCACGTATTTCCGTGACCGCGCAAACGTCATCATGCACTTCGAGGGCAACTCCTCTGAGCCCGATTTCAATCAGGCCCGCATGATCTCCTCTCATATCTGCGATGCGTATCGTTCCGGTGAGCTTGACCGTGTCGAGCTTGTCTACCACCACGCCAAGAACCGCGTGGATCAGGAGCTTCGCGTCGAGCATCTGTTGCCGCTCGACCCCGAGATGATCGCTATGGCCCACGGTCCGCGTAAGAACGAGACCGACGCCCCTAAGCGCATCTCGTCCACGTTCGAGTTCGTGCCCTCTCCCGAGCATGTTCTCGGCAAGCTTGTGCCGTCTTATATCCTGACGGTCATCTACCAGGCCCTGATCGATTCGGCGGCTGCCGAGCAGGGTGCACGCCGCAAGGCCATGCACTCCGCGACGGAAAACGCCACCGCGATCATCTCGACCCTTACCCGCACGTATAGTCGCGTGCGCCAGGCTTCGATTACGACCGAGATTAACGAGATCGTCGGCGGAGCCTCAGCATTGGAGGAACAGTAATGGCTAATAACACCGTAAAGCTTGCGGTCGAGGAAGCCACCAAGAAGACGACTGCCGGTGATGGTCGCATCGTGCGAATCATCGGCCCTGTCGTCGACGTCAAGTTTGACGGCGCGGTGCCCCCGATCTACAACGCGCTCACGGTCGAGGCCGAGACCCCGATCGGTCATCTGAGCACGATCCTCGAGGTTGAGAGCCAGCTTCCGGGCGGCGTCGTCCGCACGGTCGCCATGTCCTCGACCGACGGCCTGCAGCGCGGCCTCATCGCCACCGATACCGGTGAGCCCATGAAGATGCCCGTTGGCCCCAAGACGCTCGGCCGTATTTGGAACGTCATGGGCAAGCCCGTCGACGGCAAGCCCATGCCCGAGGTTGAGGAGTTCTACCCCATCCACCATGCAGCGCCCCGTTTCGACGAGCTCACCACCAAGACCGAGATCTTCGAGACCGGCATCAAGGCCGTCGACCTGCTCGAGCCCTACATCCGTGGCGGCAAGACAGGCCTGTTCGGCGGCGCCGGCGTCGGCAAGACCGTTCTGATTCAGGAGCTCATCAACAACCTCGCCCAGGAGCACGGCGGCACCTCGGTGTTCACCGGCGTCGGCGAGCGTACCCGCGAGGGCACCGACCTGTTCCTCGAGATGAGCGAGTCTGGCGTTATCGACAAGACCTGCTTGGTCTATGGCCAGATGAACGAGCCGCCCGGAGCGCGTCTGCGCATCGGTCTGGCCGGCCTTACCACCGCTGAGTATTTCCGTGATCGTGGCCAGGACGTTCTGCTGTTCATCGACAACATCTTCCGCTTCTCCCAGGCAGGTTCCGAGGTTTCCGCACTGCTGGGCCGTATGCCGTCCGCCGTTGGTTACCAGCCCACGCTGGCAACCGAGATGGGCGACCTCCAGGAGCGCATTACCTCGACCAAGACGGGCTCCATTACCTCCGTCCAGGCTGTCTACGTCCCCGCAGACGACCTGACCGACCCGGCGCCTGCCACGACGTTTACGCACCTCGATGCCACCACGGTTCTTTCGCGTAGCATTTCGTCGCTCGGCCTGTTCCCGGCTATCGACCCGCTTGCGTCTTCCTCCGACGCTCTCGATCCCTCGATCGTTGGCGAGGAGCACTACCGTGTCGCCGTCAAGGTCCAGGAGCTCCTGCAGGAGTACTCCGACCTTCAGGACATCATCGCCATTCTGGGTATGGACGAGCTGTCCGAGGAGCAGCGCCTTACGGTCAACCGTGCCCGTAAGATTCAGCAGTTCCTCTCGCAGTCCTTCCACGTCGCCGAGAAGTTCACCGGCAACCCCGGTGTCTACGTCCGCGTCGAGGATACCGTCCGCTCTTTCGCCGAGATTGTCGACGGCAAGGCCGATGACCTGCCCGAGCAGGCTTTCCGCTATGCTTCCACGATTGAGGACGTGCGTGAGCGCGCCCGCAAGATGGGGGAGAAGTAGGTTATGCGTATCCGCATCGTGTGCCCCGTGAGCTGCGCCTATGAGGGCGACGCTGCGTTTGTGTCGATTCCGTCCACGGATGGCGAGTTTGGCGTTCTGCCTGCTCACTCCAGCGAGATCTGCACGATCGACCGCGGTTACGTTCGCGTTTCCGATAAGGCCATGGGCACTGTCGACCACACGTTTGCCGTGGCCGGCGGCTATGCCCAGGTTGCGGACGATGTAGTGACCGTTCTCGCCGAGCGCGCTTGCGATTTGGCGACCGTCGATGCCGACAAGCTTAAAGCTGATATTCAAGGTTTTGAAGAGAAGCTGGGTAATTTGTCGGAGGATGATGCACGCCGCGCCTACCTCTATAATGAAATCGCATGGTGTAAGCTCAAGCTTGCCCAATAGTCAAACGATTTAGCGTTCGACCATTTGCGAACACATCATGCCCGGGATGGCCCAGCCACCCCGGGCATGCTTTTTGAAAGGGTAGACCTTGGATATTATCCGCGTTGAGGGTGGCCACGCCATCGGAGGCTCCGTGCCCGTCTCGGGTGCCAAGAACTCCGCGCTCAAACTCATGGCGGCAACGCTTCTGGCGCCGGGCAAGACGACGCTGCAGAACGTGCCCGATATTTCCGATGTCCACGTGATGGGCAAGGTGCTCAAGGGCATGGGCGCTACGATCGATGTTCTCGACGAGCACACGCTCGAGATTGATACCTCTCAGGTCGATTCTTGGGAGGCCCCCTACGAGCTCGTCGCTAAGATGCGTGCTTCCACCGCCGTCATGGGACCTCTGCTGGGCCGCTTCCATCGCGCCAAGATCGCCATGCCGGGCGGCTGCAACCTGGGTGCTCGCAAGATCGATATGCACATTCTTGGTCTTGAGGCCCTGGGCGTTGAGTTCGATACCGCCCACGGTTACATCAACGCTAATGCGCCCCAAGGTCTGCGCGGTACCACCGTCACGCTCGAGTTCGCCAGCGTCGGTGCGACCGAGAACCTCATCATGGCCTCTGTGCGCGCACAGGGCACCACGGTTATCGACAATGCCGCCCGCGAGCCCGAGATCGTCGATCTCGCCAACATGCTCAACGAGATGGGCGCTAAGATTGTCGGCGCCGGTACGCCTGTCGTGACCATCGAGGGCGTGGAAGAGCTGCATCCTGTTACCCATCGCGTAGTGGGCGACCGCATCGAGGCCGGTACCTTTATCGTTGCCGGTGCGTTGATGGCCGACGATCGCGGTGTCGATGTCACGGGCTTTTGCCCCATTCACTTGGGCATGGTGCTCAAGAAGATGGAGCTCATGGGTATCGACTGCGAGCGCGTCGAGGATGGCGTCCATGTAAACCGTGCCGAGCGTATCAAGCCGGTCGACATCCAGACGCTTCCGTTCCCCGGCTTCCCGACGGACATGCAGGCGCAGATTATGGTGCTCTCCGCCCTTGCCGATGGCAGTTCCGTTATTACCGAGAACATCTTCGAGAATCGCTTTATGTTCGCCTCTGAGCTGGTGCGCATGGGTGCCGACATTCGTATCGAGAGCCATCATGCCATGATTCATGGCGTCAAGGGCTTCTCGGGTGCACAGGTTACCTCGCCCGATCTGCGTGGCGGAGCGGCCCTCGTCGTAGCGGGCTTGATCGCCGACGGGACGACCGAGGTTTCGGCCATCCATCACATCAAGCGCGGCTACGAGCAGTTTGTCGAAAAGCTGCAGGCGCTCGGCGCGCATGTCGAGCATGCTACCGTCCCCGATCCCGTCATCTACTAATACAGGTTGCCTATGTTTAATAAAAAGCCCCTCGCGGATACCACCACCCGAAGACCCTCAACTGGTGCGCAGGCCAAGATCTACAGTCGCGATAACGTGGCTCGCTATTCCGAGCGAGCTCGCCAACGTCGTCGTAGCCACACGATTCGTCACGTCGCGCTCATTGTCGTGCTTGGCGTGCTGCTGAGTGCCACTACCGCTGCCGGCCTGTGGTTTGCCACCATCATGGGCAAGCTCGGCGATTCTAATGTCATTACCGACAATCTGCGTCGGGTTCTGGTTGACACCGATGAGGCAAAGGATCCGTTCTACGTGCTGCTTCTTGGCACCGACGGCCGTCCGGGCGAGGATACGTATCGTGCCGACTCGATTATCCTGGCACGCATCGACCCCACGCAAAAGCAGGCGACGCTCATTTCCGTTCCGCGCGACACCAAGGTCGAGTACAAGGGCGAGACCATGAAGATCAACGCCTGCCATACCGTTGGCGGCGCCGAGGCCATGGTCGAGGCGGTCAATGAGCTGTGCGGAGTTCAGATTTCCCACTATGCCGAGGTCAGCTTCGACGGTATGCAGGCGCTGATTGATTCGGTTGGCGGTATCGACATTAACGCAACCGATGATGTTGACGACCCCGAGCACCTGGATATTAAGATTACCGCTGGCCAGCAGCATATGGACGGTGCCACCGCCCTTACCTATGCCCGCTGCCGCTACACCTATGCCGACGGCGATTACACGCGCATGCGCCACCAGCGTCAGGTGCTTGGCGCCCTTGCCAACCAGATTCTCAATAACTTCGATGCCACGAAGATCTTTGGCCTGGTTAATTCGCTGTCCGATATGCTCGTAACCGATATGAGCGTTCAGGATATCGTGGCTACGGTCAACGCCATGCGCGGTATGGATGTCGACGGTATCTACTCGGCCAACCTGCCCTCGTACGCCGACGACAGCACCATGATCGACGGTGTGAGCTACGTCTTTGTCTACGAGGACGAGCTCAAGGAAATGATGGAGCGCGTCGACGCCGGCAAGGACCCCAAGGGTCCCAACACCATGGGCCTTTCCGACGGTTCCAGCTCTACGATCGGCGACCTGAACAACAACACGTCTGACGACTACGCAAACGGTACCGCAACCTCATCGGTCAGCTCTGACGATTCCGATGACTCAAGCGATTCGAGCGATTCGGACTACTACGAAGAGCCCACCGGCGACGGCAACGGCTACGAGGCCAACTACTAAGTTACGCGGTTTTACCAAACCGCGTAACTGCTCGACGCTGCAAACCCGTCAGAGCGGCAATCTGCCTTTCAACTTCGGCGGCATGATCAAAAGATCAATGCCGCCTCGTTTCAAGGCACCTTGCTCGCTCTGTCGGGTTTTCGCTGTCCGCGCCAAAACATCGGCGTTGCCGGAACACTTGGCACTTGGGGACGTTCCTTTTGTGCCGGCAGTTTGGGACACTCCTTGCGTTAAGAGGCTGGCGTGCGTCAACCTGTTCTCATTGCAGCAAAAAATCGCCCCGTTCTTGGTTGAGGACGGGGCGATTCGTCTTTTGGACTTATGCAGCCAGGCTTATGCAAAGCGGGCGACGAGCTCCTGGAGCACGTCGGTCATCTTGACGAGCGAACTGACCGGGACGAACTCGTTGACGCCGTGGTAGCAATAGCCGCCGGTGGAAAGGTTGGGGCAGGGCAGACCGCGGAACGACAGCTGGGCGCCGTCGGTGCCGCCACGAATCGGCAGCACTTGGGGCTCAACGCCGCAGACAAGGTAGGCTTCCTTGGCAACATCAATAAGCTCGGGATAGTCACGAACGATCTCGGCCATATTTCGATACTGCTGCTTAATCTCGACCGTCACGCGCTCCTCACCCAGACGCTGGTTGAGCATCGAGGCAGCGGCATCAATAAGGTCGAGTTTCTGCTGGAACTTGGCGGCGTCATGGTCGCGGACGATATAGCGCGCTGTGGCGTGATCGACGGTCGCAGATACACCCTCAAGGTGATAAAAGCCCTCGTAGCCTTCCGTATACTCCGGGCGCTGCACGTAGGGGAGCAACGCGTTGAAGTCGCAGAACAGATTGCCTGCGTTGACCATACGGCCCTTAGCGTCGCCCGGGTGGATGGACTGGCCCTCAAAGCAGACGGTCGCCTCGGCGGCGTTAAAGCATTCCCACTCCAGTTCGCCGATGGGGCCGCCGTCGACCGTGTAGGCGTACTTGCAGCCAAAGGTATCGATATCCAACAGCTCGGCTCCGTGGCCGATCTCCTCGTCAGGGCAGAAGCAAATGCCGAGTGCGGGATGGGGCAGAGAAGGGTCCTGAGCGATACGCGCGACAAGCGACATGATCTCGGCGACGCCTGCCTTGTCGTCCGCGCCCAGCAGCGTGGTGCCATCGCTGCAGACCAGGTCCTCACCTGCGAGGTCGTTCAGGGCGGGAAGCTTGGTGGTACTCATGGCAACGGGCTTACCGTCAACCGTGCCGCAGACCAGGTCGCCGCCTTCGTAGTGTACGATGTGCGGTTTCACGCCGGTACCCGGTGCAACTTCGGTGGTGTCGAGATGGGCGATCAGGCCCAGGGCGGGCTTGTCCTCAGCGCCCGCACTTGCGGGGATATGCGCGCAGACATAGGCGTGCTCGGTCACGTGGGCATCTTCCGCACCAAGCTCGCGCAGCTCTTCAGCCAGCACGTTGGCAAGGTCAAACTGAACGGCGCTCGAGGGTACCTGGTCGCAGTTTGCATCCTCGGACTGCGTGTTGATCTGGACGTAGCGCAAAAAGCGCTCGAGGACATCGGGGTTCGTGGTGGTGTTTTCCATAAAGACCGCTCCAATCTTGGTCGTCGTGTGCAACAAGAACTCTAGCACGGTATGCCACGGCATACCGCGACGCTTGGATGGGGTAGAATCAGCCATTGAATGCAGAAGGGACGGAAGATCATGGATACGACAAATAGCTCGCGCGAACTACATCTGACGGTGGCGAACGAAGACTACTTGGAGTGCATGGTTCGCATTGAAAGCGAAGAGGGGGAAACCAACGGCGTTCGATCGGTCGACATCGCGCAGCGCCTTGGCGTCTCCAAGGCATCGGTCAATAAAGCGGTTTCGGCTCTCAAGGCATCCGAGCTTGTCGAGCAATCGCACTACGGCAAGGTGATCCTGACCGATCGCGGCCGCGAGGTTGGCACGGCTATCTGGTACCGTCATCGCCTCATCCGCACGTTTTTGGTTCAGGAGCTCGGTGTCGAATTTGAGCGAGCCGATTCCGAGGCCTGCATGATGGAGCATGCGCTATCCGAGGACACGATGAGCCGCTGGCTCGCCTATCTCGAAAAGCAGGGAATCAGCGTCGAGGAATAGCGGGATATATATGGATACGAGTTATTACAACCGCTTTGGTGCCGAGGAACTTACGCGCCGCTTGTCGAGCGAGACCTTGTTGGCGCAGGGCCCCATGGGCAGTGTTTTGTTGAGTGAGTACGATGCCGCCGACATTCCACCGGCGTTTTGGAATCTGGCAGAGCCGCAGACCGTTTCTCGTATCCATCGCTTGTATGTCGCCGCCGGCGCGCAGGTGCTCATTACCAATACCTTTCAGGCATCGAGCTATGCCCTCAAGCACGACCAGATTGCGCCGTCCGTGGCGGAGGTCAATCGCGGGGCCGTCGACGATGCCCGCCAGGCGCACCCTCAGCTACTGCTGGGCTCGATGGGCCCGATCGGTATTGAGTGGTTTGCCGAGGACTCTGTCGAGTATCGTGAAATCCGCGGCATTGCGCGCGAACAGGCGCACGCCTTGCTCAATGCCGGCGTTGACGGTCTGCTGATCGAGACGGTGACGTCTATCCGTAATCTGCAGCCCATGCTTGCCGGCGCCCGAGATGCCGCCGACGGCATGCCTGTTCTGGTGAGTTTTGTCGTTGACGATAAAGGCGACCTGTTGGGCGATGGCCTCAACATCGAGGCAGCCGTTTTGTACGCCGAAAAACACGGCGCAAACTCGGTTGGTGTTAATTGCTGTTCGCTTGCGGCCGCGAACGCGGCGGTGCCCAGGATGGTTGCATCGGCGACTACTCCCGTCACGGTGCGTCCCAACGTAGGCGATCCGGTCCAGACTCAGGATGGCCCCGTATGGCACGAGAATCCCGAAGCTTTCGCGCGCGCATGCATCGAATGGAGACATGCCGGCGCCGCAATGGTGGGCAGTTGCTGTGGAACCACGGCAATCACTACGGCAGCGATGGCCGAGGCGCTCGATATATAAAGGGCAAAACCGCTCCATACGGGGCGGTTTTTTTATTGCTTGCATGTCCTCGGCAGCATTTGCCCAAATGGTGAATGCTGGTGCCGGCAGGTTGCTGAGTGCGTGTTGCGGGTATACCTCACGCGTACCATGATCCAAACACTGTGAGGTGTCTGCGCGTGTGCGCGATAATTCATTTTGGAACTGACGGTTGGCGCGCTCGCGTCGATGAGGACTTCACTGCCGATAACGTTGCCCGTATCGCCGATGCCGTCGGCGAGTTGTGGCAAAAGACCAATCCGGGCAAAACGGTATATATAGGGTTCGACACCCGGCCCCTGGCGAGCGAGTTCGCTGAGCTTGCGGCGGGCGTGCTAGCAGCGCACGGGCTGGACGCCGTGCTCGCTTCGCGACCTGTTCCGACCCCTGCCCTTACGTGGGCGGCGGCTTATGACGGTGAAGCGTGCGGCGCGCTCATGGTGACGGGGTCCCATCATCCGCAGGGCTATCTGTGCCTCAAGATTCGCATGGGTGACGGCTCGACCGCCAACCAGGATGTCATCGAAGAGCTCGAAGAGACTATGGCTCCCGAGCCAATGGGGATCGAGGGGCAATATCGCACCGCGGATATCATTCCTGACTATATGCAGGCGGTGGCATCGTTTGTCGATGCCGAAGCCATCCGCGCCGCGCACCTGCGCGTGGTTGTCGATCCCATGGGCGGCGCAGCCCAGGGCTATCTAGCCGACTTGCTGCGCGAGCTTGGCGTTGAGGTGCACGAGATTCACGCCGGGCAGGCGTCTGACCAAGAAGATATCTGCCCCGACCCCGTTGAGCCGTGGGTGGACGCTTGCGAGCGCACGGTTATCGAGGACGGAGCTTGCGCTGGCCTGGTGACCGACGGCGACGCCGACCGCATCGGCGCGGTTGACGAGCGCGGCAGATATATACATCCGCATCAGATCATGGCGCTCGTTTTGGGCGACTTGGTTCAATTTCGTAATTTGGAGGGGCGCGTCGTCGTCAATCTTTCGTGCTCGACGCTCGTGCGTCGCATTGCCGAGGCGCTTGGCTGCCGCGTGACCGTCAAACCAGTCGGTTTCAAATATATAGCGGCGGAGATGAAGAAGGGCGGCGTCCTCATAGGCGGCGAAGAAGCCGGTGGTATCGGCATCGCCGCACATATGCCCGAGCGCGATGGAATCCTCGCCTGTCTGATTCTGTGTGAGCTTATGGCAAAGACGGACGCGCCTTTGGGCGTTCTGGTCGACCAACTCGAGGACAGTTTTGGTAAGACGAGTTACGGTCGACGCGATTTACGCCTTGAGGCCGAAGATGCCGAAACGTTACGAACCCTGCTGCCGGGCGTAAACCCCAAGTCGATTTGTGGCAAGGTGCCGCAAAACGTTAGTCATATGGATGGCTTGCGTTTGGCATTCGAGGATGACACGTGGCTGCTGGTCCGTCCTAGTGGGACCGAACCAGTGGTGCGCGTCTACGCCGAGGGGTTCTCGGTGGAAGAACGCGATGAGTTGCTCGATGCTGGCTGTGCTTTAGCCAGGGGGACGTATCCGCTTTAACCATGAGACTGCCTTATATAAAGAGATGCTCGGCGAGCGGTAGTTAACGGCTGGCAAACGTTAGTCGGATCACAAGATGTGTAGGAAATGTGTACGCCTAGATTCCCGCCCCCGGGACCCCTCCGGTCTGGCAATATATCTCCTTGCCGCGCGGCCCGGTCGGACCGGATGAGCCGCGAAGGCGTGCACCTTGAGAACCGGATACTGCGAGGATGGACACTTACTTCAGTGTCGCATCCGGGCAGACATCGAACCATTTGAAATGGTCTAACTTGGATTTGTTTTTCGCAAGGCCGCCGAGAGGCGGCCCCGAGAAATTCCTTTTCCTATACTAGAACCATATGAATCGAACGGAACCGATCAGCGATGACTGAGAGGACCGGACGGGCTCGAGGCCCATATATTTTGGACGGAGAGTTCGATCCTGGCTCAGGATGAACGCTGGCGGCGCGCCTAA
>UQIG01000040.1 GCA_900541135.1 uncultured Collinsella sp.
AAAATGGGGCGTCAGCGCGCGTGGATCGATATCGATGGGCACGGAGCCCCGCAGCCCTGTAGCGGTCTCGTTGCCCAGGGCGTCGATATCAACGTATTCGATGACAAATGCACGCCCCGAAGCCGCTACGTTGAGTACGTTGCTGCTGTCGACAAGGCGGAAATGGCCCTCGCCAACGGTCTTGCCGTCCTGGAGCGAGGCGTCGCTCAGCGAGTCGCCATATGTCATGTGCATGCGGGCTGGGAGGTAGCACGAAGCCGTCTGCTTGTGCTCCGTATCGTAATTGCGCTGGTAGATGCTCCGGGCCAGCGCCGCATCAACAAAGTCGGATGCGATGATGCCAATGTGCTTGAGGTAATCTGACTTTGTATCCTCGATGCCGCTGGGATTGATGTACGGGCTCTTATACAGATGCTCGTTGACTACTCGTGCCGAGGTAAAAGGATTGCCTCCGTGCGACAAGCCCGTGCAGCTGGTGTAGTTGATAGACCAGCAACGCTCCAGGACTTTCTCCTTGGCCCCGTTATCGTCCTCGACATCTACCTCGTTGCGCGTGCGCCCGGTCGTTTCCTTCAGCGCATTATCGACCCAGCTGAGCTTGTCGGTTCCCGTGAGTTTGTACTTGTCCTGGGCGTATACCTTGGTGCAATAGGGCTCTTTGTCGCCTGTTTCCCCCGCGGCTTCAAAGCCCCGCGCGTCTTGGACGAGGCACATGGAACTGCTGTCGGTGTGCGCTGCGATTTTGTTATCCCATTCGGTGAGGTCGAGTCCCCACGTGTGGCCGCTTACGCTGTCGCCGTCGAGTCCAAATCGACGTAGCAGGACGATCTTTCCGCGCACCTCGCCCAGTGTGGGAACGCGGCTCGACGTATAGAACAGTTTGGGGTTGTCGTCCAAAACCTTGGCGAAAGCCGTCGTAACACTTTCGTCGGTAGCCTCGTCGTTGCCTCGTGATACAAGCATGATGAGCGCTTCTGTCGGGTTTTCGTTCAAAAACGTTTTGAAGTAGCCTATGACATCGGAAAGATGCAAAAAGTACGCGTCTTTTTTGAGCAGGTAGTACATCCCATGGTCGATGCCAGGGTTGTTGCCCTTTCCGAGACGGATATCAAAATAGCGAATGCCTTCGAGCAGCTGCGTGGGAATGTAATCCTGCTGGCATTTTACTTGCGAGGATTGGGGCTCAGTGTCGTTGTCCACGCTGCAGGTGCCCGAATCGTGCGTGCCCGGGATGCTCAGCTCGTCGAGGAACTTGTTGTCGTCGACGTATTTCATCCAACATGGTCCGTCGACGTAGCTGCTGTACGTAATCCAGTCGAGGCTGCTAACCGTGGCATCGTTCTTTTTCATGTCGTAACCGATAAGTTCGAGCTCCCACGGAATGCTCTTACTCTTACTCTTATGGCAGATCTTATTGTTGTCCTGGTCTTCGCCGTTCGATTCTATTGCCAGGTACTTAATGTCTTTTTTCTCGGTTTCTTTCTCGACCGTGCGGTCTCGGATGATATAGGTTCCGTTTGATTGACGCTCGAACGCAAAAGAGCGACTGGGCTTGCCGTCATGCTCGCCACTCCATACGTGGATGACCTTTCCGTCTTTGTCCGAGTCGCCATCGACCGACCAAATGCTGTAGCCCGTCTTTTTATGCTCTTCGAAATTGAGCAAGGTGCGGATAGCATACCAGTTTGTATCGTCATTCTTGGTCGTTACGTTCTCAAGGATGAGCTTGCTGGACGTGCCGTCATTAAACAGATGGCAGACGTTGCCGATGACGTTGCCGTCTTCGTTAACGCTTGCGGTACGAAAATAGCCCGCGGGGCGAAGGCGAATGACGAAATTGTTGAGGCTGACCGACGCTGTGGCAGCGTCGTCTGCAAATGCCGCTCGTGGGCCAATGCCCAATGCCGCGGTTTCGGGCAGGCTTGCAAGTGGCGACAACGCCGCGAGTCCAAGGCCCAACGTAAATGCTCGGCGGCTGATGGCGTGGTGTTCGGTCATAACTTCTCCATTCGTAGAGTGCGGTTATGCGATAGTTTTGGTCATTATACTGCTCAGATGTTTAAAGATGCTGGTTTAATTGTCTGCGCGGCGCAATAAATCGGCGGGCGGACGTGTTGGGGTGTTTGTCGTTTTCGTACTGTTGCTACATTTGGAGCGGTTCCGGCGTCCGGCATCCTCGCGTTCGTTGGCTACCGGCATAAGAAAGGGAGGGTCGGTTTACCGGCCCTCCCTGGGTACGAAGCGCTGGGGTACCGCCGCTTGTTAGCACTGCGCCCGTGTTTCCCGCTGCGCTCGCCAGTTACTTAGCGCTTGATCTCGATATCGTCGAGCTTGACGTCCATGGCCTCGGTCTTGGCCTCGGCGATGTCGTCGGCAAATTCCAGAGACTTCATCATGGTCTCGACGGCGTCCTTGTGCTCCTCGACGTTGTCGATGCGCACATACACGCTGCCACCGTCAACGTCGGTGAAGTACTCGGTCGTCACGCCGCCCGAGTGTGTGTAGGAAGCGTTGCGCCAGGTCTTGCCGTTGTACTTGACGGGGTCATTCTCGGTCCACTCAAAGCTGGCATTCCACTTTGCCTCGTAGTCGAACAGCTCGTCGGCGTTCTTGTCAGAGTCGAAGACGGGGATGAAGCGATCACTGGCGTGCTCGCTCTCGGTGAACTTAAACTGGGCCCTGTCGGCGGTGTCGCCGGCAACGTCGGTAATCTCGACGCCCTCGGGAACCTCGACCTTAAACCAAATGAAGTCGGTCCTCATATCCACGGCTGGCTTTTCTGCCCCGCCGCCACCGCCACTTCCGGTAGCGTCGCCGCTGCCACCGCAGCCCACCAGGGCAACTGCGGCAAAGAGACTGATGCAGAGGGTGAGAATCGCAAAGGCCTTCTTTTTCATGGTCGTGTCCTCCTCGATCTGTAACCGCCCATGGATTACCTGTCTTTACTGTACGCGTGGACGGCTCCTTCGGGTGGGCCATGTGTCCCATTCTGAGGGCCGGATTTGCGCCGTTAAGTGGCAATATGCACGGGTCCAAAAGAGGGGAGGGCCGGTGCTGTCGGCTCTCCCCGGGGTGAGGTGTCCGTTGTTTTAAAGGGGCGCGTGTACGCGGGCATTGCCCCAACAGGTTCCTTGTTTATAGATATGCCCCAGTTTGTGACGTCCGGAAGTCCCGAAAGGCGGGCCATGTTTCCCATGTTTGCGGTGCCGACGCCTATCGTTCGTCATAGAAATCCGCGATGACCAGGTGCGCTGACGCTTATGTACTTATGGGCTAGACTAAGCACCATTATGTGATCGATGCGGTCGGTCGGCGGTTGCCGCCCGACCGATGTATATGACTTGAAGGTGCATGCGTATGAGCCAAGAGATGATGGACAAGACCTGCCGCGGGTTTGCCGAGGCGCTGGCCGCGCGCGAGCCGGTTCCCGGTGGTGGCAGCGCGAGCGCTTTTGTGGGCGCGCTGGGCGCCTCGCTGTGCGGAATGGTTGCCCGCTACGGTGCGACCAATCCCGCGCTTGCTGATCGTGCGGATGACCTGACGCGCGCGTTTACCCAGGCTGATGAGCTGGCCCAGGAGCTTGTCGAGTTGGTTGCCGAGGACGTTCGTGCCTACGGACAGGTGTCCGCGGCGTACGGTATTCCGCGTGAGGACCCGGCCCGACCGGCTGCGATTCAGGATGCGCTGCACGTGGCCGCCATGCCGCCGTATCGCATTATGGATGCCTGCGGGCGCGCACTGGCGCTGCTCGAGGACATGGCGGACAAGGGCTCCCGACAGCTGCTGTCCGACGTGGCGTGCGGTGCCGTGTTCTGCCGTGCCGCTATGCAGGGCGCGAGCTTGACGCTCTTTGCGAACACCACGTCTATGAAAGATCGCGCTCGTGCTGAGGAGCTCGAGACGGCGTGTGATGAGTTGCTCGACACATGGTTGCCGCGCGCCGATGCGCTGGCGCGCCGCGCCTCCGACGCTGCAAGGAAGAGAGGATAGCCATGGCTGAACTGCTGAAGGGTGCTCCCGTTGCTCGCGCTTTGACCGAGGAACTTGCTGCTCGCTGTGCAGCCCTGCGCGAACGTGGCGTTGTGCCGACGCTGGCCATTGTTCGTGTGGGCGAGCGCGAGGACGACCTGTCCTACGAGCGCGGTGCCCTCAAGCGCTGCGAGAAGGTTGGCATTGAGGCTCGCCGCGTTTTGCTTTCTGCCGATGTTTCGCAGGACGAGCTGTTGGCGGCCATCGAGGACATCAATACCGATTCGGCTGTTCATGGCTGTCTGATGTTCCGCCCGCTGCCCGCCGGGCTTGACGAGAATGCCGTCGCCGCAGCGCTCGATCCCGCCAAGGATGTTGACTCCATGACGCCGGCCTCGCTGCTTACCACGCTTTCGGGTCGTGGCGAGGGCTTTGCTCCCTGCACGGCCGAGGCCGTGTTGGCGTTGCTGGACCATTACAGTGTTGAGCTGGATGGGGCCAAGGTTGCGGTCGTCGGTCGGTCTCTGGTGATTGGTCGTCCCGTTGCCGCCATGCTTACGGCTCGCAATGCCACGGTGACGACGTGCCATACGCATACACGCGATCTTGCTGCCGAGTGCCGTTCTGCCGATATCGTTGTTGCGGCCGTTGGACGCGCGAGCACGATTGGCGCGGATGCCGTTCGCGAGGGCCAGACGATCATTGATGTTGGCATTAACTGGGACGAGGCCGCTGGCAAGCTGGTCGGGGACATCGATTTTGATGCTGCGGAGCCGGTTGTTGACACCATCACGCCCGTGCCGGGCGGCGTGGGAGCTGTGACGACGGCGATCCTCGCCAAACACGTGATTGAGGCGGCGGAGCGCGCATCGAAATAGGCGTTTTGGGCTGTTTGAGGGGGTTAGCTATATACCACGTGGTCAAACAATGCCAAATATGAGTACTGTTGCCAAGATAGTCACATATGTCTTACGTCTTTTTGGCTTCCTAACGGTATCCATTGTCGTTAGGAAGCCTATTTTATTGAACTTATGGGGAATAACGTTGTCTTGCTTTTGGGCAAATGGGGATTTTCGGCACTCGTTACAGGGAAATTTGCTGCCACTAAATTGGTGACAGTACTCATATTTGGCATTTTTTGACCACAGGGGTTCCGAGGGGGTTCCGAGGTGCCGTGGTTTCGCCCTTTTTGCGCCGAAGCGATACACTGTTGCCGTTTGATTTCTTCGCTCAAGGAGGATGCGCATGCCGTGCACAACGATTTTGGTTGGTAAGAACGCGAGCTACGACGGGTCGACGCTGGTCGCCCGCAACGAGGACTCGTCCAACGGGGTGTTTGAGCCCAAGCGCATGCGCGTGGTGCATCCCGACGAGCAGCCGCGTGTCTACACGAGCGTCCTGAGCCACCTGACCGTTGAGTTGCCCGACAATCCCATGCGCTACACGAGCGTCCCCGACGTCGTTCCCGGTCACGGTATTTGGGCCGAGGCCGGATTCAACGAGCTCAATGTTGGCATGTCCGCAACCGAGACGCTCACCACCAACGAGCGCGTCCGCGGCGCCGACCCGCTTGTGGACTACGTGCCCGCTAGGGGCAACGAAGGCGAGGATGGATACGTTCCGGCACAGCCCGGTGGCCTGGGCGAGGAGGACATGGTGACCCTGGTCCTGCCGTACGCCAAGTCCGCCCGCGACGGCGTTCGTATCCTGGGCGACCTGCTCGAGCGCTACGGCACCTACGAGAACAACGGCATCGCCTTTAGCGACGTGGACGAGATCTGGTGGCTCGAGACCATCGGCGGTCACCATTGGATCGCCAAGCGCGTGCCTGACGACGCCTATGTGACCATGCCCAACCAGCTGGGTATCGACAGCTTTGACCTGGATGACGCCGAGGGCGCCCAGGCCGACCACATGTGCTCCGCCGACCTGCGCTCCTGGATGGCCGAGTGGCATTTGGACCTGACGCTGGGCGTTGAGGGCGACGGTCCGGCTGCGGTCTTTAACCCGCGCGAGGCCTTTGGCTCGCACAGCGACAGCGACCATGTCTACAACACGCCGCGCGCCTGGTACATGCAGCGCTGCCTCAACCCCAGTGACGTGTGGGATGGCCCCGACGCCGACTACACGCCCGAGAGCGACGATATCCCCTGGAGCCGCGTGCCTGAGCGTAAGGTGACCATCGAGGACATCAAGTACGTACTCTCGAGCCACTACCAGGGCACGGAGTACGACTGCTACGGCAGCAAGGGCACACCCGCCACGCGCGGCGCCTATCGCCCCATCGGCATCAACCGCAACAGCCAGCTCGCCGTGTTGCAGCTGCGCCCCTATGCGCAGCCGGCGTATCGCGCCGTGCAGTGGATGGCCTTTGGCTCCAACTCGTTTAACGCGCTGGTCCCGCTGTACGCCAACGTCGAGACCATGCCCGAGTACTATGCCGACACGCAGGCTCGCGTGACGTCCGAAAACTTCTACTGGGCCAACCGCCTGATCGGCGCCCTGGCCGACGTCCGTTTCCATGAGTGCGGCCGCGCTGTGGAGGACTATCAGGAGAAGGTCGGTGGCATGGGTCACAAGCAGATCCATGACGTCGATGCTGCCGTAGCCGCTCTGCCCGAGGCCGAGGTGTCTGCCGAGCTTGCACGCGCCAACGAGGAGTTTGCCGAGCGTGTTCGCGTAGAGACCGATGCTCTACTGGGCAAGGTGCTCTACACCACGAGCTGCGCCATGAAGAACTCTTTTGCGATGAACGACAACGTGAGGTAAGGGTTTCCCGTCGATCGAATAGCGCTAAAACGCTTTGTCGCTTTCGCTCAATCTTGGGTACAAGAACGCCAATGCAGTTGTTTGTGATTGGAGACAACCATGGTTATGAAACTCGATCAGCTTGTTAACGGCGCCATTAACGTGGGCTTTGGCGCTGCCGCCGTTGCTGTCGAAGGCGGCAAGAAGGTCCTCGACGACCTTAACACCAAGGGCGAGCAGGTCCGCAAGGACACCGCCACCCCCGATATCGCCCGCAGCGTGTCCGACATGTTCGAGCAGGCCGGCGGCACCATCTCCGACCTGACCGAGCGCTTGGGCATGCAGGGCGAGACCGCGGCCCAGCGCGTGCTTGACGAGCTCATCCTTGCTCGCGTCCGCGTTATGACCGCCCCCGAGCGCACGGCCTTCCTGGCCCATGTGCGCGACATTGTCGATTCAGTCGAGGACAATGTGACCTCGGTGCCCGTCGAGTCCGTTGAGCCCGACGATGCGAAGGATACCGTAGAGGCCGAGTAGCAGCGCAGATGGCAGATTCCACCACCGATTACAACAATCTAGATCCCTTGGGTGACGAGGCGGCGGTTGTCGATGAGGTCGATGCCGTCGTCTCGGGCGCTCGCAAGAAGCCGCGCGCTGTCGATATGGTCCCCGAGGAGCCCGACGCGATGGCGCCGGACGAGGAATACCAGCTCACGCCGGCGGGTCGTCGCGAACGCATTGGACAGATTGTTCGCCTGGTCAAAAAGTACCGCGTGTGGGATAACCTCACGCCGGTTCGTTTGCGCCGCCTGCTCGAGGAACTCGGCCCCATGTTCGTCAAGATGGGGCAGATTCTGGCCAACCGGTCCGAGATTCTGCCGCAGCGCTTTTGCGACGAGCTGCGTCGTCTGCGCTCCGACGTGGAGCCGGTGCCGTACGAGGTCGTACTCAGCTGTCTGGAAGAAGAATACGGCCTGCGCCTGGGGAAGATGTTCGATGCGATCGACCCCAATCCGCTTGGTAGCGCATCGCTCGCGCAGGTGCACCGCGCTCGTCTGGTGACGGGCGAGGACGTGGCCGTCAAGGTGCAGCGCCCCGGTGCGCAACAGGTTATGGCACAGGACATCGATATCATCCGCTCGGTGGTGCGTATCGTTTCCAAGTTCGTCAACACCGATCAATTCGTTGACCTGCACGGCGTAGTCGAGGAGTTGTGGACCTCGTTTCGCGAGGAGACCAACTTTTTGGCCGAGGCCAAAAACCTCAACGACTTCTACGAGTTCCATAAGAGCGTTCATGGCGTGACGTGCCCTAAATCCTATCTGGACCTGTGCACCGAGCACGTGGTGGTTATGGATTACGTCGACGGCATTTCGATCGCCGATCCTGAACGCTTGGTGGCCGAGGGCTATGACTTGGAAAAGATCGGTGCCGCGATTGTCGAGGACTACTCGACGCAGGTGCTCGATGACGGCTTTTTCCATGCCGACCCGCATGCGGGAAACATCATCCTCAAGGACGGCATCGTTTACTTTATCGACTTGGGCATGGTCGGACGCATGTCGAGCCACGACCGCGGCATCGTCAAGGACATGATTTTCGCCGTGGCCGAGGGTGACGTGCCCAAGCTCAAGGATTCGCTCATGCGCTTTGCCGTGACGCGCGGCGATTCGGCTGAGCTCGATCATTCGGCCTTTTTGTCCGACTTGGACTTTATTGTTGCCGACTTTGCCGGGCTCGACCTTAAAGACCTGGATATCGGCGAGTTTTTGACCTCGCTGCTAAACCTGGCGCGCAAAAACGATGTTGAGCTGCCGAGCGTGGTGACGATGTTCGCGCGCGGCATGGTGACGCTCGAGGGCCTGCTGACCGAGTACATGCCCAACGTCAACATGATCCAGATCATCCAGACGCACATCAAAAACGAGAAGAGCACCTATGCGCGCGTGCGTGATATGGGACGCGATCTTGCCGCGAGCAGCTATCGCGCGGCAAAAGGCTCGCTCGAGGCGGCCGAGTATCTGGGCTTGGCTTCGCGTATGCTCACGCGCGGTCAGCTTAAGGTGAACACGCAGATCATGAGCAGCGATAAGGCGCTGCGACAGCTGGGCGGAATTATCGACCGTATGTCGATGGCAATTGTGATCGCCGGTCTGTTTATCGGTTCGTCGGTGGTGTACTACGCGCGCATCGAACCGGTTGTGTTTGGTATCCCGGTCATTGGCTTTTTGGGCTACGTGAGCGCACTGGTGCTGGCGCTGATGTTGGGCCGCAATATCTGGCTCAACAGCCACGGCGGCAAGCACTAGAGGCTGCGACCGTCACCGCATTTTCCTATCGCAAACAATAGCTTTTACCTTGGGCTTCGCCTGCGCGCGAGGCCCTTTTTGCGTGATACCATATCGACGGTAATAATCGATGGCCTAGATGGTGGTGCGGAGACGCACGAATGCGCGGTTTTCCTGCGCGTTTGGGAGAATCGGGGTGCAAGTCCCCGGCTGTACCAGTAACCGTAATTCCTCTTGGCTCGGGATGTTCGCGTCGCAGATCGGACGGCGCGCCTGAGCCGTTAAGGTTAAGTCGGATCGCCTCCCATCTTGCACGTTGCCGCGGCGTATGCCGCCGGTGTGCATAGGGCTCTGGAGGGAAGGAGGACCCCGATGGGGGAACTCGAGCGCAACATGCGCGATGACGTGGGGCAGCCTCAAGGCAACGCTCCAAGTACAGACAATGGGGGACAATTGGATATGTTTGAGGACGAGCGCGAGCGCGCCTCGTTGCATCGCCGTGGCGCGATTGCACGCGGTGTAGCCAAGCGCGGCCTGGTGGCATTCCTGGCCTTCGCGATGGCCTTTGGCACCACGCCGGCTCAGCTGTGGGCCGAGGGCGCCGAGGGCATTGCCGAGGCTGTGGCTCAGGCTGCGACGCCGGGCGAGGACGCAGCGCTTGCGGGCGGTACCGCCGAGCAGAGCGGCACCGAGGTCTCGGATTCCGAGGGCGCGCCTGCAGCTAGTGCCGCCACAACAGAGGCAGCAACTGGCGACGAAGGCTCGGCGACGGGGGAGAGCCCTGCTACGAGCGAGCAGTCTTCGACGGCATCCGCTGGCCAAGCAGGATCTGCCGCCGCGACTGCCGTCCAGACAGAGAACCCGACAGAAACCGGCGATGTCGCCAAGAAGCAGGTCGAGGTCTCGTTCTCGATTATCGGCACCGATGCTGACGGCAAGGCTCAGACCTGGGTGGCACCTACGCAGCTCAAGCTCGACGAGGGCGCGACGGCTGCGGATGCCTTCATTAAGCTGCAGGAGAAGACGGGCTTCAAGGCGAAGTACGAACCGAACACGGCATACGGTTTCTACCTCGAAAGCATCACATCCCCGAGCGATGGTCGCACGCTTGCCTACGATCCGACGACTTATGCCTTCTGGCAGCTGTTCGTCGACGGCGCGTCTTCCTCGGTTGGCGCGAGCAGCGTCAAGCTCAGCCAGGGGCAGAAGATTGAGTTTGCCTATACGGCTGGTAGCTCGTCCCCTGTCGTTAAGGACCAGGTTGCCGCAAATGTGACCGTCATTGGTCGCGATGCCCAGGGCAAGACTCAGACTTGGGTCGATAATGCGCAGTATGTGGTGACGTCCGGTTCGAGCGCGCTTGATCTTACGAAGGTCGCACTCGAGGCGAACGACATTGACGCCGTTGCTGCGGGCTCCTTCATTCTGAGCCTTAAGTACAACGGTGTTGAGCTGGGTACGCCCCAAGATTATTCGACCTATTGGCAGCTGTTCATCAACGGCAAGTCGAGTGACTATACGGCGGACAATGTCACCATCCATGCCGGCGATACCGTCACGTGGTTCTACGGTGGCTGGGGCGATCAGTTGCCGTCCGATTCTGTCCATGCTTCTGTTCAGGTTCTCGGTAAGGACAAGGACGGCAAGCAGCAGGTTTGGGCTTCGACGGGTCAGACGAGTCTCAAGGCAGGCTCCACTGCCAAGGATCTCCTTGAGCAGGTCGGCCTTACTCTCGATGCTGGCGAATCGTCTTGGGGCTGGTTCCTCAACGGCATTTATTCGCCCTTCGATGGTAAGTCCTATTGTGGCTATGATGCTGCGACCAATAGCTATTGGCGCTTCTACGTAAATGGCAAGTTCGCCGACGTTGGCGCCGGTGCCTACAAGCTCCAGGAGGGTGACGCCGTCACCTTTATGTATGGTGCTGACGCCGATGCCCTCCCCGGTCAGGTGCTTGGATCCGCCGATGTTATCGGTCCCGATGTCAACGGGAACAATACGCGTTGGGGCACTGCAAGCAATGTTTCTCTGCCCGAAGGCTCCACGGCCCAGAACCTTATTGAGGCAGTTCTGAAGGCCAAGGGCGTTGCGTACAACGGCTCCCAGAGTGGTGAGTACTGGTTCCTGAATTCCATTACTTCGCCGTTCGATCACAAGCCGTATGGTTGGGATGCTGCGACCAATAAATATTGGCATCTGTATATCAACGGAGAGCCCTCCTTACTCTGCGCCAATCAGATTACGCTCAAGAGCGGCGATAAGGTCACGCTTGCCTATACCACCGATAATTCGCCCATGCCCGATCCCGACAAGATTGTCGTGGATCCGAGCGCGACGACTCCTGATTGGGATGCCGAGTGGGCCGGCTACGGCAACAGTGGCAACGGTTCGACCGTAACGGATGCCAAGACGCCTGCGCAGGCCGCCGGTCTTAAGTGGGCCTTCGATTGGAAGGCCGAGTCTGGTCAGCAGTATGCCAACTGCAGCGAGCCTGTCATTGCTAACGGCTTTGTGTACATCGCGACCGAGAACGAGCTCATTAAGATCGATTCGTCCACGGGCAAAAAGGTTGCCTCTGCGCCGCTTGCCTCCAAGGTGAGCTATACCTCTCGTCCGATCTATACCAATGGCCTTATCATCGTTCCGCTCAACGGCGGTGCGGTCCAGGCGATTACTGCAGACAAGCTGATCTGCAAGTGGCTGACGCCTGGTTTGACGGACTTGACGCAGAGCTCCTGCACCGTCGTTTCGGACGGCGAGTACGTCTATGTAGGCACGGTCGATATTTCGTATGACGAGAATTACAACGCGACCTACGGCAACGGCTCCTTTGCACGCATTAAGATTGCCACGGGCGAAGTTTCTTGGCAGAACATCGACCCTGCCGAGGGCTATTACTGGACTGGTGCGGCTTTGACGGATAAGTATGCCATCGTTCCTACGAGCGCGGGCACGCTTAAGTGCATTGATAAGACGACGGGCGATGTTGTTTCGACCATGAAGCTCGGCGCTCTCGCGAACGCCGACTGTGTCGCCGATCCGTCCAATGGTTCGACCTTCTATCAGATGACGCACGATGGAAAGCTCCATGTGATTTCGCTTTCGGCGAAGGGCGTACTGAGCGAGCGGAAGACGGTCGACCTGGGCCTTACGAATAATCTGAGCGCCCCTGCGGTGTCTGGTGACAATCTGATTGTCGGTGGGCAGACGGCTACTGGCTCTGCTCTGTCTTTCTATAATCTGAAGACTGGTAAGACCACGATGGTCACCGCTGCCGACGGTAAAGAACTGCGGGCCGGGTTTAACGGTATTGCTGCTACTCCGCTGGTGAGTGTTCAGGGCGGCAAGACCTATGTGTATTTCACCGTTAACAGCGCGGATAGCAAGGATTACGTCAACTACTCTGCTGGTGGTGGCGTGTATCGCTATACGCTCGGCGATGCAGAGGCGACGCAGATTTATGATGCGGCTGGCCATTACCAGAACTGCGACTCTCCGGTCATTGCCGATGCATCTGGCAACCTGTACTACATCAATGACTCGGGCACGCTGTTCAAGTTGGGGGCCGTTGAGTCTTGGACGGTTGCCTTTAATTCCAACGGCGGGTCTGCTTGCGACACTAAGTTTGTTGCTACGGCCGATGGCAAGCTGGTCAAGCCGGCCGATCCGACGCGCGATGGCTACGATTTCGGCGGTTGGTATACCGATGAGGCTTGCATGCAGGCGTATGACTTTAGCACGCCGGTGACGGCCGATCTGACGCTGTATGCCAAGTGGACCAAGAATGCCGTTAACCCTGGCGGCAATGGCGGCGCTGGTTCGAATGGCGGCGGTTCTGGTACCGGTGCTGGTTCCGGCACTGGCGCTGGCACAGGCTCCGGCTCCGGCACGAAGGGCCAACAGGCTGGCGGCGCTGTCGCCCCGGGTCATAAGCCGACGACCAAGACGACGGTGTCGATCAAGACCGAGACCAAGGACAACAAGTCCGACAAGAAGGACTCCGATAAGTCCGATAAGAAGGACGAGAAGAAGTCTGACAAGAAGTCTGACAGGAAGGACGGCACGTCCGACAAGAAGTCCGATTCCAAGTCCGATACGGGTGCTGTTTCCACGACCACTGCTAAGAAGTCCTCTAGTGCTTCCGAGCAGGAGACTGGCACCAATCCGCTCGCCATCGTTGGCATCGCCGCCGGCGTGATTGGCCTCGCGCTCATCGCCGTCTTCGTGCTGACCAAGCGCGGCAAGGGTGACGGTAATGCCCGATAAGCCCAAGGAGACCAGCGGGCAACAGCCCGACTCCTCGTTTATCCAGCTCGATGATCCAAAGCAAAAGGGCGCCGCTTCGGCGGCGTCCACCTCTCGTCGCAAGGCGCTCCTCGGCGTTCTGACTGCTGCATGCACCATTCTGATCGTCGTCTCGCTGGGTTTCGTCCATCCTTCCACAAGCGGTGCCTGGTCCATCGACTGGATCATTCAGACCGTGACGGGGGAGAGCGTCGTCACCAAGGACACCAAGGCGTCTGGCTCGACTACGACTTCGGGCGAGGCCAGTTCCAAGGATTCCAAGTCATCGAATGACGCAAAAGATGAGTCCAAGGGTTCGAACGACGACAAGGACGATTCCGAGTCTTCAAACAAGGAATCGGACAAAAACTCGGATAGCAAGAAGTCCGAGGACCGGGGCGGCAAGAAGTCTGGCGATAAATCCGCTGCCCAAAATACGGGAGCCAGTGATACTTCCAATGCGTCTGGCGGTGCTTCTTCGGGCGGTGGCCAGTCGTCTGATGGAGCCTCATCCTCTAATGGTGGAAACGCCTCCTCGGGCGGCCAGAGCGGCTCACAGGAGTCCAACTACGTTACGGTGACGGTTTCGGTCACATCGAGCGCTGTGGACAATCCTGTGTCCTCTGGTGGCACCTTTACCTTTAACGAAGGTGCTACCGTCTACGATGCCCTGTGCGCGCTGGGCCTTTCTGTCAACGCACACGGCTCATCGTACGGCACGTATGTTTCTGCGATTGGTGGTTTGGCCGAGAAACAGTACGGCGGCACGAGCGGCTGGATGTATTCCGTCAACGGCACAACGCCCATGACGGCCTGTAGTAACTACGTTCTCTCAAACGGCGACAACGTAGTCTGGTATTACGTTACAGACTAGAGGCCTCGACATAGCGCGCCAGACGGGCGGTTCGGACCAACATCCGAGCCGCCCGTTTTTCATGCGAATGGGACTGGATCGCCGGGTCTCTCGGCAAACAAAAAACCGGTTGGAACGGGAATTCCAACCGGTTATACATTCAAGCAAATAGTGAATCGACTACGACCGTGCGCCCTCGAGGAAGAAGCGGCGGCTGAAGTAGTTGTACCAGGTGACGAGGAATGTGGCGATGGCCTTCATGGCCTGGTAGCCGATGCTCAAAAACGTGACGCCCACAAACATGTACAGGTCGTTGAGGCCCAGGCCGATCACCGACAGGATGGTGAAGATCGTGAACTCGCGCTTGCGGCTCATGCCTTCGCGGTGGTCGAACACGTACTTCATGCTGAGCCAGTAGTTGACCACGACGGACGTGATAAACGAAACCGTGGTGCTCATCAAAAAGTCGAGGTGGAACAGCTCGACGAGCGCAATGAGCATGCCCCAGTCGATGCCAAAGGAGATAAGACCCACGACGGCAAACTTGAGGAACTGCTTGGTATGAGGTTGTGCCAGCGCTTTGCGCACGTAATCACATCCAATGCGTTGATGAATCGAGCAGGGGATACTTTAGATCTTTTGCAAGGGAAACGTAAGGTCTTTGCCAAGAACTATATGAACTCGCCAAATTTTCAAGAGCTAATCCGCAAACGTTGCAAATCTTCCCGTAAACGAGCGGCGCCCACGGACGATACTGCGCTGAGTGCGCGTCGTCCGTGGGCGCCGTAATGCTGCAGGGGTTTCGAGCTATTTTGTCTCGTCGCCCTCCAGGAAGATTTTTCGGGTCACAAAGTTGTAGACCATGACAAGCGTGGTGGCGCAGATCTTGGCGATATTGGCCTCGAGTCCCAGGCCGGCGTTGAGCGCCAGCACGATGCCGTCGTTGAGCACCAAACCGATCACGGACAGCACGACAAAGATGATGAACTCGCGGCGGCGGCTCATGCCTTCCTTGTGCGCAAACACGTACTTCATGCTTGCGAGGTAGTTAAAGATGAGTGAGATGATAAAGCCGCTGGTGTTGGCGATTAGGATGTTGAGGCCCAGACCGTAGTGGAGCAGATTCATAATGCCAAAGTCGATAACCGTGGCAATGACACCGACGACGCCAAATTTCATGATCTGCGCAAGGAGCTTTTGCATGGTACCTGCCTTAGGGTGGCGCCGAAGCGCCGCGGGGATGACAAACTCAGCAAGTTTAGCCAATCCCCGCGGGTGGGGCTAGACGCGCTCTTCGATAGCACCGTTTCTATATGCATCGAGCAGCTGACGCAGGTCTTGGATTTGGCTGCGGATCTTGGCGCCAGTATCGGTGTCGCTCACCATGCGGCGACGGTCTGCTTGGTCAAAACGGTTGGTCTCGCTCTCGATGTCCACGTTGCGCGTGAGTGCCTCGGCAACCGTCGTAAAGGCCTGGTGCGACTTGAGGCGGCAGCCGCGCGAGCTCGAGATGAGCGTATAGCCAGCGATGCCCGTCTTGGGATGGTAAGCGCGGCAGAAGCCGCCATCGATGACCAGCAGCTTGCCCTCGGCGCGGATGGGCTGCTCGCCCTTGGTGGTTTTAACGGGCGTGTGGCCGTTGATGATGTGGCCGGTCGGCGAACATGCCATGGGCGCGACGCCAAACTCGCGCATGATGTCGTCGCAGACCGAGGGCGACTTGGTAAGCGTAAAGTATGGGTCCATCGGCTCGACCCAGGTGCTCTTATCGGCGATATAGGCGCGCTCAAAGGTACGCACCAGGCGTCCGCTGGCGGGTGAGTTAAAGCCAATCCGCAGGTACCACATCCAGTCGAGGGCATCACGGTCGCCCACGCGCCAGGCGCGGCGGGCGATGTGGTCGCAAAAATCGAGATAATCGCGCCCGGCGTGCCAGGTGCCTAGACAGTTCATGCTGCTAAAGGTGCCGTCTTCGTTGAGCGGAACGCAGCCGTGGAAGAGCAGGTTGCCGTTGGCGACCTTGTACATCGAGCCGTGGGAATAGAGGAAATCGATATGGCGATGCAGGTGATCGGCGGTGACAAACTCGGACACGAGCTTGTCGATGATGTGCTGCTCCTGGGGCGTGAGCGTATAGGGGTCCGCCGGGTCGACGGTGGGGAAGTCGTTGGCCGTGAGTGGCCACACGCTGCCGTCGGCGAGCGTGACCGTGCCGGTGTCGTGGTCGATCTTGTCGAGTAACAGACGGTCGGTCATGTCGAACTCGGGGTGGAGCTGGATAATCTGGCCCTCGAGCTTAAAGAGCAGCACGTTGATAGCCTTGATCAGCGGGGTGATGGACTCACCGACGGTGTAGGTGGCATCGGCAAAGGCGACAAGCTCACGCAGCGAGATACCGTAGTCATTCTCGAGGATCTCGTAATTGTCGTAGCGTAGGTTGTTGCGCAGCACCGTGGCGATGCAGGCGGGCTCACCGGCGGCGGCGCCCATCCACAGCAGATCGTGGTTGCCCCACTGGATGTCGAGCGAATGATAGGTGAGCAGGCGGTCCATAATCTTGGCAGCGCCGCCACGGTCGAAGATATCGCCCACCAGGTGCAGGTGGTCGACGGCCAGGCGCTTGATGAGCGAAGCGAGCGACTCGATAAAGTCGTCGGCGCTGGCGGTCTCCAGGATGGACTCCACGATGCGCTCGTGATAGCGCACGCGATAGTTGTTCTCGTCCGGGTGCGTGTGCAACAACTCATCGATGATATAGGCGTAGTCGCGCGGGATGGCCTTACGCACCTTGGAGCGCGTGTAGCGGCTTGAAAGCGAGCGAGCGACCATGATGAGCTGGTCAAGCATCGTCTTGTACCAGGTTGGCGAGTCCTCGCGCTGGCTGCGGACCAGCTCAATCTTCTCGCGCGGGTAGTAAATGAGCGTGCACAGCTCGCCCTTTTCGTCAAAGGAGAGCGTGTCGCCAAAAATCTCGTCGACATGCTCGCGCACGACGCCCGAGCAGTTATTGAGGATGTGCATAAAGGCTTCGTACTCGCCGTGCACGTCGCTCATAAAATGCTCGGTGCCCTTGGGTAGGTTGAGGATGGCCGAGAGGTTGATAATCTCGGTAAATGCGGATTGTTCGGTGGGGAACTGTCTCGACAGCAGGCGCAGATACTTGAAGTCTTGCGGGTTGCGATCGAATGCGACCATGAAACACCTTCCGATGGGGCTGGTAAAACTGATAAACAGCGTCAAACGTTTATCAGTATGCGCCGCTTTTGTTTCGATTTTGCGCCAGCGGCTGAATTGTCGGCTGAACGGTTTGGTAAATCGATTTAGTTGAGGTAGATATGGCGGTTGAGTGGAGACGACAGAGGGTGTTTTCTCAGATATTTATGCGTGGGGTCGGTGGAGACGATGGTGGTAAAGATGTTCGCTATTTTTGGTTCGATTTGGTAAATAGTGGACATATGTACCGTATGTAGGCTCACTGTGCGATAATTTGCGCAGCAATACGTAAGGAGCCTCATATGAGTGATTTTGTCCTGACCTGTGAATCCGCCGCCGACCGAACCCGTGAGTTCTTTGCGTCGCGCAATATCCCTGTCGTGTGTTTTCATTACGAGATCGACGATGTTGTCTATACGGACGATCTGTATCAGTCGATTACGCCAGACAAGTTTTTTGCCCAGATTGCCGCGGGCGCCATGCCCAAGACGTCTCAGGTGAGCGTGGGTGAGTACGAGGAGTTTTGGGAGCCGTTTGTTGCCGAGGGTAAAGACGTGCTGCACCTGACGTTGTCGTCGGGTATTTCGGGCACGTATGGATCGGCCTGCGTCGCGGCGCAGATGCTTGCGGATCGCTATCCCGAGGGCGGCAAGGTGCGCGTCATCGATTCGCTGGCGGCGTCTTCGGGCTTTGGCCTGTTGCTGGAATATGCCGCCGACGTGCGCGATAGCGGAGCTTCACTCGACGAGACGGCTGCCTGGATCGAGGAGCACAGGCTCAACCTGCACCACTGGTTCTTCTCGACCGATCTGTCGAGCTACCTGCGCGGCGGTCGCATTTCGGCCGCGAGCGCGATCATCGGCACGGCGCTTAAGATTTGCCCGCTTATGACGGTCGATTGCGACGGCAAGCTGTCGCCACGTGAGAAGATTCGCACTAAGAAGCGCGCGATTTCCGAGATGGCTAAGACCATGATGGCACACGTGCAGGACGGTGCGGATTATTCGGGTAAGTGCATCATGTCGCACTCGGCGTGCCGCGAGGATGCCGAGGCAGTTGCGGCGCTGATTGAGGAACAGGTTCCGCAGCTTAAAGGCAAGATTGAGATCAATGACATCGGTACTCTGATTGGCTCGCATACCGGACCTGGTACGGTGGCGCTCTTCTTTATGGGCGACAAGCGCGTGGATTAATTTGCCCCATCACGTCGCTGCATGTTTGTTCAAGCGAAAACGGCCCGCCTCACGTTTGTGTGAACTGCCTCCCATTTCTTGGACATGAGAAATGGGAGGCTTTCTTTATGCGC
>UQIG01000041.1 GCA_900541135.1 uncultured Collinsella sp.
TGGACCGCGACGGCACCAAGGCCGGATTTGACCTGGCGCTCACCCGCGCCGTGGCCCGCGCGGTGCCAATCCCCGTCATCGCGAGCGGCGGCGTGGGTACGCTCGAGCATTTTGCCGAGGGTGTGATCGAGGGCGAAGCCGACGCCGTACTGGCGGCGAGCGTCTTTCACTTTGGAACCTTCAGCATTCGCGAAGTCAAAGAGTATATGGCCTCTCAAGGTATTCCTGTAAGGCTGGACTTTTAGTGCTGCGGCTTGTCCAGGCACCGCATCTTGCCGCTCAAACCGTCGCTCGCGTACCAAAGTACGCGTCGCTCCTCTTTCGCGGCAACCTGCGGCACCTGGACAACCCTCGCCGACCGGCGATGTTTAAATTGGGGAATTGAAATGAGAGAAATTACTACTCCAGCGAATCTTAAATACGACGCCAAAGGATTGATTCCTTGTGTGGTTCAGCAGTACGACACCGGCGAGGTGCTTATGGTTGCTTGGATGAACGAGGAGTCAGTGGGGCTGACGCTCAAGACCGGTACCACGTGGTTTTGGAGCCGCAGCCGCCAGGAGCTCTGGAACAAGGGCGCGACGAGCGGCAACATGCAGGAGGTCAAGGAGTTCTGGGCCGACTGCGATAGCGATACGCTGCTGGTCAAGGTCGACTCGCCGGGTCCGGCCTGCCATACCGGCAACCGTACCTGCTTCTTTAAGAAACTCGCGTAGGGCGGGCGCTCGACTAGGCGCTTGGCCAACCAGAAAGGATTGAACCATGGGTGTGCGTACCGCAAACGTTCAGGATGGAAATATCGGAGAGACGCTGACAGGTCTGGCCGAGGTGATTCACGGTCGTCGTGATGCATCGCCGCAGGAAAGCTATACCGCGCGTCTGCTGACCGACGTCGAGGATGAGCTGCTCAAGAAGCTTGCCGAGGAGTCGAGCGAGGTGATCATGGCCTGCAAGGATAACGATCACGATCACATCCGCTACGAGGCCGGCGACCTGATCTACCACCTGCTCGTAACCCTTGAGCGCTACGGTATCACCCTCGACGAGCTTGCCGGCGAACTCAACGCCCGCCGTCACTAGTCATTGGGGACGTTCTTAAACGACTAGTTAGGCGAGGGGCGTGGACTCCCATTCTCCGGTGGCGTGGGGGATATCGAAGGTTCGATAGCTGCAGTCGTAGGCGTGGGCCTGGGCCTCGCGGATATTGCAGCAGATGTCGCAGGCGCGGTGCGCGTCCGAGCCAAAGGTGATGGGTACCTCGGCGTGGGCGAAGCAACGCAACAGCCCCGTCGAGGGGTAATAGTCGTCGAGGCCCTTGCGCGGTGCGGCGGTCGAGACCTCAACGCGGCGACCTGTATCGTGGGCGCATTCGGCCATCTGCTCCCAGAACGGCGCGGGATCAAAATCGGGCGCAAAGCCTTCCTTCGAAAAGCGCATAATCAGGTCGGGATGAGCCATCACGTCAAAGTTGAGCGGGCTTTCGCAGGCGTGGCACCAGTCATCGACATAGCGCTCCCACACGCCGTGCACGCCCAGGTTTTCCCAAACGTGCAGGTCGGTGTCGTCGTCGATCCAACCGCAGCGCGAATCGGGCGTATCGGGGCGTGCGACACCCTCTGTCCCTGCCGTGCCCGCAGCGCCGGCCATGATATCGCCTGGATCGCCAATCCAGTGCACACTGCCCAAGCGTACTATGGCACCCGCGGACCAGCGCTCAACCAAAGGCTCGCAGCCCTCGTACCAATCGCATTCGAAACCGTAGATAAAGGTGAGTTCTGGCGCAATCTGAGCGGCAAGATTGCGAGCGTCCTCAAAAGCCAGACGATGCGCCGGGAGGTCACCCTCAGTAACCTGCACCTCGCAGTTAGCATCCATGCTGGCGGGCAGGGTGAGATGGTCGGTCGAGACCATGACGCGGCAGCCGGCCGCAGCAGCGGCACGGACGTTGTCCTCAAACGAGGCATGCCCGTCCGAAAACGAGGTGTGGGTATGGCAATCGACCAGCGGGCAAGCAGACATGGCGGCTCCTTTGCGTCAAGCGAATCCGCTCCATTGTAATGGTGCAGCTTTCAACACGCCGGGCACGCCGGAGCTCGAAATCGATTGTAAAGGCTGCGCGGCGCGCGGTGCGGCCTCGCTTGCGCTCTCAAAACATGTACATCAGCCTCCAAAAGCTGCAGAAAATGACATGTTTGGAGGCTGACGTACACGTTTGGATTGGGGCGAGGGCGGCGACGGACGAAAGTCACGCTTGTGCCACGTCCGATGTGCTAGCGTTTGGGTGAATAAAACGAGCCCGCGCGGAAAGGATCCGGACCGTATGCAACGTGGAAGTACATCTCCGCTGTCCTGCGAGACCGATGCGCCCGAAACCATCGTCAAGCTGGAGTGCGACATCGACGATGCGTCGCCCGAGGTACTCGCCTACGCTGCCGACCGCCTGCGCGAGGCGGGTGCGCGCGAGGTGCACTGGCTGCCTCTCTACTGCAAAAAGGGTCGCCCCGGATGGCAGTTGCAGGTGATCTGCTCGCATGAGGATATCGAGCGCCTACAGACGATTATCTTTTTGGAGACCACGACCAACGGCATTCGTCGCCAGGTCATGGAGCGCGTCTGCCTGCCGCGCCGCTTTGAACAAGTGGCGACGCCTTGGGGCGAGGTGGCCGTAAAGGTGGCAACCCTGCCCGATGGCAGCGAGCGTGCAGCGCCCGAGTACGAGGACTGCGCTCGCCTTGCCCGTGAGCACAATGTGCCGCTCCAGCGCGTGATGCAGGCGGCCCAGAGCGCGGCACTGCGATTTGAATAGCGCGGCCGGCGACATCCCGTGCCCAGCCGCATTAACCCCATCCCGAAAGGATCCCCCATGAAATACCTCATCGCTTCTGACATCCACGGCTCGGCATACTGGGCCGAGCGCCTGGTCGCCGCCATCGAATCCCAGCAGCCTGACCGCATCGTGCTGCTGGGCGACCTGCTCTACCACGGTCCGCGCAACGACCTGCCGCGCGATTACGCCCCCAAGCGCGTAATCCCGCTGCTCAACGCCCTGGCCGACCGCATCATCGCGGTGCGCGGCAACTGCGACGCCGAGGTCGACCAGATGGTGCTCGACTTCCCCGTCATGGCCGACTACGCCACGCTGTTCGACGAGACCGGCCGCGAGCTGTTCCTGACGCACGGCCATGTCTTTGGCGCCGGCATGCACAACAGCGTCGACCACGCGCCCGCGTTGCCCGAGGGCTCCGCGCTCGTCTACGGCCATACGCACATCAAGGTCAACGAGGAAAGCGCCGCGCACCCGGGCCTGTGGCTCTTCAACCCCGGTAGCGTGAGCATTCCCAAGGACGGTACGCACTGCTACGGCATCTACGAGGGCGGCGCGTTCCGCCATGTGATCCTGGAGGAGGAATAACCATGGCGCAGCACATGGCTCAGCAAAATGCCGAGGGCTCGCGCGATCTGTCCACGCTGGTCGATGCGTCGGCCGAGCTGCAGCATCTGGTGCAGACTATCTGGCGTTTGCGTCAGCCCGACGGCTGCCCGTGGGACCGCGAGCAGACGCACCGCAGCATTGGCAAGAACATGATCGAGGAGGCCTACGAGGCGCTCGACTGCATCGAGGCGGACGACGCGGTCCACCTACGCGAGGAGCTGGGCGACGTGCTCATGCAGGTCGTGCTGCATGCGCAGATTGCTGCTGACGCCGGCGAGTTTACACTGGCCGACGTGGCGCGTGATATCGATGCCAAGCTCATCCGCCGTCATCCGCACGTGTTTGGCGATGTAGATGCTGACAGTTCCGACGAGGTACTCAAGATTTGGGACGAGGTCAAGCTTGCCGAGAGGGCTGCCAAGGACAAGGCCGTGGCGGCGGGCGAGGCCGCGCCCGAGGGTCTGCTCGACGGCGTGCCCACGCATCTGCCGGCGCTGATGCAGGCTCAGAAGGTGTCGCGCAAGGCGGCTGCCGTGGGCTTTGAGTGGGAGACGGTCCAGGACGTGTGGGACGAGGTCGCCGAGGAACGTGCCGAGTTTGAGGCCGAGGCCCCTGGCTCGCCCGAGCGCGAAATGGAGTTTGGCGACCTGCTCTTTGCCTTGGTCAACGTCGCGCGCAAAGAGGGGATCGACGCCGAGAGTGCCCTGCGCGCCAGCACGGCAAAGTTCCGCCGTCGCTGGGCCGCGATGGAGCAGATGGCGTCCGATGCCCACGTGGATCTTGCCGAGCTTTCGACCCACGGCCTCAACGACCTGTGGGATGCCGCAAAGGCGGAGGAGTAAGACTGCGGGAACGACGGGCTGACATGCCTCATCGTTCCCGCTAAATTTTTCGAAAATCAAGTGTATCCCTCGGCTAACTTAGGGCATAATGCAAAAAGTGCGACATGGCTAACTTACGGAGGCGCACCGATGGTGCACGGTCAGCCGGTCGCTTGCATCCACTACGTTTCCAAGTGAGAGGGAGACAACATGAGCGATATTTTGGACGTCTACGGTCGCGAGGTGCTCGACAGCCGCGGCAATCCCACCGTCGAGGTCGAGGTCGTGCTCGAGGACGGCAGCTTCGGTCGCGCGATGGTGCCTTCGGGTGCTTCGACCGGCGCCTTTGAGGCCTGCGAGCTGCGCGATGGCGACAAGGGCCGCTACCTGGGCAAGGGCGTTTCGCAGGCCGTCGAGCACGTCAACAACGAGTGCGCTAACGCCGTCGTGGGTCTCGACGCCTTCGACCAGCGCGCCGTCGATGCCGCGCTGATTGCCGCGGACGGTACCCCCAACAAGACCAAGCTCGGTGCCAACGGCATCCTGGGCGTGTCGCTGGCCACCGCGCGCGCCGCCGCCGAGTCGGCGGGCCTGTCGCTGTACCAGTACCTGGGCGGCGTCAACGCTCATCTGCTGCCCACACCTATGATGAACATCCTCAACGGCGGCGTGCATGCCGACAATAACGTTGACTTCCAGGAGTTCATGATCATGCCGGTGGGCGCCCCGAGCTTTGCCGAGGGCCTGCGTTGGTGCGCCGAAGTCTACCACACCCTCAAGGGCGTGCTGCACGAGGCCGGCCTGGGCGGCGGCGTGGGCGACGAGGGCGGCTTTGCGCCCAACCTCAAGACCAATGCCGAGCCGTTCGAGTACATCACCAAGGCCGTGGAGAAAGCCGGCTTTAAGCCCGGCGTCGACTTCATGTACGCCATGGACCCGGCCTCGACCGAGTTCTACAACGCCGAGACCGGCATGTACGAGCTCAAGGGTGAGGGTATTGAGTACACGAGTGCCCAGATGGTCGATTACTGGGAGAAGCTCGTCGACACCTATCCCATCATCTCCATCGAGGACGGCATGGCCGAGGAGGACTGGGACGGCTGGGTCGAGCTTACCCGTCGCATTGGCAACAAGGTGCAGCTGGTGGGCGACGACCTGTTCGTCACCAACACCGAGCGCCTCAAGAAGGGCATCGAGCTGGGTGCCGCCAACGCGATCCTGGTCAAGGTCAACCAGATCGGCACGCTCACCGAGTCGCTCGAGGCTATCGAGACTGCCAAGGAGGCCGGCTACGCTTGCATCGTGAGCCACCGTTCCGGCGAGACCGAGGACTCCACCATCGCCGACCTGGTCGTGGGCGTCAACGCCGGCCAGATCAAGTCGGGCGCCCCGTGCCGCAGCGACCGTATCGCCAAGTACAACCAGCTCATCCGCATCGAGGACGAGCTCGAGGGCAGCGCGCGCTACGCCGGCAAGGCCGCGTTCTACAACATTCGCTAGGCAAACGGGGTGCGCGGGGTGGGGCTGACTCGGCTCCGCCCCACTTCTGATGGCCGCCATTGGGCGCTGGGCCATATGGCTCAGCGCCTTTTTTATGTCGAGCAAAGGCTGGCGAAGGCGGTGCGGGCTCTCGTGCTATAACTAGAATACTTAGCGCAAACAAACCTCAACCGCACAAGGCGCACATGGATCAGATTTACGACAACAGGTACTATTCCGCCGGTTCGCGTGAGCCGTCGCCTCGCCGTGCGCGCGCGGTGCAGCTCGGTGGGTCCGCCTACGCCGGCGCCGACCGCTCCATGCAGCGCCCGACAAGTACCTCGCGCCCCAATGCTCAAGTGAATACTTCGGCAGATGGACCGGTGCACCCGGCACGTTCGACACATGCGTCGCATCCCTCGGCTCAAACGCACGACAGGTCGAGCAGGCCCTCGAGTCGTCTTTCGGGTTCGGACTTTATGCGCTACGCCAACGACAATGCGGTGGTCAAGGCAATCTATGACTTTACGCATGGCTCTCTGCGCCCGCTGTTTATCGGTATCGTGGTGGCGCTGGTGCTCATGAGCCTGTATTTCCCCGTGCGCGACCTGTACGTGGCAAAGCGTTCGAGCGATATCTTGACCAAGCAGGTCGAGATTCGCCAGCAATACAATGATGGGCTGCAAAAAAGCGTCGACAAGCTGCTCTCGGAGGAGGGTATCAAGGATGCGGCATCCGAGGACCTGGGCTTGGTGATGCCCGGCGAGAAGAGGATTGAAGTGCAGGGCCTGGACGGCGATTCGGATGCCTCGTCGAGCCAGAAGTCGTCGAACGCCAAGAAGGCCAGCGAAGTTGCCAAGGAAATCGAAGAAGTCGGTAAGGACGCGCCGTGGTACATCCAAGCGCTCGACATGCTGTTTGGGTTTAACGGCGTCGAGGGCCAGACAGTCGTGTCCAACGGCAAATAGCGCCCGGAGGGGAGCTCGCAATGACAAATTGCAAACGCTATAAGGTGGCCGCGATCGACCTGGGAACGGTGTCGTCGCGACTGGTGCTGGCGCAGGTCGAGGCCGGGGCGATCGTGAAATCGTCCAAGCATACCGAGATCACCGACTTGGGCGAGGGCGTGGACGCGACGGGGCGCTTTTGCGAGGCGGCCGTTGAGCGCGTGCTCGCTGCGTGCCGCATGTTTGTGGACGAAGCCCGTGCCTTTGGGGCCGCGTGCATCTGCACCACGTGCACGAGCGCCGCACGCGATGCGTCCAATGCTGCCCTGCTGCTGGACGGCCTGCGCGATCTGGGGCTCGAACCGCAGGTGATTCCGGGCGAGGTCGAGGCGCGCCTGACGTTTTTTGGCGTAGCGCACGACTTTGCAGGCGAGCGCATCATCGTCGCCGATTCGGGTGGCGGCTCCACGGAGCTCGCGACGGGCGTCTATGCGCCTGAGCGCGGGGTCTTTGCGCTGGAGGGAACGCGCTCACTGGACATCGGTTGCCGTCGCGTGACGGAGCGGTTTTTCTCGGCGCTGCCGCCGTCGACGAATGAGCTTGCGGTTGCCGCCGCGTGGGCGGGCGAGCAGTTCTCCGCCTATTTTGAGGGCCTGCCTGTCGACTTTGAGCGCGCCGAGCGCCTCGTCGCGGTGGGCGGTACCGTCACCACGCTCGTGGCGCTGGTCCACGAACTGGAGCCGTACGACTCGAGCTTTGTGCACCTGCGCGAGCTTTCGATGGAGCAGGTCTCGGCCGCCATCGATCGTATATCTACGCTGGATGTGGAGGGTATCGCCGCGCTACCGGGCGTACAGCCCAAACGCGCGGGCGTGATTCTGGCTGGCGCCGTGGTGATCCGCGAGCTCATGCGTGCCGGCGGTTACGACATGCTCACCGTAAGCGAGAACAGCCTCCTCGCCGGTATGGGCGCCACCATCAACGAGACTCTCGACGGCGCGACCCCCACCATCGCCTGGACTCCCAGCCTCAGCGCCCTTTAAATAAGTTGCGGTGAAATACGGACTAAAATCGCCCTTTCGGGCACCAAACAGTCCCTATTCCACCGCAACTCAACAGCCGGCACCTGGGGACGTTCCTTTTCTGCCGGCACCTGGGGACAGTCCTTGCGGGGCGTCCCCACAGCGCCTATGCCAGCTTGTCGATTTGCCCAATCTCCCAAAGCGGAATATTGACGAGCATGCCCTCGTCTCTATATGCCGCCAGGGAGCTCCTCACGCAACGCTCGAGCTTGAATTTTTCGCAGGCTATTTTCAGACTCTTCGCTTTAAGGTTCTCTGCCGCCTTGACCTCAAGCGGAAGCACGGTTCCCGCATGGTCGATGGCAAAGTCGGTTTCGGCATTGCCAGAGGTAGAGGACCAATACGCGGGAGTTTTGTCCTGGAGCAAAAGCTCCTGCGCGACGTATTGTTCGGTCAGCGAACCTTTGAACTCGGTAAAAACAGCGGATCCGTTAAGAACGATGGCCGGAGAGAGACCGGAGAGCGCTCCGAGGATGCCGGTGTCGATGCAGAACAGTTTGAAGCCCGAGAGGTCTTCGTAGCTCGAGAGCGGCGCCTTTAGAGCGGAAACACGTGGCACCTTATGAACGATTCCGTAGTCCGTGAGCCACTGGAGGCTTTCCTCGAAATCGCGTGCGCGCGCTCCGGGGCGAAGGGCGCCATAGACAAACTTCTTGTTCTCTTTGGCAAGCTGGCCGGGAAGGGATTTCCAAACCAACCTCATGCGCTCGATGATGCGGGCGGGTGCATGTTTGCCAAAATCGGATTCGTAAGCCTCGATGATTTGCTGCTGAAGCCTTCGGGCTTCGATGAAGTCGCGTGTCTCGGCGAAAGCGGAGACAACTTCGGGCATACCGCCGACAACAAGGTATTCCTTGAGCAAGTGTTCGAGCTTTTCGGTAACGTTTGCTAGAAGGTTCATGTCTGCGGCAAGGATGGCGTCGGCGAGCGGGTCGCCGTCGACGGCACGAACGAACTCGGCGAACCCCATGGGACGCATGGTGAGCTGGTCGATTTTGCCGACGGGAAATGACTCGTTTTCGCGTCGGAGCGCGAGGCCCATATAGGAACCGGCTGCTACGATGTGGTATTCGGGTGCAAGCTCGTTGAAGTACTTGAGCGAGGTGATCCCGCGCGGGGCCTCTTGGATCTCGTCGAAGATGATGAGCGTGTCTGCTGGCGTTACAGTTTGGCCACGTAGGAGTTCTATCTGGGAGATGATGCGCTTGGGGTCGAGGTCCCCATCGAACAGCGAGCGTGTGCTCGGCTCGAGCATAAAGTCAAAACGAATGACGTTTCGATACTGCTGGCTTGCGAATTCGTTAAGAAGCCAAGTCTTTCCTGTCTGGCGGGCTCCCTTAAGCAAGAGAGGTTTGCGATTCGTCCTTGATTTCCAAGCGATAAGTTCGCTCATAAGCTGTCGCTGCATATTGCCTCCCAACCCTCTCGGTTAGTATAAGGCCATTTGGGTATTTCCATCGGAAAATGTGCGAGACAACCACGTTTTTCCATCGGAAAATGTGCGAGACAACCACGTTTTTCCATCGGAAAATGTGGTAGGAAACTCATTGGGTGGGCGGAAAAAGTAGTCAAAAAAGCCCCGTCCCAAATGAGCTGCTCTGCAGTTGACGGCGTCCAAAAGAAACGAGCCCGCATCCCTGGGGAACACGGGCTCGCAAGCAATCATATGGTAGGGGCGGTGGGACTCGAACCCACAATCCTTGCGGCGAGAGATTTTAAGTCTCCTGCGTATGCCAATTCCGCCACGCCCCCGTGAGACTAGAAGTCTAGCACAAGCCGTCCGTTACGCGTTGACGGCCATCGAGTGTTGCCCCGACTTCTCCAGGAACTCCTGGAACTTGGCTTCGTCGCCCTTGTTCTTGTACTGCAGAGCCAACAGATACTCCAAGCGGCAGCTCTTGACCTTGTCGTCACCGGCCTCCTTGAGCATGCGCTCCAGCTCGGGAATGTCGTTGTGGCGCTTGAGGATCATCGTGTCGTACATCAGCTGACACTCGTGTGCAACCGCCTCGGCTTGACCGCCCTCAAAACCCTTGATCTCGTGCAACAGTTCCTTGGACTTTTTGCGGTCCTCCTGGCCAACGTAGTAGTTAAAGGCCTTAATCACCAAGTCGACGCGCTGCATCTTGGGGAGATTGAGTCCCAGCAGCAGGTCGAACATCTCGCTGGCGCGCTCGTGGTCCTCGCGCAGCAGATAGGAGTTCAGACGCAGGTAGTCGCGGTTGTAGCGCGGGTACAGCATGCTGGTGAGTTTGCCGTCGAGCAAACGATCGAACTCGTCCCACTGCTTGGCGGCCATCAACTGCTGCAGACGCTTGAACGTGGTGCGTTTTTTGACGCTAAAGAACACCGACACGGCGATGCAGATGATAACGACGGCGGTCCAGAGGGTGCGGGAATCGGGCATTTCAGGGTCCTTAGTCGCTCGCAAAGCGAGCGGTATGACAACACGTACTAGATGTATTATACGCAGCGAGCAAGCAAACTGGCATAAAAGCTCATCGAGGCCGAGTGCCATCGCTCGCTGCGGTACACTTACCTAAAGTAAACCATGAAGGGAGACATTACCTATGAAGAAGATCGTTTTGGCTTGCGGTGCTGGCGCTGCTACTTCCACGCTCGTTGCCCAGAAGGTCGCCACCCTGCTCGACGCCAACGGTTACGCCGACAAGTATGAGATCGTGCAGTGCGCCATCTCCGAGGCCAAGGATTACTGCGACGAGGGCGCTGATCTGCTGATCGCCACCACCGTTGCCCCCGAGGGCCTCACCTGCCCGTACGTGAGCGGCGTGCCCTTCATGACCGGCATGAACCGCGTCGCTGCCGAGAAGGCCGTCCTCGACGTCATGGCTCAGTAGGCGCTGCCTGCATGAATGAGCAGAACGCCAATCCGGTCGAGCTCTTTGGCATGCGCGTTGCCCATGTGGGCATTAACGCTGCCGACCCGGCAGACGCCTTGGAGATCGCGGAGCTGTTCTCGACGATGATGGGTCTGCCCGTCATCGAGACCCCCGTTTCGTACTTTAACGATTCGCTGGTCGAGGTCATGAAGCAGAACGGTCGAGGCGCCAAGGGCCACATTGGCTTTGCCGTCAACGACATCGATGCGGCCGAGAAGTGGTTTGCCGAGCGCGGGCTCGAGGTTAACGAGGAGTCGCGCGTGCTGCTGCCCGACGGCGGCACCAAGCTCGTGTACTTTAAGCGCGAGTTCGCCGGCTTCGCCGTGCACCTGTGCCGCGAGTAACGCACAAGCTGTCATAGCTAGCAAAAAGGGATAGGGCTGCGTGGCCCTATCCCTTTATTTATGCCGAGGGGCTTCCTATCGTGGCAGGCGAATCGTAAAGCGGCTGCCGACCCCTTCGACCGAGGTCACACCGATGACGCCGCCGTGGCTGTCGACGATCCACTTGGCGATCGCAAGCCCCAGACCCGAACCCTGTGCGCCGGCATCGCGCGCGTTGTCGGCACGGTAGAACCGCTCGAACGCGTGAGCTGCGGATTCCTGGTTCATGCCGATGCCCTCGTCCTCAACACTTATGTCGATCGTGCCCGCGCCCGCATCCGGCGTTATGCCAAATGTGACGGTCGTTCCCGCATCCGAGTACTTGGCGGCGTTTTGCACGATCACGCGCAGAGCCTGCTTCACGAGCGCCACGTCAACGGGCGCGTCGCAGCGCGGGTCGCTGACAAGCACAGCGTCAAAGGCCAGTCGATACGTGTGCTCGGTATCGATCATCTGCGATTCCTCGCATACCTCGCCGACCAGTGCGGCCAGGTTGGTATTCGCGCGCCGTAGGACCGTGCGCCCGGCATCGCCGCGCGCCAAAAACAGCAGCTGCTCCACGAGCTCTTGCATGTGCTCGCTTTCGGCCTTAAGGGACGCGATGGATTCTGCCAGCACGTCCGGGTCGTTTTTGCCCCAGCGGTCGAGCATGTTTACGTAGCCCTGAATCACCGCGATGGGCGTGCGTAGCTCGTGGCTTGCATCGTTGACAAAGCGCATCTGCTGCAGCTTTGCCTCTTGCATCTGGCGCAGCAGGCGGTTGAGCGCGACCTCGATGCTTGCCAGGTCGGCGTCGCCGGTGGTGACGCTCGGCGAGTCGACGCTTGCGCGCTCGATGGCCTGCTCCAGTGTCTCCATTTTGCCGCCGGCGAGTTGCATGCGGCCGAGTTCGTCCACGCGCAGTGCCAAGTCGTTGAGCGGTGCCATGGTACGGCGCACACGGCGGGCACCGCCGAGCATGTTGAGCACGCTGATGACCTGCCAACCCACAACGACAAGGTAGAGAGGCCATAGCGCGACGAGGTCCTGCGCGAGGGGGAAAGTCTTGGTGGTGCGCGCAAGCTCGACGGTATAGGTGAGCGTTGTCAGGTCCCAGCCGCGCGCGGGCGTCAGCGACATGCCGTGAACGGTGGCGCCGGGAATCCAGCCTGCGGTAAACGCGCCATCGGGCAGCGTCTGGTTGTATCCATAGACGAGGATCGCCGCCGCAATCACCATCAGCAGCAGATCGAGCCAGACGTAGCTTATCAGGCGGCGCCACATATAGCTCCAGTTGATGGCACGGGCGATGGAGGTGACGCGTTTGGCCTCGGCGTTACGCACGGCAGACATAGCCCACCCCGCGCACGGTCTGGATGATGCGGGCGCTGCCGGCGTCTTCGATCTTGGCGCGCAGGTGCGCGATGTGCACGTCGACGTTGTTGGTGTCGCCTACGTATTCGTAGCCCAGCGCCTCGTGCGCGATGCGCTCGCGCGTGAGCACGCTGCCGGCGTGCGCCATAAGCAGGGCGAGGACATCGAACTCGCGGGCCGTGAGCGCGATGGGTGAGCCGCCGACCGTGACTTCGCGGCGATCGGGATCGAGCACGACCGAACCCGCGGCGAGCGTGGCGGGGGAGAGCGAGGCGGAAACCTGGGTCGAGTCACTGACCGGGGGCATCGCAGTGGCGCCGACACCCGTGCCGCCTGCCGCGCCCGTCCCGATGCCGCCAGCGCCCGAAGCCGCCCGCACGGCCTCCGAGCGCTTCAACGCCACGCGGATCCGTGCGAACAGCTCCTCAATCGCAAACGGCTTGGTCAGGTAATCGTCGGCGCCGGCATCGAGCCCGGCCACCTTGTCCATCACGGCATCGCGCGCGGTGACCATTATCACCGGCACATCCTTGTGCTTGCGGACGCGCCGCAGGACCTCCATGCCGTTGAGCTGCGGCAACAGCACATCGAGCAGAATAAGATCGTAGTTGCGCTCCAGCGCCAGGTCCACGGCGGTGCGGCCATCGGCGGCGTGTTCCACCTGGTAGCCCTCGTGCTCCAGCTCGAGCGTCACAAAGCGGGCGATTTTCTCCTCGTCCTCTACGATCAGGATCCGTGCCATGCGTGCCCCCGTCTGCGATTACTTGTCGTCGTTCAGATTTTGCTTGATGTCGTCCGCGGCATCGGCGGCGTGATTCATAAGGTTGTTGATACTGCCGGGCACGTCGCCGTCGCTGTCGATGCGGTAGCGCATGCCAAAGAACAGGCCAATCAGCATCAGCCAAATCGTAGCGCCCCAGGCAAACAGGGCGATGATGGGGATCAGGATGGGGATGTTGAGGATGATCGCATCGCGGCGCGTGGCGATAAACTTGGTGTCCAGGCTCAGGCGGAAGAGCTTTTTGAGGTACTCCCATACGCTGTCCATCTTCTTGGAGAAGTCGGTCTTTTCGCTCGACTTCTCGTAGGCGGCCTGCGCGGCGACCATCTCGGCTGAGGGCTCATCGACCGGCTCAGACTCGGTGGCGGCGTGCGCTGACGTGGTCTGGGTCTTACCCTGCGACTCGAGCCAAATGATGGCATCCAGAACGTTGCCGTCGGCGGCGTCGAGCGCAGCTTTGGCATCGGTGTAGCTCACGTTGCACTTGGTGCGGATGGTTTCAACTTTTTCGAGGTCGTCCATGACCTGTCCTTTCGTTCGATGGGCGCGACGCCGGGCGATCTGCCAGGGCGCGAGCGTTGCGTTCGGCGGCCTGCGTTGCGCGGCGCCGCCTTGCCCTTGGTCGAACTCTATAGTGCAGGTTATAGATTAAGCGATTCTTGAGCCAAGATTAATGTTGGATGAGTTTTTGGGTAGCGGTGGGAAAAGTATTAGACCTCGATAGCGGGGGATGTGGTGTCGGTGCAAAACGGCGTCAAAGGTTGGTCGAGCAGGCGGTTTCTCCATTGATGTCCGCACAGCATGTGACACTTACCCTGCCGCCCCGCTCTGCCGCGGCGGCATGCGTCTGAACAACGACCCTCTAAGGAGTTCGATACCGATGAGTGACAACGCAAAGCATCTCGCAAAGAAGTGCGTTAAGGACGCGGGGCCGTGCCTCGCGCTGTGCGTAGCCGGCGCAGCGGTCGCGCTGCTGGCTGTTCTGGGGCCGTTCGACGTGCTCCGAAGTGCCAGCTTTCTGCATGCTTGCATGGCTCTTGCCGGCGCCATGATGACCGGCGGCGTGCTCGATTTGATCTTTTGGGTGTTTGACCCGTTTGGATGGAAGAGCGAGGGTAGGTCCCAAAGGATGGAAGGGCTGGAACGGTTGACTTAGTGATCGTGCAGAATGTGGGCTAGCGACTTACAGGGAAGTGGTGATCCGATGACGGTCTATGTGACGGGCGATATTCACGGCGGCGTCGACATGCAAAAGCTTCGCGACTGGGATCTTGGGGATGGTTTGACAAGTGACGACTATCTCATCATCGCGGGCGACTTTGGCTTTCCGTGGGATTTCTCTGCCGAGGAATGTGCCGACATCGCCTGGCTGGAGTCGCGCCCCTATACCGTGCTGTTTGTCGACGGCAACCACGAGCGTTTCGATCACTGGTCGGAGCGCCCCATGGAGCTGTGGCACGGCGGCCTGACGCAGCGCCTGTCGGACACCTCGCCCATCCGACGCCTGACGCGCGGTGAGGTTTTTGAGCTCGACGGCCCAACGATCTCTACCATGGGCGGCGCCACGAGCGTGGATAAGGAATACCGCATTCCGTATTCCAGCTGGTGGCCGCAGGAGCTGCCGGACGAGCGCAACTTTGAGGAGGCGCGGGCAAAGCTCGACAGCGTGGGTTGGAAGGTCGACTATGCGATCACCCATACCTGCTCCACGCGCATGCTTTCGCCCACGCTTTACCCGGCACCTGGCTGGAATTATCCCGATGTCGATCGACTCACCACGTTTTTCGACGAGCTGGAGGACCACCTGGACTACAAGCGCTGGTACTACGGGCATTTTCATCGTGACGCCAACCCGGCCGAGCGTCACACCGTGCTCTACGACTGCATCGTTCGCTTGGGCGACGAACTCCAGCCCTGGGATGTTGCGTAGAGGCGGGGTGGCTGGCTACTCGACCGTTACAGTGATGTTCTCCCGATGCGCGCGGATGACGTCCCAGCTAAAGTGCTCGACCAGCTGCTCGGCGGTACGCGGCGTGGTGTCCGGCGCGATGCCTGTTTGCCCGGCGAGCCATCCCAACAGTGCCTCGGGTGTGCCAAAGCGGGTGCGGAGCTCGCCCAGGTCCAGATCGCGATCGCGCTTGGAAAGGCGGCGGCCGTCCGGTGACATGAGCAGCGGAATGTGCGCGTAGTGCGGCGTGGGCAGTCCCAGCAGATGTTGCAGATAGATCTGGCGCGGCGTGGAACCAAGCAGGTCGCATCCGCGTACGATCTCGGTGACGCCCATGGCAGCGTCGTCGACCGCCACGGCCAGCTGATAGGCAAACACGCCGTCGCTGCGGCGCACCAAAAAGTCACCGCACTCGGTGGCGAGTGCTTCGCATTGGGCTCCGTACGTGCGGTCCACGAATTCGATCACGTCGCTGGCGAGGTCGTCGACGGTGGACACGCGCAGGCGCGTGGCCGGAGCACGCAGGGCACTGCGGCGGGTGATTTCATCAGCAGAAAGACCTCTGCAGGCGCCGCGGTAGATGGGCGTGCCGTCGCTGGCGTGCGGCGCGCTCGCGGCGTGGAGTTCGGCACGCGTGCAAAAACAGGGATAGGTGAGGCCGGCGTCTTGCAGCTGGCGCAGGGCGTCCTCGTACAGATCCAGGCGATCGTGCTGGTAGTAGGGGCCTTCGTCCCACTCGAGCCCCAGCCAGGTCAGATCGTCAATCAGTTGAGCGGCAAGTTCCGGGCGCTTGCAGCGATCGTCCAGGTCCTCGATACGCAACACGATGCTGCCGCCCTGGCTGCGGGCCGAAAGCCATGCGCACAGGCAGCTGAACACGTTGCCCAAGTGCATGCGGCCCGAGGGCGACGGGGCAAAGCGGCCCACGACGGGGGTGGGCACTGCCGTTGCTGGTGCGTCCGCGGCGGGCGTTGCTATGTTGCGTGTTTTGATATCCATGCGGATGAGTATAGCGCGGGGCTTGGCAGGGAAGGCGTTGCCGCGCTCACAAGTTGGCGGCGGTACGCATTGCGCACGGTGGGTTTGCGGCTCAAGGTCTCGATCGCTGCGTACCGACTTAGCCTCACAAACGACAGAAACCCCGGCAGCTCTTCGCAACTGCCGGGGTTTCCGCGGAAAAGGGGGACATGATCCTCGAGCGAACGGCAAAGGGGCAAACCGTTTTCGCTCAACTGCTTTATGCCCCTCGGCTGGCGGCTCAATCAGCGCGTGCCGCGCCCACACAAAGCCGCTACACCTATGACGGAGCTGTGAAGTGGTATCTATTGCTGGCGCAGGCCATACCAAGGGTGTCCCTAATGACTGGTCATTTAAGAACGTCCCCAATGACTGGCTGTTGGGGTGCGGGTGTGACTTTCATCCCGTTTGGCGCTCCGGTCGCCTAGATGTTCGTCATGCGTACCCGCAAACGTGGGACAATGGCGCTGTTGGTTTTACAGACAAAGGATGTGCCCATGAACGACCCCGTTGCCAAAACCTGTCGGCAGCGCCGCCTGTTTGCGCGATTTGCTTCCGTCTGCGCACTCGTCGCGCTTGCATTGCTGCTACTGCCCGCCGCCGCACACGCCGACGGTTATTCCATGACCCAAACCTATATCAGTGCCACGGTTGAGGCCGATGGATCGCTGACCGTTGTCGAGGGACGCCAGTTTGATTTCGATGACGACATCAACGGCGTGTTTTGGGAGATCAATACGGGCTCCAACCAGCAGGGTGGCTCGGCGGGCGTCGACGTGCTGAGTGTCGAGGAAGAGGACACCGCGTTTAACAAAGTGGATAGCGCGAACAAGGGTGACTCTGGCGTCTATACGGTTGGGCAGAGCGGTGACGGCGTAAAGATTAAGGTATTCAGCCCTCACGAGAGCGGCGACAGCGCGACCTATTACGTGAGCTATACCATGACCGGTGCGGTCATGAACTGGGCCGATACTGCCGAGCTCTATTGGAAGTTCGTGGGCGACGGCTGGTCTGCGGATTCCGATGACGTCGAGATGGAAGTGCGCTTCGCAAATGCCGCTGCCGGGACGGCGGCCGTCAAGGGCGATAACTTCCGCGCATGGGGCCACGGCCCGCTGACGGGCGACGTGTCACTCGATGAGGACGAGCCCATGGTCACCTATACCATTCCCTGCGTGCATCAGGGCGAATTCGCCGAGGCGCGCATCGCCTTCCCCAGCGACTGGGTGCCGCAGCTTGCCGCCTCGGGCGAAGAGCGCATGTCAACGATTCTGAGCGAAGAGAAAGAATGGGCTGACGAAGCTAACGCCCGCCGCGCTCATGCTCGCATGATTGCCAATGCGCTTGCCGTGCTAAGTGTTGTCGCAGCGGTGGTCTTTACCGGCATAATCGTTGTGCTCAAGCTGCGCCGCCGCAAGCCCAAGCCGCTTTTCCAGGACGAATATTTCCGCGACGTGCCCTCGGCCGACCATCCCGCCGTGCTTTCGGCCCTCATGAGTTGGAACGAGGTGCCCGATCAGGCATATATCGCCACGCTCATGAAGCTCACTGACGACCGTGTGATTAAGCTGGAGCAGGCGACCGCGACCAAGGCCAAGAAGGGTCTGTTGGGGCGTGAAAAAGAAGAGCAGACGTATCGTGTGACGGTGAGCGATGCGGGCTGGAAGTCGGCCAAGGGCATTGACCGCATGGTGCTCAAGGTCTTCTTTGCCGGTGCTAAGCCTGACGAGAACGGCGATCGCTCGCGCACGTTTGACGAGCTGCAGCACTACGTCAAACAGCACGCTACGCCCGTGGGCGACAAGCTCGAGGACTATCAGAACACCGTTAAGGGCAAGCTGGCCGATAGCGAGTACGTTGCCTCGGACGGCATTGTCGCAATGGTGTTTGGCCTGGTCCTGGGCATTCTAATTGCCTTTATTCCTATTGGATCCATTTTCTTTACCGATGGCGCGCAGGCAAACGTTATCGCTGCGATTATCTCGGTGCCCATCGTGCTTGTGGGCATTGGCGTGAGTCTCACCTTCCGCCGCTTTACGCCGGAGGGCGCCGAGGTGGCGGCTCGCTGCAAGGCGCTCAAGCATTGGCTCGAGGACTTCACGCGCCTAAAGGAAGCCGTCCCCGGCGATCTGGTCCTGTGGAATAAACTTCTGGTGATGGGTGCGGCGCTGGGCGTTTCGAAGGAAGTCCTGCGTCAGCTTGCCGAGGCTGTTCCTCCCGAGGTGCGTGAGGCCGACGGTTTCTACGACAATTACCCCTGCTACTGGTGGTACTACCATCATTACGGCAACTGTCTCTTATACACATCTCCGAGCCCACGAGACTAAGGCGAATCTCGT
>UQIG01000042.1 GCA_900541135.1 uncultured Collinsella sp.
GATCTACACAAGGCTATTCGTCGGCAGCGTCAGATGTGTATAAGAGACAGAGTCTCTATGTGCCGGCAGTTTGGGACGATCCTTTGATGTCTGATGCCCCCAGAGGGGTGAAGTAATACAGCTGGGTCTGTCTTTTAGGGCTTTGGTGTTCCGTCCCTTTATGTTTCACAAGGATCGTCGCATGCGCATTTACGCGCATAGCCTTGCGCGATAATGCGCATAGCCGCGCAAACATCTGCCAACTATGGCTAAATAATGACCGATAAGCAAATAAATACGCAAACACGAGCAGATACGCGCGCAATTGTGCGACTATAGGGTTGTTAGAAATGAAGAACTTCCGATGACTCAGGAGGCACATCATGGCAGATTCCAAACAGGCTCCGCTCGACGCCGAGGCAGCCGCAAAGGCGGCGTTTGCCTCGGTCCAGAATCAGCCGTTCCCAAACGACATCTTTACGGCCCCCGAGCTTCGCTGGGCAGTGATCGGGTGCGGTGTTATCGCCAACCAAATGGCCCAGTCCCTCGCGCTGGCCGGCCGCAAGCTCGCGGGTGTCGCCAACCGTACGCTTTCCAAAGCCCAGGCTTTTGCCGAGCAGTATGGCGTCGAGAAGGTGTACGAGACGGTCGAGGACCTCTACGCCGATCCGGACATCGACGCCGTCTATATCACCACGCCGCACAACACGCATATCACCTACCTGCGAGCCGCTCTGGCAGCTGGTAAGCACGTGCTCTGCGAGAAGGCCATTACCCTCAATTCCGCTGAGCTCGACGAGGCGCGTGCCATCGCCGACGAGCACAACGTCGTCCTTATGGACGCCACCACGGTGCTTCACATGCCGCTGTATCAGGAGCTGCGCCGCCGCATGGATGCGGGCGACTTTGGTCGCATGAACCTCGCCCAGCTCAACTTTGGCAGCTATAAGGAGTACGGGGACCTGACCAACCGGTTCTACAACCGTAGTCTCGCCGGCGGCGCCATGCTCGACATTGGCGTGTATGCCCTGTCCGTCATGCGTCTCTTTATGGCAAGCCAGCCCGCTGAGGTCGTCTCGCTGGGCAACACCTGTGAGACCGGCGTTGACGTTGCGGGCGGCATCGTCTGCCGTAATGCAGACCAGCAGCTGGGTGTTGTGAGCCTTACGCTCCACTCCAAGCAGCCCAAGCGCTCGGTTATCAGCTTCGATAAGTGCTACATCGAGGTCAACGAGTATCCGCGCGCCGATCACGCGACGATCGTGTGGACCGCGGACGGTCATCGCGAGGAGGTCGCCGCGGGCACCGAGGCTTATGCCCTGTGCTACGAGATGGCTGACCTCGAGCAGGCCGTCGCCGGCGACGATTCCAAGCGTGAGCTTCTGGATTATGCTTCTGATGTGATGGAGCTCATGACCAAGCTCCGCGCCGATTGGGGAGTCGTCTACCCCGAGGAGGAGTAAGCGATGCTTGCGGAAGATAGGCTCAATACGATTGTGTCGATGGTGCAGCGGGCTGGCTCGGTTACTGTGCCAGAGCTTGCCGATACCCTGGGCGTGACGGCGTCCACCATTCGGCGCGACCTGCAGACGCTCGACCGAGCGCACCGCATCGCCAAGGTCCACGGTGGAGCGACGAGTCTTGAGCGCGCGCACGTGACGCGCGACCTAACGCTCAATGAGCGCAGTGACCTCCATAACGACGACAAGGAGCGTATCTGCGCCCGTGCGGCGGCGCTTGTGGAGCCCGAGAGCTTTGTATACATCGACTCGGGCTCGACGACGCTCAAGCTCATCGAGCATCTTCCGCGCCTTGAGAGTGTCACCTATGTGACCGATTCCGTGCTCCATGCTCAGCACCTTGCTTTGCGCGGCATGCGCACCGTGGTGTTAGGTGGCGAGCTCAAGCCCGAGACCGAGGCGCTCGTTGGCCCCGATGCCCTGGCAACCCTAGACCGTTACAACTTCAATTGTGGCTTTTGGGGTTCTAACGGCATTGCCGCCGAGCAGGGCTTCACGGCGCCCGATATCGAGGAAGCGCAAGTAAAGCGTATCTCGATGCGCCATACCGCCAAACGCTTCGTAATCTCAGACGCCAGCAAATTTGGCATGGTGGCACCCGTAAAATTCGCGGACTTCCGTGACGCAACGGTTATCACCGCGGGCGAGGTGCCCGCCAAGTACCAGACGATGGAAAACGTCATCACGGTTTAGCAACGGGGCGAAGTAAGGCCAAAACCACCACAAAGGTGCCTGTCCCCACTGTGGCGGTTAGTAACGAAAACCGAGTAGTTTTCTCAATAGAAAAACGGCAACGTCCATTACGGGCGATGCCGCTATTGTTGTCTGCCGTTTTGTCTAAGTCTGTAACAACTAGACCGTTAAAAGTGGGTTAGATGTTACAGATTGAGATTCTTCCGAACCGCGCCGTCCCTTTGTCTCGATCTGTAACATCTGGGACCGATTTTGCCGAGTTATTGTTATAGATTGAGATTTTTCCTTGAGGGAGATTCGAATGTCTCGATCTGTAACAGACAGACCGGAAAATGGGTTTTAACTGTTACAGATCGAGACGTTTTGGCGCCACGGCTGAGCCATTGCGGCAAACCCGCCACAAAGGTGCCTGTCCCTTATTGGCGGGTTTTAGGGCTCCCAGGGGCAGGGGGCTTCGATGTGGATGTGCTCGCCGGTTACGGGATGCGTGAAGGACACGCTGTGGGCGTGGAGCATCAGGCCGCAGGGGCGCGGCGTTCCGTACAGGTCGTCGCCAACCAGGGGGTGACGCTCGCTGGCCAGGTGCACGCGAATCTGATGCTTGCGGCCGGTGAGCAGCTCAACATCGATATACGAACGCGCGGGCAGGCCTCGGCGGCTCTTAAGGCGCTTGAGTACCTTGACGCGCGTCTGAGAGGGCTTTCCGCTGGCGCCGACACGCATCTTGCGGCTATCGTGGCGATCGCGAGCGATAGGCTTGTCGATGAGCTTCTCGTTCCAGTCGATTTTGCCCTCGGCGAGCGCCAGATAGTGCTTTTCGAACGCGTGGTCGATGACCATCTGGTCAAAGGCGGGCTGCGTCTGCTTGTCGAGCGAGAACAGCACCACGCCGGTGGTGTCACGGTCCAGGCGATTGAGCGGCTGCATGTCGGTCGCGGCAAAGCCGTCGCCCATCGCCAGCAGCAGGTCGCTGGCGTAGTCGGTGAGCGTGCGTTCACCGGTGCCGTCGCCGTGGACGATCATGCCGGCGGGCTTGTCGATGGCCATGAGCCAGGCATCGCAGTAGAGGACTTGAGGTTCTTCGTTCACGTGTAAGCCTTTCGGTTAGCTGATTCCCACAAACATGCAGCCCGAGGTCGCCCCGCGCAGGCGGGCGGCGGGCTTGCGGCCGGCTTGAGCCGCCTCGACGGCGCGACGGACGCGAGCGACGGCACGGCCAATCTCATCGGCCTCGAGCAGCGTTCCGTCCACCATAAGACGACGGACGCCGGCGTCGAGCAGCTGCGGTACCTGCGGCGTGAGGTCGATGGGGTAGGCATCGTACAGGCGAGAGCGGCCGTGGATGTCAGTTCGGACGGGCATGACCTTTCCGTCGATATTCTTGAGCGAGAGCTTGCGGGCACGCAGGCGGCAGCTGGCACAATCGTGGATACAGCCGTTGGCAACCTGCAGAATGCAATGCTCGCTTGTCATGACGCGCGGGCGGCCAAAGACGGTGATGCCCAGAGCCGCGGGCGCGGCGGCGCCGAGCGAGACAATCTCGTCGAGTGTGATCTCGGGCGAGAGCCAAAACGCACCGGCTCCGCGCTCGGCAAGCGCCTCCATGCAGGGCGTGTTGTGCACCGGCAGGCAAGAGCGGACCTCCGCCGTGGCGCCAACCTGGGCGGCCAGCGCGAGCTCAGAGATGTTGCCAATATCGACCGTGGCACCGGCAACAACCCACGGGTCAACGCGCTCGTGGTCGACGGTGCGGCAGACCTCGTCGAGTACGGGTACAATGCCCTGCTCAAGTGCATCGGCGGGGGAGACACCGGCTGCCTCGAGCGCATCGGTGGTCATGTAGATGCGCGTTGCACCCTCCGCGCGGGCGGCCTCGGCGGCCTCGAGCGAGGTGACGGTGGTGCAGATCTGCGGCTCATCGCGGTAGTGCTCGGGCGCGGGGCGGGAATTACTGGTTACAATCGCCGGCAGCTCGAGCGTTTTCGCGCGCTCCTCGTACGGTGCCAGAATGGCCTCTTCCAGCGCCTTACAAGCGGCGGCGCGCACCTTGTGCACGGCGGAAAAGCCCATACCGCAGCCGGCGTCGAGCGAAACGTCAAAGCTCGCAGCCTCAAAGGGAGAGGAGCCCATGCGCCCGACGTGCTCAACCAGATCGGACGCCTCGACCGCGCGGGTCTTGGCGGCCTCGACGGTAAAGCCCGTGGCCGTGGCCGTAAGCGAAGGATCGTCGCAACAGGTGAGCGTAACGGCAAACGGCTCGCCCAGACGCGCCACAACGGACACGTCTACGGCGCGGCGGCGCAGCACATCGCGCTTGAGTGCGGCGCCGGCGGCGTCAATGGCGCGCTGGCTTCGAATCACGCGCACGCGGCAGCCCTCGGGCATGCTACGGGGCACGCGACACTCGATAACATCGCCGGCAGCGGCATCATCGGCGGCAATGGTGGTCAGGAACTGGTCAAACTCGTTATCGTGGCGAAGCTCCAGCAGGTCGCCCTTGCCCACGGGCTCAAGCAGCTCAATGCGGGCGATGGCGGCGCGGCGACGGCGATCGTCGGGCTTTAGTCCGCGTACATCGCGGTTGGCCAGACGGCTGCCCAGCACCGTGCCCACAATCTGGCCGCGGTTGTTGGAGCGCTCGTAGCTCATCATCTCGTCGCCCGAGGTGCCATCCTGGTAGGCGTGCGTAAAGTCGCGATTAAAGCAGCGCTTGAGCTGGCGCTGGCGAGCGGCGTCCTCGTGCTTATCTACGGCGACCCCGGCCAGCATGTCATCAATCTGGTGACGGTACACATCGACGATGGAGTACACGTAATCGGGAGCCTTCATGCGGCCCTCGAGCTTGAGCGATGCGGCGCCGGCGTCATACAGACGGCGAACAAGCTGCGACGTGTTAGTGTCGCGCGGGCATAGCGCGCGCTCGCGACCGGCAGGGGAGAGCGAGCGGCCGTTCTCGTCGATCAGCTCGTAAGGCAGGCGACAGGGCTGAGCGCACATGCCGCGGTTGGCCGAGCGGCCCGCCATGGCAAAGCTCGACAGCAGGCACAGACCCGAGTAGCAAAAGCAGATGGCGCCGTGGCTAAAGACCTCGAGGTCCACATCGGGCGCGGCGTTGTGAATGGCGGCGATCTCGTCGATGGAGAGCTCGCGCGAGAGAGTCACGCGGTCGGCACCCTGCTCGCGGCACCAAAGCGTTCCGCGGTCATCATGGATGTTCGCCTGGGTCGAGATGTGCGTCTCGATGCCGGGCATCGTGCGCTTGACCTCAAAGAACAGGCCCCAGTCCTGGATGATGAAGGCGTCGGCGCCCAGCGTGGAGCAGCGATGGATGAGTTGCAGCGCATCGCCCATCTCGGACTGCTTGATGACGATGTTGACCGTGACGTAGACGCGCGACCCGGCTAGATGTGCGGCGCGGCAGGCTTGCTCAAAGGCCTCGTCGGTAAAGTTGGTGGCCTTGCGGCGGGCGTTGAAGCTGCCCATGCCGCAATAGATGGCGTCTGCCCCCGCGGCGAGTGCGGCGGCAAAGGGCTCGGGCCCTCCGGCGGGCGCCAAAAGCTCGGGTCTGCGGTTGGTGGTTCGACTGGCGGTTGCGGTCATATCCTGCCTTTCAAAATGCTCAGATATTCAAAAGTATAGTGGTGCCGTTGCGGCAGGCGATGCCCGTGCTCCAAGCGGGATAAAGTCTTCAGCAGCTTGGGCTGGCTGACCCCGTGGAGAACCGTTCAGCGGTTCGGGGAAACCGTTGGGCGATAAAATATTCTCGTAATCTGATAATAATCTTGCATCGCGCGGAAACCTTGAGTACTATCCCAATCAAGCGCGGTGTTCAGACCGAACTGTGCCTCCCGGTGCGAACGCCGCGCTCACGCTTTCTAGTTAACCGTAAGGAGATAAACATGAGCAAGACCGTCGTGTCTTCCGATAACGCACCCGCAGCCATCGGACCGTATTCCCCCGGTATCCAGACCGGCAACATGGTGTTCCTGTCCGGCCAGCTGGGCATCGACCCCACAACTGGCAAGATGCCCGAGGGCGTCGAGGCCCAGGCCAAGCAGTCCCTTGCTAACGTCGAGGCCCTGCTGACTGCCGCCGGCGCTACGTTTGCCGATGTCGTCAAGACCACGGTCTACCTGGCCGACATTGCCGACTTCGCTGCCGTGAACGAGATCTACGCCTCCAAGTTCGAGGCCCCGTTCCCCGCGCGCAGCGCTTTCCAGGTTGCCGCCCTTCCGGCTGGCGGTCTGGTCGAGATCGAGGTCGTCGCCGCTCTCTAAGGCGTTGGCAACAACTAAACATGACATGCAAAAAGACCCTGCAGCGCGTGCGAGCTGCAGGGTCTTTTGTTAAGTGACGGATCGCTTGTGGAGCCGCGCTCCATTTTGCTCGTTAGCCCTCCTTGCGAACTTTTTGCAGGTAGCGGTAGACGCTGGGCTCCGAGATGCCCAGCGCGGTGGCGGCGCAGGCCACGGCGCCCTTGAGCATGAACACCCCGTTGCCGTTGAGGTGGCGAATGACGTCCACGCGGTCGCTCTGACCAAGCGACGCTACATCCAGCCCGCGCGCGCTCAGCAACTCGGCAATGCTGCGGTCAATGAGCTCCTGTGTGGACTCCGAAAGGCTTTCGACCTCGATAGGGGCGGGCTCCGTGCGCGTCGGCGCCGCGTCGAAGCACGCCATGAGCTGCTGCGCCATGGCGTTGATGGAGCGTACGGTCGAGAGGTCGGTGTTGACGCAGAGCATACCGACGATCTCGTCATTCTCGCGGATAAAGTACGTCGCCGACTCCAACGTCTTGCCGCCGGCACCGCGCCCCTCGTAGCCCGTAATAAACGGCAGGTCGCGATACTTGGCGTCGTGCATGATCTTGAGTGCCAGATCGGTGGCGGGACCGCCGACCTTGCGGCCGCTCACGATGCCGTTGCGAATATCGACGATGGCGTGGTCGGGATCCGAGAAATCGTGCAGCACGATTTCGCTGTTTTTGCCGAGTATCTGCTCCAGAAAATCGACCATCGGCAAAAAGCGGCGTACGGTCTCGTTCACGGGCAACTCCTTTGGGTGAAAACGGAAATGTTCATAACAATTTTTTCTCATGGTAACACGCTGCCCACCATCTCGTATATCCGCAGGTACATTGCGTAATGCAGACGAACGGTAGGAATTTAGCGGTAAACGGTTGACCAAAAGAAAAGTTAGATGTTATTTTGACCAGACACTTTCCTGACCTGCGGAAATGCGTTATTTCAGCTGAAGAATGGTCTGATAACAAAAAATTATTATTGAGAATGAGAATCATCTTTAATACGATATGCAATGAAGGCACAACCTCAACCCCGCACTGCGTCACAATAGAGCGTTAGATGCGAAAACAACTACTTCGAGGATTGGTGGTCAAATGACCCAGGAGACGGTTACGAACGGCACTGAAGCCCTGTTCACTCGCGAAGGCATGCCTCCCGTTAAGGAAATGATCCCGTGTGCCCTTCAGCACGTACTGGCATCGTTTGCCGGCATCATTACCCCGGCGGTCATCATGGCCGGCGTCTACGGCTTTAATAGCCAGCAGAGCACCGACATCATCCAGGTCGCGCTCATTCTTTCGGCGATCGACACGGCCCTTCAGGCTTTCGCCCCCTTCCGTCGCATCGGCGGCGGCCTGCCCATCGTCATGGGCGTTTCGTTCGCGTTCCTGCCGGCCCTGCAGGCCATGGGTGCCTCGGGCTTTAGCTTTGGTGCACTGCTGGGCGGCGAGATCGTCGGCGGCGCCGTCGCGGTCCTCTTTGGTCTGGCTTACAGCAAGATCAAGTGGCTGTTCCCGCCCGTCGTGACCGGTACGGTCATCTTCTCCATTGGCGTCTCTCTCTATCCCACGGCTGTCAAGTATATGGCCGGCGGTATGGGTACGCCGCTGTGGGGCACCCCGCAGGCCTGGTGCGTCGCTCTTATCACCTTCGCCGTGGTCTTTGCGCTCGCCAACTTTGGCAAGGGCACGCTCAAGCTGGGATCCGTGTTCTTTGGCATGATCGTTGGTATGATCGTCTCCATCCCCTTTGGCATGATCGACTTCTCCAGCGTCGCCACCGCCCAGGTCTTCGCCCTTCCCAAGCTCATGCCCTACGCGCTCGAGTTTGATCCCGAGGTCTGCATTACCCTCGCCGTCGTGTTCCCCATGGTTGCCATCCAGGTTATCGGTGACGTCTCCGCCGCCTGCCTGGGCTCCATCGACCGTATGCCCACCGAGCGCGAGCTCTCCGGCGCTATCGTGTCCCAGGGCCTCACCTCTATGGTCGGCGGCCTGCTGGGCGGTCTTCCCACCAGCGCCCTTGGCCAGAACGTGGGCATCATCTGCTCCAACAAGGTCGTCAACAAGTGGGTCTTTGTGATCATCGCGGCCGTCTTTGCCATCGCCGGCCTGTTCCCGCAGCTCTCTGCCGTCCTTTCCGCTATCCCGCAGCCCGTCATCGGCGGCGCGACCGTCGGCGTCTTTGGCACCATCACCATGAACGGCGTGCGCATGTTCACCCGCGAGGGCCTCACGCAGCGCACTACCACCATCGTCGGTACCTCCGTCGTCTTTGGCCTGGGTATCTGGATGGCCAGCGGTTGCCTTGCCGGTGAGGGTATGCCCACCTGGGTGCCCACCGTCATCGGCTCCAATGCTGTAACCCCCACCGCCATCATGGCCATTGTCCTTAACCTGATCCTTCCGCAGACGCCGGTCGTGGCTCAGCACATCGATGCTGCCAAGGACGCCGCCGTGGATCTGGTCTTGCCCGAGAGCAAGAAGTAACCAATTCGGTGCTATTCGTCGGCGGACGCATCGCCTCGTCCGCCGACGTCATGCGGCGTCAAGCCGCACTTCAAAGGGTTTGTCCCTTTGGTGAAGCGTTGACGGGAGAGGGCCCGTTTCCGGTGTAGGCCGGCGCTTCGCACTCCGCCATGTCAGAGGTGTCAAACCCCGCCCCTGATGTTGAAGGGAGCATCCATGCTTCTGGTCGCTAACGGTTCCGTCTTTACCCGCAACGCTCAGACCCCGTTCATTCCAAACGGTGCGGTTGCCATTGACGGAGATACGATCGTCGAAGTGGGCCCCGAGTGCGAGCTCAAGGCCAAGTACCCGGATGCCGAGTACGTCGACGCCCGGGGTAACCTCATCATGCCCGGACTCATCAACTGCCACACCCACATCTACTCGGGTCTGGCCCGCGGCCTTGCCATTAAGGGCTGCAACCCCACCAACTTCCTGGAGAATCTCGAGCAGCAGTGGTGGAAGATCGACGACAACCTGACGCTCGACGGCACCAAGGCCAGCGCCTATGCCACGATTTTGGACTCCATCCGCGATGGCGTCACCACGATCTTCGATCACCATGCGAGTTTCTGCGAGATCCCGGGTAGCCTCTTTACCATTAAGGACGCAGCTCAGGAGCTGGGCATGCGTTCGTGCCTGTGCTACGAGGTCTCCGATCGCCGCGGCCAGGAAAAATGCGACCAGGCCATTGCCGAGAACGCCGAATTTGCCCAGTGGGCCGCCAAGGAGCGTCGCGATAACGACAACCATATGATCGCCGCCATGTTTGGCGGACATGCCACCTTTACGCTTTCGGACGAGACCATGGATAAGATGGCCGAGGCCAACAACGGCCTGACCGGCTTCCACATCCATGTGTGCGAGGGCATGAACGACGTGTGGGATTCCCGCCTCAACCGCGGCGGCATCAGCCCCGTCGAGCGCCTGCTGCAGCACAACCTGCTCGGCCCCGACACCATGCTGGGCCACTGCATCCACGTGACGCCTGCCGAGATGGATATCGTCAAGGAGTCCGGCACCTGGCTCGTCAACAACCCCGAATCCAATATGGGCAACGCCGTGGGCTGCGCCCCCGTGCTCGAGTTCTTCCGCCGCGGCATCCCCGTGTGCATGGGCACCGATGCCTACACCCACGATATGCTCGAGAGCCTCAAGGTCTTCCTGATCATTCAACGTCACAACGCCGCTATGCCCAACGTGGGCTGGTGCGAGGCAATGACGATGCTGTTCGAGAACAACGCCAAGATGGCCAGCAAGTACTTCGATCGCAAGCTCGGTGTGCTCGAGGCCGGCGCTGCCGCCGACGTCATCGTCATGGACTACAAGCCCTTTACGCCGCTGAGCGAGGAGAACATCGACGGCCACATGCTCTTTGGCATGATGGGCAAAAACTGCCGCACCACCATCATCAACGGCCGCGTCCTGTACAAGGATCGCGAGTTCGTTGGCATTGATGAGGACAAGATCAACGCGTGGACCATGGCTGAGTCCAAGAAGCTCTGGAGCACGCTCAACGAACGCACCTACTAATTACAAGTAGATTCACGCGCGTCGGATGTTTCGCCGCGTTCGACGCGCGTATAGGCGGCCTCCGCGGGGTCGCCGGCGCTGTGCTAGCGCTACACCGTATTTGCGCCCGTCGCGCGGTCTCGCCGGGCGTTACAGAGAGGAGCTCATTATGAGCGACATCATGAGGCCGATCCCGTTTTCGCAGCTGATGAACTGGATCATCGAGGAGCACAAGACTCAGGGCGCCGTCTTTGGCGTGCGCAAGATGGTCACGACCAACCAGGAGGGCGCGCTTCCCATTTTTGACGAGCGCATCGAGACTCCGTTTGGCCCGGCCGCCGGTCCCAATACGCAGCTGGCCCAGAACATCGTGGCATCCTACGTGGCCGGTTCCCGCTTCTTTGAGCTCAAGACCGTTCAGGTTATGGACGGCGAGGAGCTCTCCAAGTGTGTGAACAAGCCCTGCATCGTGGCGCAGGACGAGTGCTACAACTGCGAGTGGTCGACCGAGCTCGAGGTTCCGCAGGCCTTTGCCGAGTACGTGAAGGCATGGTTTGCCTGCCACCTGATCGCTCGCGAGTACGGCCTGGGCAGCCCGGATGGTTTTGTCTTCAACATGTCCGTGGGTTATGACCTCGAGGGCATCAAGAGCCCCAAGGTCGATGCGTACATTGAGGGCATGAAGGACGCCAGCGGCTCCGAGGTTTGGAACGAGTGCCGCACGTGGGCGCTCGCTAACCTGGACAAGTTTGAGAATGTCGATGCCGCGTTTGTCGAGTCCATCCCGGCGCGCGTCTCCAACTCCATTACCGAGTCCACGCTGCATGGCTGCCCGCCGGCGGAGATCGAGCGCATCGCGACCTATCTGATTACCGAGAAGGGTCTCAACACCTACATCAAGTGCAACCCCACGCTGCTGGGCTATGAGTTTGCTCGCCAGCGCCTCAACGAGCTGGGCTTCGACTACATCGTCTTCGACGATACGCACTTCCGCGAGGACCTGCAGTGGGCCGACGCCGTGCCCATGTTCGAGCGCCTGATTGCCCTGTGCGCCGAGCGCGGCCTGGAGTTTGGCGTCAAGCTCACCAACACCTTCCCCGTCGACGTGACGAGGAACGAGCTGCCTTCCACCGAGATGTACATGTCCGGCCGTTCGCTGTTCTCGCTGACCATCGAGGCCGCCCGTCGCATTACCGAGCAGTTCGATGGCAAGCTGCGTATCAGCTACTCCGGCGGTGCCACGGCCTACAACATCCGCGCCCTGTACGATGCCGGTATTTGGCCCGTCACCCTGGCGACCGACGTGCTCAAGCCCGGTGGCTACGAGCGCTTTAGCCAGATGGCCGGCGAGTTCACCGATCTGGACGGCAGGCCGTTTGAGGGCGTCTCTCTCGAGGCCGTGACGGCGATCCAGAACGACTCGCTCACCAACCCGCTCTACAAGAAGCCGCTGCGCCCGCTGCCCGACCGCAAGGTTGCCGGCAAGAGCCCGCTTTCCGACTGCTTTACCACGCCGTGTCGCACGAGCTGCCCCATCCAGCAGGATATTCCCGCCTACCTGGCGGCTGTTGATGAGGGCCGCTACGAGGACGCGCTCAACATCATCATCGAGCGCAACGCCCTGCCGTTCATTACCGGCACCATCTGCCCGCATCCTTGCGGCCGCGCCTGCGAGCGTGCGTTCTACGAGCCCGAGGGCGCCCAGATTCGCGCCAGCAAGCTCAAAGCCGCCCGCGAGGCCATGACCGCCGTGCTGCCCAAGCTGCGCGCCCAGGCCATCGCCAGCGACAGCGAGCGCAACGTTGCCGTTATCGGCGGCGGCCCTGCCGGTCTGGCGACGGCGTTCTTCCTGACGCGTGCCGGCGTGCCCGTCACCATCTTCGAGGCCCGCGACTCTCTCGGCGGCGTGGTCCGTCATGTGATTCCCGAGTTCCGCATTGCGAGCGACGATATCTCCCACGATGCCGAGCTCTGCCTGGCCTTTGGCGCCAAGGTGCAGCTCAATGCCCGCGTGGAGTCCATCGACGAGCTCAAGGCTCAGGGCTTTACTGACGTGGTCGTGGCCACCGGTGCCTGGATGCCCGGCTCTGCGGGCTTGGGCGAGGGTGCCGAGCTCGATGTACTGGAGTTCCTCGAGGCCGCCAAGAAGGGCGAGAAGCTCGAGCTGGGCGAGGATGTCGTGGTCATCGGCGCCGGCAATACCGCCATGGACGCGGCTCGCGTGGCCAAGCGCCTGGCCGGCGTGAAGAACGTGCGCCTGGTGTATCGCCGCACCAAGAAGCAGATGCCCGCCGACGAGGAAGAGCTCGATCTTGCTCTTGCCGATGGCGTTGAGTTCTGCGAGCTGCTGGCGCCCAAGGCACTTAACGGCGCCGTGCTGACCTGCGACGTTATGGAGCTTGGCGAGCCGGATGCAAGCGGCCGTCGCAGCCCTGTCGCCACGGGTGAGACCGTTGAGCTTCCTGCCACCACGGTGATCTGCGCCGTGGGCGAGGGCGTCGATGCCAGCCTGTACGACGCCGCGGGCGTCGAGCACGACCGTCGCGGCCGCCTTGCCGCCACCTCCACCGGCGTCGAGGGCGTCTGGGCTGCGGGCGACTGCCGTCGCGGTCCGGCCACCGTGGTCGAGGCTATCGCCGACGCCGCCGAGGTCGCTCGTGCCATCGCCGGCGTGGACTTTAACAAGTACGCCGACTGCAACGAGCAGGCCGGCCGCGAGGACACCTGCTACGAGCGCAAGGGGTCGCTGTGCCGCGACAAGCGCAACTGCACCAAGACTCGCTGCCTGGGCTGCGGCTCGGTGTGCGAGGTCTGCTGCGACGTGTGCCCCAACCGCGCCAACGTGGCAATTAAGGTGCCGGGTCTGGCCAAGCATCAGGTCGTTCACGTCGATGGCATGTGCAACGAGTGCGGCAACTGCGCCGTGTTCTGCCCCTACCAGGAGGGTCGTCCCTACAAGGACAAGCTCACCCTGTTCTGGAGCGAGGAGGACATGGAGAACTCCGAGAACGAGGGCTTCCTGGCCGTGGGCGATGATCACTTTAAGGTCCGCGTCGCCGGCACGGTCCGCACCGTCTCGGTCGATGCCGTCAACACCGGTCTTCCCGAGGCCGTCCGCCTGACCATCAGGGCTGTGCGCGACAACTATTTGTACCTTCTTAAGAAATAGGCGAGTCTCTTATGGCCAAATCCATTCAACATAACGTGGCCTACGTTGCCTGCGGAAGCGGTTGCGCCTCCGCAGGCGGCGACGCCCGCTGCAGCGAAGGCTGCATTGGCTGTGGCGCCTGCGTCACGGCCTGTCCCCACGGTGCCATCGTACTGGTCGATGGCGTCGCCCGCGTGGACCGCTCCAAATGCACCGGCTGCGGTCTGTGCGGCATGGCGTGCCCGCAGCGCGTGATTGCCTTTGTTCCCGGCTACCAGAACATTCTGGTGCGCTGCAACAACACGGATAAGGGCGCCATTGCCCGCAAGATCTGCGACACGAGCTGCATCGGTTGCGGCATGTGCGCCAAAAAGTGCCCTGCCGGCGCTATCCGCATCGAGGACAATTGCGCCCATATCGATGGCGCGGACTGCCTGTCGTGCGGCATGTGCGCCGTCGTCTGCCCGCATGGCGCCATCCACGACCGCACCGGCATCGCCGCCGGCGTGTAGAGGGGAATCGCCATGGCACAGGAATTCACTTTTACCGTTAACGGCGTCGAGCGCACGACGACTCAGAACAAGCCGCTGCTGCGCTATCTGCGCGACGACCTGCACATTCACTCCGCCAAGGACGGCTGCTCCGAGGGCGCGTGCGGTACCTGCACCATCCATGTGGACGGTGCGGCCGTCAAGGCGTGCGTGCTGACCACCGCCCTTGCCGCCGGCCGTAACATCGTGACCGTCGAGGGCCTGCCCGAGGATGTGCGCGAGGCATTTGTGTACGCCTTTGGCGCCGTGGGCGCCGTACAGTGCGGCTTTTGCATCCCCGGTATGGTCATGGCGGGTGCAGCGCTGATCGCCGAGGACCCCGAGCCTACCGAGGAACAGATCAAGTACGCCATTCGCGGCAATGTCTGCCGCTGCACTGGCTACAAAAAGATTATCGAGGGCATCTCGCTGGCCGCTGCGGTGCTCCGTGGCGAAAAGCAGATCGACGAGGACCTGGAGCGCGGTGACGACTACGGCGTGGGCAAGCGCGCCTTCCGTATTGACGTGCGCAAGAAGGTGCTCGGCGAGGGCAAGTATCCCGACGACATCGACGAGCTCGATCAGCCGGGTCTGACCTACGCCAGCGCTGTGCGCTCCAAGTATCCGCGCGCCCGCGTGCTCTCCATCGATACCTCCAAGGCCGAGGCCCTGCCCGGCGTGGTGGGCATCCTGCGCGCCGAGGACGTGCCGGTCAACCAGGTCGGCCACCTTATCCAGGACTGGGACGTCATGATCGCCCAGGGCGATATCACCCGCTGCGTGGGTGACGCCATCGTTTTGGTGGTCGCCGAGGACGAGGCGACGCTCGAGAAGGCCAAGAAACTCGTAAAGATTGATTACGAGCCGCTGGAGCCCGTGCGTAACATTGTCGAGGCCAGGGCTGCCGACGCCCCGCGCCTGCACGACAGCTTCTTTGCCTTCGGCAACACGGTGGAGCTCAAGGACAACGTGTGCCAGAGCCGTCATGTGACGCGCGGCGACGCCGCCAAGGCGCTGGCGGAGAGCGCGTTCACCGTGACGCAGCGTTTTACCACGCCCTTTACCGAGCATGCCTTCTTGGAGCCCGAGTGCGCCGTCGCCTTCCCGTATAAGAACGGCGTCAAGGTGCAGTCGACCGACCAGGGCGCCTACGACACGCGTAAAGAGTGCGCTCACATGTTTGGCTGGGATAGCGAACCCGAGCGTGTGGTCGTCGAGACTATGCTCGTGGGCGGCGGTTTTGGCGGCAAGGAGGACGTGTCCATCCAGCACCTGGCCGCGCTCGCTGCCTATAAGTTCCAGCGTCCTGTGAAGTGTAAGCTCACGCGCGCCGAGTCGCTTGCGTTCCATCCCAAGCGCCACGCCATGGACGGCACCTTTACGCTGGGCTGCGACGCCGAGGGCAACTTTACTGGCCTAGACTGCGAGATCAATTTTGATACCGGCGCCTACGCATCGCTGTGCGGCCCGGTGCTCGAGCGCGCCTGCACGCATGCCGTCGGCCCCTACAAGTACCAGAACACCGACATTCGCGGTTTTGGCTACTACACCAACAACCCGCCCGCCGGCGCGTACCGCGGCTTTGGCGTCTGTCAGTCCGAGTTTGCACTCGAGAGCCTGATCGACTTGCTGGCAGAGAAGGTCGGCCTGGATCCGTGGGAGATTCGTTACCGTAATGCCATCGAGCCGGGCGAGGTTTTGCCCAACGGCCAGATTGCCGACTGCTCCACGGCGCTGAAGGAGACGCTGCTCGAGGTCAAGGATGCCTACTACGCGCATCCCGGACATGCCGGCATTGCCTGCGCCATGAAGAACGCCGGTGTGGGCGTGGGCCTGCCCGATGCCGGCCGCTGCAAGATTCGCGTCGAGAACGGCGTGGCCGTGGTCTATGCCGCCACGTCCGACATCGGCCAGGGCTGCAACACGGTCTTTTTGCAGGACGTTGCCGAGGCGTGCGGTCTGCCGCTGAGCTGCATCGCCAACGGCGAGTGCTCCACCGAGAACGCTCCCGACTCCGGCACTACGTCTGGCTCGCGTCAGACGGTCGTGACCGGCGAGGCCGTGCGCGGCGCCGCCTTCCTGTTGCGCGATGCCATGCTTGGCATCGAGGCCGGCAAGCCTGCGCCTGCCGCTCCGGTGAGCGCGCATGGCGACGGCGTCAAGATCGAGTACGACGACGGTCGCGCCTACCAGCTGCACACACAGGAACTCGTCGCCGGCCAGGGTATGCATCCTCAAGATCCCGCTGCCGCCATCAAGGCGCTCGAGGGCTGCGAGTTTGGCTACGTGTACCTGGAGCCGACCGACAAGCTGGGCGCCGACGTTCCCAACCCCAAGAGCCACATCTGCTACGGCTTTGCCACGCATGTGGTCATTCTGGATGATGACGGCCGCGTGAGCGAGGTCTATGCTGCGCACGATTCCGGCAAGGTGGTCAACCCCATCTCCATCCAGGGTCAGATCGAAGGCGGCGTGCTCATGGGGATGGGCTATGCGCTTACCGAGGACTGGCCGCTCAAGGACTGCGTACCCCAGGCAAGGTACGGTACGCTCGGGCTGTTCCGTGCGCCCGAGATTCCGGATATCCACGCCATCTACGTGGAGAAGGACGAGCTGCTGCCCGTGGCATACGGCGGCAAGGGCATCGGCGAGATCGCAACGATCCCCACGGCGCCCGCCGTACAGAACGCCTATCGCGCGTTTGACGGCAAGCTGCGTCCAGATCTGCCCATGGTGGATACGCCGTACAGCCGCGCCCGTCACCGTGGGTAGGGTAGGGCGCAGACGGCATTGCTGATGGGCTGTTCGCGCACAACACCAACTGTATATGCTGCACCTTTGGCCCCGGCTCCAGCGCGAGCCGGGGCCTTTTGTTTTTCAAGACTTTAGTCCGCTGGCCGCGCAGCGGCCAGCTTTAAACCACCCGCTACG
>UQIG01000043.1 GCA_900541135.1 uncultured Collinsella sp.
ATGCGGCCCGCGCAGCGTCGAGCCGTTACGCGGTTTGGTAAAACCGCGTAACTAATACTCAAGCTTCCACATGTAGCGGCGCGTCATGTAGTCCTTGTGGGTGACGGCGGAGAGCGCGCGCATATACACGTTGTTGAGGATCGGGGCGAAGATCAGGTGGTTGAAGTACTCGCTCACGCTGTCCTTGATGTCGTTGAGGCCGAGCTCCTTGGCGTCGAGCTGATAGACGCGCTCGCCACCGTACTGGTTGACGAAGCGGATGCCGCGCTCGTCGTTGCAGCGGCTGCGGCCGACGCTGATGAGCTGGAACAGCGAGGTGCGCTTGTCCAGGATCTCGAAGGGGCCGTGGAAGAAGTCGCAGGTGTTGATGGTGCAGGAGTCGATCTGCAGCATCTCCTGCACGTTGCAGATGCTAAAGACGTAGGCAGCACCAAAGAGCGGGCCCTGGGCCATGACGTTAATGCAGGGCTTGTCGGCGTTCTGCTCGGCCCACTTGGCGGCAAGCGGACGGGTGTACTCGACGGCCTTGCGATAGATGGGGTCAACCAAGTCGAAGGCGGCCATAGCGGTCTCGTACTCGGCATAGCCCTCGGTCTGCTGCGTAAGCTCCATGGCGATCATGGTCACGACGGCAGAGTTGGTGCGGCCCATGCAGGACTCGTCGACGGCCAGGCTGTCGTACTGGATCTTGTAGTCGCAGACCTCGGTGAGGCCGGACTCGTCAACATAGATGGCGATGGTGCTGGCGCCGTGGTCCTTGGCGACCTGGGCGGCAACGATGGTCTCCTTGGTGCCGCGCATGGACACGACGACGGCCAGGGTGTTCTCGTTGACGTAGGCCGGGGTGGCGTGCACGAACTCGTTGCTGGTGTAGCTGGAGCTCACGACCTGCGTGGCCTCGTGCTCCATAAAGTACTGGGCAGGATAGTTACCGCCGTTGGATCCGCCGGCGCCAATCCACACGACGCGCTTGATGCCGCCCTTGTCAGCCTTGTCAGCCAAAACCTGGGAAACGACATCCTTAACCTGTTCCTGAGTAGTCATCGTGCATCAGCCTTTCTTCTCGTTTGATGCTCATCACAGGCATACAAGTTACATACATGTTTTGGTTATGTCGACTAGTTGTATGCTATATTTGTCTTAGATATTTTGCTGATGCGGTTTTCGACAACTGGCTACCAGCGGTTTTATTGTTGTGTTGAATACATGCTTGCTTAGATAAGCATACAAGTTAGATATAGGCTGATCGCATGAACGCTTCATCTAAAAAGAAACTGAGCCAATACGAGCGCTTGGCGGGTACGCTTCGCGACCGCATCGCCGCCGGCATCTACGCACGCGGAGACAAGCTGCCGTCCGAGATGGAGCTCATGGACGAATCGGGGCTGTCGCGCAGCACCGTGCGCCACGCCCTTAAGGTTCTCGTTGATGAGGGCCTGGTGCGCACCGAGCGCGGGCGTGGCGCCTTTGTGGCCGACACGCCCGCGCTCCACGAGAACAACCTGGTGTTTTCGAGCTATACCAAGCAGGTCGAGGGCCAGGGCATGAAGCCCACCACGCGCACGGTGGACTCGGGCTTTACCAAGGCGGGCGGCAGCATAGCTAAGTTCTTTGATGCCGCCGTGGGCAGCAAGCTCGTCAAACTTGTCCGTCTGCGTTATCTGGATGATGCGCCACTGTGCCTGGAGACCACCTATCTGCCGCCAAGCTTTGGGTCGCTCATCGATCGCGATATCAACGGTTCGCTCTACGCGACGCTGCGCCAAGAATTCCATCGCGCGCCAGCACAGGGACATAAGACCTTTGAGGTGTGCTATGCCTCGCAAAACGAGGCGTTTTTGCTCAACGTCGAGCGCGGGCAGGCGCTGATCCTGATCACCGACTACGTCTACGACACCGACGGCCGACCGCTCCATGTCTCTAAGCGCATCCAACGCACCGACCGCGCCAAATACACCGAGCCAATCGGCTAACCTGCCAAAATAAACCTGTCCCTAAATGGTAGGTTTGGGGAGGTCGGGGAACCAGGTTGGTTTGGGTTGGTTGGGTGTGCGCTCGGCTAGGACCAGCTCCATCCAGCACATGTCGTACCAGCGGCCGAACTTTTGGGCACAGCGATCGAAGGTGCCCACCAGGCGATATCCCATATGAGCATGGAAATCCTGACTGTTGTGCGTCAGGTACTCGTCGTCCTTGTCGTGCGGCACGGCGATGAGGGCGCACATATTGGTGATGCCCATCGCGATCAGGCATTGTTTGAGCGCAGCGTGCAGCTTGCGACCCAGCCCGCCATGGCGCACATCGCGTGCCAGGTAGATCGACGTCTCGACCGACCAGTCGTATGCCTCGCGGCTGTTAAGCGGACTCACGTAGGCATAGCCTACCGGACGCCCGTCCAACTCCATCACCAAATACGGATAGCGCTTGAGCGTACGCTCAATACGCCCGGCGAACTCCTCAACGCTCGGCACCTCGTATTCGCAGGTAATCGCCGTCTGGCGCACATACGGCTCATAGATGGCAAGCAACGCCGGCGCATCATCGGGCGTCGCCAGGCGAATCGTCGGCTCGGACATCTCGGTCATACAACCCTTCTCCCCAAAAGCAAAGGCCGCCCTGCGCCAAACCCAGCGCAAGGCGGCCCCTCGTCATTACATCAGGCTACAGGACAGCCGCCAGCGCGTCGATGTCCTCCTGCGTCGTGGCCCAGCTGGTGCAAAAGCGCACCACCGTGTGGGTCTCATCGTACTTTTCCCAGTACTCGATCGAGGCATGCTCGCGAATGCGGGCCATATCCTCGTTGGGCAGAATCACGAACTGCTGATTCGTGGGCGTCTCCAAGAAGAACTGGTAGCCGCGCTCGTGCAGCACACGACGCAGCGCCTGAGCGGTCTCAATCGCCTGGCGACCAATCTCAAAATACAGGCCGTCGGTAAAGAGTGCCTCGAACTGCACACCCGTCAGGCGGCCCTTGGCGAGCAGTGCGCCATGCTGCTTAATACGCGGAATGGGATGCGCCGGAGCGTGCATGCCGCAGAACACCACAGCCTCGCCGCAGAGCGCGCCGCACTTGGTGCCGCCGATGTAGAACACGTCACACAGCTGCGCCAGCTCGGGCAGGGTAATGTCGCACTCATCGGCCGCCAGCGCATAGGCCAGGCGAGCACCGTCCACAAACAGCGGAATCTCGCGCTTCTGGCACACCGCGTGAATCGCTGCGAGCTCAGCCTTGGAGTACAGCGTGCCGTACTCAGTCGATAGGCTCACGTACACGGCGCCCGGGCACACCGTGTGCTCGTAGCTCTCGTTTTCGTAGAACACCTGGATATAGTTCTCGAGGTCCTCAGCGTGCATCTTGCCCTCGTAGCCGGGGATGGTGAGCACCTTGTGGCCGCCAAACTCGATGGCGCCCGCCTCGTGACAGGCGACATGGCCAGTCTCGGCGGCAACGACGCCCTCGTAGGGCGCAAGCAGCATGTCGATCACCGTCGCGTTGGCCTGCGTGCCGCCCACCAGAAAAAACACGTCGGCATCGGGGGCCTGGCAGGCCTCGCGAATAAGTTGCTTGGCGCGCTCGGTATGCGCATCGGTACCGTAGCCGGGCTGCGGCTCCATATTGGTGTCGACGAGCGCCTGCAGCACTGCCGGATGTGCGCCGTGGGAATAGTCGTTGTTAAACGCGAGCATGGCAATCCTCTCTAGCCGGGCACGGGCCCGATGATTCAAACGGGGCTATTGTACGCCGTTGGGATAGGCAATGCGCGCGGCAAGGCACTCAAGCGCCAGCACCAGGGCAAAGCCGCAGCTCACGTCGCTCAAAAAATGCGCTCCGATCACGATGCGGCCAAAGGCGACGAGCGCCGCAACCACAACCGCCGCCCAAAAGACCACGCGACGGCGCGACGGTTTTTCCTTAAAGGCCGCCGCGGGAAGCCCGGCGAGCATAAGGCCGATCGCCGCGTGCGCCGTGTGTCCGCTCGCAAACGACTTGAAGCCGTCCTTAATCACGCCGGCGGCAATAAAGGCCCACTTGTCGGGGTTGCCGATCACCCACCACGGCTGAAAATCGAGTCCCGGCGTCACCTCGATCACGCGCATGCGCGGGCGCGACCACAGCGGCTTAACAATGACGTTGAGGATAATGGCCTGAGCGACCCACACGGCAAGTACCATCAACGCCCAGCGCGTGAGCTCGTCAGGCTCGGTCGCGCGCGTGAGGCGATAGACGATAAGGTTGGCAGCGATGACCAGCACAAACGTCAGCACCAGCTGAACGGCAATGAGCTTGCCGCCAACCTTCAGGGACGAGACGATCTCGTAGCCGGCCAGGCCAACGTTGACGAGGATGCCGAGCACGGCGAGCCATTTGCTCCCCCCGGAGTCGGGACGCACCGCGCGCACGAGCATAACGCCTGCGATGCTCGCCGTCAGCTCGAACGGCAGCTCGCCGGCAGCCTCGATAAAGCGGCCGTACATGCTGGACGAGTTGAACAGCATGCTCGAGATTTGGTAATCGAAAAAGGTGCCCACGCCCAGACAAAGACACAGGACAACCGCGATCATGGCGACATCTTTCTTATAGATGTATCCGAACATGCTTTCCTTTCGATGGAACCAGAGTGCCCAAATGGGGTGATTGCAGCGTCGACCCGTTAGTCGTCGTCGCTGGCACCCAGCTGCTGCAGCAGCATGAGCGCCGCCGCCACGGGACCGGTGCCGTCGTTGGCGTCGAGGCCACGACCCAGGCCGCTGCCCGCACCGGCGCCCGCCTTGTAGGGCACCGACAGCTTGCGGCTCTTGGGGAAGTTCACCGCGCCATAGCGGGTCTTAAGCTCAAATGCCACCTTCTTGGGCACGTCGACGCCCAAAAACGTGATGCGACCGCCGCTGAGCGTGACGTTCTCGAGCCCCAAGCGCTCGCCGCGAATGCGGATTCGCGCGCGATTGAACAGGTTGAGCCCCGCCAACGGCAGCTCGCCGTGTGCAGCCTCGGTCTCCTCCTGTACCTCGTCGATGCTCTCTAGGTCCTCGGCCGCCGCAAGCTTGCGGTACACGAGTACGCGCTGGTCCACCGCCGGCAGGTATTCCTCGGACAAGAAGTAGTCGGCCGGCAGGTTAATGCCCACGCTCGCCGCCTCCACGCCGGCATCGTCATCGCCGCGCGCCTCGGCCACGGCCTGGCCCAGCATCTGCGTAAACAGGTCAAAGCCCACGCTCGACAGGTTACCGTGCTGCTCGGCGCCCATGAGCGAGCCGGCACCACGAATCTCCAGGTCGCGCATGGCGATACGCATGCCGCTGCCCAGGTCCTGAAACTCGGAAAGGGCAGTCAGGCGCGCCGTAGCCTCCTCGGTGAGCGGCAGCTCGCCCGGGAACATAAAGTACGCATAGGCCTGCGTGGCCGAGCGGCCCACACGACCCTTGAGCTGGTAGAGCTGCGCCAGGCCCAGGCGCTGCGAGTCCTCGATGATGAGCGTGTTGGCGGTCGCGTTGTCGATGCCGCTCTCCACGATGGTCGTGGCGATGAGCACGTCGATCTTTTTGGTCGCGAACTCGATCATCACGTCCTCGACCTCGCGCGGGCTCATCTTGCCGTGCGCCACGCCCACGCGCGCCTCAGGCGCGGCCTCGTGCACGCGCGCCACGGCATCGTCGATAGTTTTGACGCGGTTGGACACGTAGTATACCTGGCCGCCGCGACCAACCTCCAGGCGAATCGCCGCGCTCACCACGTCGGGGTCGTACTCCCCCACGTGCACGATTACGGGACGACGCCCCGTCGGCGGCGTGGTGATTAGGCTCATATCGCGCACGCCGCTCGTGGCCATCTGCATGGTACGCGGGATAGGCGTTGCCGAAAGCGTTAGCACGTCAATCTGCTCGCGCAGATTCTTGAGCTGCTCCTTGTGCTGCACGCCAAAGCGCTGCTCCTCGTCGATGATCACCAGGCCCAAGTTTTTGGGGTTCACATCGGCCGAAAGCAGACGGTGCGTGCCGATGAGCACATCGACCGTGCCCTCGGCAAACGCCTTGAGCGCGCGCTTTTGCTGCGCCGGCGTGCGGAAGCGACTGAGCACCTCGACCTCAAGGCCAAACGGGGCAAAGCGCTCAAAGAACGTCTCGTAGTGCTGCTGGGCCAGAATGGTCGTAGGGCAGAGCACCATGACCTGGCGGCCGGAATCCACGCACTTAAACGCCGCGCGCAGGGCGACCTCGGTCTTGCCAAAGCCCACGTCGCCGCAGAGTAGGCGGTCCATGGGCTTGGGTGCTTCCATGTCGGCCTTAATGTCGGCGATGGCCTCCAGCTGATCGCGCGTCTCCTCGTAGGGGAAGCTCTCCTCCATCTCGATTTGCTCGGGCGTATCGGGCGGACAGGCAATGCCCGTGATCGACGAGCGGCGTGTATACAGGTCGACCAAGTCAAACGCCAGCTTTTTGGCGTTCTTGCGCGCCTTATTGGTGGCGCGCGTCCAGTCTGCGGTGTTGAGCCTGGTCAGGCGCGGCTTGTCGCCGTCGGGACCAACATAGCGTGTGATGCGGTCGACCTGCTCCAACGGCACGTAGAGCTTGTCGCCGTCGGCATATTCCAGCAAAAAGTAGTCGCGTTCCTTGCCGCCCACTTCCTGGCGCGCGATCTCGCTAAAGAGCGCGATGCCATGGGTGGCATGCACCACGTAGTCGCCCGGCTTAAACGGGAACGTGATTTGCGTAATGTCCACCTTGCGGCGGCTGCGCGCGCGGTTGGCGTCCATGCGGACGTTGAGGTCGGCGATTGAGAACACGGCCAGGTTGGCATCGGGCACCACCACGCCCTGCGGCAGGGCGGCATCGACAAAGGTCACGCGCCCGCGCGAGATGGTGGGCACGGCGGCACCGGCGGCAGCCTGGGCGGCACCCGCCTCGAGCGAGCGGGCGTTGAGCGCGTCGGCGCGGCGCTCGCGAATTGCAGCATGAGCATCCTGACGGGCAGCACGATCGGCAGAATCCGCCGCTGCCACGCGTACGCGCTCGCCGATGACGCCGACGTTTTCGGGCGCTGCCGTCAGCGACTCCTCAAAAGTAATGCCCTCATCGCCAAAGGCGAGCTCCATCGACTCGCGCGCGCCGCGATCGGGAATGGCGAACACGCAGGCGTAGCGCTTACCCACGACTTCCTGAACGCGCGTCATAAAACGGTTGTCCGAGCCTGCGATAGCAGGCTGCTCAATCTTGAGCTCGGCCGTCACCGCACCGCCGGCACGGATGAGGCTTACGTAGTTCAAGCGCTGCTGGGCACCAAAATCGAGCTGTTGAGCGCGCACGTACAAGCCGTCTAGACGGTCAATCCCCGCCTCGCCGGCACGGGCCTCGATATCCTCGTAGGCGCGCAGGCAATCGTCGAACAGCGAGCGCGGCTCGGACAAAACCACGAGCGCCTTGCCGCTCACGTGCGCCAGCGGGCTTACGGTCTGGCCGTACATCACCGGCAAAAAGCGGTCGAGCTCGGGTGTAACAATGCGTGCATCCACCATCTCGAGCAGCGCCGCCAGCTTGCTGTCGTCCTGGCTTGCGCGGTAGAGCGCCACGTGCATGTTGTGAACGGCATCGTCGGTAAGCGCCAGCTCACGGCAGGGGAAGATCTCGATACTGTCCTCGTTGCCGATGGTTTGGCCCGTGGAGCTCACCATGCGGCGGATGCGGTCAATCTCGTCGCCGAAGAACTCGATGCGCACGGGTGCCTTTTCCTGTGCGGGGAACACCTCGACGGTGTCGCCGTGAAAGCGAAACAAGCCGGGCGCATCGGCGGCGCCGGCATTGGTGTAGCCCATGCCCACCAAGCGCTGCGGCACCTCGTCAAAAGGAATCTCCTCGCCCACCGCAAAAGTAGTGGACTCCCAGTAGCGGCTCTCGACCGGCGGCACGCAACGCAGCAGCGCGCGGGCCGAGGCAACCATGATGCAGTTGTCCCCGCGCACGATGCGCCCCAGAGCCTCGCAGCGCTGCGCCACCACGGCGTCGTCGGGCGCCTGCTCGCGCCACGGATAGTCCTTGCGCTCGGGGAAACGACACACATGTGCCAGGCCCACGTAGGCGGCAAGGCTGCGCGCGGCGCGATCGGCCGCATCCTCGCCGCTCACGATATAGACCGTCGGGCGCGGGCGGCGCGCAAACTGGGCGGCCGCCATAAGCGTGCGGCCCGACTGCGACACAGCCAGCGTCACGTCCTCGCCGGCATCGAGTCCGGCCTCGACGGTCTGCAAGGCCTCGGCAGTGTAGAGCTGCGCGGCTATACGGTGAATGAGCATGCTGTTCCTCCGGCATTGCAACGCCAAAAGCCCGCCGAGGCAAGCTCGGCGGGTATGCGGCGGATTTCATTGCCTGTCATGGTAGCGCATGAGGTGGGCACGCCAGCGCGCGCCGAACAGCTACCCCAAAACGCGCACGCTGGGGCACAAATCTGCCAGCGGGCACTCGTCACACTTGGGTTTGCGGGCGTCGCAGATCTCGCGACCGAAGGTGATCCACTGATGGTTAACCGACTCCCAATACTCGTGCGGCAAAATCTTGAGCAAATCCTGCTCGGTCTTGAGCGGCTCCTTTGCATGCGTCTTGGGACTCAGCATCAGGCGGTGCGCAATGCGGTTGACATGCGTGTCCACCGCAATGCCCTCCACGATGCCATACCCCACGTTAAGCACGATGTTCGCCGTTTTGCGCCCCACGCCCGGCAGCTTCACGAGTTCCTTCATGTCGGCCGGCACCTCGCCGCCATAGTCGGCGACGATCATCTGCGCGGCCTCGACGGCATGCTTGGCTTTGCTCTTGTAGAAGCCGAGTGACTTGATGGTGTCTGCCACGTCAGCCACGCTCGCCCCGGCCATGGCCTCGGGCGTGGGCCACTGGGCAAACAGCCGCGGCGTCACCTTGTTGACCTGCGCATCGGTCGTTTGCGCCGAAAGCAGCACCGCGATCAGCAGGCGGAAGGGATTCTCGTGGTCCAAAAAGCACTCGACCGGGCCATAGCGACGGTTGAGGCGCTCACACACCTCGATGGCGCGCTCGCGTTTGGCGGCATTGGTCTCGCGTGGCATAACGACTCCTCGGCTCGGCGGCGTAACAAACCTATGGGCACGATTGTCCCACGTATGGGGTCTTTACGCCTCCAAAAATGCGCCGGTCTGGCGGCCCCACAGGCTTGCGTACTCGCCGCCCGCCTCGACAAGCTGCGCATGCGTACCGTCCTCGACAATCTCGCCGTCCGCCAGCACCACGATGCGGTCGAGCGCCGCCACGGTGGACAGGCGATGTGCCACCACAATGGAGGTGCGGCCGCACATCAGGTTCTCGAGCGCCTCCTGCACCAGCGCCTCGGACTCGCTGTCCAAGGCAGACGTCGCCTCGTCGAGCACCAGGATCGGCGCATCGGTCAGAATAGCGCGGGCAATGGCCACGCGCTGGCGCTGGCCGCCCGAAAGCTTAACGCCGCGCTCGCCCACCATGGTGTCAAAGCCACGGGGCAGGCGGTCGATAAACTCGGTCGCGTTAGCCAAGCGAGCCGCCTCGCGGATCTGCTCGTCGGTGGCGTCGGGGCGACCGTAGGCGATATTCTCGCGAATGGAGCGATGGAACAGTAGCGCCTCCTGCGGCACGTAGGCAACCTGGCGGCGCAGGCTCTGCTGCGTGCAGCGCGAGACGTCCTGGCCGTCCACGAGCACGCAGCCGCCCTGTACGTCGTCCAGGCGCAGCAACAGCTTGGTGAGCGTCGTCTTGCCCGAGCCCGATTTGCCCACCAGGCCCACTCGCTGGCCCGCCGCCACATGGAGCGTCAGGTCGTCGAACACGCTCTCGCCCGCCGCGGCGTCACGGTATGCAAAGCTCAGGTGCTCAAAATCAATCGCACCCTCGCCCACCTTGAGCTCGGGAGCGTTCTCGTCGTCCGCTACCAGGCGCGGTTCGTCCAGCACGCGCGTCATCTCGGCCGCATCGCCGAGCGCGCGGTTGATACGCCGCATCATGGAGCTCACGTAGTTCAGACGCATGGTGAGGTTGTACGTATAGGTAAAGATCATGACGAGCGCGCCGGCAGAGATGCCAAACCACGCGTTGCCGCCCGCGACGAACACGCTCACCACGGCCATGGTGATGACGATAAGGCCCGAGGTCGTAAAGTTGCGCTGCATCATGGCGTGCATCGAGACCGTCTCGGCGTCGCGTGCAGCACGGTCGGCGGCATCGAACAGGTCGCGCTCAAAGTCCTCGCGCCCACAGGTCTTAACGGCTAGGATGTTCGTGACCGCGTCGGACAGCACGCCCGACAGCTTGTTCTGCGCAGCGGACGTCGCGGCCGAAAGCGGCATGATGCGCTTGTACATAAGCCAGACAAACGCAATGTAGACGACCATGATGCCCACCAGGATCACGGTAAATGTCGGCACCACCGGGGCGAGCGCCGCCACCGTGCAGACAACCGAGGTGATAGTGGGAATGAGCGAATACACCGTTACGTCCACCAGCCCCGTATAGCCGCTCATAAAACGACTCGTCTGGCTCACAAGCGATCCGCCAAAGCGACTGGTGTGGAATGTCATGGATTGATTGGAGAGCGTGTCGAAGCACAGGCGCGCCAGGTGGTAGTTGCCCGCAATCTCGAGCTTGTAGACGGTGTAGTCCTGCAGCTTGGAGAGGATTTGGCCCACTAGGTTAACGAGCACGAGCGCCAGAATGTAGGGACCAAAGACCTCGAATACTTGGTCGCCCGCCACGGGACCCGCTTGGACACGGTCGACGATGAGGGCCATCACATAGGTGTTGGCAAACGTGAGCAAAAAGATGTAGCCCGCCGACGAGAACACCGAGAGAAAGACAATCAGCGGCTGCGTGCGCGTGACGTCCCAAAAACGCTTTAGAGTGCGGCGCACGGTGGAGCGTTTGAGCGGACTGGTGTTTCTCTGAGACATGGGCTTCCTTTCGCGTCTGATAGGGCGAAACGCCATTGTTGCACACTAAAGCGCACTTCAGGCAAGTGCGACGCGAAAAGCGCCCGCGCCCCGCGCTTGCGCAGGCGCTCCGCCGTCAGATGCAGCTAGTCCTCGTCTTTTTGGTCTGCGAGCAGCTCCGCGGATGTGAGCCCCAAGATCTCGTCGGCCTCCTCGGCATCTTCCAGCGCGTCGATGTCCTTGAGCTTGCGCTCCATAACGTTGGTGCGCGTGGTGATGATGCCCTCGACCGTTTTACCCGCGGTCTCGATCTGCTGCTGGGCGCGGCGTAGCGCTGCCTGATAGCGCGGCAGCTCGGCCTTGACGGCAGAAAGCACGCGCAGCACGTCATCGGTGCGTTTTTGCAACTTAAACGTCTGGTAGCTCATCTGCAAACTGTTGAGGATGGCCGCCATGGTGCTGGGGCCGGCAACGTTGACGTGATAGTCGCGGCCCAGGGTCTCGATAAGCCCGGGGCGGCTGACGACCTCGGCGTACAGTCCTTCAAACGGCACGAACATGATGCCAAAGGTGGTCGTTGCCGGCACACTCAGGTACTTTTCGCAGATATCCTTGGCCTCGCGCTTGACCATGGTGTCGAGCGTCTTGCGCGCAGCCGCCACGGTCTCCGCATCGCCCGACTCCTGCGCGTCGAGCAAATGCTCGTACGCGTCGCCCGGAAACTTGGAGTCAATCGGCAGCAGCACGGGATCGCCCTCGTCCACCGGCAGCTTGACGGCAAACTCAACGCGCTCCGAGGCGCCGGGCCTAGTGGCAACGTTTTCCAGATACTGGTCGGGTGTGAGGATGTCCGTCAGGATCGCACCCAGCTGCACCTCGCCCAAAATACCACGCGCCTTCACATTGCCCAGCACGCGCTTAAGGTCGCCCACGCCGGTGGCGATGGACTGCATGTCGCCCAGGCCCTTGTACACGGCCTCGAGCTGGTCGCTCACCTGCTTAAACGATGCCGACAGGCGATCGTTGAGCGTGCGGGAGAGTTTCTCGTCCACCGTCGCGCGCATCTGATCGAGTTGCACGTTGTTGTCTTTGCGGATAGCACCCAGCTGGGCATCGACCGTCTCGCGCACCTTGTCCAGGCGGTGCTCGATGCCCTCGCGGTTGGCACCGAGCTGTTGGGCCGTCTCGCGGCGAAGGTCATCCATCCGGTCACCAGCTTGCGAAAACTCACGTGCAATGGTCAGGTAACGTTGCTGCCCCACGGCCGCATCTGTCGTCTGCTGCTGCGCGATGGCGTTGGCCGTGCGGCGAGTTTCGGCCAGCGCGACGTTCAGGGCATCGAGCGCGTTGTTGGCCTGCTCGAGTGCTGCCAGCGTTTCCGCGCTACTGTCGCCACGCTCCCGCAACTCGGCACGCAGGCTCTTGAGCTGGAGGGCGCAAGCCACAGCAACCCCCACCGCCACCAAGGCGATCACAACAAGCACGATATCAATAGCAGACATAGACTCCGCCCAACAAACTCAATCGGTCATCAATCAAAACCGCGATCAATCTTACCCCGCCACACGCACGGATCACCCACTGCCTTGCAGACAAATTTCTCTTAGAGCCGCGGACGCTAAAACGCTAGCTCTCCCAGCCGGTGCGAATGGTTGTCATGACGTCGCCTAGGCGCTGGCCCAGGGCTGACAGATGTTGGAGCACTTCGCCGGGCGAAGCACCGTTGAGGATGCAGGTGAGCGCATACGAGACCAAGAAAATCGCCGCAAGTCCTAGCGGAATGAGCACGATCATCGCCAATGTGCGCAGGCGCTGGCCCACGCGGCGACGACGCGCACGACGCTTGTCGAACGCGAGCTCCTGCGCATATGAATCTTGCTGTACGGAATAGGCCTCTGATGCCGATTCGCACCCGGGCACAGCTGCAGGTACAGCAGCGGGCACGACATTTTGCGCAAAGGGCTGGGCTGCCGCCCCTTGCATTTGCATCTCCATGAGTCGTTGCTGCTGACGCAGCATGCGCTCAGCTTGTTGCTGCGGAGTCTCAAGAAACAGGTCCATGTTGGCCTCCAAAGTCGGAGCATTCGACGCTTACGACCAGCATCCCGCACCGCCATGACCGCGACAACGCAATCGCCGGCAATAGCCACAAAGTTTCTTTTGCTCAAAAGCTGTCGAAAAGCTCAACAACTCCCCTACCAGCACTTTCTCTGAGCTTTTTTCGCCATCAATCTTTTGGACTTCCGCCTTTACGTCAACTGACCAAAATCTAACCAAAAGCTTGACGAAAATTGTGGAGACCGGGACTCCACAAAAACGTGCCGCCCCAAAAAGAGGCGGCACACAATCTTTAATATCAGCTTTTCTGTAGCGAGCACGCGACGACTCAACGCCGGAGCGCAGGGCGGGGAAACCTTTGCCTCGCGCGACCCTGCGAAGCCGTGAGCGAGAGGGAAAGATTTCCCCGCCCTGCGCTCCGTGGTCGGTGAGGACAGACTACATGCCCGCGAGACCGCGGGCGGCGGTGGCGCACATAAACGCCAGGACCAGAATCACGAGCGAGCCGGCAATGTCGGCCAGGGCGCCCGCAAAGCGACGCTCAAACAGCCAGCTCTCAAAGTGCGGGGCGACGTTGCGCCAAACACGCCACAGCAAGATGCCCATACCGATGACGCCTGGGATATTGAGCAGTAGGATCTCGGAGCACAAAAGACCGATCAGGTTGCCGGCGGCAAAACCAGCGTCGCCCTCGCAGTATTTGCGATAAATCATGTACAACATGTACGCCACAAACGGCTGCAGGCACGCAGAGATAAACGTAACCACCATCGAGGGGTCCTGAGAAAAGACATCGGTGAGTTTATCGACACTCGTGGCGTCCTTCGAAGCTAAGAATAAACCGATAACCACAAGGGGCACCACGCCCAAAATTACCTCGACCAGAGTAAACAACTTGGCAGTCAAATCCTCACTAGCCGAATTCAAATGAGGCGCCCACTCAGGATGAGCATGCGCGCCGACTTTCTTGTCCTTCTCAGCACGATCGGCCTTTTTACCCTCGGCAACCCGACGACCAGGATCCTTGCGAGTTCCCGCCGCAGCAACCCGAGCTCGAGACTTCTTGCCCATAAAAAACACCCCATCAGGTAGTAGATAAACTAAAAGTCGCTACCCAGTGTACCCCACCCATGAACAGCGCCGTCCCAACCAGTCCCCATACAAAAACGTGCCGCCCCAAAAGGGGCGGCACACAAACTTAGTTATCAGCTTTTCTGTAGCGAGCACGCAACGAACCAAAGCGGGCCGGGAGGGCCGGACTACCTTCCCTCAACGCGACCCTGCGAAGCCGTGAGCGAGGAGGGAAGGTAGTCCGGCCCTCCCGGCCCAGCTCACGCCAGCGCCAAGCGCTAGTAGTTCACCACCTGCTCCTCAAAGTACGCCTTCGGGTGGTTACACACCGGGCACACCTCAGGCGCCTCGGCACCAACGTGCAGGTGCCCGCAGTTCAGGCACTTCCACACCTTCACGCCCTCACGCTCAAACACCTCGCCCGACTCGATGCGCTCGACGAGTTTGTTGTAGCGCTCCTCGTGGGCCTTCTCGACGGCGGCGACGCCACGGAACTTCTCGGCGATCTCGACAAAGCCCTCCTCCTCGGCGGTCTTGGCGAACTCGTCGTACATCGTGGTCCACTCGTAGTTCTCTCCTGCGGCGGCGTCGCGCAGGTTGTCCAGAGTGCCCGGAACGGCGCCGTCGTGCAGATACTTAAACCACAGCTTGGCGTGCTCGGACTCGTTGCCCGCCGTCTCGGCAAAGATATTCGAGATCTGAACGTAGCCGTCCTTTTTGGCCTTGGATGCATAGTAGCGATACTTGGTGTGTGCCTGGGACTCACCGGCAAAAGCGGTCTCGAGGTTCTTCTTGGTTTGGGAATTCTCAAAATCCATAGGTGTACTTCCCTTCAACGCATGCCGCCCACAGACTTTGAGCGGCCTTGCTTTAAGGATGCCCTCATGCCGAGAATTTAAACCTTACAATCCCGTTCTTCAGATTCGAGTGAGCTACACACTCAGCCAACGATCGCCCTCGGAGCCGCAAAAGCCCTCGCGCTCCAGATCGGCAAGAATGCTTGCGACCAGCTCGCGCTCGACCGGCTCTCGGCCGGCTGCCGTCTCCATCTCGTTAACGCCTGCAACGGCTTCATCGAGCGTAATACCTGCCGGTTGCCCATCGCGCGCCGCCAGCAGCATGCGCACAATGTGGGCGCGCTTTTGGCGACGCGAGCCCTCAAACTTGGACTGACGACTATAGCCCGCCGACCGCCTGGACGGATTGGGCAGCGTCTTTTTAAGATACGCGCCGTAATCCAGCAACGCGTAATACCATGCGCGCGGCGTGTCGGCATCGTCTTGAGGCACGGCAAAGGGCGCAATCTCATCCGCCGCCGCACCAGGGGCCGCCGGACAGGCGGCTTGAATCAGCGGCACCAGCTCGCGATCGGGAACGGCCGGCACATCGGGAAAGAAATGATGCAAAAAGACCGTGCGCACATTGGTCTCTAGATACACGCCTGGAAGATCAAACGCAAACGAACGGATGCCCTGCGCCGTTGCCGGGCCAATGCCGGGCAGAGCGACCAAGTCACGCGTCTCACGCGGAAACTCCCCGTCCCAGTCCTCTACAACGCGCTGAGCGGCCCCATGAAGCGCCAGAGCGCGTCGGTTGTAGCCCATGCCCTGCCAAGCGTCCAAAACATCGGAAGGCGCGGCCTGGGCAAGCGCCTGCACAGTCGGAAAACGATCGAGCCACACCGGCATGCGCGCCTCCACACGCGGCACCTGCGTTTGCTGCAGCATGACCTCAGAAAGCCAAATAATGTACGGGTCACGCGTACGTCGCCACGGAAGGTCGCGATAGCGCAGGACCCCTTCCGATCGAATCATCGAACGAAAGGGGTCCTGAATCATATCTATGCTCCTTATGCGGCGTTATTTCTCCTGGCAAACACACGCACAGGCGGCGTACTCGGGAAACGCATCGCGGTCGGCAAACTTGGGGTCGACGGCCGGGAACTGGCGGTGAGCAACGATATCGCCGAGCGAAACGGAATCGAGGTAGTCGCGCATCAACGCCTGGGCTCCGGCCCACAGGGGATGATAGCAGCACGCGCCCATGCGCGCACAGTCACCATCGGGCGCGGTGCAATCGTTCATAACCATAGGACCCTGAACGGCCTCGACGACCTGGCGGATAGTGACGTCGTCCGGACTGACCTTGAGACGCATGCCACCGTGGGCGCCACGCAGGCTCTCCACAATACCGGCCTGGACCAAACCGTGCTGAATCGAGCGGGCAAACGAATACGGGACATTGACCTCTTCGGCAGCGGTGCGAACAGAAAGCAAACGCTCCGGATCCTCGGCAAGCATCGCCAGCATGCGAAGGGCGTAATCAGTCTTCCTCGATATGTCCATTTTTCCCCTTTCAAGGAATACGAACAGCTCGAACGAGCTCCGGGGCCGAGCTTGTGTCGAGACGCTAAATGACCGCCAGGACATCCAAATGGTAAATCGGATATCCACTGAGTGCCGCGCTTGGAGCGAAATGCATCAGATGCGGCGCACAGTGCAATTTAGTATAACCTAACCCCCTGTCTCGTAGAACAGGTGTTGCGCAACAAAGCTGTTGTTCAGACAGATATACTTATTAGATTTTACTTGCGTTCCCGAAGGCGCGGGGATTCTGGGCGAAGATGCACCAGGGCGATCGTTCTATCGAAACAAAGTGCATCAAACGCAAAAAGCCACGTCCGAAGACGTGGCTTTAATTGCGTTGGCGGGAAGTACGGGGCTCGAACCCGCGACCTCCGACGTGACAGGCCGGCGCTCTAACCAAACTGAGCTAACTCCCCAGGCAGACGTTCGCGTTTGTTTCCGCTCGCGTGCGCTGCGGGGATTAGTATACACCTGTCTCTTATACACATCTCCGAGCCCACGAGACTAAGGCGAATCT
>UQIG01000044.1 GCA_900541135.1 uncultured Collinsella sp.
ATCTACACAAGGCTATTCGTCGGCAGCGTCAGATGTGTATAAGAGACAGCCTCTAGACAACTACGCGGCATCATCGCCGCCGCGCCTACAAGAGAGGAATATCCATGACCGCACCTGCATCCAAGCTGCTCCAGCCCATTACGGTTGGCCCCCTTGAGCTCAAGAACCGCATTATGTTCCCGCCGCTGACCACCGGCTACGAGGAGCGCGACGGCTCCATTGGCGAGCGCAGCCTGGCTTTTTACGAGCGCCTGGCCCGTGGCGGCGTGAGCTACATCGTCATCGGCGACGTTGCTCCCGTTATGACCGCAAGCCCCACGCCCAAGCTGGCGAGCGACGCCCAGATCCCCACGTTTAAGGCCCTGGCCGACGTCGTCCACAAACACGGCGCCAAGGTCGCGCTGCAGCTGTTCCACCCCGAGTATGACGTGCCTGGCGTCGGTCGCATGGTCATGGGATCCATGACTGCCGCCAAGGCCGCGCAGGAGGCCAAGGCCGCCGGCGATGAGGAGACCTTTGCCGCCAAGATGGCCGAGTCCAACGAGATCCGCAAGCAGGCCTACGCTAAGCTGCACCACGACATGCAGCACTTTGTGAACGAGGCGAGCGCAGAGCAGCTCACCCAGATCAAGGAGGCGATCGCCGCCTCTGCCGCCCGCGCACAGCAGGCCGGCATCGACGCCATCGAGGTCCACGGCGACCGTCTGGTGGGTTCACTGTGCTCGGCCATTCTCAACAAGCGCGCCGACGAGTACGGCGGCTCGTTCGAGAACCGCGTTCGCTACGCGCTGGAGGTCGTCGCTGCCATCAAGGAGGCCGCGCCGCAGCTGATGGTGGAGTACAAGCTCCCCGTGATCATGGAGAACCCCGACGGCACGCCGCGCGGCAAGGGTGGCCTGCAGCCCGACGAGGCCTGCGAGTTCGCCAAGCTGCTCGAGGGTACGGGCATCGATATGATTCAGGTCGCACAGGCCAACCACACCGGCAACATGGGCGACACCATTCCGCCCATGGGCGCCATGCCCTACAACTGGACGCTGCCCGTGGCCGAGCGCGTCAAGGCCCTGGTCTCCGTGCCGGTGGCAACCGTCGGCCGCGTTGTCTCGGTTGAGGCCGGCGAGAAGATTCTGGAAGACGGCGCCGCCGACATCATCGCCTATGGCCGCTCGCTCATGTGCGACCCCGACATTGCGCTGAAGGCCGCCACGGGTGAGCCCATCCGCGAGTGCCTCAACTGCAACAAGGGCTGCGTCGATGCGATTCAAAACCGCAAGTACATCTCGTGCGTGCTCAATGCCGAGAACGGCGATGAGGCAACCATCGCCATTAAGCCGGGCGAGGGCGACAAGAAGATCGCCGTGGTGGGCGGCGGCATCGCCGGTCTGGAGGCCGCGCGCGTGGCGGCCAAGCGCGGCTACGACGTGACCGTCTACGAGGCGAGCGATCATCTGGGCGGCCAGATTGTGCTGGCGGCCGCGCCTCCGCGCAAGGACGAGATCATGCGCTCGGTCGAGTACTACGAGAAGATTCTGCCCGGCCTGGGCGTGAAGGTCGAGCTCAACCATGCCGCTACCGCTGAGGACCTCAACGCCGCCGACGCTGCGATTGTGGCCGTGGGCGCACACGACGTGGTCATCCCCGTTCCGGGTGCCGATTCGGAGAAGGTCGTCTCGAGCTGGGACGTGCTGGCCGGCAAGGTGGAGCTCAGCGGCCGCGTCGCCGTCATTGGCGGCGGCCTGGTGGGCACCGAGACTGCCGAGTACCTGCTGCAGCACGGCTGCGAGGTGGCGATCGTGGAGATGCTCGACAAGATTGCCGCGGGCGAGTCCGAGACCATTCTGCCGCTGATTATGAGCGACTTTGCAGAGCACAACGTGGAGCAGCATGTTAAGACCCGCCTGACCGCCATTACCGACGAGGGCGTGGAGGCTGTTCGCGCCACCGAGGACGGCGCCGAGGAGCCGGTGAAGATCGCCTGCGATTACGTGGTGATGGCCGTGGGCTCCAAGGCCAACGCGTTTGACCTGGATGGCGTGACGGTGCCCGTGACCTGCGTGGGCGACTGCTCGGGTGAGCGCACCGCCGACATTGCGAGCGCCATTCGCACGGCGTATCACGCGGCCAACGAGCTGTAGTTGAACATCGCGGCCAGGCGGGGCGGTAGCACGGATCCGTCTCGCCCGGCTGTGTCCCGTCGGGTGTCAACCGGTGCGGGGCCTGCAAGCGCAGCAGGTCCCGCCCTTTTTGTTTTGCTCCGATGAATGGCAATGCGCGGTAATCATGAGGAGTGAGGACGTCTACTGCCTTGCAGATCACTCAAAAATATTGGGGGAGGGGTTAATAACTATATCCTCTATACCAAAGGACATAAAGAGATGCCAATTTTGTTGACAAGCGAATGACGATTAGCTGCGAGTCAGCTACCAGCGTAAATAATCGATAAAGAAATGTCGTAATTTGGTGCCAAATGCCCAGATAACGCCGCGTCTATTTTAATTAACTGCTTTGAGCAAACAGTAAAATGCTACTATCTAACTTGCACGTAAGAAAGCAGATTAACGGCTAAGGCTAAGAAGTGGCAGGTATGTCGGAAGCAACTAGGACTCGCACGCATGCGCCCGAGGTTAGGCAGCGCGCCGTCGAGATCCTCCAAGAGGGGGTCGGCCATCGCGCCCTCGCCGCGGAGCTTGGCATTCCCCAGGCCACGGCTCGTCAGTGGGCCCGCGCGTATGCCGTGGGCGGTGCCGACGCCGTTCTCAATGCCGGTTCGCATCATCACACCTATTCGTACGACGTAAAGCTCGCTGTGGTTAAGGACCGTCTGGAAAACGGCTTGACGGTTCGCGAGGCCATGATCAAGCACAAGATTCCCAGCGAGTCTTCGGTCAAGGCTTGGTGCCGTCAGTACCGCGAGAGCGGTGAGTCCGCACTGGTCGATAAGCCGCGCGGTCGCAAGCCGCGCGTTAAAAAGGCGAAATAGCAAACGGGATGGTGCGCCCACAGGGGCGCATTTTTCTTGCCGCGCCAACTTTTTGGACCGGTGCGAGCCTATCGGGACATTCTCCAACGTGGCCAATAAACCGCGCAGCGGCCCGCGCGCCTGTCGCCGCGGTAAGGAAACGTTGCCCCTCTACTCCAATGAGGACAGACTCCTTACCCCGTACGCCTAAAACTCCCCAGTTGACCGAAAACCCGCCGCCGCTACTCATCAATTGAGCTATAACGTTAAACAATTGCAGCGTTTTTGCATGGGGGAGTGATGGTATGACGCTACTGTATTTCCTTACCCTGTTTCCGCTGGTACCGACGCTGGGCATGCTGCTCGCGCGCGGTGACCGCGCCCGCGATGCGGTGGGACTCATAGGCTCCGGCATTATCATGGCGGTGACAGTTGTAGTCGCCGTCATGTTTTTTTGCACGGGTCCGCAGAGCTTTGAGATTGCCCCCGGTACCTCGCATGCGCTCTCGATCATCAGCTCCGTCATCGACGTAATTCTGTGCGCCGTCATCCTGTACAACGCGCACAAATATAAGAGCGTGCTTACCACGGTGCTCGGCATAGTCCAGCTGGTGGGCTCGCTCGTCTTTGCGGCCATGACGCTGCCTGCGGCCGAAGCCGTCACGGCGACGCCGCTCTACCTAGACTACATGAGCGTGATCATGGTCCTCGCCGTCGGCATCGTCGGCAGCCTTATCTGTATCTACGCTTTGGGCTACATGAAGGACTTCCAGGCCCATGATGAGCACGAGGCCGCGCTGCGCGGGCAGACCGCGCCCGATCGTCGTCCGCAGTTCCTGGCGCTTATGTTCCTGTTCCTCTCGGCCATGTTCGTCATCGTGACGAGCGACAACCTTGAGTGGCTGTTCTGCGGCTGGGAAATCACCACCGTGTGCTCGTTCCTTATGATTGGCTATACGCGCACGCCCGAGGCCATCAAGAACGCCTTTAACCAGATCATCCTCAACATGCTGGGCGGCATCGCGTTTTTGGCCGGACTCATGTACCTGCACGTTAACGGCATGCCGCTGACCATCTCGGGCATGATTGAGCTTTCCGGCGCCGGAACCGCGCAGTCCGCGCTGCTGGTGATGCCGGTCATCCTGTTGTCGCTCGCCGCGCTCACCAAGGCCGCACAGATGCCGTTCCACACTTGGCTGTTGGGTGCCATGGTTGCCCCCACGCCCACGAGCGCCCTGCTGCACTCGTCAACCATGGTCAAAGCCGGCGTGTTCCTGATGGTCAAGCTGAGCCCGCTCTATGCCATCTATCCCGTGACCGGCTTTATGGTCACGAGTGTGGGTGCCATCACGTTTTTGCTCGCCGCCCTCATGGCCATCTCGCAGAGCAACGCCAAGCGCGTGCTCGCGTACTCCACCATTTCCAACTTGGGCCTCATCAGTGCCTGCTTGGGTGTCGGCGCGCCCGAGGCCGTATGGGCGGCCATCTTCCTGATCCTGTTCCACACGGTGGCAAAGTCGCTGCTGTTCCTGTGCGTGGGCACGGCCGAGCATCATATCGGCAGCCGCAATATCGAGGACATGGACGGTATGTTCAGCCGCATGCCGCACCTGACGCGCCTGATGATGCTGGGCATCATGGGCATGTTTGTCGCGCCGTTTGGCATGCTCGTGTCCAAGTGGGGCGCCCTGGTGGCGTTTGCGCAGACCGGCAACGTGCTCATGATCATGGTGCTGGCTTTTGGCTCGGCCGCGACGTTCTACTTCTGGGGCAAGTGGCTTGCCAAGCTTTCGGGCGTCGACCCCACGGCTCAAAACGTTGAGGTCAATGTCCATAAGACCGAATGGATGGCGCTCAACACCATCGCCGCGCTGCTGATTCTGTGCTGCGTGGCGTTCCCGGTTATCTCGAGCGGTCTGGTGTCGCCTTACTTGGCCATGGTGTTTGGCCGCGTGCCGTACGTTATCGGCAAGGATGCCATGTATCTGATGGTGGTTATCGTGGCTTTTATCGCCGTGGTGCTGCTGACTTCATTCCGCGTGAGCAACAAGCCGCACGTAAACGTATATCTTTCGGGCGTGGGAACCGACAAATATCGCCATTTCCGCGGTTCGATGGGTCGCGAGGTAAAGGCCGAAAAGCGCAATTGGTACTCGGAGGACGCCCTTGGCGAGAAGCGTATTGGCCCCGCGGGTAGCGTCGTGTGCTGCAGCATTATCTTGTTTGCCCTGCTGTGTTGCGCGTGGATTGGGCCCGAGCGACTTGCCATGAGTGCGCCCTCGGTGCTGCGCGGCAAGTATTTCGAAGGCTCGGGTGTCGTGGGCATATTTATTGGTACCGTGGCGTTTGCCTTGCTGGCGCCGCTTGTGGGCGGCCTGATCGACGGCCTTGACCGCAAGCTGTCCGCCCGCATGCAGGGCCGCGTGGGCCCGCGCCTGCTGCAGCCTTTCTACGACGTTGCCAAGCTGCTGCGCAAGGCCCCCGCCAGCGTAAACACCATGGACGATACCTATATGGCGTGCGCGCTCATCTTCACCGTCGTGGGCGGCGGCATCTTTGTGTCGGGTTCCAACACGCTGTTGTGCGCCTTTATGGTTACGCTCGCCGCGATCTTTGTGGTATTGGCGTCCGCCTCGACGCAAAGCCCGTTTGCCCAGGTTGGCGCCGACCGTGAGCTGCTGCAGGTTATGAGTTACGAGCCCGCCGTTCTGCTGATGAGCGTGGGCCTGTACCTTGCCACCGACAGCTTTGATTCCATCGCCGTGACGGGGCAGTCGGCGCCCATCATCGTGTACAGCGCGCCCATTTTTCTCGCGCTGCTCGCGGTGCTTACCATTAAGCTGCGCAAGTCGCCGTTCGATCTTTCATACTCGCATCACGCGCATCAGGAGATTGTCCAGGGCGTCGCCACCGAGATGAGCGGCGGCACGCTGGCCAAGATGACCCTTATGCACTGGTGCGAGACCGTGCTGTTTTTGATGTGGGTGGGCATGTTCTTTGTCTGGGACAACCCGGTGAGCTGGGTGGTCGCCCTGGTCGTTATGGCCGCGACGTATTTTGTCGAGGTGCTGATCGACAACACCTTCGCGCGCAGCACCTGGCGCAGTTGCTTTAAGCTCGGCTGGGGTGTGGCGCTGGTGTTTGGCCTGCTCAACCTTATGCCCATCCTCGTCGACGTGTTTATTTAGGAGGCGGCATCCATGGATCATAAAATGTCGCGCTCGCCGTGGGTTATTCATTACGACGGCTCGAGCTGCAACGGATGCGATATCGAGGTGCTGGCCTCGCTCACGCCGCTGTTCGATGCGGAGCGCTTTGGCGTGGTCAACACCGGTAACCCCAAGCATGCGGACATCTTTTTGGTGACGGGTTCGGTCAACGCGCAGAATCTGCCCGTCGTGCGCCAGATCTACAACCAGATGCTCGAGCCCAAGTGTGTGGTGGCCTGCGGCATCTGCGCGTGTTCGGGCGGCGTATTCCGCGATGCCTATAACGTGATTGGCGGCGTGGACCGCGCGATTCCCGTGGACGTGTACGCGCCCGGGTGCGCCATTCGCCCCGAGACCGTGATCGATGCCATTGTGGAGGCGTGCGGCATCCTGGACCAGAAGGAGGCCGTGATGCGCGCCGGTGGCGATCCGCTCACCGTGGGCGGTGCCGCTACCTGGGACGGTGGCGTTGAACTGGGCGAAGACGGGTTTGTGGCTGCGGGGACCGGGGCTGGGGCCGTCGTCGATGAGGCGCCTGCCGGGAAGTCCGCCGCGCCCGCCGCTGGTGACACACCTGCTGAGACGCCCGTCGCTGCAAAGGAGGCCGAGTAATGCAAAAGGCTATCTATACCACCGTCGGGATCGACGAGCTCCTGCCGCATGTTCAGGCGCTCAAGGGCGTTGGCGCGCGCTTTGTGCAAATGCACGCCGAGCGCAACGTCGACGACGGCTCGTATCGCTTGGTCTATACGTTTATCAACGTTCGTGCTGCTCAGGAGCATATTGCGCAGGACGGCAGCTATGCGATCGAGAACCTGGTGGTTGAGGGCATCGACCAGTACCAGGAGATTCCGTCCATCAGCTCGTATTACCCCGCGGTGTTCCCGTTTGAAAATGAGACCCACGACTTGTTTGGGCTTGCCATTACCGACATGCAGATTGACTTTAAGGGCTTTTTCTACCAGGTCTCGACCGCTGAACCCATGAGCGTTATCACGCCCGAGGTGAAAGCTGCGCGAGAGAAGGCCATGAAGGTCCGTGCGGCTGCCGAGGCCAAGGCGCGCAAGGCTGCGGCCGAGAAGGCGGCTGCTGCGGCTGCGGGGGAGGGCGCTGCGGGCGCCGGCAATGCCGCGGGCGCCGCTGCCCAGCCCGCTGCGGCTGCCGGCTCCGATGCTCAGCACGATGAGGCCGCTGCCAAGGCGGCGCTCAAGGCCGCCGAGCTGGAGGCAAAGCTTGCTGCCATGGATCCCGAGAAAGCGGCCAAGGTCCGCGCGGCGCTTGCCGCCAAGGCCGCCCGCGACAAGCAGAAAAAGGAGGCGTAAGGTCCATGGCACATCGCTCCGTTATTCCGTTTGGCCCGCAGCACCCGGTGCTGCCCGAGCCGCTTCATCTGGACCTGGTGATCGAGGACGACCGCGTCATCGAGGCAATTCCGCAGATCGGCTTTGTGCACCGCGGACTCGAGAAGCTCACCGAAAAGCGCGATATGCATCAGTTTGGCTACATCGCCGAGCGCATCTGCGGCATCTGCGCCGTGGGCCATAGCTACGGCTATGCCAGCGCCTGCGAGCGCATGCTCGACATCGAGGTGCCCGGCCGCGTGCAGTATATCCGCACCATTTTGCATGAGCTTTCGCGCATCCACTCGCATCTGCTGTGGCTGGGCCTGCTCGCCGACGCCTTTGGCTTCGAGGCGCTGTTCTATCGGTCGTGGACCCTGCGCGAGCAGATTCTCAAGATCTTTGAGAGCACTTGCGGCGGCCGCGTGATTCTGTCGATTAACGAGATCGGCGGCCTTAAGCACGATATCGAGGACTCCGAGCTGGCGGGTATTGTCCAGACGCTCGATGCCATGCGTCCTGACTACGAGACCCTGGTGCATACGTTTTTGGACGACAACAGCTGCGGCGAACGCCTGCATGGCGTGGGCGTGATCAGCAAGAAAGACGCGCTGGAGCTTTCGATGGTCGGTCCGTTTGGGCGCGCCTCGGGCGTGGACTACGACGTGCGCATGTTTGGCGACGGTGCCTATGCGGACCTGGCTGCGTTCGAGCCCATCGTTGCTACCGATGGCGACTGCTATGCCCGCTGCCAGGTGCGTTGTGCCGAGGTCACGCAGGCCATGGACATCATTAAGGAGCTTGTGGGCAAGATTCCGCACGACGGGATCGGCGGGCGCACCAAGCTTACGCCGGCCGACGGCGCACGCGGCGAGGTTGTGATTGAGCAACCGCGCGGCGAGGCGTATTACTATGTGCGCGGCAATGGCACCAAGAACCTGGACCGTTTTCGCGTGCGAACGCCGACGTCGCAAAACCTGGCGGGTCTGACGCATGCGCTGCAGGGCGTGCTCCTTGCCAACGTGCCCATGATTATCCTGACCATCGACCCCTGCATTAGCTGCACGGAAAGGTAGGCGCGGCATGAGTTTGCTGACATTTGCCAAGACGGCCTTGGGCTCTATGGTCAAGCAGCCGGTAACGGTGTGCTATCCGCAGGAGAAGCTCGCGGCGCCCGAGCGTTTGCGCGGACATATCGTTAACGACATGGACGTGTGCATCTGCTGCGGGATGTGCGCGCGTCGTTGCCCGGCGGGCGCGCTCGCGGTCGATCGCAAGGGCGGTACCTGGTCGATCGATCCGTACGCCTGCGTGGTGTGCGGCGAGTGCATCGAGAGCTGCCCCAAACACTGCCTGACTATGGACACCGCCCGCACTCCAGTCGCAGCGGACAAGACTCCCACGGTAGAAACCAAGCCGGAGTAGCGAGGAAATGAGGGCCGGTGGGGCAAAAATGCCCGCCGGTCCTCATTCGCATTCGTTTACCTGCAAAAATCCCGTGTCTCAACTTTGGTGAGACATTTGTCTCACGCTCAAAACCGAATCTGGAACGTGTGTCACCTGCTCAAATGGTGTCTCATTCCGTAACTTTAGGCTGATGCAAGGTCTGAGCCCGCGAGAAGGGAGACGCGATGGGTAAGTACACGAGGGGTCTCTTGGCGGTGATGCTGGCCGTAGTGTTGGTGTTGCCGGCTGCAGCATTTGCCATGCTGCCCGAGGCCAACGCCAGGTCCAGCACCGGAATGGACGGACCGGAAGCGACAAAGGTAGTCGACCACGACACCAGTAACCATTGGAAGTTCTGGGCGGGCGGCTATGACGGCAGCAAGGTCACGACGCAAAACGTCGGCCGAATTTGGACGGATAAGACGGTCCAAGCAATCGATGACGGGAAATCGGACTTTTTGACCACGCTTTCGGCGGTGTCTTCGACATCCGATACAACGTCGCTGGTTTCCAAGCCGCTCGACATCGTGATGGTGCTCGATGCCTCTGGCTCAATGGATGATTCTATGGGTGGTGGAGATTCTACCAAGCGTATCGTTGCGCTCAAGGATGCTGCCAACCACTTTATCGACACCATTGCCGAGCAAAACAAGAACGTTAAGGACGCGAGCAAGCAGCACCAGGTTGCCATCGTAAAGTTTGCGGGTAAGAAGAGCGATAAGGTCGGTAATGATACATACCGCTCCGACCGCAACACCTACAACTACTCGCAGACGATGCAGAAGTTGACGGCGTGCTCGGGTGATGGCGCAATGAGCCTCAAGAACACGGTTAATTCAATCGAGCCTGCTGGCTCTACTCGTGCCGACTATGGCATGGACCTGGCCAAGGGCATCGCTGGTCGTGAAGACGCCCAGAAGATCGTTGTGTTCTTCACCGATGGCTCTCCTACGAGTTCTAATGGTTTTGAGGCCGAGGTTGCTAAGGATGCCATCAATATCGCCAAGACCATAAAGAGTGGCGGGGCGACCATTTATACCATCGGTATCTTCAACGGTGCGAAGCCGGGCGACGATCCAACAAGCAGCCGCACGAGCAACGAGAATAAATTCATGCATGCCGTGTCGAGTAACTATCCGGATGCCACATCGTCCGTAAGCCATGGCTTTTTTGGAACTGAGGAGTGGAATGTCAATTTCGGCAACCCCGTTGCCGGTGCTAGCTACTACAAGTCGGCGACCAACGCCGCCGAGCTTGATCAGGTCTTTAAGGACATCTCGAGTGCCATTACGTCGGGCAAGGGTTTCCCGACCAAGGTCGAGGGCAACAATCCCAACGGTTCCGGCTACATCACATTCGAGGACGAGCTGGGCGCCTTTATGCAGGTCGATAGCTTTACCGGTGCCGAGTACAACGGCAAGACCTATGGCGCCGCCACCAAGTCGACCGATGGCAATATCGATACCTATACGTTTGATGGCGAGCTCGCTCACCTGGTGATCACGGTCGACCGTGCGGACGAGCAAAACCCTCAGCGCGGTGACATCGTGACGGTCAAGATCCCCGCATCGCTCATTCCGCTGCGCCGCTTTACCGTTGACGAGTCGGCGGGCACGTTCGTGGTTGACTCCACGGATGCCATCTCGCCTATCCGCGTTGCCTATGCATCGAGTGTAAAGGCTATTGCACGCAAAAACCTGTTTACTCCCAATAACGTACCGGGACTGCAGGATTACATCAATGAGCGCAAGGACGCCGATTCCAATACCGTTAGCTTCTACGCCAACAAGTGGACCGGCGACGATGCGGGCGATACGGTCGCGAGTTTTGAGCCTGCTGCTACGAACAGCTACTACTACTTCCAAAAGCTAACGCCCGTCTATACGGACGCAGCTTGCACCAAGCTAGCAACGGAAAAGCCTTCGGGCTCTAAGACCTATTGGTACAAAGATGAGTTTATGGCGCAGAACTCGTCGGGTGCGCCGTACGATGATTCCGTTTCGATCCCGATTAAGGGAAGCGAGCTTGAAAGCTTTGAAGGCGCTTTAGTAAAGGATGGCGACCACTGGTCGATTAAGGCTGGTGCTGCGCGCCTCGCCTTTATCAATCAGCTCCACACCACCAAGGAACGTGTGGGCGGAAACCCGACTGACACCGCACGCGACGTAATCAATCCCCAGTGGAACAACACGAAGGTTGTTTCCGGCGCGACGAAGGTCAATGTTTATCTGGGCAACAACGGCAAGATTAGCTTTACGCTCAATACCACGCCGACAACGTTGATAACTGCCGACTTTGGCCTGACCAAGGTGCTCGAGGGCCGCGACTGGACGGATGAGGACAAGTTTGAGTTTGGCCTGACGTCCGAGGACAACGCCCCGATGCCCAGGTCCACGACTGCGTTTGCAACCAAGGGCCATGCGGACATTAGCTTTGGCGAGATTGCCTATGACAAGCCGGGCACGTATGTCTACAAGGTTAGCGAGAAGCATGCCGGGACCACGGTCGACGGCATCGCCTACAGCAAGAACGTTGCAGAGTTCACCGTAACGGTGACACCCAACGCAAAGGGAAAGCTCGAGGCTTCTGTGAAGAAGACCTCGGGCGAGGTCGAGTTCAAGAACACTTATGCTGCGGATCCTGTTGAGTCCAGCGTTACCAGCCAGATTGCCGTGGCCAAGTCCCTGACCGGGCGCGACCTTACGGCCGACGAGTTTAGCTTTGAGCTGCGCGAGATTAAGGGCGAGGACTCTGAGCTTATCGAGACTGTCAAGAATGACGCCGAGGGCAACGTTGCGTTCAACGCCATCAAGTACACCGAGATCGGTCAGCATACCTACACGCTGCATGAGGTTGCAGGCAACGCCGGCGGTATCGCCTACGACGATACGGTCTACACCATCGTGACGACCATCAGCGATAACGGCAAGGGCCAGCTGGTGGCTACGCATAAGCTGCAGGGCGCCGAGGACGTTAAGAAGATTGAGTTTAAGAACTCCTACAACGTGACCCCCAAGAGCTCCAGCGTCACCGACAAGATCAAGGCGACCAAGGTTCTGGCCGGCCGCGACCTCAAAGCCCGCGAGTTCTCCTTCGAGCTCGTCGAGGGCGACAAGGTTGTCGCTACCGGCAAGAACGCCGCTGGCGGCAAGATCACGATGAGCGAGATCACCTACAACGAGCCCGGCAAGCACACCTACACGCTGCGCGAGGTTAAGGGCGGAACCACCAGCAAGGGCATCGCCTACAGCGATGCCAAGTTCACCATCGAGACCACCATCACGGACAACGGCGACGGCACCCTCAAGGCCGAGCACGTCCTGAAGGATGCCAAGACCGCTGAGTTCAAGAATTCCTACAATCTGACCCCCACTGAGTCCAGCGTCACCGACCAGGTCAAGGCGACCAAGTCCCTGACCGGGCGCGACCTCAAGGACGGCGAGTTCTCCTTCGAGCTCGTCGAGGGTGAGGGCGAGGACGCCAAGGTCGTCGCCACCGGCACCAACAATGCCGAAGGCAACATCACGATGAACGCCGTGAAGTACGACAAGCCCGGCAAGCACACCTACACGCTGCGCGAGGTCAGGGGCAACGTCGGTGGTATCACCTACGATGCCGCGACCTGCACCATCGAGACTGTCGTCAAGGACAACGGCGACGGCACGCTCGGCGTAGAGCATAAGCTGAAGGGCGCCGACGAGGCGAAGTTTACCAACTCCTACGAGCCTGGCTCCAAGAGCTCCAGCGTCACCGACCAGATTACCGCGATCAAGTCCTTGGACGGCTGTGACCTCAAGGCCGGCGAGTTCCGTTTTGAGCTCGTCGAGGGCAATAACGTAGTCGCCACCGGCACCAACAATGCCGACGGCAAGATCGTGATGGATTCCGTCACCTACACCGCGGCTGGCGAGCACACCTACATGCTGCGCGAGACCAAGGCCGGCGCCACCGAAAACGGCATTACCTACAGCACCTCTGAGTACACTATCGTGACCATCGTCAAGGACAACGGCGACGGCGCCCTTAGCGTGGAGCACAAGCTGCAGAACGCCGACGAGGCGATCTTCGAGAATACCTACACGGTGGCCCCCAAGAGCTCCAGTGTCACCGACCAGATCACCGCGACCAAGTTCCTGACCGGGCGCGACCTCAAGGAAGGCGAGTTCTCCTTCGAGCTCGTCGAGGGTAACGATGTCGTCGCCACCGGCAAGAACGACGCCCGCGGCAAGATCACGATGAGCCCCATCGAGTACACCGCTGCCGGCAAGCACACCTACACGCTGCGCGAGGTCCCGGGCGACGCCGGCAACGGCATCACCTACGACGGCAAGACCTACACCATCGAGACGACCGTCACCGACAACGGCAAGGGTGAGCTCGTGGTAAAGCATGAGCTGAATGGAGCCGACGAGGCGAAGTTCAACAACAGCTACAAGCCGAATCCTGGCGAGTTCAGTGTCACCGACCAGGTCACCGCGACCAAGTTCCTGACCGGGCGCGACCTCAAGGACGGCGAGTTCTCCTTCGAGCTCGTCGAGGGCGAGGGCGAGGACGCCAAGATCGTCGCCACCGGCACCAACAATGCCGAAGGCAACATCACGATGAACGCCGTGAAGTACACCGAGGCCGGCAAGCATACCTACACGCTGCGCGAGGTCAACGGCGGAACCACCAGCAAGGGCATCACGTACGGCGACGCCAAGTACACCATCGAGACCACCATTACCGACAAGGGCGATGGCACGCTCAAGGCTGAGCATGTCCTGAAGGACGCCACGGCTGCGACCTTCAAGAACACCTACAGCGTGACCCCGCTCGACGCAGAGCTCGACTTTGATCTGAGTAAGGCTATCGACGGTCGCGACTGGACGGACTCCGACGAGTTCAGCTTTACCATCACCGCCGCCGAGGGCACCCCGCTGCCCGATCCTGCAACCGTGACCGTGAACAAGCACGATGCGAAGGATGGCATCGCTGCCGTCAAGTTCGGCAAGATCCGCTACACGGCTGCCGGAACCTACACGTACGAGATCCGCGAGAACGCGGGTAACGCGGCCGGCATGGCGTATGACGGGCATGTCGCGACCGCCGAAGTGACCGTGACTGAGGACGGCGAGGGCAAGCTGACCGCCAATGTCACCAAGAAGGAAAACGGACGCTTCACCAACACGTACCGCACTGAGCTTAACTACACCGCGGCCGGCGGCCTCAAGCTCAGCAAGAGCCTCTCCGGACGTCCTATGACCGAGGGTCAGTTCACGTTTACCGTGACGCCTGCCGACGAGGCCTCGGCCAACGCGCTTGGCCTGCTGCCCGGAGCCAACAACTTCAAGTCCCCTGCGACGGCAGAGGCAACGGTCGGCCTGATCGACATCCTGGCTGGCCATGAGGTCAAGTTTACGCAGGCTGACGCCGGCAAGACCTTCACGTACACCGTAGCCGAGAAGAATGATGGCAAGCCCGGTTACACCTACGACGACGCCGTGCGTACCGTGACGATCGCCGTCGCCGATGACGGTGCCGGTACGCTTACCGCCACGACGACCGTCTCCGGCGGTCCCGAGGGTACGCATACGACGGTCCACAAGAGCGGTGAGAACAAGGTCGAGAGTGCCCTGGTTCCGTTCCACAACAGCTACAGCGCTACGACCAATACGCCTGGTGGTACCGCTGCTCAGGTTGTCGCCACCAAGACCCTGACCGGTCGTCCGATGGCCGACGGCGAGTTCTGGTTCGGCATTGCCTATCAGGGCGAGCTTGTGGGCTACGAAAACCTCAAGCCTAATATCGGCGGGCATGTGAGCTTTGATGCGCTGCACTACGACACCGAGATGCTTGCCAATCTTGAGGCGGCTGGGCTTGCCCATCGTACCGACAAGGACGGTAAGCTCGCTTGGACCATTAACTACACGGCCTACGAAGATTTATTCGGGCTGCCGAATGGCGTTTCCGCTACAACGTGGAGCTTTGGCTTTAAGGTTATCGTTGTCGACAACGGTGACGGTACCCTGACGGCAACGGTCGACTACGGTGGCGTCGAGCCCTTGTTCGAAAACGTCTACGGCGCCGAGGCCGTGGATGCCGCACTCATCGGCACCAAGAAGCTCCAGGCAGCCGAGGGCCTGGCCCCGGCCGACATCGCGGGTAAGTTTACCTTTACCGTGACCGCTGACGAGGCGGGTGCCCCGATGCCCGAGCGCACGACCGCAACCAACGACGCGGCCGGCAACGTGGACTTTGGCAAGATCCACTTTACGCTCGAGGACCTCAACCGCGCCCTGGGCGTGACGGACGATGCGACCGATAAGGCCGAGGCAGACGAAGCTGACGAGGCCGAGGCCGACGAGGCAGAGGCTGAAGAGGCCGACGCCGACGCTGATGCCAACGCCGACGAGCCCAGCGACGAGTCCGAGCCCGCAGATCCCGCTGCCCCGCGCTCGCACACCTTTACCTACACGGTGGCCGAGTCCGGTAGCGCCCCTGGCGTGACCAACGACACCAACGCCACGCGCAAGGTTTCCTACACCGTGACCGATGACGGTGCCGGACATCTGATCGTCAAGCGCGACGGCGGCGACGGTGCGGCCTTTACGTTCACCAACACGTACGGCGTGGCACCTACCGATTCTTCCGTGACCGATCAGGTCAAGACGGTTAAGCGTCTGACCGGCCGCGACCTTGCAGCTGGCGAGTTCACGTTTGATCTGCTCGAGGACGGCGTGACTGTCGCTAGTGGCACCAACGACGCCAACGGCAACGTTACGCTGAGCCCGATCCGCTACGAGGCACCCGGCACGCACACGTACACGCTGCGCGAGGCTTGCCCCAACGCGCTCGGCCTGTACAAGGGCGTCACCTATGACGGCACGACCTACACCGTCGTGACCACCGTCTCCGACAATGGCGACGGCACGCTGACCGCGACGCACAAGCTCGAGGGAACCACCGAGTCGGCTGGCTTTACCAACAAGTATCACGCCATGCCCACGCAGGTCTCCATCGGCGCCATCAAGGTGCTCGAGGGACGCGAGCTCAAGAAGGACGAGTTTAGCTTTAAGCTCGTTGGCGAGGACATCGAGTCCACCGTCACCAACGATGCCGACGGCAAGATCAACTTCGACAAGTTCGAGTACGACGAGCCTGGTACGTACGTCTACACCATCAGCGAGGTCAAGGGCGACGAGGCCGGTATGACCTACGACAAGTCCGTCTTTACCGCGACCGTCAACGTGGTCGACGACGGCGAGGGCAACCTCAAGGCGAACGTCACCTTTACCAAGGGCGACAAGAGCGTCGAGGGTATCGTGTTCAACAACACGTACAAGAAGCCCGAGACGCCCGTGCCGACGCCCGATCCCGGCACGCCCAAGACCGTGACGAACATCGTCAAGACGGTCAAGGGTTTCCTGCCCACCACGGGTGACCAGCAGGCCGCTGCACTGCTCATGGCATTTGTTATTGCCATGGCCGGCGTCGGAGCCCTGGTCTGGGGTATCCGTAAGCGCTAGGCACGCTGGTAGCGCCCGGGGCCAAAACTGTCTCTTATACACATCTGACGCTGCCGACGAATAGCCTTGTGTAGAT
>UQIG01000045.1 GCA_900541135.1 uncultured Collinsella sp.
CTACACAAGGCTATTCGTCGGCAGCGTCAGATGTGTATAAGAGACAGATACAACCTGCTCATCGCAGGCCATCTCCAGCAGCTCAATGAGCACGCCAAGCACCGAGGCGACCTCATCCTCGCTCGCCGCGCCACGCGCAACGCGTTCGATGTGACGCACCTTGTCTCGAGCTAAATCAGGAGCCTCCAAAAGCGCCAGCAAGCGGGCGCACTCGCCCGAAAGAGCATCGCGCACGACGCCAGCAATAGCGGCGCCACGCCTCGTAGCGCCAGAAAAGTCCAGCGATATCACCGGATAGCAAGCATACTCATCCCGATAGCGCCCGCCGTCTGCATCCCAAATCTGAGCATCGGCAAACGAGATCCGACCGGCGCGACCGACCGCCGGACGCTCCAGAAAAGCCCTGAGCATCGACAAGTTCATGCTCTTGCCAAAACCCTCGGGTCGACAGCACACCACAACGGACGCGTCGCAGTCCAACACATCGGCAATAAACATGGTCTTGTCAACCAGCATGCAGCAACCAAGGGCCTCCTCATAGTCGTGCATGCCAATGGGCAAAACCGCATCGTCGGCACAGCCGATCAAGCGCACGCCAAAGCCAGCAGCACAATCAACATTTGCCTGTTCAGACACAAAAACGTTCCCCCTAAATCGCAGCACGATGCCAATTGTAATGACCGCATCGCATGTACCGATGACACCGCGCAAACATATCGGGCAACGTTAGCAACAAGACGTGTGAGGGGGCACTACTAATCGTTGCACAACAAAACGGGGCCCGATGCATTCGCACCGGACCCCGTCCCAACTCTTTAGTTATCTAGCAACCAAGAGGCTACTCCTCCGAGCCGTCCTCCCCAGAAGCTTTCTTCTGCTGATCGAGCTTATGCTTACCACTTACGATAGACGTAGCGCCCAGTGTGGCCAAGCTTGCACTGGCAAGGCTCGCCATAACGATAAGGTCGCCCGTCTTGGGCATGTTACCGCCAGATGACTTGGTCGTTGTAGTCGTCGTGGTTGTAGCGGTCACCGTCTTGGAGTCATTTTGCTCTTGGACCTGGTTGTCAGCACCGCTCTTGTCGTCGTCTTCGGGCTGTTTCTTTTCGCCCTCGGTCTTGCTCTCGTCCTTCTTCTGAGCGGATTTGTCGTCCTTCTCCTCAGAGCTAGAACCCTTATCAGATTCGTTCATCTCGGAAGCCTTGACCTTGGAGTCGCCCTTTGCGGCTTCGGTCTTTTCCGTGGAAACCTGATCAGAGTTGTCCTTGTTCTGGGTCGAGCCGTTATTTACGCCAGCCATCAGCGAAGAGCCCAGCGTAGAGCCAAGCTGCATGGAGAAAGAAGGCTTCTTGTCCGGTGAATCAACGGGAGCGTCCGGCGCCTTATTCGAGTCGTCCTTGGAAGCATCGGAATCAGGGGCTGCGTCAGAGCCGGAGCCGTTGTTAGAGCCGGTGTCAACGGACGAATCGCTCGAGCCGGTGGATGAGTTAGAGGTGTCAGCGTCGGTCGAACCAGAAGCGTCGCTGTCCGTATTGCCGGCAGAGCTTGAAGACGAATCGCCCGCAGCAGAGCCGTTCGAATTGGAGCCGTTCGAGGTAGAGCCGTCGTTGGTAGTGCCACCAGCAGAGCCATTACCGTCAGCATCGGTCGAGGGCGCATCCATCCTGTCATCGTTGGCATCGTCACTCGAGTCGTCATTCGAATCAGGTGTCGGCGAGGGCGCCGGCGTAGGCTCGGGCTGCACGGGCGTCGCAGCGGCTGCCTCGTCCTCAGCGATATAAACCAAGCAGTCCTTTAGCTCGTTGCGGTAGCGGTTCTTCCAGCCCTCATGATACTGGGGCTGGCTCGAATACTTGGTCGCCACGTTATTGACCACGCTATTGGAGAGCGCCGTCACAAACTCGCGGTCGGACATATCGTTGGAAAGATTCGCCCAGCGGAAGAAGTCTCTGCAGCCACCGGTGCCGCACATGTTGGTGATGCTCCACACCATGCCCTTGACGCAATCGGCGCGGCCGGAGATGTCAATGCCAAGAGCGCTCTTAAGCCACGCCTCGGTCACCGCATAGTACGAGTTGTACGCATACGCATCCTGCAGAGCCGAAAACTCAGCAGGATCGGTGTTATAAGCACCCTGGAAGGCCTCCTGTGCAATACGGCCCAGCTCGGTAAGCTGACCGTTCTCGGACATGGAATTGTTCGCGTTGGAAATCTCGCCGCCGCGATCAATCGCATCCTTGAGCATGCTGTATTTTTCGGGGTTGTAGTTGTAGGCCTGCTTCATAAACGGAATGAGCGACCAACGACGGTCGAACTGGTAATAGCCCAGCGCGTTGTAGCCGTCACCATACGAAAAGCCCTGGTTATAGTTGCCATGGCTCTCGTACTTGGTAAAGTACTTCATCTCGGGAGTCACGTTGACAAACGAAACGCCCTGGACCGACCTCAGCACGCCCGAGAAGGACTGTTGGGTGTAAAGGCCCTTATCGATATCGGTGGCATCCGAGGCAACGCCCGGCGTGGGCTCCTCGGCAGCGGCGGGTGCCGGCGCGGAAACGGCGCCAAACGAAAGCGCCAGCGTCAGGCCCGCGACAATCGCAGAATGCTTGGGCTGCATAAGATCCTCCCTGCATTGGTGTAGTTAAAGTGCAGTTTGCAAAGATGGAATTAAGTATTGCAGCTCACCCGTTGTTGCACAACAACCCCTCGGTAAACGGCAACAACCCTCCGCGAAATCTTAAGTAATTAAACAAACTGGTCGTCGGGCGCCAACAGAAGCTCGCCGTAACGTTTCGTCAGCCCGTCTCTCAACTGACAGAAAGCGGGAATATAGACGTTCAAGATGCGCTGAATCAAATCTTGAGCGAGCTTGTTGTCGTAGATATGGACGTTCGTATTGCGGTCTCTGAGCATATCCAGCCAGGCTGCCTCATCAATAAAGTCGTAGAATCGGTAGGACTCCTTCAAGATGGCACGAGGAGACCCCGACGCGGCAAGCGTGGCGCCCTCATACTCGAGCAGACGCTTAAGGAGCTTCCAGCTCAGTTCAAATTGAAGATTGAACTTATTAATCAATCCACTCTGAACAAAATCATTGTTGAGATCCTGATTGGGCGCATCCTCAAGATTCGCCAAGGCGCTAACAAAGTTCTCATATTTTTTCATACAGAATCACACCATCCTTGGCAATCTCATCGAGCAATTGCTGCGATAGGGACTCGTCGAGATTGACGACATCTACATCTAAAAGAGTATCAAGATGTTCCTCGATCAAATATGAGAAACGGCCGAAATCCCGGCAACCTGCTACGGCGATGTCAATATCGCTCTTGGGCAAGTTGTCGCCTCGAGCACGAGAACCAAACAACACGACCTTCTCGGCGTCACATTCCCGAGCAAAAACTTCGATTTGCTTGTACACCTTGTCGAGAGATGCCATTTGCACCCCTACAGCTTAATGTCAAAGTTGATTTCGGGGACGGCGGCCAGGTCGGCCAACGTCACGCCGTCGACGTACTTTTCGATCACGTCGTCCAGGCCGCGCCAGAACTTGACGGTCGAGCACAAATCGCTGCGGGTGCAGCTGTTGTCGATGCCGTCGCACGCCACGGGCGCCGTGCTGCCCTCGACGGCGCGCAGGATGTCGCCGGCACGCACCTCGGCTGGATCCTTGGCCATCATGTAGCCGCCGCCCTTGCCGCGCACGCTCTTAAGCAGGCCCGCCTTCATAAGCGGACGAACCAGCTGCTCCAGATACTTTTGCGAGATATGCTCGCGGTCGGCAACCTCGCGCAAGGCAATCTTGCCCTCGGCGTCGCCCAGCGCCGCGATATAGATCATCAGCCGGAGGGCATAGCGGCCCTTGGAAGAAATGAGCATACCTACCCTCCCGTTGTTCCTGGGACAAAATACCAGGCTTGTTTGTCCCAAATCTTATGCGCGCGGGGCAAACAATCCTGATTATTATGTCACGCATCTAAAAAGTCGAGTGAATTAGTCGGGTTTTCCCTTGACTAACGCCGAACCCATAGTAACTTTATTCCGAGAAGATTCCTAGGGTTTAGTACACCTATGAGTACACCATATACAGAGAGGGACAGCATGAGCGCAAATCCGCTGCTTTCCATCGAGGGTCTGACCGCCTCCGTGGACGAGAAGACCATCCTCCACAATGTCAACCTCAACGTCGCCGCCGGCGAGACCCACGTGCTGATGGGCCCCAACGGCGCCGGCAAGTCCACCCTCGGCCACCTGGTCATGGGCGACCCCGTCTACACGGTCAACGACGGCCGTATCGTCTTTGACGGCCAGGACATCACCGAGCTCACCACCGACAAGCGCTCGCGCGCCGGCCTGTTCCTGAGCTTCCAGGCCCCGGTCGAGATCCCGGGCGTGCCGCTGTCGAGCTTCCTGCGCGCCAGCATCGCCGGCCGTCCCGGCCTGGAGATGAAGGGCAAGGAGTTCCGCCGCCGCGTGAAGGAGCTCGCGGCCGAGCTCAACATGGATACCGCCTACCTCAACCGTGAGCTGGGCGTGGGCTTCTCGGGCGGCGAGAAGAAGAAGGTCGAGATGCTCCAGCTTTTGCTGCTGCAGCCCAAGCTCGCCATCCTGGACGAAACCGACTCAGGCCTGGACGTCGACGCCCTGTCAACCGTCAGCCACGGCATGGACGCCTACCGCAAGAGTTGCGACGGCTCCATGCTCATCATCACGCACAACACGCGCATCCTGGAGCACCTGGATGTCGACCGCGTCCACGTTATGGTCAAGGGCCACATCGTGCGCGAGGACGACGCCTCGCTCATCCCCTGGATCGACAAGAACGGCTTTGAGACCTTCGAGCGCGAGGCCGCCGAGCAGCGCACCCAGGCCGAGTCCGCCGTTGCCGAGCAGCAGGCGTAAAGGGGCGACGCAATGACCAAGAACCGCACCGAGGTCGCGGACATCGACCGCAGCCTCTACGACTTCACCTATGGCGAGGAGGGATTTGAGCGCCTCGACGCCGGCATCACGCCCGACATCGTGCGCGAGATCAGCGCCAAGAAGGACGAGCCGCAGTGGATGCTCGACCTGCGCTTAAAGTCCCTCGAGATCTTCAATCGTTTTCCCGACCCGACGTGGGGCCCCTCCATCGAGGGCCTGGACATGGACAACATCGTCACCTACGTCAAGCCCAACACCGACCAAAAGCACGACTGGGAGTCGGTGCCCGACGACATCAAGAACACCTTTGAGCGCTTGGGCATCCCCGAGGCCGAGCGCAGCTACCTGGCGGGCGTCGGCGCGCAGTACGACTCCGAGCTGGTCTACCACAACATGCAGGACACGGCGTCCAAGATGGGCATCGTCTACTCCGGTATTGAGGAAGCCCTGCACGATCCGCAGTGGGAGCCGCTCATCCACGAGAAATTCATGACGCTCATCCCGCCCACCGACCACAAGTTTGCGGCCCTGCACGGCGCCGTGTGGTCGGGCGGCTCGTTTGTCTACGTTCCCAAGGGCACCAAGTTGGACTTCCCGCTGCAGAGCTACTTCCGCCTTAACGCCAAGGGCGCCGGCCAGTTTGAGCACACGCTCATCATCGTCGAGGACGATGCCGACCTGCACTTTATCGAGGGTTGCTCCGCGCCCAAGTACAACGTGGCCAACCTCCACGCCGGCGCTGTGGAGCTCTTTGTGGGCAAGCGTGCGCACCTGCGCTACTCGACCATCGAGAACTGGTCCAAGAACATGTACAACCTCAACACCAAGCGTGCGCGCGTGGACGAGGACGGCGACATCGAGTGGATCAGTGGCTCCTTCGGCAGCCACGTGGGCTACCTCTACCCCATGAGCGTGCTCAACGGCCGCCGCGCCCGCTCGAGCTTTACCGGCATCACCTTTGCCGGCGCCGGTCAAAACCTCGACACCGGCTGCAAGGTCGTGCTCAACGCACCCGAAACCTCGGCAACCGTCGAGACCAAGGGCATCTCTAAGAGCGGCGGTATCCAGACCTTCCGCAGCTCCATCGTGGCCACGCCTAAGGCCGAGGGCTCCAAGGCAACCGTGAGCTGCCAGTCGCTGATGCTCGACGACCAAAGCCGCTCCGACACTATTCCAGCCATGGACATCCGCGCCAAGAACGTCGACATCGGCCACGAGGCCACCATCGGACGTATCGGCGACGACAAGGTGTTCTACCTGATGAGCCGCGGTATCTCGGAGGAAGAGGCCCGTACCATGATCGTCAACGGCTTTGCCAACCCGGTCTCCAAGGAGCTGCCGCTGGAGTACGCCGTCGAGATGAACAACCTGATCAAGCTCGAGATGGAAGGAGCGATCGGATAATGAAACAGACCACTAACACCGCTGCTACCACCCTTGAGCAGGTCAACGCGATGCCGGCCGCCACTTGGGGCTGGCTGAAGATGAATCAGACCAAGCTCGAGCTCTCTGACGAGCTTGCCGCCGCTCCCACCGAGGCCGTTGAGGTCGAGGGCTTGGACGAGCAGTTTACTGGCGTGGCAGACGCGTTCGAAGCCGCCATGGACACCATGGCCGAGCGCTTCCCCGAGCACCGCGCCTCCGCCCCCGGCGACGCCGCCGACCGCGCCCGCATCACGCCCGAGACCGAGCTCGACGTGCCCGCCACCTCCATCTACCAGGCCGGCGCCATCAAGCTCGAGGAGGAGCTCTCCCCTGCCGAGGCCTTCGAGACTGGCATGGGCGAGGCTACCTACACCTACCTGGCCGACCACGCCACCAAGCGCGTCGTCATCGATGTGCCCGCATACAAGCACGCCACGGTTACCGTGCGCGTGAGTGGCGTCGACGCTGCCGCGGCCATCGCCGCCATCGATGTCGTCGCCCGTCCGCAGGCAACGCTCGACCTGCGCATAGCCCTGGACTCCCCCGTTGCCGGCCAAGGCGTCGTGGGCTCCGCGCTACGCGTGTGCGCCCACGAGTACGCCACCGTCAACGTGACCTGCACGCAGACGCTCGACGATAGCTGGATCGCGCTCGACGACACCGGCCTGTTCCTGGACGAGGGCGCGCGCGTCAACGTGCAGCACACCGTCCTGGGTGCTGGCGCCAGCGCCACCGGCCTTGCCGGCGACCTGCTGGGCGATACCGCCAAGGTGACGATCGATACCGATTACCTGGGCGCCCGCGAGCAGGTGCGCGACTTTAACTACGAGCTGCGCCACCGCGGCCGCAAGACCGAGTGCGAGATCGACGCCAACGGCGTGCTGACTGGCACGTCCAAGAAGGTCTACCGTGGCACCATCGACCTCGTGCACGGCTGCAAGGGCGCAACCGGCACCGAGCGCGAGACGGTGCTTTTGGCCAACAAGGGCGTCGACAACAAGACCGTTCCCGTCATTCTCTGCGACGAGGACGACGTCGCCGGCAACCACGGAGCCACCATCGGCCACGTCCGCGACGAGCAACTGTTCTACCTCGCCTGCCGCGGCCTTGACCAAAACGCCGCCGAGGACCTGTTCGTCCGCGCCAAGCTGGAGGACGCCGCACTTTCCGCCACCGACGAGCGCACCCGCGCCGCCGTCGTCCGCTTGGGCAACAACCTGATCGACAACTTTGAAGAGGAGCTCGCATGATCGACACCGAGCACGTTAAATGCGACACCTGTACCGCACCGGAGCCTATGGAGCTCGACGCCAGCGACGAGGCCTCGCGCGGCTGGCCTACCGTCGACATCGAGACCAATCCCTACAAGGCGCAGTTCCCGCTGTTCCAGCAGCACCCCGAGATCGCCTTCCTCGATAGTGCCGCCACCGCGCAGCGTCCTGCCTGTGTGCTCGACGCCGAGCGCGACTTCTACCAGCGCATGAACGCCAACCCTCTGCGCGGCCTGTACTCGCTGTCCGTCGAGGCCACTGAGGCTATCGCGAAGGTGCGCCAGCAGATCGCCGACCTCATCGGCGCTGCCCAGGCCAACGAGGTCGTCTTCACCCGCAACACGAGCGAGTCGCTCAACCTGGTCGCCAAGAGCTTTGCACCCACAGTCCTCGAGCCGGGCGACGAGGTCGTCATCACCATCATGGAGCACCACTCCAACCTGATTCCGTGGCAGCAGGTCTGCCGCGAGACCGGCGCCAAGCTCGTCTACCTCTACCCCACCAAGACCGGTCAGCTCACCACCGAGGAGGTTCTTGCCAAGGTTGGTCCCAAGACCAAGATTCTGGCCGTGGGTCAGGTCTCCAACGTGTTGGGAGTCGAGAACCCAGTCAAGAACCTCGGCAAGCTCGTGCACAAGTATGGCGGCTACCTGGTCGTCGACGGTGCGCAGTCGCTGCCGCACATGCCGGTCGATGTGGCCGACCTGGGCGCCGACTTCTTTGCCTTTAGCGCACACAAGGCTATGGGCCCCATGGGCATCGGCGTGCTGTGGGGCAAGATGGACCTGCTCAACGCCATGCCGCCCATGCTCACCGGCGGCGAGATGATCGACTCTGTTACCGAGCAGGACGCCGTCTGGGCGCCCGTTCCCGAGAAATTCGAGGCCGGCACACAGGGCGCCGCCGGCATCTTCGCCACGGGTGCGGCACTCGACTACCTGGTCAACACGGTGGGTTACGAGAACATCCAGGCACGCGAGCAGGCACTCGTCCACTACCTGATGGGCGAGCTCATGCAGCTCGACTTTGTCCAGATCATCGGCTCCATCTATTGGGACAACCACCACGGCGTTGTGAGCTTTAACGTCCGCGGCATCCACCCGCACGACGTTGCGAGCATCATGGACATGGACGGCGTCTGCATCCGCGCCGGTCACCACTGTGCACAGCCGCTGCTCACCTGGCTGGGCGTCGAGAACCTTGCCTGCTGCCGCGCCAGCGTGGCCTTCTACAACGACAAGGCCGACATTGACAAGTTCATCGCCGGCCTGCATCACGTTTGGAGCACGTTCAATGGGTAATCTGTACACCTCCACCACATTTATGGAGCACAACTCGCACCCCGACTACAAGTACGAGATGGATGCTCCCACGCACGAGCACGACGGCATCAACCCCAGCTGCGGAGACGAGCTCACTCTGCAGCTGCGTGTCGAGAACAACGTGATCGAGGAGGCCTCCTTTACCGGCCACGGCTGCGCCATCAGCCAGGCCAGTGCCGACATCATGGCCGATCTCATCACCGGCGAGACCGTCGAGGAAGCTCGCCGCCTGGCAGAGCTCTTCCTCGCCATGATCCGCGGCGAGAAGCTCTCCGAGGAGGACCTGGAAGACCTGGACGAAGCCGCCCAGCTCCAGGACATCTCGCACATGCCCGCCCGCGTCAAATGCGCCGAGCTCGCCTGGCGCACCCTCGACGGCATGCTCGAGGGGCAAGCTAACCAGTAGCGTATGCTCCGAATCCAAGGTTTTTGATTGCCGAGCCGCCCGATACGGGCGGCTCTGTTTTTCCTAATGAGCGCCGGACGCACGAAGTCCGCGCGTCCGGCGCTCCGTCTGTCATTTACCACACAGCAGACGCGAACACGGGCGTTTTCCACAGCACCAAAGGCCTGCGGCAGGGCCCCGGACCCGCCAAGCAATGCGCCAAGCCCCGTTCTGCTGAGCTCCGACTCGCTTCGCGCCTGCCGCAGAAGGGTCCCATAGGATGCTGCGTGCATTTTTGCGAGTATTCAGCACGCCAAGCTGTGTCCATACGCATCGGAAGCGTTAATCAACGTCTCCAGGCGCATAAATATTGTGTTTTAGACCAGACATCGCGGTCTGACGGGACGCAGGCACATACTCCGGGGGTGCAACGGCAGGGATCAATAGCTTAGGGGCCCGTGTGTTGCAAGATTGTGGCAGTGCCGACAGCACCACGATGCTGAAAACTCCGTTTTTTGCACGGCGCAGACGGGGGTAGGCACGGGCAAACCCGGACTGAGCTGTTATTTTATGCAAGATGACGATTGTTCTATGCATATTAAGAAGTGCAGTTACCGTACCAAGCTTTTGAACGCTGGTTGCGGCGTATGGACGACCCCAGCTGCGGTGAACAGGCGACCCTACATCACGTTTCCGCCAGCCCGCATCGCCGTTCGCGCGCGGGCGCGCACGATACGAGAGACGGTACTTTTGCCAATCCCGGTATACCGCTCAATCTGACGCACTGTAAAGCCGGCATTGTTCAATCCAACAATAACGGTATCGCGCTGCGCCGGCGGTACAGTTTTAACCCCGTTGAGCGGAACCCCTAGCTCCTTCGCCAACTTGTTGGCAAAGGCGTGGCGTTCCCACTCCGTCTCTTTCATATCGCGCAGCGCCGGTTCGCCGCTGTCGGGCGTCGAAAGCGAATAGGCAATAAAGCCCTCGGCAGAACCAAAAAGCTCAAGCACGCAAGAAGGATCAGAAAATCCCCTCGCGACATCGGCCGCGTCACCGTCGTAAGCGCACAAATGCTCCGGAAAGCTGCTCCAGGGATAACGCTCAATGAGACTGATGCCCGCCTCCTGCGGATCGGCGTGAACGGAGCGAATAGCCTCCATCACCTGCCAGTCGGTATCGAGCGAGCGCCGGTCAAAACGGTTCTGGAACAGATGCCCTGTGCGCCCCGTGCGTTTATTGAACCGCCGCGCGTACGTCAAAAGCAGCCGGTGCATCGCCGCGCTCATCGCGTCCTCGTAATCTGCAAGCACCAGACGCACGTGATTGCCCATAAGGCACCAGGCGATAACCGTCACGCCCGCCTTGCGGCAGCACTCACGCATCAGCTCCAAGAACTCCCACCGGTCTTCATCGCCCTCAAAGATGAGCTGCTTGCCCGTACCGCGGGCACAGACATGGTAAAAGCCGGTAACCGTTCTCCAAACGCGCTGCATGGCGCTCCCTTCGCCGGGATCTGCTTGCCATCCAATACAGCACGATTGAAGCGTGCCATCAAAACATTCACGCAAAACAATTCGCTCGCGCGGCCAAAGGCAGTAAACAGGCGGCGAACGGCACCGTTGCAACAGGTCAACCCCTGCAACGCTTACAAAAGCTGACCAAAAGCTTGCCCAAGACGGACCCCCTCTACGGAAGTGCACGACCACAGAATATAGAGTTAAACCGTTTCAATTGAAAGTTCCGCGCATCTCGCTACGAAAACTGAGCCGTTCGCCGAATATTCCGTGCATTTCGCGGTATTATAGGGGCTGCATGTCATGTCCCTTTCGAAGGGTCGCCCGGCAATCGCCAGCCACGGCCCCCAGACGGGACGCCAACACGATAGAGAGGAGAGGCATGCAGTACTCACAGGAAGTGGAGAACATGTGCCCCGTTGCCAAGGGTGCATACCACGGCCCCGCACCCATCCCCGAGGAGGGCAAGTGGGTCCAGGCTAAGGAGATTTCCGACATCTCCGGTCTTACGCACGGTGTGGGTTGGTGCGCACCTCAGCAGGGCGCCTGCAAGCTCACGCTGAACGTCAAGGACGGCATCATCGAGGAGGCCCTCGTTGAGACCATCGGCTGCTCGGGTATGACCCACTCTGCCGCCATGGCTTCCGAGATCCTTCCCGGTAAGACCATCCTCGAGGCCCTCAACACCGACCTCGTCTGCGACGCCATCAACGTTGCTATGCGCGAGATCTTCCTGCAGATCGTTTACGGCCGCAGCCAGACCGCGTTCTCCGAGGGCGGCCTGCCCGTGGGCGCCTCCCTCGACGACCTCGGCAAGGGCCTTCGCTCTCAGGTCGGCACCATGTTCGGCACCAAGGCCAAGGGCGCTCGTTACCTCGAGCTCGCTCAGGGCTACGTCACCCGCATGGCTCTCAACGACAAGAACGAGATCATCGCTTTCGAGTTCCTGAACCTCGGCAAGTTCACCGACGCCGTCAAGGCCGGCAAGACCCCCGAGGAGGCCATCGCTGGCGCTATGGGCCACTATGGTCAGTGGGAGAACGCTGCCAAGTACATCGACCCGCGCACCGACGAGGAGACTCACTCCGTCGCCAGCGTGTTCCCGGTTCACGAGTAGAAAGGGAGGGAAATAACTATGACTGTTACGTTCGAAGGTTACGAGCGCCGCGCTGACAAGATCAACAAGTGCCTCGCCGACAACGGCATCGCCTCCCTCGAGGAAGCTCTGCAGATCTGCACCGACAAGGGCTTCAACCCGCGTGAGATCGTCAACAACACCCAGTCCATCGCCTTCCAGAACGCCGAGTGGGCCTACACCCTCGGTTGCGCTCTCGCTGTCAAGCGTGGCGCCAAGTCCGCTTCTGAGGCTGCCGCCATCATCGGCGAGGGCATCCAGGCCTTCACCGTTCCCGGCTCCGTCGCCGAGGACCGCAAGGTCGGTCTGGGCCACGGCAACCTGGGCGCTATGCTGCTCTCCGACGACACCGAGTGCTTCGCCTTCCTGGCCGGTCACGAGTCCTTCGCTGCCGCTGAGGGTGCTATCGGCCTGGCTCTGAACGCCAACAAGGCTCGCAAGAAGCCGCTGCGCGTCATCCTCAACGGACTGGGCAAGGACGCTGCTCAGATCATCGCCCGCATCAACGGCTTCACCTACGTGAAGACCCAGTTCGACTACTTCACGGGCGAGCTCAAGGTCGTCGAGACCATCCCCTACTCCGATGGTCCCCGCGCCGCCGTCAACTGCTACGGCGCCGACGACGTCCGCGAGGGCGTTGCCATCATGTGGCACGAGAACGTCGACATCTCGATCACCGGTAACTCCACCAACCCCACGCGCTTCCAGCACCCCGTCGCTGGCACCTACAAGAAGGAGCGCCTCGAGGCTGACAAGAAGTACTTCTCCGTCGCTTCTGGTGGCGGCACTGGCCGTACCCTGCACCCGGACAACATGGGCGCCGGCCCTGCCTCTTACGGCATGACCGACACCATGGGCCGCATGCACTCCGACGCCCAGTTCGCCGGTTCTTCCTCCGTGCCTGCGCACGTCGACATGATGGGTCTCATCGGCATGGGCAACAACCCCATGGTCGGTGCCACCGTCGCCTGCGCTGTCGCCGTCGAGGAGGCCCTCAAGGCCTAATCGCGCCCGCGCGATGCTCATATAGTTGAGCTTTGGAGCCGCTACCCACCCGGGTAGCGGCTCTTTTTGTTTGCGCTGTCGCAGGGTAGCTAATGCCGATATATCAGTTGGGGCGAAATACAAGATGTGATGAGATGGAGCGTCAGAGCGTCCATGACGCCCACCTGCCATATTTGCCCTTTACCGATTTGCCGAGTCTTTGCGGCCCCATTGCCGATCACCCGTGCGACAATGCGCCGGACGAGAAAGGAATCCGATGGAATCGACTGATGTACTGGTAATTGGATCTGGCATTGCGGGCCTTTGCGCCGCCATCGAAGCGGCACGCACGGGTGCAACCGTCACTGTGGCAAGCGCCGGCAAGACTATGAGTGGATCGAGCTTCTTCCCCGGAACCTGGGGCCTAGGGGTTATCGGACCCGTTAACGAAGACGACGAGCAGGACCTCATCGACACCATCCTGGCCGTCGGCGGCGGCGTTGCCGACCCCGAACTCGTCCAAGCGTTCGTCCACGGCATTCCCCAAGCGATTGACTGGCTCGAGCAAGACCTGGGCGTTGAGCTCCAGCGTCCGCAAAGCGCCAAGAGTGCTCAACAAAAGCAATTTATCCCCTGCTTTGACCACAAGACGCGCATGTGGCGCGGCCTCACCCGCAAGCCCCTTGAGGACGCTCTGACGACCTGGATCGAGTCGCTCGGCATTCGCCTGCTCCCCCGCCATGAGCTTATCGACCTTGTTGAGGACACGAACGGCAGAATAACCGGAACCGTACTCTACGACCTTACCGAAAATCGAATCGTGCCCTTTGCTGCCAAGGCCACGGTCATCGCAGCCGGTGGCACAGGCGGCCTGTTCGAGCGCAGCCTTACGTCGGCTGATGTGCTCAGTTCCTCGCAGGCCATCGCGCTGGCGCACGGCGCAACACTTACTAATATAGAGTTCATGCAGATGATGCCCGGCTTCATCGAGCCCAGGCGTAACTTGGTCTTCAATGAGAAAACCTGGCGCTACGTGCACGTAGACCAGCCGGTAGATATTGCCGACGACAAGCTGGACGACCTGCTCGAGCAGCGCTCTGGATATGGTCCCTTCACGTCACGCTTGGCCTCCCGCGCTATCGATCTCGTCATCGATCAGGCAGGTGTCGAAGGCCTGGCACTCCACTACGACTTCCCCCGCGAGGATGTCCCAGAGTTTGTGCAGACCTTTGCCACCTGGCTGCAAGACGAGCACGGCATCGCGCCGACCGACGAGATGCGCGTTGCGATGTATGCCCACGCCGCTAACGGCGGCATCAAGATCGATAAGACCGCGCACACGGGCGTTGAGGGCCTCTACGCTTGCGGCGAGGCGACAGGCGGCATGCACGGCGCCGACCGCATTGGTGGCTTGTCAAGCGCCAACGGCATCGTATTCGGACGTATCGCGGGCGCATCGGCAGCCCTTGCAGCGCAGAAAGAGCCTGAGGCGGCCCTGAAGGCGGATATCACCCTCCCCCAGTACGGCATTGCCGCAACAGATGCCGAACGCCTGACACACAGCCTTAGGCACACGATGAGCACCTTTTGCATGATCAACAGGACCGAAACAGGCCTATCCGAGGCCCTGCAACAGCTTGAAAGCCTGCAAGACGAAGCCACGGCTCTAAATAAGCCACATGCCAACGACAGCGAAATCGCTGCCCTCGCCCGCCTGCAATCGCAGATTCAACTAGCACAGGAAATGGTCAAAGCCATGCGCAAGCGGACCGAAAGCCTGGGTTCGCACTATCGAGCGGACTAAGCCGAGCACCCCTCCAGAGCAGAACACAACTTCTCGATATTAATGGGTCCCGTGAACTCAAAGCGACACAGGGCCCATTCGTGTCCGCGCGGGCAAATATACTCATTCTGAATACGGAGTCGACATAGTCCACGTAGACAAACGAACAGAAAGGAAGAGATATGGACAGCAGGGATATCGAGAAATGGCGTGTCGAACTTGACAGCTACGCCCATGTAGAAGACGGCGTTGAGTATTGGCTCGCACGCGATTTAATGGAACCCCTCGGATACACCCAATGGCGTAATTTTGAGACTGCAGTTAAGAGATCCATGGCATCGTGTGACACCAATAAAATGCCTGTTGCCGCCCATTTTGCTGAGGCCAGCAAAATGGTAGATGCCGGCATCGCCAAACGAGCCGTAAAAGACTACAAGCTGACGCGCTACGCATGCTATTTAATCGCCCAAAACGGAGACCCAAACAAGCCAGAGATCGCGCTCGCCCAGGCATACTTTGCCGTGCAGACGCGCCGCCAAGAGCTCATAGAGCAGCGCTTCGCAGAGATTCAGCGCTTGCAGGCGCGCCACTCGCTATCCGATTCAGAGAAACAGCTCTCGGGTATTGCGTTCAAACGCGGCGTGGACTCCAAAGGATTCGCGATCATCAAGTCGAAGGGCGATGAGGCGTTATTCGGCGGCAGAAGCACGGCGGAAATGAAGCAGCAGCTCGGCGTACCCAAGAGCGCGGCATTGGCGGACAGGTTAGCCGATGTCCTCATCAAAGCAAAGGACCTCACGAACTCGATGACGGCCTTCAACGCCGAGGAACACGACTTGTACGGTCTGGACCAGATCAAACAAGAACACGTCGAGAACAACACGAGCGTGCGTGGCAGCCTCATCGACCGCGGAATTGTTCCCGAGAACCTACCGCCTGCCGAGGATACAAAAAAGCTCGAGCGTCGCGTGAAGGCAGACGAGAAGAAACTCAAGGAGGGTACTGACGGTTTCACCGATCCCCAGGGTAGACTCAATCTGTGAAAGCGGCCGCGCCCTTTCGGGTTCGACCCCATGCGAGGTTAACAAAAAAGCGACCAGCCTAAGCCAGTCGCTTTACCATGCTTTGGTGGGCCGTCAGGGGGTCGAACCCTGGACCTTGGGATTAAGAGTCCCCTGCTCTACCAACTGAGCTAACGACCCAAAGCTAAAGTCCGTTGTGGCGGACTTTAGAGGAGATATCGTGTGGTGGGCCGTCAGGGGGTCGAACCCTGGACCTTGGGATTAAGAGTCCCCTGCTCTACCAACTGAGCTAACGACCC
>UQIG01000046.1 GCA_900541135.1 uncultured Collinsella sp.
GGATATACATGGCAGCCTGACCGGCAAAGCCGAGACCCTGCTCCTCGGAATAGGCCTGCAGGTAATCACCCGTAGGCAGAGCGTCGGCAAAGGTCGGGGTGTCGAGACCGACCGAAGCCTGCAGGCTGTCGTCGCCAGCCTCCCGAACGGCGGTCGCGGCGCCCTCGGCGTCCCACTCACCCCAGGCGTCACCCGTGGCCAGCAGGCCCAGCGGCGTGGCCACGACAAGCACGGCAACCAAGATGAGCGTCGGGACCAGCGAGGTCTTCTTTGCAGCAGCGCCCTCGGCAGCAAGCTGTCCATCGGCGGCTTCGGGGCCGACGATAACGCTCGGCGCCGTCTTCTTGATAAAGCCGTAGATCGCGGCAGTCGCCACGCCCTCGACCACGCCGGCTACCAACATATGCGGGATCATCATGGCCGGAATGGCAATGGACAGCGGGAAGGGGCAGTACAGCGGAGCGCCCGAAGCATTCGTGAAAAGCATCGGCTGAATACCAAACTCGATTGCTGCGCACAGGGCCGCCAGGCACAGGCCGACCCAGCCGCTTACGATGGCCGAGACCGAGGTGCCCCAGCTCTTGTCGTGCAAACGGCTGTTAAGCGCGCGGAACACGATGGCTGCGGCAAACGGCAACACGAAGGCCATGTTAAAGCAGTTAGCGCCAAAGGACAGGATGCCGCCGTCGCCAAACAGCAGCGCCTGCAGTGCCAGTGCGACCGAAACCGCAATGGCCGCGGCCTCGGGGCCCAGCAGCAGCGCGATGAGTGCACCGCCGACGGCGTGACCCGTGGTGCCGCCGGGCAGCGGCACGTTAAACATCATGAGCAAGAAGGAGAACGCAGCGCAGATGCCCAGGAAAGCCATGTGCTCGCGATCGAGCGTGGCGCGTACCTTTTTGATGCAATGGACCCAAACGGGCACCATCGCCACCGCCATAACGGCATCGGTCTGCGGGGACAGGTAGTTATCTGGAATGTGCATATACGCCTCCCGGTTATCGACGCACAGAATTGCAACGCCGCTTGAATCACCTTGTCAGTGTTACGCATTGTCAGATTCGTAACACGCCGCGGGCTATCATAGCAAAACGGCGCACTGCCGACAAAGCAGCACGCCGTTATGTAATGCGCGTGTCATATATGAAGGCTCAACGGTGCCTTATACCGAAAACAGCAGTCACGTAAGACTCGGCGGCAGCCGACGCTGGCCTATATCCGGCGCAGGACCTAGCCGCGGACCTCGCCGTTTACGCCCTTGCACACCTTGGTGACGATCTTCTGGTGCGCCTTTTCGACCTCTTCGCTGGTGAGCGTGTGGTCGTCGGAGCGATACGTAAGCGCAAAGGCCATGGATTTCTTGCCCTTGCCGATGCGGACCGGATCGCGGTAGACATCGAACAGGCGCACGCCCTCGAGCAGCTTGCCGCCGGCACTCGTAATACGACGCTCAAGATCCTCGCAGGTCACAGTGTTGTCAACCACGATAGCGAGGTCGTGCTCAACGGCCGGGTACTGCGAGAACTCACGGTAGTTCTCCTGGTTGCGGGCGCCCTTGATCAGCTTATCCAAGTCGAGCTCAAAGGCGACGACGACCTCGTCAATGCCCATAGCCTCGCGCGCCTCGGGGTGGATCTCGCCGACCCAACCCAGCACGGTGCCGCCGGACAGGACCTCGGCAGCACGACCCGGCTGCAGGAAGGCATAGCCCTCGCCCTCGACGGGACGGAAGCGAACCTTCTCGATGCGCAGCTGGGCGAGCAGCTCCTCGACGATGCCCTTGCCAAAGAAGAAACGCAGCTTGCGGTACTTCATGCTCCAAGACTGCTCGCTCCACTGGCCCGAGAGCACGCCCGCGACGGACTTGGTCTCCTTGGGCAGGCTGGCGTTCTCGCGGCCATGGAACAGGCTGCCGACCTCGTACAGGTGTACGTTGGGCGTACCGTGCGCCTCGTTATAGGCAACGGACTGCAACAGACCCGGCAGCAGCGAGCGGCGCATCTCGGTCTGCTCGGCCACCAGCGGGTTCATGAGTACCACGGGGCAGCCGCGGCCCTCGGTGGACATGCCGATCTTCTCCAGGTCGCCCGGAGCGGCAAAGCCAAAGGTCGTGGTCTCGTTGAGGCCGCAGGCGCGCAGGATCTCGCCGACCTTGCGGGTGAGCTTCTGCTCGCGAGTCAGGCCGCCGATGTGGTTCTTGGCAGCCGGGATGGTCGCCGTCACGCGGCCCATGCCCCACAGGCGCAGGACCTCCTCGATCAGGTCGATCTCGCGCGGCAGGTCGGGGCGGAAGCTCGGCGGGGTAACCATAAAGTCCTCGCCGTCGCACTCGACGGTGCAGCCCAGACGGGTGAGCGAACGCTCGATAAAGTCGGGCTCGATATCGGCACCGCAAATGGCGTGCACGCGGGCCAGGCGCAGCTTGATGCTGTCGATGGTCTTGGGCGCGGGGAAAACGTCGACATAGCCGGGAGCAACCTCGCCGCCGGCAATCTCCTCGATGAGCGCGCAGGTAACGTTGGCGACATCCACGCAGCCGGTCTCGTCGACCTGACGCTCAAAGCGAATGGAGGCGTCGGAGATCAGCGACAGATCGCGGCTGGTGTGCGAAGTGCGACCGGCGTTGAAGCAGGCACTCTCGACCATCACGTCGACGGTGTCGTCCTCGATCTCGGAATCCATGCCGCCCATAACGCCGGCCAGCGCCACGGGACGCTCGCCGTCGGTAATGAGGCCCATGCCGGCGTCGAGCGTGCGCTCCTCGCCGTCGAGGGTCGTAAACTTCTCGTCCTGTTGGGCGGCGCGAACCACCACGTGACGCCTGCCATCGCGCTCGGCAAAGGTGTCCAGGTCAAAGGCGTGCAGCGGCTGACCGGTGAGCATCATCACGTAATTGGTGATGTCGACGATGTTGTTGTGCGGACGCACGCCCAGGGCGTTGAGGCGCTTGACCATCCAGTCGGGCGAGGGGCCGACCTTCACGTTGCGCACGATGCGGGCGACGTAGCGGTCGCACAGGCCCTCGTCGGCAATCTCGACCGAAAGCTCGTCGTCGGTCGCGCGGCCGGTCTCGGCCTTGATGGCGGGCAGCTCAACGTGAAAATCGCGGTCGAAGATGGCGCCGGTCTCGCGGGCCATGCCGATCATGGACAGGCAGTCGGGACGGTTGGGCGTAATCTCGCAGTCGAGCACGGTGTCGCTCGAGCCCACATACTCGGCAAACGGCATGCCGCAGGGCGTATCCTCGGGCAGGATCATAATGCCGGAGTGGTCGCCGCCCAGGCCGAGCTCGCGCGCGGAGCAGTTCATGCCCATGGACACGACGCCGCGAAGCTTGCTTTTCTTGATCTTGACGTCGCCGGGCAGAACTGCGCCGATCATGGCCGTGACGATGTGGTCGCCGGCCTCAAAGTTCTGCGCGCCGCAGACGATCTGCAGCGGAGCGGGGTTGCCGTCGGCGTCGAGGTTCTTGTCGCCCACGTCGACCGAGCACACATACATGTGGTCGCTATCGGGGTGCGGGGTCTTGGTGAGCACCTTGGCGGTCACCACGTGGTCGAAGGACTCGCCCACGGTGTCGATCGCCTCGACCTCGGTGCCGGTACGGATATATTCGTCCGAAAGGGTCTTGGGATCCTCCGGAATATCGATCATGGTCTTGAGCCAGTCGTAAGAAACGCGCATATAACTGGTCTCCTTTCATAAATGCGGCTTTGAGCCGGAAACTGCAACTAAGAAGAAAGCGTTCTAGAACTGGTTCAAGAACCTCATGTCACCAGTCATCAACGTGCGCAGATCGGGCAGGTCGTAGCGCAGGGCCGCGACGCGCTCGGCGCCAATGCCAAAGGCGAAGCCGGTGTACTTCTCGGGGTCGATGCCGCAGTTGATCAGGACGTTGGGGTCGACCATGCCGCAGCCCAGGATCTCGATCCAGCCGCTGTGCTTGCAGAAGTTGCAGCCCTTGCCGCCGCACACGTGGCAGCTCACGTCCACCTCGCAGGAAGGCTCGGTGAAGGGGAAGAAGTGCGGGCGGTAACGCGTCTTGCGATCCTCGCCAAACATGCACTTAACAAAGTAGTCGAGCGTGCCCTTAAGATCGCCAAAGGTGATGCCCTCGTCGACGACCAGGCCCTCGATCTGGTTGAACTGCGGCAGATGGCAGGCGTCGGCCGTGTCGGGACGATAGACGGTGCCCGGGCAGATCATGTAGATGGGCGGCTTTTGCGACTCCATGGTGTGGATCTGCACGCCCGAGGTCTGGGTGCGCAGCAGTACGTCGGACTCGCCATGGGCATGCGCCTCGGGGTGCGCGACGCTGCCGGGGTTGTTGTCGACCACGTAGAAGGTATCGCGGGCCGAGCGGCTCGGGTGATCCATGGGGGCGTTGAGCGCGGTGAAGTTGTAGTAGGAGGTATCGACCATGGGGCCGGACTCGACGGTGTAGCCGATGCCGCAGAAAATGTCCTCGGCCTCCTCGATGATCTGCTTGATCAGGTGCTGGTGACCGATCTGCGGACGGATGCCCGGCAGCGTGATGTCGACGGCCTCGTGCTCGAGTGCGTGCTTGAGGGCGGCGGCCTTCATCTCGGTGGTGCGCTCGTCGAGCATGCCCTCGATCAGCTGGCGCATCTCGTTGGCGCGTTTGCCCATCATGGGACGATCCTCGGGGGCGAGCTTGCCCATCATGCGCATCAGGCCGGTGATACGGCCCTTGCGACCGAGCAGCTCAACGCGCGCAGCCTCGAGCTTGGCGGCGTCGTCGGCGCTAGTGACGAGCTCCTTGGCCTCTTCCTCGAGTTTGACCAGATCATCAATCAGACTCATGTCTTCCCTTTCGTCTCTCGCGTATCCGCGCTCCGGGACGGCTGACGCCGCCCGATGCTGCGGATGCGCGGCCCGGTTCGGTAACAAAAAACCGCCCTCGGGCATGTGCATTGCCCAAGGACGGTTGAATTCCGCGGTACCACCTTGTTTGACCCGGCGGATGTCTGGCCCGCCGCGCCCACTCTGCGCCCCTTATCGCGAGGCTCACGGCTTCCCTACTGGGGCTTCGCCGCCGCTGGCCGCGCGCCCGTTGAGGTTGCTGCTCGGGAGTGAACGCTTGGCCCTTGCCACCGCAGGAAGGCTTGCAGCCCATGACCTTCCCTCTCTTGCCGGCGACGCGGCGGGCAAAACCCTCTCCGTCAACGCATTGGGCTATAGGATAACACATTTCGCGAGCGCATCGCCGCGTTCCGTTTTGTTCGCGCTGGGTACAAGGCAGGTAGCTGTGCAAATTGGCCGCGCACCCGCCTGCGGCGCTCGGCCTGCGAGATTAAGGATACGGTATGGGAAAGAAACTCGATAAGAAGGCCCAGGCCGCCGTGGCAAAGGCTGCCAAGGGCGTCAAGGCTGCTAAAGTCGACAAGGCCGTCAAAAAGTTCCGCAAACTCGAGGGCAAGCTGTGGACTCGCGAGTACCTGCTCAAGATTGCCGAGTTCGATGGAGCGACGATTGCTCCTGCCAACGGTGCTGCCGCCCGTGCCGACGCCATGGGCACGCTTGCCGGCGAGCATCACAAGCTACTGACCAGCGAGAAGTCCGTTGAGCTCGTACGCTCGTTAGCGCGCGAGACGGTTGCAGGCGGACACGTAGACGACCCGCAGCTGCTCGACGAGATCCGCGTGCTCGGCCGCGACCAGCGCGAGGCAAGCGTTATTCCTACCGAGGAGGCCGAGGCCTGGACCAGGCTCACCTGCGAGGCCGACGCCGTGTGGCACAAGGCCAAGACGGCCAACGACTGGGCGAGTTTTGAGCCCTATGTGGATAGAATCATCGCCCAACTTAAGCATCAGGCCGAACTCATGGACCCCAAGCGCGACCCATACGACGTTTGGCTCGACCAGTACGAGCGCGGCCTTTCCGCCAAGAGCTTCGATGCGTTTTGCGATGAGGTTAAGGCGACGGTCGTGCCGCTCGTGCACGCCATCGGCGAGCGCGGCCAGCAGCCCGCTGCCGACTTTTTGCACGCCCGCGTGCCCGAGGCCGCCCAGCGCGCCATGAGCTTCGACCTTATGAAGCTCGTCGGCCTGAACCTGAACGACACCACGCTTGCCTTTACCGAACACCCGTTTAGCGAGGGCTTTGCCGTGGGTGACGCGCGCATCGCGACACACATCTACGAGAACGATTGCATCTCCAACGTCTACAGCATCATCCACGAGGCGGGACATGCCATGTACGAGCTGGGCGTCAATCCCGCCTATGCGCGCACCTGTCTTGAGGGCGGCACCTCCATGGGCATCCACGAGAGCCAGAGCCGCTTTTTCGAGAACACCGTGGGTCGCAGCCGTGCCTTTATGGGACCGCTGCTCGAGGTGCTGCGCCGCCACGCACCCGAGGTCTACGGCGACGTCGACGAGGACACGCTCTACCACGCCGTGAACATTGCGCAGCCTTCGCTGATCCGCACCGAGGCCGACGAGCTCACCTATCCGCTGCACGTTATGGTGCGCTACGAGATCGAGCGCATGCTGTTTGCCGGCGAGGCCACAGCCAAGGATATCCCCGCGCTTTGGAATCGCTTCATGGATGAGTACCTGGGCATTCCGGTTCCCGACGACACGCGTGGTTGCCTGCAGGATACGCACTGGAGCGGCGGCTCGTTTGGCTACTTCCCCACCTATGCGCTGGGCAGCGCCTACGACGCCATGTTTGTGCCGGCCATGTGCCGCGACGGCGTCGACCTTACCGGCGCCTGCGCGAGCGGCGACCTGACACCCGTCCGCGCCTGGCTGGGCGAGCACATTTGGCAGTGGGGCCGCGCCAAGGACGCGCCGGAGCTCATCAAGGGCGCCTGCGGCATGGCATTCGATGCCCGCTACTACTGCAGCTACCTGCAGGACAAGTTCACCACGCTCTACGAGCTGTAAGGCATAACCGACACGCCAACGCAAAGGGGACGCCGTGGAACCAATCCGCAGCGTCCCCTTTCCACCTAGTCGTTTAAGAACGTCCCCAATGACTACCTTACAGAGCTTCCAGCGCGTTGGCGATGCGCTTCATGGCGGCATCGGCGGATGCTTGGTCGGGCGCCTCGGCCAGCACGCGGATAACCGACTCGGTTCCGCTCTTGCGCACGAGCACGCGGCCCTCGCCTGCCAGCGCAGCCTCGGCCTCGGCGATGGCGTTCTGCACGCCCATATTCTCGAGCGCGGCGTCCTTGTCCGCCACGTGCACGGCCACCTGCGCCTGTGGCAGCAGCTTGCACGGAGCCGTGAGCTGCGAGAGCGTCTCGCGCTCGGCACGAATCACTTCCATCACGCGCAGCGAGGTCATAATGCCGTCGCCCGTGCGCTCGATATCGCCAAAGATCGTATGGCCCGTCTGCTCGCCGCCCAGGCTGTAGCCGCCCTCGCGCATCTTGGCATACACGTGACGGTCGCCCACGCCGCTGGTCACGGCACTCAGGCCGGTAAGCTCCAACGACTTGATCAGGCCAAAGTTGCTGGCGATCGTCGGCACCACGGTACCGCCCGAGAGACGCCCGTGCTTGTTCAGGTACACACCGCACACGTACAGGATCTGGTCGCCGTCGATCACGCGGCCGCGCTCGTCCACGGCCAGGCAGCGGTCGGCATCGCCATCGTAGGCAAAGCCCACATCCAGGCCCTGCTCCACCACGTGGCGCTGCAGGCGCTCAATATGCGTAGAGCCGCAGTCGACATTGATGTTAAAGCCGTCGGGCGCGGCATTGATCACGCGCACATCGGCGCCCAGTGCGTCGAACACCGGCTTGGCCACCGAGGATGCCGAGCCGTTGGCGCAATCGATGCCGATCTTGACGCCCTGCAGCGAAAAGTTCGCGCTGGCGATGAGCGAAGCAATGTAGCGGTTGCGACCCTGCATGTAGTCCACCGTGGCGCCGATGTGGTTGCCCGTTGCCAGCGGCACCTCGCTCTTGCCATCGATGTAGTCCTCAATGAGCTCCAGCACGTCCTCGTCCATCTTAAAGCCGTCGCTGTTGACGAGCTTAATGCCGTTATCGCAAAACGGGTTGTGGCTCGCGCTGATCATGATGCCGCAATCGAAGCAGCCCTCCACGGTCTGATGCGCCACGCCCGGCGTCGGGATCACGTGCAGCATGTAGGCGTCCGCGCCGCTCGCGACCAGGCCGCTCACCAGCGCCGCCTCGAACATATAGCTCGAGCGACGCGTGTCCTTGCCCACGATCACGCGCGCCTTGGCCCCGCGGTTGGCGCCGTAATACCAGCCCACAAAGCGGCCGATCTTATAAGCGTGCTCTACCGTCAGCCCAACGTTGGCCTCACCGCGAAAGCCGTCGGTGCCAAAGTACTTCATGCGCTCTCCTTACAAAAATAGGGGCGGACAGATTGCCTGTCCGCCCCAAAATGGTACTCGATTATCTGCACTACCAGAAAAACCCTACGCCGACGCGCTGTCGCGAGCCGCCTGGCATGTAGGAGTCTGACGCAGCGTAAGCGGCTTGTCCCCCGCCTCGGCCGACGTGGTCAGCGTATACGTGATCGTCGTCGTCTCGCCAGCATGCAGGTCAACGGTTCCTGAATAGCAGGGAACTCCGTGCCAAGTGGCAGCGAACAGTCCAAACTGAGTCCCCTCGACGGTTAGATCGGTAATGCTGCCGCCTGTCGGCGCAAACAGTGATACATACAAGCGCTCATCGTCACGCGAGGTCCCAGGCGCACTGGCCGCTACGTAGTCGGGCAGCTTACCTGCCTCCTCCTGCGTCATGATGTTCGTCAGGGTAACGGTGATGCGATACGAGCAAGCGCCGTCGCCGTTCTTCACGCCCTGACCAATCTGCGTATCGGCGTTCAGATACCAGTCGAGCTTGGAGAAGCTCAGGTTGTTAAAGTAGACACCAGCAACGGGATCTTCACTCGGGTCATCCGGATCGGGCAGTGAGGCGTCGATGTTCATCTCCTTGATAGCGTTCTGCTCGTCATCGTTTTTCATCCACGCGATCAGGCGGCCCTCTTCGGCACCGCGCTCAACGGCGCTGACAAGGTTCGCAACATCGACGTCGCCGATACCGCCAAGGATCTTGTCAAAGGCAGCGCTGGCGACGGATGCAAAGATGCCGTCCGACTCCTCGACCGGATAGTTCCAGTACACATCATGCATAAGCACCTTCGCCGCGTTAGTACCGTCAACGACTGTACCGTCGGGCAGTGAAACATTACCCACGAGGCCCAACAGATACTGCAGGAATACCGGATCGATACCAATGACGCCATCGACGTCCTGACCATATTCAGACTTCCACAGCGCGGCGACACGCTGCGAATTACGGGGCCAGTCGGGCGAATAGGTGTTGCCCGAGATGTATAGGTTGCTGTGGTCACCAAACAGCGTCTCATCTTCTTCGTCGACGCTCTCAACCGCCTCGTCTTTGCTGCGCGCAATGCAGGGAACAAACTCGCCAATCGACATCTGGCCGTCGGTGACCGAAATCAGACCCTGCGAACCGCCAAAGCCGCCGCAGGCACGAATCTCGACGTTGTTCATGGCGTACATAAGGTAGTTGCGCGTCTGGCCGTTGGCGCCGAGCATCTGGGGAAGGACGGGGGCAACCTTCTCCGCCGCGTCAACCGCGCCGTTGAGGGTGGCAAAGCCGTCCTTGGCCTTATCGACCAGCTCGGTCACCTGGGAAATATGAGTATCGCCAATGCCCTGGACCTTCTCGTTGGCGCTCTTGAACACCTTCGAGCTGCTGGAAAGCGAATCGGCGACCGCCTGCAGCGCGGACACGTTAATCATGCCGTCCTGGAACAGCTTGCCGGGCGTAGCCTGCGAGAGGTTGTCGGCCATGGGAACCAGCGCATTGCTCGAGACATCGGACAGGGCGTCAATCATGGTGCGGGCCGCATTGATATCGCTGCCGTACACCGGGATAAACGAAGCCGCCGTCCACAGCGGGCTCGAGGTCTCCGCCTTCATGCTGTCGCAGAGCTCATCGATCTTCTTCGCGTCGTCGGGCAGCGTCGAAAAATCGCCCGACGTGACCTTGTCCTTAAGGCCACCGACGATCTCGACAGCCTCCTTCGCTTCGCTCTTTACGGTCTTTGCCGAGTTAAGCAGCATAAAGCCGCTTGCGCCAAGCGCAACGAGAAGCACCGCGACTACAGCGGCAATAATGGCGCCGGTGTGACGCTTTTTGCGCTCGCCCTTGCGATGGCGATGACGGACCAGACCGTCAGAGGTCGAACTCGACGAAGCGTCGCTACCGTAGTTCAAGCCAAAATCGTAATAATCTTCCTTGGAACCCGAGCCCGCAAACTCGGTACCGCTATCATCCAGGCGGGCGAACGTGCCAGTCTCGGAGGCGCCGGTGTAGATCGTGCCAAGGTTACCCGTAAGCCCCGCGCCACCGGCAGAGGGAGTATTGTTGTCGGCCTTGCCGGCATTAACGTTGCCGGCGGCATTCGCGGCGTTGGCAGCACCTGCGTTGTTCGCAGGTACCGAAGGAGCCCCGCTCGACTGCGACGCGGAGGTTGCACCGCCCGCAAAGACATTCCCTCTTGCACGGCCGGTCTTTTTTGCCTTTTGAGACTGCTCGTACAGAGCGGTAAACATCGCCGTCTCGCCCGGGGACACGCGCTTACCGGAGCCGCCCTGTCCAGCGTCGCCCGGCGTGCCGGCCTTACCAGCCCCGTTCGGACGCGGCGGAACTGCAGGACGGCCGCTATCGCTGCCCTTAAAGTGATTACCAGCCATAAAGAAATCCTCGCAATTGAGTCGCAATGAAAAAGTCCATAACGTTACAAGTTTATGGCATTTTGAGCATCGACAGCTAAACTCCAGACACGGACATCAATTGGCGAAAATGCGGCACAACACCTTTTCTGTCTTGGCGGCGGCGTCAACTACACCGTGAGGAACATCATCACGATGATCATGACAAAGCCGATAAGGTCGGTCGGCAAAAACACCGTGCCCAGCATAACGGCGCTGGTGATGGTCGCCGAAACCGGCTCCACAGTTCCGATGAGGCTCGCACGCACCGAGCCGATGTCCTTAACGCCCTGCATATAGAGCATGTAAGCAAAAAACGAGCCGATAACCACGAACACCGCGAGCGCCTCGATACCGGCGGCATCGAGCGCCGGCATATGCGCCCAGGGCTGCACGAAGACACATGAGACCACGCCCGCCGTGAGCATTGCCGAGCCCGTGACGGTGGGGCTACCGTATTCGGGCAGGATCTTGGCGGGAATCACCGCCATACACGCGGCGCTGACCGCACACATAAGACCTGCTGCCAGGCCAAGCGGCGAGATATTCAGGCTGGTAGGGTCGCCGCCAGTGGCAATTAAAAAGGTTCCACCCAGAGCCAGGCCAATGCCGATGACTTCGCGAGTACGCGGCATGCGGCGATCGGTCACGCAGGCGTAGCCCATGATGATAACGAGCTGCAGGCACTGGAGCACCGTCGCGGTTCCGGCGTTCGTCAGGCGCACGGCCGAAAGATAGCAAAACTGGTTGAACAGCAGGCCAAAGGCGGTAAAGAGCAGCAGCTGCTTGCGATCGGCGGGTGTGGTCCAGAGCTTAATCAGGCGCTCGCGGTCGCGCGTAACAACCACGGCCATAAAGAGTAGACCGGCGAGAATCTGACGCACGCTCATAAGCCACAAGGTGTCGACGTGGTAGGTATCGAACAAAAAACTCGCGCTGGTGCCCGAGAAGCCCCAAAACGAACCGCCCACCAGCGTAGCCAAGACGCCCGTGATCATCTTGCGCGTCGAAGCGCTGTTCAGGCGGTCGCGCCATGCGCGACGGGTGTTGCGGCTGAGCTCGTCGGTGCCCTCGGGCACATCAATGTTCGATATATCGGTCATCGGCACCGAAGCCCCTGCGCCTTCGACCTGCTCGACACACTCTTTGCTCATTCCACTCCCCCGAAACAGCCTGGAAACAATTCGGCTTACCTTACCACGGCGAAGTCACCAGCTGGAGGCTTGTCCGCTTATCGGTAGGACAATTCCGCAGGCGTCTTTCCATAGCTCGATACCGCAATGGCCTTGCATTATGCGACAGCCAAATCGCGGCAGCAGGCTCTTTTGAAATGGATGCGACAAAGCCCCCGAATTCCACAATGTAAGCGATTTTTAAAAATGTTCTTGCCACCGAGTTCAGGCTCCGTTATATTATCCCTTGCGCGCTTGCGCACCCTTGATCGGGCGTTTAGCTCAGGGGGAGAGCGCTTCCCTGACACGGAAGAGGTCAGAAGTTCAAATCTTCTAACGCCCACCAAATGTTCGCAGCTCAGAGGCTA
>UQIG01000047.1 GCA_900541135.1 uncultured Collinsella sp.
CCTATGACGTTCTGATTCGTAGTCAGACCCTCTATCCAGCTGAGGTAACGCCGCAGCGCAAGAAATATAAAACCACTTTAGCTTATTGGAGTCAAGCACAATCTCAAACTTTTTTGTGGAACGCAGTTTTGTCATGCTGCTCCGCATATACCGCCGTTCCCCGTACGATCGATTGGCTTTTCGATCACGTCAAACTTAGCATCAAGTTCCCTCAGGAGCGATCTCACCCGCTGGGCACAGTCATAATCGGCAAACGAGATGCTCAGCATGCGCGCGACCTGGTTGGGAGTCCCAACTCCATAGAAGTGCTCCAGCGCCACAAGCCCCTCGTGCGTCACAAAGGTCTCGACCACATGCGGCGACTCCTCAAAGCACCATTGGGTCAACGGACCCTCGCTCGCCTGCCGAACCACCAGGCCACCCATGCCAGACGGCTCACACGTTACAAGCAGGTACTCCCCGCCCTCGTCGCTCTCAAACAAAACCACCCGATCATCAAACAGCTCCATCGCGTCCCCTTTCTCTCGCTCTTATTTAGCAAAAGCATAGCAGGTAGATGGCTGTATACAGAACATTTGTTCGTGTGTTTTCTATTGAGCTGTCCGCACGGCATGGTATGGACCTGCGCACGAAATAGGGCGCCCCCGAAGGAGCGCCCTTGCATATCCCCTATGCAGCCAAGTTACACGACCGGCTCGATCTTCTCGAGACCGCCCATGTAAGGACGCAGAACCTCGGGGATCGTGATGGTGCCGTCGGCGTTCTGGTAGTTCTCCAGAATGGCAGCCATGGTGCGGCCGGCCGGCAGACCGGAACCGTTGAGAGTGTGCAGGTAGCGCGAACCCTTGAAGTTCTCGGGGTCGCGATACTTGATGTTGGCGCGGCGAGCCTGGAAGTCACCGCAGTTGGAGCAGGAGCTGATCTCCTTGTAGGCGTTGTAGCTCGGCAGCCAAACCTCGACGTCGTAGGTCTGACGGGCAGAGAAGCCCAAGTCGCCGGTGCACAGGCTAATCACGCGATACGGAAGGCCCAGCTGCTGCAGCAGGTACTCGGCCTCGGCGGTCATGCTCTCGAGCTCCTCGTCGGACTCCTCCGGCTTAGCGAACTTGACCATCTCGACCTTGTCGAACTCGTGCTGACGGATGATGCCGCGGGTGTCGCGACCGGCGGAACCGGCCTCCTCGCGGAAGCAGGGGGTGAAGGCGGTGTAGCGGCGCGGCAGGGTGTCGGCATCGAGGACCTCGCCGGCGTGCAGGTTGGTAAGCACGACCTCGGCGGTGGGGATCAGGAAGTTGTCGCCCGAGACGTGATAGGCGTCGTCCTCGAACTTGGGCAGCTGGCCTGTGCCAAACATGGTCTGACGCTTGACGACGATAGGCGGCCACCACTCCTTGAAGCCACGGCTGGTGTGCGTATCGAGGAAGAAGTTGATGAGGGCACGCTCCAGGCGGGCACCGGCGCCACCGAGAACGGTGAAACGGCTGCCGGAGAGCTTGTTGCCGCGCTCGAAGTCGAGGATGTCCAGATCGGTGCCCAGATCCCAGTGCGGCTTAAAGTCGAAGTCGAACTCGCGCGGGGTGCCCCAACGACGGCGCTCAATGTTCTCGTCCTCGTCCTTGCCGTACGGCGTGGCCTCGCAAGGAATGTTGGGCAGGTGAGCCATGAAGTCGTACTGCTCCTGCTCGAGAGCAGTGCGGCGCTCGGCCAGACCGTCAATCTTCTCGTTGACGGCGCGCACGGCCTCCTTGGCGGCCTCGGCCTCGTCCTTCTTGCCCTCCTTCATCAGGGCGCCGATCTTCTTGGACTCGGCATTGCGCGTAGCCTGGAGCTCCTCGACCTCGGTGATGACGGCACGACGCTCGTCGTCGAGCTCAAAGAACTTCTCGCGATCCCAAGACGTCTGGCGGTTAGCCATGGCGACATCGATGGCATCGGGGTTCTCGCGAACAAACTTGATATCAAGCATTAGATCCTCCGGCGATATACATTCCATTTAGGTTGCAACCTTGTACATGTATGGGCAAGTATATACTTATGAGCGTTTACGACCCAACTCAACTACGCAAGAAGGCACCCAATGGACGCAGTTTTTTCCTTTTTGTTTGGCACCCGCACCGGTTTTGCCATCCTTTTCGCCGGCGGCATCCTGTTATTTGCGATTCTTGCCTTTGTAATGGAGAAGCGCACCCATAAGATGTACGTCGACCGCGGACCCAAGTCCGAGGATGAGGAAGACAGCTTCTGGGACTAACCTGCCAAAAAGGGACAGGTTTATTTTGGTCGGTTTTATCTGGGCAAACGCAAGCGCCCCGCAACTGGAATTGAGCCAGTTGCGGGGCGCTTTTTGCTATAGAGATAAAACCGCAGGAAAACCAGCCAAAATAAACCTGTCCCTAAATGGAAGGTTTTACTGAAGGGTGGCGTCGATGGCCTTGACCAGGGCGCTGCGCATGCCGGCATCCTCGAGCGCGATGACGCCCTTGATGGTGGCGCCGCCGGGCGAGCATACGGCATCCTTCATCGCCGCAGGATGCTGGCCAGTTGCAAGCTGCAGCTTTGCCGTACCCAGCACCATCTGGCTCACAATGCGATAGGCATCGGCACGCGGGATACCGTGCTTGACCGCCGCATCGCCCAGGGCCTCGATTGCCATAGCGACAAATGCCGGAGCGCAACCACCCACCGTGCCGCCCACAAACAGCAGGCTCGTATCGAGCTCGACCACCGCACCGAGCTTGCCAAGCAGATCAAGCACCACTGCGCTCTGCTCATCACTAAGCGTGGAAGCCTTCTCGCAAGCGATGACGCCCTCGTCCACCGAAACCGGTGTGTTGGGCACCGTCGAGATATGCGCAACGCCCGGCAGGACCTGCTCCCACTTGGCACTGTCCCAGGTCCAGGCAACCGACAGAACGACCTTTTTGGCAAGAGCATCCTTGAGCGGGGCGAATACCTTCTCGATCATGTACGGTTTGACCGCAGCGACCACGATATCGGATGCGGCGACGACCTCGGCGGCATCGTGGCAGGCGACCATGCCGCGCGCCTCGCAGCGCTCAACCAGTGCGTCGTAGCGACCCGCACAGGCGCACATGTCGCTCGCAGCTACACCGGCAGCGATCCAGCCATCGGCCATAGCGCTCGCCATATTGCCAAAACCGACAAATCCAATCTTCATATCGCATAGTCCTTTCAGACACATTCCTCAAAACGAAAGGTATTGTCCCACGCCATTGTTTCGTATTGCCGACCTATTTGTGATACGGCTCGCCACGGCTGATCTTGCAGGCACGGTAAATCTGCTCTAGCAGCACCACACGCGCCCGGTTATGCGGCAAGGTAATGTGTCCAAAGCTGAGCATCTCGTCGGCGCGGGCGCGCACCTCATCACTCACGCCGTCCGAACCGCCGATTACAAAGGCAATGTCGCTGCTGCCTCGCAGCATAAGATCGTCGAGCCGCGCCGAGAGCTCCTCACTCGAACGCTCCTTGCCCTCGATAGCCAGCAGGATCACATGCGCCCGAGACGGCAATGCAGCAAGAATTGCCGCCCCCTCCTTGTCGCGCGCGGCATCCACGCCGCCCGCCTTAGCCGGGTCGATATCGGCCACCTCGCGGATATCAACCTTGGCATAGGCACCTAGGCGCTTGGTGTACTCAGCGCACGCGTCCTTCCAAAAGCGCTCCTTGAGCTTACCGACGCAAACGACGGTGTATTTCACGCGCGTCTACTCCTTCGAATCGTTTTGAACTTTGCTGGCGGTCAGCATCTGCTCGAACATCGAGGCCGACTGCGAAAAGTCGCTCGGCAGCACGACCGTCGAGGTTTTACCCGTGCGAGCGAACTCCGTCATCATCTCGGACCACTGCGTAAACATGAACAGTTGGTTGGCCTCGTCATTGCCGACACCCGTCTCTTGGATGATCTCGAGCGAATCTTTGATACCCAGCGCGATGGCCTTGCGCTGGTTGGCGATGCCCTCGCCCGCCTTTTCCATTGCCTCGGCCTCGGCGGTCGCCTCGGTGACGCGCTTGATGCGGTCGGCCTCAGCGAGCTCCTGTGCCGCAGCGCGCTTGCGCTGGGCAGCGTTGATGTCGTTCATGGAGTTCTCGACCTCGGTCGGCAGCGCGATTTTGGTGATGAGTGTCGACACGAGGGTGAAGCCGTAGGCAGCCATCTGCTCGGACACGGTGGCATTAACGTCCTTGGCGATGTCATCCTTCTTGGCAAAGACCTCATCGAGTGTGTAGACGGGAATCGAAGAGCGCAGAGCGTCGGTGATGAAGTCACGCATCTGGTCGACGGGCTCCTGCAGCATATAGTAGCTCTTGTAGATGCCCGAATCTGCCGGGCCGGCGCCCATGTCATAGCTCACGTGGTACTGAGCAGAGACCTCAAGGCCGATGGTCACGTTGTCCTGGGTCTTAACGTCGATGCCAAAACCGTTTTTCATGGTGCGCAGACTCACCGTGGCGGCCTTGCGGTCGATCACGGGCACCTTCATGTGGAAGCCCGCGTTGACGATGCGGTTAAACTTGCCCAGACGCTCAATGATCACGGCATGCTGTTGTTCAACGACATAGCAGGCGTTAGGAAGCAGCAGCAACAGGATGATGATGGGAATCAAAAGGCTGGTAAGGGCGGCGATGATACCGGACAACAGCATGGTCTCTCCTCTGATAGGCACACGTTGGCACTAGGATACCCGCACGAAGCAGCAACATGACATCAACAAGAGGCCCATAACAAAAAAGCTCCCATTGCTGGGAGCTCTTTCATTTAATGGTGCGGGCGAAAGGACGTCCGCGTATCCGCTTCGCGGATCCGCACCGGCTTCGGCCGCCTGCCGGCGTCCTCGCCAGCTCGCTAAAAACGCTCCGCGTTTTCTTTACGCTCGCTCCTTCACAGGTTCAAGTCCCTGTGATGGGCCCATAACAAAAAAGCTCCCATTGCTGGGAGCTCTTTAATTTAATGGTGCGGGCGAAAGGACTTGAACCTTCATGGGGTTGCCCCCATACGGACCTGAACCGTACGCGTCTGCCAATTCCGCCACGCCCGCGTGCAGGAATTAGAATAACGGAGCGCCACCACGAACGCAAGAACTATTTTTGAAAAAGTTTGCAGGCATTCTCCCAAGCGGCTTGCGCGATTGCCTCAGCATCCTCGCCGGTACGATCGACACGGTCGTTGACCAGCGTGTTTGCCGTAATGGAGATCATTGCGGGCTCGCATTCAAGACCGCGGATGGGCTCCGGAGCCATATACGGGCAATCCGTCTCGAACAAAATTCGATCGAGTGGGGTTGCCGCAAATGCCTCGCGCACATCGTCGTTGCGCTTAAAGGTGGCCGCACCGCCATAGGCGATATAGCAGCCCAAATCCACAAAGCGCTCCATCGTGGCGCGGTCCTCGCCAAAACAGTGCAGCACACAACCAGCCTGGGGCACACCCACCTCGCGCAGTACGTTGTACGCATCAACGTGCGAGGTGCGCTCCCCATCCGAGTCCTCGTGACGCAGGTGCAGCTCCACCGGCACATTGCGGCGCACGGCAAGCTCGAGCTGGCGCGCCATGCAATCAATCTGCACGTTATGGGGTGCCGGCGCGATATCGTCGTCATAGTCCATGTGATAGTCCAGGCCGATTTCGCCAATACCGGCGCATAAGGGGTCATCAAGTGCGGCAACGACCTGTGCATGAACGTCGTCGGTATAGTCCGGCGCGCCATACGGATGCACGCCGGCAAGATACTTGATCTGCGGGATATCCTGCATCGGAAGAATCTCGCGCACCAGCCAGTCGCTATAGTCCGCCACGCTGCGCTTGTCGGCAATGGGGTCGAACATCGTCACCAACAGGTCGACGCCCGCGGCTTTGGCACGCAGGAGCGTCTCGGGCACATCCTTGCCCCAAAACGAAAGCAGATGTGCATGCGTGTCGGCAAGCGGCGCCAAGGGCACGGGACAAGCAACCGTCTTCTTTTTCTTGGTAAACGTCACGCGTTCGGCATTAGGCATCATGGATTAGCTCCCGGGCCAGACGGACAAAGTCGGCAACATCGAGCGTCTCGGCGCGCGTGGTGGGTGCGATACCGCAAACCTCAAAAGCGGCATCGAGCACGTCCTTGGCAAAACCGTTGGCGCTCATGGAATTGCGGATGGTCTTGCGACGCTGAGCAAATGCAGCATCAATCACGCGGGCCACAAATTCGCGATCGAGTCCTTCGGGTACCACGCCGTCAACACGGTCGATACGCACGACGGCCGAGTCCACGTGCGGCGCCGGCATAAAGCAACGCGGCGGCACCTCAAAGCGACCCGTCACCTGCGCATACAGGCCGAGCTTTGCCGTATAGCCGCCATAGGTCTTGTTGCCCGGCACTGCGGCAATGCGATCGGCAACCTCCTTTTGCACCATGACGACGGCGCGCTTGAGCGCGGGCATCGTCTGGAAGAACTGCAGGATGATTGTCGCCGCCACGTTATAGGGCAAGTTCGCGACAAATACCGTGGGCTCGCCGCCGGCGGCCTGCTCAATCTGCTCCGGGCCCACCTTAAGCGCGTCGCCCATGATAAAGCGGAAGTTGGCGTAGTCGGCGGCGTGAGCATCGAGCACCGGCTCGAGCTCGGGATCTGCCTCAATCGACGTAACGCACGCCGCCTCCTGCAGCAGGGCCAACGTCAGCGTGCCGCAACCCGGGCCGACCTCGAGCACGCGCTCATCGCCCGCAAGCTCAGCGAGCTCACAGATACGTTCGATCACATGGTTGTCGATCAGGAAGTTCTGGCCCAGGCGATGCTTGGTCGCAAGGCCAAACTCCTCTAGCAGCTCCCTAGTTGCCGTGGGGTTTGCCAAAGGCGAAGTTGTCATGGTTGCCTCCTTAACATGGTGGCTGCATCGTAAAGCAAAAGGGCATGGACCGTTGCGGCCATGCCCTTACAGCTAAACAGCAAATTGCCGATATGGCGCGCAGCGGCTTAGCCCAGACGCGGGAACAGCGGCTCGCCCTTCTCGACGGGCTGACCACCGGCAAGCAGGCCCCAAGCGCAAATGCCCTTGAGGTCGTCGCTCGCGGCCTCGTCCTCGCAGGACAGGCGGCGCAGGGCCTCGGCAGAAGTCTGGGGCATGAGCGGCATCAGCAGGTGAGCGGCAATGCGGATGGCCTCGAGCAGGTTGTAGATCACAAACGCCAGCTCGTCAGCCTTGGCCTCGTCCTTGGCAAGCGCCCAGGGCTCGGAGTCCTCGATGTAGTGGTTGGCGGCATGGATGAGCTCCATGACCTCGTCCTTAGCTCCACCATAATCGAGCACGTCCATCTTGGCCATGTAGCGCTCGACCAGACCATCGGCGATCTTTGCCAGCGGGTTGTCGAACGCATCGAACGATGCGGGCTTGGCGGGCGCGCAACCATCAAAGTACTTGCCGCTCATGTTGAGCGAACGCGAGATAAGGTTGCCCCAGCTGTTGGCCAGGTCGGCGTTGTAGACCTGCTCCATGCGATCGAAGCTGATGGCACCGTCGGTGCCGGGGACGACGTCGGTCATAAAGTAGTAGCGATAGCCCTCGACGCCCAACATGTCGATAACGTCCTGCGGAGCGATGGCGTTGCCGCGGCTCTTGGACATCTTCTCGGCCTTGCCGGTCTCGGCATTGCGCACGGTCAGGAAGCCGTGGGCAAAGACGTGCTCGGGCAGGGCCTCGCCGATGGCCATGAGCATGGCGGGCCAAATGACGCAGTGGAAGCGGATGATGTCCTTGCCCACGATGTGGAACTGCGCGGGCCAGCGATAGGCCAGCTCGGCACGCGCCTCGTCGGTGTCGACACCGTAGCCGACGGCCGTCATATAGTTGAGCAGCGCATCGAACCACACGTAGGTCACGTGACCCTCGTCAAACGGGACCTGAATGCCCCAGTCAAAGCTCGTACGGCTCACGGAAAGGTCATTAAGGCCGCCCTCGACAAAGCTACGTACCTCGTTCATGCGGAACGCAGGCTCGACAAAGTCGGGGTGCTCGTCGTAAAGCTTGAGCAGCTTGTCCTGGAAAGCGGAAAGCTTAAAGAAGTAGGACTCCTCCTGCACGCGCTCAAGCGGACGGTGGCAGTCGGGGCACAGGTGCTGGCCGACGCTGCCGTACTCCTCGTCGCCCTTCTGGACCTGCGTATCGGTGAAGTAGGTCTCGTCAGGCACGCAATACCAACCGTCGTAGCTGCCCTTATACAGGTAGCCGGACTCCTTCATGCGCTCCCACAGGTACTGCACGGCATGATGCTGGCGCGGCTCGGTGGTGCGGATGAAGTCGTCGTTGGAGATCTCGAGCTTGCTCCAAAGCTCCTTGAAGTGCGGAGCCTGGCTGTCGGTCCACTCCTGCGGCGTCATGTTGTGCTTGGCTGCGGCCTCGGCGACCTTCTCGCCGTGCTCGTCCATGCCGGTCAGGAACTTGACGTTATAGCCGGCGGAGCGACGATAACGGGCCTGAACGTCGGCGATGACGGTGGAATAAGCCGTGCCCAGGTGCGGATCGGCGTTGACGTAGTAGATGGGCGTCGTGATAAAGAACGAAGGCTTACTTTGATCCATGGGGTTTGTCCTCCAGAAAAACGTTGCATACAGGGGATGATTCTAGCGCAAGGGCTGGATATCCTCCATCTATTGCATATCGAGCACCATGGCATAGACATCGCGCTTACGGCGCGAGTACTTCTGCGACAGGCGCTTGGCCACCGCAGAGGCGGGCTCTCCCTCCTCGAGCGCGGCGCGGATATCCTCGCGCAGAGCCTCGTCGGGATCCGCTGCCGCGGCGCCAACCGGCACGATACCGGCCTCCTCATCTTCGCTCGGCGGCGCGATGACCAGCGCAATCTCGCCCTTTACCTCGCCGCGAGCACGCAGCTCCTCGGCGAGCTGGGCGGCGGGCCCGCGCAAGACCTCCTCGTGCAGCTTGGTGAGTTCGCGGCAGACGGCAACCTCACGTTGGGGAAAGACCTCCGCCACGGCCTCGAGCGTCGCCACGATGCGATGTGGAGACTCGTAGAAGATGAGTGCGCCGGGCACCACGGCAAGACGCTGCAGTCGGCGCACGCGGTCGCCGTGCTTGCGACCCAAAAAGCCTTCGAAGAAGAAATGCTCGCAGGGAATGCCGGACGAAACGAGCGCCGTGACGCAAGCAGAAGGCCCGGGAATAACTTCGACGGGCACATCGGCCTCACGCGCCGCCTCGACCAGCGCCTGGCCGGGGTCGGACACGCTCGGCATGCCGGCGTCCGAGGCAAAGGCGAGGGTCTCCCCCGCCAGCAGGCGGTCGACCAGGCCGGCGGCGCGGCTGGCGATCACATTCTCGTCGCAACGGACAAGCGGCTTGGAAATGCCCAGGTGCATCAGCAGCTTTGACGTCACACGCGTGTCTTCGCAGCAGATGACATCGGCAGCGGCAAAGGCTTCGCCAACGCGCGGGGACAGGTCGCCCAGGTTGCCGATGGGCGTGCCGACCACATAGAGTTTGCCCGTATGGGCGCTGTTTTGCGTCATATCAACCTATTCAATCATGCCGCGCTCGAGCGTGCCGAGCGCCGCGCGGGCGTCCCATGCTGCAATGCGCTTCTCGGTCTTCCACGTTTGGAAGAACCAACCGGCAGCCGGCGCAAACGAAGCCAGCTGATTGGCGATAAACACGCGCTCGTAGGCATTGCGGCCCTCGGGCGTAACCGACGAGTTGGCAAAGATCGCCGCGCCCGACCATTCGCCCACCAGCACGGGGAACCCAGTTGAAATCGCTTCTTTAAGCTCGCGCTTGTTACGCGAAATCGCCGTCGTCAGCCCGCGGGGGCTCGTGATGTCGAGCGCATGCTCGTCGCGGTAATGGTACAGGTGAAGGTCCATGTAGACGTTCTTGTACTTGGCGCCGCGCATAAAATGCTTCCACTCGCTGGGATGCCCCGACGACGAGAAAACGACGATCTTATCCTCGGGCATATACGAACGGACGAGCTCGTAAGCATCGCGATAGAAATTGCGCAGGTAGTGAGCAGGAATGCCATCCGTCATGGTGAAGAGGCTCTTGCGGACACTCATCTGCGGCGTATCCAGCAGCTCAATACCCAGCAGGCTCTCGGCCTCGCCGTAGCGATCGGCCAAGCGCTCGAGCACGTCGAGTGCGACATGACGACCGTTGGTGGACGAATGCCACTCGGCAACAGCCTCCGGCGTGGCGGGCGAATCGTTGGAATCGCCCTGGCCACCGGGCACAGTCGCCAGGTCAAGCAGCACGCGAATGTCGTACTTGGCAGCCCACTCAATCGCGCGGTCGATGTAATCGACAACCGAGATGTAGGAGGCATCGGACTCCTGTGAGCCAAAGGCATACCAAGGCACCGGCAGGCGCACGGCGTTGAGGCCAATCTGCGCCATGCGACGGAAATCGTCCTCGCTCACAAACGTCTCGTAATGACGGCGCATGCGCTCGTTATAGGCGGCGGTGCCCATGGCCTCCTGCAGCTCGGCCGCGTTGGATGCACCGGTCGCCGCGTATAGCGACGGGGTCACCCAGGGCTCGGGAATAAACCAGCCAGAGAGATTAACGCCGAGTATCCTCTCCATCACTGCCCCCTTCGGATCGTGCAGGCCGAGCCTGCATCGTATTGCATAGGAAAAGTATCGTTTTGAGTATACCCGCGCATGCGGACAGACGACCGAACGGTCTGTAAAGTGGCGCAAAAGCGGGAGGAATGTCTGAGCGGGCGGGCCCGAGATGTGCACGCACGTCGGAAGTAAGCGCCGGAAAGCGCATCCCACTCTGAAGCCAAATTCCGGGACGCAATTTCCGCAGAGCCCTCAATAAAAGAAAAGGACCCCTTTGCAGAGGTCCTAGTCAATTCAAGGTGGCGGGGAAGGGAATCG
>UQIG01000048.1 GCA_900541135.1 uncultured Collinsella sp.
AGCGATAGCAGGTATCGAGCGTGGCGACGAGGCCCTGCTCGGTGTCGGGCGTGACAAAGACATCGGCCGGGCCGCCGATCTTAAACGTGGTGTGCTCGCGCATGGGCTCGCTCATGAGCACGTTGTCCTCGCCGGCAACACCGGCGAGCGCGCAGAGCAGGTCCTCGTTAAAAAAGTCGTTCTCGTGCATACGAATATCCGCCTTATGGTGGTCGTTTTCATTAATCGAATGCAATATACCCCACCCGGATGGATTTGGTGCAAAGCAACCTGACCCCAATGCATCACATAGTGCAAAGGGGTCAGGTTGCTTTGCACCAATCGCGGCGATAAAACAGCCGTCTACCGGATTGGTAAAGTGTTTATCATCAAGGTAGAGGGACGGTCGCTATACTTTCAAGAGATTGCGCGAATGCTCGGAAGGAGCGAGATGGGCAACAAAGTTACTCTCAAGCAGATTGCCCAGGAGGTGGGGCTTTCCCCCTCGTCGGTCTCGCTTGTCCTTAACAATCGGCCTTGTCGCATCTCGGAAGAAAACCGCAAGCTCATCAAGGAGGTTGCGGCGCGCAACCATTATGTTCCTAACCAGATTGCGCGCAGCCTGGTCATGCGCGAGTCGCGCACGCTGGGCCTTATCGTTCCCAATATCGAGAGCCGCTTTTTTGCCTCGCTCGCCGGCAGCTTGGAAAAGCGCTGCCGCGAGGACGGCTACGCGCTCTTTATTACCAGCTCGGGTGGAAGTGCCGAAGACGATCTGGAGCTCCTGCGCCAGCTGGTGACGCGCGGCGTCGACGGCGTCTTTCTGGTGGTAGGTGACGAGTTCTCCGACGATCGTGCCCTGCGCGAGGAAGTGAGCCATCTGCCTATCCCTGCCGTGATGGTCGACCGTGCCATTGAGGGGCTCGAGTGCGACAAGGTGATGTTCGACCACGAGATGGGCGGCTATATGGCCACCCGCTACCTGATCGAGCAAGGCCACCGTCGCATTGCCTGCTTGGTTAACGCGCGCCGTTCCAATACGGGTCGTAAACGTCTTGCCGGCTACGAGCGTGCGCTGCGCGAGGTGGGGCTGCCTATTGACGCGCGTTTGGAGTTTGAGAGCGAGTACTACATTCCGAGCGCATACGAGGCCTCGGAGGCGGTGCTCGCAACCGACGCCACTGCCGTGTTCGCAAGCTCGGATAACATTGCGCTGGGTCTGCTCAAGCGCTTGCACGAGATGGGGAAGAGCATCCCAGGCGATATCTCGGTCGTAAGCTATGACAACTCGGCGGCTGACGTTCTCTTTGAGCCGGCGCTGACCGCGATTGAGCAGGATCCTGGTGTTCTTGCGGAGCATGCTTTTGGCTGCATGTCCAAGCGTCTTGCCGGTAGGGGCGGTAGACGTGCCGAAGAGGTCGTTCTGGAGCCGGCGCTCATCGTAAAGGACAGCGTGCTCGAGCTTACTAAACACAACTAAACACGTTTACCAATTTGCAGAGACCGAATGTGGAGCACCTGTGACAGACAGTGCCGCAGGTGAATGTCGCGTTTTGCTAATCCATATTGCAAATCAGGATGATAAAACGTTTTTTCACCACGATAAAACGTTTTAGCAAATATACTAGTCCCAACGAAAGGTTGCCGTATCGGAGGGTGACCGCGCAGCGAAGGGACATAAACAATGGCTAAAACACTGGGTACGCCGTGGCAAAAACTGGGACATGAGGTTCCGGCTTCCGAGCTCGAGGGCGTCGACCTGTATTGGCGCGCATCGAACTATCTGTCCGTCGGTCAGATCTACCTTCGCTCCAACCCGCTGATGCGCGCTGACTTTGTCGACGAGAAGACCGGCGAGGTGCGCGACTTTGGTCGTCCGGACGTTAAGCATCGCCTGGTTGGTCACTGGGGCACCACGCCTGGCATCAACTTCCTGTTCGGACACGTCAACCGTCTCATCGCCGACCACAACCAGAACGCCATTTTCTTGATGGGCCCGGGCCACGGTGGCCCTGCCGGCACCGCCCAGTCGCTGCTCGATGGCACCTACCGCGAGATCCGCCCCGACATCACCAATGACGAGGCCGGCCTGCAGAAGTTCTTCCGTCAGTTCTCCTACCCCGGCGGCATTCCGAGCCACTTTGCGCCCGAGACGCCCGGCTCCATCCATGAGGGCGGCGAGCTCGGCTACACGCTCAGCCACGCCTACGGTGCCGTCATGGACAACCCGAGCCTGCTGGCCGTGGCCGTGGTGGGCGACGGCGAGTCCGAGACCGGTCCGCTCGCGACTTCTTGGCAGTCAAACAAGCTCGTGAACCCGGCAACCGACGGTATCGTCCTGCCGATCCTGCACCTCAACGGCTACAAGATCGCCAACCCCACCATCCTTGCCCGCGTTTCCGATGAGGAGCTCACCAAGTTCTTTGAGGGTATGGGCTATAAGCCGCACTTCTTTGTCGCCGGCTTTGACGACGAGAGCCACGCAAGCATCCACGAGCGCTTTGCCGCCCTGTTTGAGCAGGTCTTTGACGAGATTTGCGACATCAAGGCCGCCGCGCAGGCCCAGGCCGCCGCGGGCGAGACCGTGGTTCGCCCGGCCTACCCCATGATCGTGTTCCGCACGCCCAAGGGTTGGACCTGCCCCAAGCAGATCGACGGCAAGAAGACCGAGGACTCCTGGCGCGCCCATCAGGTGCCGCTGGCGAGCGCCAAGGACACCCACGAGCACTTCCGCGTGCTGCGCGAGTGGCTGCGTTCCTACAAGCCCGAGGAGCTCTTTACGCCCGAGGGCCAGGTGCGCCCCGAGGTGACGGCCTTTATGCCGACCGGCGAGCTGCGCATCGGCGCCAACCCCAACGCAAACGGCGGCAAGGTTCGTCGCGAGCTCGAGCTGCCCGATATTCACGCCCACGAGATTCCCGTTGCCGAAAAGGGTCACGGCTGGGGCTCCACCGAGGCCGCCCGCGTCTTTGGCGAGTACACTGCCGACGTTCTGGCTAAGAACATGGACGATTTCCGCATCTTCGGTCCCGACGAGACCGCGTCCAACCGTCTGCAGGCTGCCTACAAGGTGACCAAGAAGCAGTGGGACGCCGGCTTCTACGAGGACGAGGCCAACGACGAGCTGCTCGCCGGTTCCGGCAAGGTTGTCGAGCAGCTGTCCGAGCATCAGTGCGAGGGCTTCCTCGAGGCCTACGTGCTCACCGGCCGCTCCGGCGTGTGGAGCTCTTATGAGAGTTTTGTCCATGTGGTCGACTCCATGGTCAACCAGCACTGCAAGTGGCTCGAGGCTACCAAGCGCGAGATTCCGTGGCGTGCCCCCATCAGCGGTCTCAACATTTTGCTGTCGAGCCATGTCTGGCGTCAGGACCACAACGGCTTCTCTCATCAGGATCCCGGCTTTATCGACCTGCTGCTCAACAAGGCCAATGAAACGCACATCGTGAACGCCTACTATCCGGCCGACGCCAACATGGCTCTCGCCGTGGCCGAGCGCGTCTACCAGTCCACCGACTGCGTCAACGCCATCTTCTGTGGCAAGCAGCCCGCCCCGACCTTCCAGACGGTCGACGAGGCCAAGGCAGAGCTCGCCGAGGGTGTTGCGACCTGGGAGTGGGCATCGACCGCCAGCTCGCTCGCCGAGGCCGACGTCGTGGTCGCCACGTGCGGCGACGTGCCGACGCTCGAGGCCCTGGCTGCAACCGACATGCTGCGCGAGCTGGGCATCAAGGTGTGGTTCGTCAACGTGGTCGATCTGCTCAAGATTCAGAACGTCTGCGAGAACGACCAGGCCATCAGCGATGAGCGCTGGGCTGAGCTGTTTGGCCGCGGCGAGAAGCCCGTGCTCTTTGCATTCCACGCCTACGCCGGCACGATTCGCCGTCTGATCTGGAACCGCCCCGGCCACGATGCCTTCCGCGTCCACGGCTACGAGGAGAAGGGCTCCACGACCACGCCGTTCGACATGCTGCGCCTGAATAACATGGACCGCTGGGCCCTGGCCGCCGACGTGTTGCGCATGGTCGACGCCGATAAGTTTGCCGAGCAGATTGATGAGTGGGAGGCCTTCCGCACCGAGGCCTTTGAGTTCGCGTGCGACGAGGGCTTCGATCACCCGGCCTTTACCGACTGGGTCTGGCCCGACGCCGCAGCCGCGACTGCTGCCGACGGCGCGCTTTCCGCAACGCAGCTAACTGCCGGCGACAACGAGTAGGTAGGCATCCGGGACGGTCTCGCGCTGGGGCCTGCTCCGGGCGGGTTGCCTTGCTCCGGGAAGTGGGCTTCGCGAACTTCCCAGAGCAAGGCAACCCGCCCGGAGCAGGCCCTCTCGACCGTTTCGATATGCGGGGGCTGATTCTTTTTTATGTAATGGGGACCTTGCTTACGCTGCCCTGGAAGCCGTGCATCTAACTATGGTCAGCCAAGATTACATTGCCGGGGCCGGGGAGGCATGCTTTGTTTTGAGAAGTTCGCGGAGCCCACTTCTCAAAACAAAGCATGCCTCCCCGGCCCTCGTCCGTGAACTTTTCCGCTGGGCGAGTCATAGACGCCGTGCGCCGATAGGGTAAGGCGGCGGCTTGAAATTGGTGCTATATTCGGCTTGAGTTGTTTAATGCTAGTACGGGAGGCTGATATGGGGCTGTTCAAGAAGAAAAACCCGCAGGATGCCTTTGATCCCGATGTGTTTACCATCACGGATACGATTTTGGACCCACCGCGGTTTACGTTTTTGCCGGCTATCTACCAGGATGCCACGCGCCGCAAGTGGGCCGTGCATCAGCGCGGCGGCGAGCCGAAGATTTTTGACTATGCGGACGTGTTGCAGTGCGAAGTAGCCGAGGCGGGCGATCCGGAGGCCGAGGAAGTGGTCTCAAAACAGGAATTTGCCCAGCGTATCCTGGTAAATCCCGCCAAGGCGGCGAAAATAAATGCTGCCAAGCGTAATATGTGTCTTGGTATGGGCGTTGTTGTGGCGGTTCAGACGGGAAAAGACGAGGTTTCCAAATTAGAGATTCCCGTTATGACCGACGAAGTCAAACGCGATTCAAGTCTATATAAGTCGTATCGGAATGTCGCCGAGAAGATCAAGGCCGAATTTGATGCCATGGGAGGGCTGGCCTAATTATGGCGGCATACGTTTCTGAATGAGGAGTCTGTGCAATGGCAGGCGAATCTTATGCAATTCCCCCCAAAGATCGTGCTGTTGAGGGAATTCTTTGGTATATCCAGCACCATCAGCTTGCCGGCGGTGATCGCCTACCGGCCGAGCGCGTGCTGTGCGAAGAGATTGGCGTTTCGCGTACGGCGTTGCGCGCCGGTATCACGCGGCTCATCTCTTGTGGAACGCTCGAGAGCCGTCGCGGATCGGGCACGTATGTGTGTCCTCCCAAGCCGCTGAACATCTTCCAGGAAACGTATAACTTTTCCGATGCTGTGCGGACTGCCGGCCTGCACCCCTCTTCTCGTCTGGTTTCCACCGGGACCATCGAGGCGGATGAGGCGCTTGCCGACAAGCTTGGGGTGTCTGTAGGCGCTCCTTTGCTCCGCATGCAGCGCGTTCGACTTATTGAGGGCGAGCCGGCGTCAATCGAGACGGCTCACGTTAACCTGTCCCTGTGCCCATCGCTTACCGAGCACGATTTTGAGTGCGAGAGCCTTTACGATGTCTTGCTCAAAGAAGGTGGCGTGCGTGTTGAGCATGGACGTGAGCATATCTCCATCTCGCGTTTGAACGCCGAAGAGGCCGAGCTGCTCCAGCAAGAAGAGGGAACGCCGGTGTTCTATGAGAGCTCGATCGAATTTGATAAGGACATGCGTTTTGTGGAGCATTGCAAATCGGTGATTTTGCCCACAAAGTTCCGCTTTGCCGATAACGGCGAAGAGAACGGCATGAGGAGCGTGGCAGGTGAACAATGGCTGAAACAGTAGATGCCACCCCGGTTTATATGCGCATTCGACGCCGCATCGAGGAACGTATCGAGCGCGGTATATATCCCACGGGTTCCATGATTCCGTCCGAAAAAGACCTTGCCGAGGAATTTGGTACGACACGCTTGACCATCCGAAGCGCTGTCGATGAGCTGGTTCGGCGCGGGCAGATTCGCCGTGTTCGGGGAAAAGGTGCCTTTGTGGCGCAGAAAGTACCTGCTTTTTTTGAACGCACGGTCGGTTTCCGTGAATCGGTCCGTGCTTCGGGCGGCGAGCCGTCCGTCCGTATTCTCGCGCGTTCCAAGCGTTATGCGGGGCCATATTACGCCGACCTGTTTGGCATCGCCGAGGACGACCTGCTCTATTCCGTTCGACGCCTGAACTGCATAAACGGTAGCCCCGTATCGATTGAGACGGCGCTGATTCCCTGCCTGCTGTTCCCAACCATCGAAGATATTGACGTGTCGGTCTTCAGTTTGTACGAGACCTATGAGATGCTGGGCCGAAAGCCAGTCATGGCACAGGAAAAGCTCGATATCGAAGCGCTGGGCGCACGAGATGCCGGCCTCCTTGGACTGGAACAGGGCGATCTTGTTTTGCTTTTGGAATGCGTGAGCTATGACGCGAGCGGTCAGGCTATCGAGTATGTAAAGTCCTTCAATCGTGGCGATACGGGCGGCTACACCTATACGTACTAGCTGGTATTCTGTGAATAACGGCTGGGAAACTAACCAGTTTTGATCGTTGGGTCAGCTGTATATACAACCTTACAGGGCTCAAAATTGACCGTTCGCCGATGGGGATAAATTAATCGACAAAAAGGTATCAAAAAGCCGTAACCTGTAACTGTGATTGGTATCAAATACTAATGATTTGTTACGAGGTGAGACGATGAAGATGCTCGATTACGTTCAGCTTGCCCATGTGCGTATGGGGGAGAACCTCGAGCGTTCGTCTGAGCTGGTAGCGCAGCTCGTTGATATTTTCCAGTCCGGTTCTTTTGACGCGCTGCGCATCGTTGCTTCGGGTTCGTCGCGCCATGCCGCCGATTGCGCCCGCGATTACCTGCAAGATGCGCTGCAGATGCAGGTGTCCGTTGTGACGCCCGAGGCCTTCGTCGATTTTGAACACACCTATCCGCAGCATGTGCTCAACATTGCCGTTTCGCAGAGTGGCTATTCGACCAATACGATTGCGGCGCTCGATTACATGCGCGCACACGATATGGCTGCAGTTGCGCTCACGGCAAACGTCGAGGCACCCATCAAGGAACACGCTGACATCGTTCTTGACTACGGTGTGGGCGTCGAGTCGGTGGACTTTGTGACTCTGGGCGTCGAGGTGCTCGTTGAGTACCTGGTGCTCTTTGGCATTTACGGCGGTCAGGCGCGCGGAACGATTGACGCCAAGGGCGTTGCCCAGCGTCTTGACGACCTGCGCGAGGCTATCCATGCCAATGCCGTGATGTGCAAGACCGCCGAGGCATATGTCCAAGACCACATGCTCGAGCTTTCTGAGCACACGCCCGCCATGGTCGTCGGCAACGGCCCCAACTATGGCGTTGCCGAAGAGGCGGCCCTCAAGCTGAGCGAGACCATCAAGATTCCTGCCATGCATCACGAAGGCGAGGAGTTCGTCCACGGTCCCGAGATGCAGATCGTTCCGGGCTATCTGGTGTTTATCGTCGACGATCCGCAGGGGTCGGAGCGTCTTGCGAATATCGCTGATGCGCTATCGAACGTTACGACAAAAACGGTGCTGCTCACGGCCCATCCCAAGGGTAGGGCTCACGAGGTTGCGGTGCCTCAGGTGGCTCCGCTGCTCAGCGCAATTCCCAATCTTGTGTTCTTCCAGACGATTGCGGCCATGATAGCCGAGCGTCTGAAGTCATGGGACGTGCACCCGTATCTTGATGCCGTCTCCAAGCAAATGGAGGTCAAGGCAGAGGGCTACGAAGAGTCAGTCAATGCGCTTAAGGCCAAAGCGGCCGAGTGTTACGGAATGTAAGCGGGTTTTGATGCCCGTTGGCATGGGGGATGTGGAAACAACCCCAGAAAGGAGAGACAAATGAAGGAAACCGAGAAGATCGAGATCATGCATTTCGACCAGGAGGGCTATCTCGAGGACGGCAAGGCGCTCTACGAGACCGGCAAGAAGATGACCGCGCTCGCCGACAAGGTCGCCGACGAGGGCTACGACGCCGTGTTCCTGATGGGCGTCGGCGGCACCTGGGACGAGCTCATGCAGCTCGAGTACCTCATGAACAAGTTCGGCGACCGCGACCTCGAGGTCTA
>UQIG01000049.1 GCA_900541135.1 uncultured Collinsella sp.
AGGCCCTTGCGGCCTAGTCGCTATTTAGGGCGTCCAAGATTTGGGGCGCAGTTCAGTGGGGCGGGCCTTGCTGTTGCGGCTAGCGTTTCTTTCCGCGGAAGAAGAAGCCGTGCAGTGATGGCTTGAGGCCGCGATTGGCGCGATGCTCCTCGACGCGCTCGTGGATCGAAGCGACGCGCTCGATGACTTCGTCGGGAATCGGCACGTCGGGATTCATGTTCTCGACTTGGCTGACCTCGGCGGCGGCGACCTGGTCGATAATGGGCACATCGTCGCGCGAGATGACAGGTGTGGCGTCTTCCTTCATCTTGCGATAACGCTGCATCATGTCGGTCTGTAGCTGCTGGGCCGAAGGCGGCGTCCAGATGATGGCGTTGGCGCCGGCGGCGATGGTTTCACGGATGCTCTCGGGCGTCTTGCCGCCCGGTGCGATGAGCGGCAGGTTGGGATAGTGCTCGCGCAGCTCGCGTAGGACCTGGGGCGTGTTCTTGCCGGCGGCGATGTTGAGAATCTTGGCTCCGGCGCGCACCTTGGCGTGAGCATCGTCGTCGCAGCGAACGACCGTGGCGATGACGGGGATGTCGGCGATGTTGGTGATGTGCTCGACCATCTCGGCAGTGGCGGGGGAGTTGACCACGCAGCCCGCCGCGCCCTGCATCTCGGAGACGGCTGCCATCTGCACGGAGCGCTTACCGGTCGTAGTTCCGCCGCCCACGCCTACAAAGACCGGGCACTCGGCGACGGTCAGCAGCGCTTGCGTAATGGCGGGCTGCGGCGTGAAAGGGTAGACCGCAAAAACGGCATCGGCGTTGGAGTTGCGGATAACCGCGACATCGGTGGTGTAAATGAGCGACTTGATGCGGCGGCCGAAGAGCGTGAAGCCGCTGGCCTCCTCGATCTCATCGGGCATGCGAAGGGCAGCCTTGCGCAGACGTCCGTCGATGGGCAGGGGCTCCATGGGGAGCAGTCCGTTGGGGGTCACGGCTACCTGGGGCTCGGTGAACTCGTCTGCGAGCTCGACCTCGGAGAAATCGACCGAGGCGACGATGTCCTCGTGAACCTCGGCGGGCACATCGATGGGAGCTTGGTCGTTTGCCGCGGCAGGCGTGTCGAAGGAGCTGGTGCCGACGAAGGCGTCGACGCGCTCATTTAGATCGTTGAGGGTATCCATGGAGGCTCGATTCTATGTGATGACGGCCGGCGCGATGCAGCCGGAATAGCGAATGCTAAATCGTTTGACGAGTTGATTTTTCCCCGCCGCGCCATCCGTTAGACCGAAGGGCCGGCGAACGTGAAGGAGCTGTGGTGGCGGGGATCGAGGTGCTATCTTGAAAGTCCCGTTTAAAAGAGAGGTGACGCGGTATGGAATTGACAGCAATGTTGGGCTCGATTGGCCTGTGTGTGGGCGCAATCGTTGCCGCCGCGGTCATCTACTTTGTGGTCACGGCCATTAAGGGCAAAAGGGCCGAACGCAAGGAGCGCGCGATGCTTAAGCAGCATCGCGACCAGCAGGGCAAACGCGCACAGAGATAGCTTGTTGAGTTTTGGATCCGTGCGCTAGCTGCGTTTTCGGATCAGGGCAATGTAGAAGCCCTCAAAGCCGCGGCTAGGCGGAATGGTCAGCGTGCCGGGCATACCGTTGGCGACGGCCGAGACATGGCCGGCAGCGATGGCCTCGGTGAGGGCGTTGCTCTCGACGCGTGGCTCTTCGCCAGCTTCCTGAGCACGGCGCGTTTCGCTTTCGCTCGGCGTGCCGTCGAGGGGAATGAGCTCGCAGTCCATGTGCTTGTCGAGGGCCTCTTGCAGGGCGTCCTCGTTTTCCTGCGGCAAGATCGAACAAGTCGAATAGACGAGCGTGCCGCCTGGTTTGAGGGCCCCCATGGCGCGGTCCAGAAGCGCGCGCTGCGAGCGGGCACACTTGCTCAGCAGCTGCTCGGTCAGGCCGCGCAGGCTTTTCTCGTTGCCGCTGATGACGGTGCCCGTGCCGGTGCAGGGAGCGTCGAGTAGGATGCGGTCGAAGCGGAAGAACTCGTCGAGCTCGCGTGCGTCGATACGCATGACGGGCACGTTTTTGGCACCCTGGCGATGGAGGTTCGACTCGAGCTTTTCGGCGCGGGGAATGCTCATCTCGCAGGCTGTGAGGTGCGCCTGGCCCTGGGTGAGGGTGGCGATCTGCGTCGTCTTGCCGCCAGGGGCTGCGCACATGTCCAGGATGTCCTCGCCTGCCTGGGCGCCCAACACCAAAGGCGGCATCATGGACGACAGGCTCTGTAGGTAGATCTTGCCGTCGCGGTAGATGTCGAGGTCCCATAGGTCGGAAACCTGGGCCTCGGGCAGGATAAAGGCGTCCGGATACCAGGTAACGGTTTGGTGCGCGATGCCGGCGGCATCGAGCGCCGCAACGATGTCCTCGGCGGTTGCCTTGAGCGTGTTGGCGCGCAGCGTGACCGGGCGTGTGGCCGCGGCGCCGAAGCCCTCGATCATGAGCTCGGCATCGGTGGGGGCATAGGCGCCGGCGACCGTGTCGACCATAAAGCGCGGCAGGTCGGCGGCGCAGGGAAGGGCGGCAAGCTGGTCGGAAAGCTCGGTGGCGGCAAATTGCCTGAGCTTGAGCTCGGGCTTGACCTGCTTTTTCTGCTTACGACGACGCGGCTTGGACATCCGTCTTTCCTTCCCATTCCATTACATGTCGAGTGTTTTAGTACTGGCTCTCGTGCTTGCTAAAGAAGTCGAAGCGCGGGGGCAGCGGCTTCACGCGGTGCTCGCCGGGCTTCTCGCCCAGGCTCTCCACGAACTCGTCCGTGGAGGCAAAGATGTTGTCCCAGCTAAAGAAGGCGACGGGGTCGACGTCGAAGTACTCGCAGATGAGCTCGCAGCCGGCCGGCACAATACCGTGCATCAGGACGGTCGCCACGCGCAGCTCGGTAAAGGCGTCGACGAGGGCCTGCGTCATCGCGGCGTTTGCCTCATTACCCTCGAGCTTGTTGGCGGCCTTGGAGGCGTCGCTCCAGCGCTTGTTGGCGGCGCGCAGGTAGTCGTCGCACACGGCGAGCGCTCGGTGCGTCTCGAACTTGTACATGGCCTGCTCAAAGGCGAGGGCTGCCTGCTGGGCGGCTTCGACCACGGTGTCAGAAGCGGCACCGGCGGGGATGCAGCCGTTGCGGCAGGGGCTCTCGTCGCCTTCCTTGATGGCAACGCCGTAGAAGCAGCTGCGGGCCAGGCGGTTGAAGACGCCGGTCAAAAGGGCGCTCTCCTTAAGGGCCGGATCGATGACGCGCTTGTCGTCGCAGGCGCGTACCTCGTTGCCGTCCTTGTCCTTGCCGGTCACGCGCGTGTCGTATGCCTTGGGGCTAAAGCTCACCGGCTTTTCGGACAGGCCGAGCGACAGCCAGTGCGCGCGCATCTGCTCGCAGGTGTAGTGGTTGAGCAGGTCGTCTGCCGGCGGGGGAGGCGTCTGCGAGGACGAGCTGGCTTTTTTGCCCATGTAGAGCAGGTGATAGCAGGCGCTGACGGTGCTCTGCGTAAGGTCCCAACCCAGGGCCTCCCACATGGCGGTCTGAGCGATGCAGTAGAAATAGATGTTGTCCTGACCGATGAACTGGTAGATCTGAGCGTCGTCAGAGCACCACCAGTCGCGCCAGTCGAGCGAGCTGTGCTGGTAGGTGGGAGCGGGTACCTGCGTGGAATCGGCGGCGGGCTCGCCCATGAGGGCGGCATCCTGGGCGGCGACGCCCTCGGTCACGCCGGCGGCCTTGGCATCGCGTGCGAGCACGGTACGCGTATAGCTGATGGGCGCCCACAGGCTCTCGGGCCAGCACCAGCAGGTGACGTCGGAGACGCCATCGACCTCGGGCACCGGAACGCCCCAGTCGATGTTGCCGGTGATGCGGAAGGGCACGAGCGCCTTGCCGCTGCGGAAACGCACGCCGCCGTTGGCGAGCACCGCGTGGGCATCGTCGCGCTCCTTCCAGCTGGGGAAGGTGACGGTAAAGCTGCTCTTGTTGCCCTCGGGCTCCAGGACGGTGTGCTCGGGAAGCTGATCTTCGACGGCATCGAAGGCCTCGCGGAACTTGTTCTGAATATAGAGCTGAGCCGGCAGCAGCCACTCCTCCATGGTCTTGGAGACCACGGAACGAACCTGCGGGTTCTGGGCGAGCTTGGCGGTATAGGTCTTCATAAAGTCGAGGTAGGCCGGCAGGTCGAAGTAGAGGTTGTCGACCGGGCGCAGCTCGGGCACCTCGCCGGTGAGCTGGCTCTTAGGCGCGATGAGCTCCTCGGGCTCAAACTGGTGACCCAGGTCGCACTCGTCGGCATAGGCCTTCTCGGACTTGCAGCCCTGGATGGGGCAGCGGCCGATCACCTGACGGCCGTTGAGGAACGTGCCGGCCTTGGCATCGTAGAACTGCAGCGTGGAGCGCTTGGAGATGGTGCCCTGCTCGTGCAGGCGCTCGATAATCTCGGCGGTCACCTCGTTGTGGATCTGGGCCGCCGGCTCAAGGCCCGAGCCGCCGTAGATGTCACAGCTGATGTTGTAGTTGTTGAGGGTCGCGGCCTGGCGGGAGTGATTGGACTCGACATACTCGCTAATGGACTTGTCGTAGCCCTCGTTCTCCTTGAGCTTGCGGTAGCTCTCCATGATGGGCGAGCCATAGCAGTCGGTGCCCGAGGTGAAGATGACGTTCTCACGGCCCAGGCGGTCGCGCAGGAAGCGGGCGAAGAAGTCGGCAGGGACAAAGACGCCGCCAACGTGGCCAAAGTGAAGGCCCTTGTTGCCGTAGGGCTCGCCGGCGGTAACGATGGCGCGGCGAGGCCAGCTGGGACGGTCGTTCATGGAGTATTTGGATGCCATGGGACTCCTTCGCATATGGTGAGGGCGCGGCCGGGCGCGGGGCTCGGCGGCGCGGTGGTCAATTCGTGCATATCATTCGACATTATCGCACATGCGGGCGGGTGCGTGGCAGGGGCGCTATCCTAAGATGCTATGAATGAGATTTCCAACATACATGCGTTTGAAGACGAGGATTTTCTGCACGCTTGCTTCGTGTGGGGGATGGTCGTAGTCGGCGTGTTTGCCGTGTGCCTGGTGCCGGTGTTTATGCTGCTGGGCGGGCCTGCAGACTTGGATGCGGCTGACGCGGGCGGCTGGATGGCTGTCGTGGGCTGGATAGTCGGCTTGGCCGCGGTCTCAATGGCGTCGTTTGCCGTGCACGAGCTGGTGCACGCGGTGTTCTTTAAGCTGCTGGCGCCTGCGGGCGCGCAGGTGACCTTTGGGGCGAATCGCGAGACGGCGATGATTTATGCCTGCGCCGAGGGTGTTGTGTATTCGCGCCGGCGGTACATGGCGGTTTGCCTGGCGCCGACGGTTGTTGTGACGACAGCGTTTGCCCTGGGGTTTGTGTTTTCGGGCTATCCGCTGCTGTGCTACTTGGCTGCCGGCTTGCATTTGTCGGGTTGCGTGGGCGACTGGTATTACGTGCGGACCATCCTGCGCGACCGCCGCATTGTCGCCTGCGAGGACACGTCCTTTGGCGTGCGCTTTTTCGGGTGAGGAGATGTCGATGAAGCCGTTGTTGCTGCATGCGTGCTGTGCGCCGTGCTCTCTTGAGCCGGTCCGCCTGCTGCGCGAGGAAGGGTTTGAGCCCACGATTTGCTGGACCAACCCCAATATTCAACCGCGCGATGAATGGCAGCGCCGCTTGGACGAGCTGCGCCGGTGGTGTGCCGATGGCGACATCGAGCTCATCGAGGCAGGGGAGGACCGCGATCGCTGGGAGACCGGCGTGGCGCCGCTGGGTGCCGATCGGCCTCGTCGCTGTCGCGCGTGCTATGCCCTGCGCTTGGCCGAGGCGTGCCGCGTGGCCCAGGAGCGCGGGTTTGAGTTTGTGGGCACGACGCTCGCCGTCTCGCCGTACCAGTTGTTCGAAACCTGCAATGATGTGTTGGAGCGTCTGGCTGCCGCCCGCGGTCTCACTCCGGTGATTCGCGATTTTCGTCCGTATTACCCCGAGGCGACACGCCGTTCGCGCGAGCTGGGCATGTATCGGCAAAACTACTGCGGCTGCCGTTTCTCGGCAGTCGAGGCTGCCATGGACCGCGCCCGCATCCGTGACGAGCGCAAAGCCGCCAAAAAGTAGTTCATTTGGGCTGGCAGCCTGCTAGGATGTAGAACGGACTTTAACTATATAAGGAGTATGCGACGTGTCTATGCGTACCGATGATTTTGACTACAACCTTCCCGAGGAACTGATTGCCCAGGCTCCTGCCGAGCCGCGCGACTCCTGCCGACTGCTGGTGGTGGATCGCAAGGGCTCCCGGGCGGGAACGCCGCTGGAGCACGGCGGTACCGTTGAGCACCGCATCTTCCGCGACATCATCGACTATATCGAGCCGGGCGACGTGCTCGTCATCAACCAGACGCGTGTGATGCCGGCCCGCCTGATCGGTCGCAAGGCGGGCTCGGGTGGCGTGGTCGAGACCCTGCTGCTCAAGCGCCGCGAGGATGTTGACCCGCTGGGTCACGTTTGGGAGTGCCTGGTCAAGCCGGGCAAGCGTCTGAAGCCCGGTGCTCAAATTGAGTATCGCGCCGGTGGCGCCCATGCGCCCGAGGGGGCTCCCGTGGTGCTGACGGCCGAGGTTGTCGACTTTGTCATCGATAGCCGCGGCGGCCGCCTGGTGCGTTTTGAGCCGGCCGGTTGCAATGCCGCCGGCGACCCGCGCACGCTCGACGAGGCCATCCATGCTGCCGGCCACGTGCCGCTGCCGCCCTACATTACCGATTACGAGGGCGATCCCGAGAAGTACCAGACCGTCTACGCCATGAAGGAGGAGCACTCGGCTGCCGCTCCCACGGCGGGTCTGCACTTTACTCCCGAGCTCATGGCCGCTATCGAGGCCAAGGGCGCGAAGTTTGCCGCCGTCGAGCTCGAGGTGGGCATCGATACCTTCCGTCTGGTGGAGGAGGACGACCCCACGCAGCACGTCATGCACACCGAGCGCTACCACGTGTCGCAGGAGGTTGTCGACGCCGTGCATAAGGCGAAGGCTGAGGGTCACCGTGTAATCGCCGTCGGCACCACCGCGGTGCGCTCGCTCGAGAGCGCGTTTGACGCGGACGCGCCGGTGTCCGATCCGGCCGTGACGGCGCGCTATTTTGAGGGCCGCGAGGACGGGGCCGACACGCTCGGCCGCGGTGACATCGTGGTGCGCGAGAACGCGACAACGCAGCTCTACCTTATGCCCGGCTCGACCTATCACGTGGTCGACGCGCTGATCACCAATTTCCACGTGCCGCGCTCCACGCTCATGATGCTCGTGAGCGCACTTGCCACCCGCGACCAGATCATGGATGCCTACGCCGCTGCTATCGAGGAGCGCTACCGCTTCTTCAGCTTTGGCGACGCAATGCTCATTTGTTAGTTACGCGGTTTTACCAAACCGCGTAACGGCTCGACGCTGCGCGGGCCGCAT
>UQIG01000050.1 GCA_900541135.1 uncultured Collinsella sp.
CCCCGCAAGCACTCTAGTATGCTAAAGTACCCAGAAGACCGGCGGAGCTATGCCGGTCTTTCGTTCTACATGAAACACAGCATGAGGAGGCTCACCAGATGACGGCCACACCGTGGGGATTCCGGGACATATTGCCCGAGGAGGCTCAGGCGCGCGAGGAGATCGCATATACGGTGAAGGGCTGCTTTAGGGAGCATCATTACCTGCCGGTCGAGACGCCACTGCTCGAGGACAAGGGTTCGCTCGAGGAGGGCGGGCGCATTGCGGACACGCCGTTTAAGCTCTTTGACGATGATGGCCGCCTGCTGGTGGTCCGTCCCGACAACACACTGCCGATCGTTCGCCTGGTTTCGACCCGCATGTGCGCGGCCGATCTGCCGCTGCGCCTGCGCTACGAGGCGCCGGTGGTCCGCGAGTGCCAGCGCAATGCCGGTGGCTCGCGTCAGTTTACACAGCTGGGCTTTGAGCTTATCGGCGCGGGCGATACCGCGGGCGATGTCGAGATTGTCTCGCTCGTGGCCGAGGCGGTGCGCAAGCTGGCGCTGCCCGATGCACGCATTATCGCAGGTAGCGTGCGTCCGTTTAAGGAACTGCTCGCGGCGTGCGAGGATCGCGAGCTGGCCGCCGAGGCCCTGCGCTGCGTGCACGCCAACGACTTTGTGGGCCTCGATGCCCGCGTGGCGGCAAGCACCGAGTCCGATGCCGTCAAGGCCGCCATTAGCGAGCTGCCGCGTCTGCACGGCGGTGCCGAGGTACTCGACCGCGTGGATGCGCTGCTGGAGGCTGCCGGCATCGTCGCGCCGCTGACGCGCGAGCTGCGTGCCCTGGTCGAGGGCCTGGCTCCCGAGGACGCCCAGGTGCTGTCCTTCGACTTCTCCATCATGAATTCTTTTGATTACTACACGGGCCTGGTCTTTAAGGCCTATGCCGGCGGCTTGCCCGATCCGGTCGGTTCGGGCGGACGCTATGACTCCATCTTTACCGGCGCGTTCGGCGACGGTATCGAGGTGCCGGCGGCGGGCTTCGCCTTTTCGCTCGAGCGCCTGGAGGCCGCGCGCACTTCGGCCGAGGACGCCGCCCCCGATGGCGACCACGCCGTGGGCCGTGGCGCCGAGGGCCCGCTGCGTATCGCCGTGCCCAAGGGCTCGCTTAAGGCCGACACGCTCGACGTGCTCGAGGCCGCGGGCTTGGACGTCTCTGAGCTGCGCGACCCCGGCCGTCACCTGATCGTGCGCGGCCGCGACACGCGTGCCGGCGAGGGCACGGTCGGCGATATCGAGTTTGTCATCGTGCGCCCCAGCGATGCGCCCGCCTTTGTGGGCTGCGGCGGCGCCGACTGCGGCATCTGCGGTTGGGACTCGCTCATCGAGGCAGACCTCAACCTGCTGCAGCTGGTCGACCTGGGCTATGGTCTGTGCACCTTTATCGAGGCGGAGCCCGCGTGGCGCGCCGGCCAGGCCGAGCGCAACTATGCCCGTCGCGGTTCGCTTCGCGTGGCCACCAAGTACCCGCGCATTGCGAGTGCCTGGTATGCCGAGCGCGGCGTGAACGCCGACATCGTTTCGCTGCACGGTAACATCGAGCTGGGCCCCATTGTCGGCATGACCGATCGCATCGTGGACATCACCGCCACGGGCGCCACGCTGCGCGACAACGACCTGGTCATCACCGGCCGCATCATGGACTGCACGGCCCGCTTCTTTGTCAATCCGGGTGCTGCGCGCCTGGATCCGCGCGTACGCAATCTGGCAGATCGCTTGGCCGCGGCCGTTAAGGACAAGCATTTTGAGCCCGTCGCGGGCTCGGCACAATAGCGCGAGCGCGCACGGGCGCCCCAACGTACGGGCTGCGGGCCGACTGGTGCCGCTGCCCAGTCGCTCGTTTTTCGAACACAACCTCGACCGATAGGGGATACCGATATGAAGACCATCAAGCTTGCTCCCGGTGAGCGCCTCGTTACCAACCAGCTCAACCGCAAGGGCGTGCTGCCGCAAAACATCGTCGACGCCGCCCGCGATATCGTGGCCGACGTGCGCGCCAACGGCGATGCCGCGGTGCGCGATTACTGTCAGCGTTTTGACGGCGTTGAGCTGCAGAGCTTCCGCTTGCCGCAAGAGCAGATCGATGCCGCGCTCGAAGGTCTTGATCCGGCCTTTGTCGCCGCGCTCGAGAAGGCCGCGCGCCAGATTCGCGAGTTCCACCAACGCGAGGTCGAGCAGAGCTGGTTTACCACGCGTGCGGACGGCACGATGCTCGGCGTTAAGGTGACCCCGCTCGCGGCGGTCGGCATCTACGTGCCGGGCGGTCGCGCACAGTATCCCTCCACGGTGCTCATGAATGCCGTTCCCGCCAAGGTTGCCGGCGTCAGGCGCGTGGTCATGGTGACCCCGCCTCAAAAGGATGGCCTGATCAGCCCGTACACGCTTGCCGCGGCAAAGCTCGGTGGCGTGGATGAGATCTATATGGTGGGCGGCGCTCAGGCCGTGGCCGCGCTGGCGTACGGTACCGAGACCATTCCGCGCGTCGACAAGATCACCGGCCCGGGCAACGCCTTTGTTGCCGCTGCCAAGCAGATTGTCTCGGGTGATGTGGGTATCGATATGGTCGCCGGCCCCTCCGAGGTCTGCGTACTGGCCGATGCCACGGCCAAGCCCATGGTGGTCGCGGCAGACCTGATGGCCCAGGCCGAGCACGATCCGCTGGCAGCCTGCTATCTGGTGACTTGCGACGAGCAGTTTGCGCGCGAGGTCGAGGCTGGTATCGACATTCTGGTGGCGCAGTCGCCGCGTGCCGAGATCACGCGCGCCTCGCTCGACAACGAAGGCACCATCGTGGTGGCCGCCGACATGGCTGCCGCCGTCGAGGCCGTGAACACCGTGGCGCCTGAGCACCTTGAGCTGCACTGCAAGGATGCGATGGGCCTGCTCGGCGGCATTCGCAACGCCGGCGCCATCTTTGTGGGCGCTTGGAGCTCCGAGCCGCTCGGCGATTACGTTGCCGGTCCCAACCACACGCTGCCGACTGGCGGCACGGCCATGTTCTCCAACCCGCTTTCGGTCGAAGAGTTCGTTAAGCGCTCGAGCGTCATTTGCTATACACCCGAGGGCCTGCTCTCCGACGCTCCCGCCACACAGCGTCTGGCCGAGGCCGAGGGCCTGTGGGCGCACGCGCTATCCGCCGCTCTGCGTCGCCGTGTGCTGGAACAGGGCGAGGATGCCGTGAGTGCCGAGTCTCTGGCCGCGGCCGACCTGACCAAGGTCGCTTGGCCGGGTGACGCCGTGGTGACGGTTGCCGAGGGCGTTGACCTGGCGGCTGCGGGCGCGGATGGCGTTGGCGCGACCGGCGAGGAGGCCTAACATGGCCGAACTCACGCCGCGCATGAAGGAGCTCGTCCAGCCCTACCTGGCCGGCATTGAGCCCTATGATCCCAACTTCACGCCCACGCGCATCAACCTTTCGGCCAACGAGAACACCTATCCCGTGCCGGCCGGCGTGCGCGAGGCGATTGATGCAGCCCTGGCTGCCACGCCGCTCAACCGTTATCCCGACCCCATGTCCAACGACCTGCGCGATGAGCTTGCTGCTTGGCATGGCGTGACGCGCGAGAATATCTGCGTGGGCAACGGCGGTGACGAGCTGCTCTATAACTACTTGCTGGCGTTTGGCGGCGCGGGGCGGACCCTGCTCAACTGCCCGCCGTGCTTTAGCGAGTATGCGTTCTTTGCGTCGCTGTGCCAGACCGAGGTGCGCGACGTGTGGCGCGACCCGGCGACCTTTGAGCTCGACCAGGCGGCTGTGTTCGCGGCCGCACCCGAGTGCAACCTGGCGATCGTGACCTCGCCCAACAATCCCACGGGCGACGTGGCGCCGCTCGACTTTGTTGCGGCTCTGTGCGATGCCTGCCCCGGCATGGTGATGGTCGACGAGGCCTACGTGGAGTTTGCCGACGATTCGTTTGGCGCGGCCACCACGGCGCAGGGGCTTATCGCCGAGCATCCCAACCTGGCGATTCTGCATACACTGTCCAAGGCGTTCGGCGCCGCCGGCACGCGCCTGGGCTATGTGATCGCGGCGCCCGAGGTCATCGACGTGTTCGCGGCGATTCGCCAGATCTATTCGGTCAACGTGTTGAGCCAGGCGGCGGCGCTTGCCTGCGTGCGTGCCCGCGATGCGTACGCGCCCGTGGTGGCACAGGTCGCATCCGAGCGCGAGCGCGAGTTGTGTGCCCTGCGCGCAATGGCTGCCGAGGGTCTGCCCGTGGAGGCGTGGCCGAGCGCGGCGAACTTTGTGCTTGTGCGCACGCCGCATGCCACGCGCGTGCGCGAGCGTCTGCGCGACGAGTATTCAATTTTGGTGCGCGACTTTAGTTACGCGCCGGGGCTCGCGGACTGTCTGCGCATTACCGTAGGCACCCCGCAGGAAAACGACGAGGTGCTGGCCGCGTTTGCCGCGCTGGTGAAGGAGGAGATGTAGATGGACCGCTATGCCGAGGTGACCCGCAAGACGGGGGAGACCGACATTGTCGTAAAGCTCGACCTGGACGGATGCGGCGTGTGTGATATCTCGACCGGCGTACCGTTTTTCGACCACATGCTCAACGCTTTTGGCCGCCATGGCCTGTTCGATTTGACGGTGCACGCGGTGGGCGACGTCGAGGTCGATGCGCATCATACCGTCGAGGACACGGGCATTGTGCTGGGCGAGGCGTTTTGCCAGGCGCTGGGCGACAAGGCGGGCATTACGCGCTTTGCCGACGCGGCGATCGCCATGGACGAGACGCTTGTGATGGCTGCTGTTGATATTTCGGGCCGCGGGCAGGCCTACTGCGAGCTGCCCGTGCCGACTGAGCGCGTGGGCAGCTTCGATACCGAGCTGGCCGTCGAGTTCTTCTACGCCTTTGCGCGCGATGCCAAGCTCACGCTGCACGTGCGCGAGCTGGTGGGCGGCAACTCGCATCACATTATCGAGGCCGCCTTTAAGGCCGTGGGCCGCACGATGCGCCACGCCTGCGAGCTCGATCCCCGCGTGCAGGGCATCCCCAGCACCAAGGGCTCGCTGTAACCGCAACAAAGGCAAAAACCACTACGAAGGTGCCTGTCCCCTTTGTGGTGGTTTTGGACGATGAGATAAGGGAGGGGTCGCGTGGGCGAACCGAAGATCGTGGTGGTCGACTACCACAAGGGCAACTTGTCGAGCGTTGCGCGCGGGCTTGCGCGCGCCGGTGCCGCCGCCTGCACGTCGGACGATCCGGAGCAGATCCGCAACGCCGACGGCCTGGTCATCCCGGGCGTGGGCGCGTTTTACGACGCGGTCGCCTTTATGCGCGAGGGCGGCGAGGCGGACGCGGTGCTCGACGCCGTTGCCGCCGGAACTCCGTTGCTCGGCATCTGCCTGGGCCTTCAGTTGTTTTTTGAGCGCGGCAACGAGGGCGTTCCTGCGAGCGAGAGCGCGGTCGCCGACGGCAACGCCTCCGAGCGGGCCGGTGCCCTCTGGGTCGATGGCCTGGGTATTATGCGCGGTTCGTGCACGCGCCTGGAGTCGAGTCGCCTGAAGGTGCCGCACGTGGGCTGGGACCAGGTGCACATGACGCCCGCCGGTGCGGCCGATCCGCTGCTTACTGGTTTTGCCGAGGGTGCCAACATGTACTTCACCCACAGCTACGCGGTGGCCGACGATTCCGATGCCGCCGATGTGCTGGCGCGCACGCACTATACGCGGAGCTTCCCGTGCATCGTGCGCCATGGCAACGTGTGGGGTTGCCAGTTCCATCCCGAGAAATCCTCCGCGCTGGGTCAGCGCATCCTTAAGAACTTCGTCAACATCGTCGAGGAGGCCGGCCGATGATCCTGTTTCCCGCAATCGATCTGATCGGCGGCAAGGTCGTGCGCCTGGAGCGCGGCGACCGGAGTCGCTGCAAGGTATATTCCGACGACCCCGTGGCCGTTGCTCGCTCGTTTGCCGAGCAGGGCGCAAGCTGGGTGCACGTCGTCGACCTGTCCGCTGCCTTTGGCGAGGACGAGGACACATGCGCTGCCAACTCGGCGGCGATTAAGGCCATCTGCGGCGTCGACGGTCTGTCCGTGGACGTGGGCGGCGGCGTCCGCTCGCTCGCGCGCATCGACGAGTTGGCCGGCTACGGTGCGCGCCGCATCGCGCTGGGCACGGTGCTGGTGACCGAGCCGGGTTTTGCTGAGGTGGCAGCCCAAGGCTTTGGCGAGCTGCTGGTCGCCGACATTGCCGCACGCGACGGCCAGGTTAAGGTGAACGGCTGGCGCGACGGCGCGGGCGTGGTGCTCGACGATGCCGTGGCGCAGCTTACCGAGCTGGGCTTTAAGCATCTGGTGTATACCGACATCGCGCGCGATGGCATGCAGACGGGCATCGATGTGGCGGCGTATCGCCATGTTGCCAAGGTCGCGGGCTTTCCTGTCGTGGCTTCGGGCGGCATCTCGACGCTCGACGACATCCGTGCGCTGGCCGCAGTGGGTGAGGGCGCGATTGAAGGTGCTATTACCGGTCGCGCGCTCTACGAGGGCAACTTTACGCTGGTACAGGCGCTGGCCGCCGCCCGAGGGGAGGAGTAGCCCATGCTTACCAAACGTGTGATTCCCTGCCTGGACGTCAAGGACGGCCGTGTGGTCAAGGGCGTCAACTTTGTGAGCTTGCGCGATGCGGGCGATCCGGTGGAGCTGGCGCGCGCCTACGACCGCGAAGGTGCGGACGAGGTCGTCTTCCTGGACATTACCGCCACGAGCGATAACCGCGCGACGACCATCGAGATGGCGGCGCATGCGGCCGAGGAGCTGGCCATTCCCTATACCGTGGGCGGCGGATTTCGTGACCTGGCGGGCATGCGCACCATGGTTGCCGCCGGTGCCGACAAGGTGTCGCTCAACTCGGCGGCCGTGCGCGACCCGTCGCTGATTAGCCAGGCTGCCGCGGCGTTTGGTAGCCAGGCCGTGGTCGTGGCGATCGATGCCAAGCGCGTCGGCTTGCCTGGCGCATCCGGTGCCGACAAGTGGGAGGTCTTCACGGCGGGCGGCCGCAACGCTACGGGCATCGACGCGGTGGCGTGGGCCGAGGAGGCGGCTCGTCGCGGCGCCGGCGAGATCCTGCTCACCAGCATGGACCGCGACGGCACCAAGGCCGGATTTGACCTGGCGCTCACCCGCGCCGTGGC
>UQIG01000051.1 GCA_900541135.1 uncultured Collinsella sp.
AACCCTGGACCTTGGGATTAAGAGTCCCCTGCTCTACCAACTGAGCTAACGACCCGATATCAACACGAAGTAAGAACTGGGGTGGGTAAAGGGACTCGAACCCTCGACCTACGGGACCACAACCCGTCGCTCTAGCCAACTGAGCTACACCCACCGTGTCCTGTGCGCTTCGCGCTCGACTATTATTGCAAGGAACGCCACGCGATGCAAGCCCCAATTTTCAAGAATTTTGAAAAGAGTCTTTCGAGACCATTTCGAGCAAATCCCACCGGTTTCATAGGAGTAAACTTGCCCCACTGAAAATGCTCGAAAGGACCGTCATGAAAGAACTCTCCAACCGCACGGCAACGTTTACCGATTCGGTCATCCGCCGCATGACACGCATCTCCAATAAGTACGGCGCTGTCAATCTCTCGCAGGGCTTCCCTGACTTCGATCCCCCAGCGCAGCTGCTCGATAGCCTCAGCACCATCGCCACCGACCCCAAGCCGCTTTACCACCAGTACTCCATCACCTGGGGCTCCCAGGCCATGCGTGAGGCGCTTGCCGCCAAGCAGGAGCATTTTATGGGCATGTCGGTAAACCCCAACGAGAATATCGTAGTCACCTGCGGCTCCACCGAGGCCATGATGGCCGCCATGATGACGGTTACGAACCCCGGAGACAAGGTCGTCATCTTCTCGCCGTTCTACGAGAACTACGGCGCCGACACGATCCTTTCGGGTGCCGAGCCTATCTACGTGCCGCTCAACCCGCCCACATTCGACTTTGACCGCGAGACACTCGAGGCGGCCTTCCGCGACAACGACCCCAAGGCCATCGTCCTGTGCAACCCTTCCAACCCTTGCGGCAAGGTCTTTACGCGCGAGGAGCTCACCTTTATCGCCGACCTCTGCAAAAAGTACGACACCTACTGCATCACCGACGAGGTGTACGAGCACATCGTCTACGCGCCCCACGAGCACGTCTATATGGCCACGCTGCCCGGCATGTTCGAGCGAACCATCAGCTGCAGCTCGCTGTCCAAAACGTACTCCATCACCGGCTGGCGTCTGGGCTACACCATTGCCCCGGCCCAGATCACCGAGCGCATCAAGAAGGTCCACGACTTCCTCACCGTGGGTGCCGCCGCTCCCCTGCAGGAAGCTGTCGTCACCGCCCTCAACTTCGACGACAGCTATTACCAGGAGGTCCTCGACCTCTACACCGCCAAGCGCGACCTGTTCTGTCAGGGACTCGGCAGCATCGGCCTCACGCACAACGTGCCGCAGGGCGCCTACTACGTCATGATGGACATCTCTGAGTTTGGCTATGACAGCGACCTCGAATTCTGCGAGGACCTCGCGTCTAAGGTGGGCGTGGGCGCCGTGCCCGGCTCGAGCTTCTTCCGCGAGCCCGTCAACCATCTGATTCGTTTCCACTTTGCCAAGCGAGACGAGACGCTTAACGCGGCGCTGGAGAACCTCAAGTCGCTACGTGATAAAATCAAGCCGCGCGGGTAAGGACGGCCCGGCAACTAAAGCAACCAAAGAAGCCCCGCACCGCCCGCCGCGTTGCGAGGCTTCTTTCTATAGCGCTTTCTTAAATAGTTTAGAGCTCTATACTTTAGTCACGGAGCAACTCGTCCCAGAGAGAGGAATACTATGGCAGAGCAGCAGCTTATCGGAGCGCTCGAGGCCGGTGGCACCAAGATGGTCTGCGCCACGGGCTATGCGGACGGTACGGTCCTAGAGCGCGAGCAGATCGCGACCACGACCCCGCAGGAGACCGTTGAGGCCGTCAACGCATGGTTTGCCGACAAGGGCATCGCCGCGCTGGGCATCGGCGCCTTTGGCCCCACCGCAGTCAACCCTGCCTCGCCCCAATACGGCAAGATCCTGGAGACGCCCAAAACGGCATGGCGCTACTTTGACCTGCTGGGCACTATCCAAAACGAGCTCAATATCCCCTGCGGCTACGATACCGACGTCAACGTCGCCTGCCTGGGCGAGGTCACGTTTGGTTGCGCCAAGGGCCTCACCGACGTGGTCTACCTGACCATCGGCACCGGCGTGGGCGCCGGCGTGCTCTCGGGCGGTAAGCTCGTGCACGGCATGATGCATCCCGAGGCCGGCCACATCCTGGTCACGCGCGACCCGCGCGACACCATTGGCGAGCACAGCGCCTGCCCCTTCCACGACAACTGTCTCGAGGGCCTCATCGCCGGCCCCGGCGTTAAAAAGCGCTGGGATGGCAAGAGCGCCGGAGACATGGCCGATGACCCGGAGGCCATGGACCTGCTCGCCGGCTATCTGGCACAGGCGCTCATGACCTACACGCTGTGCTACGCGCCGCAAAAGATCATCATCGGCGGCGGCGTGGCCGACCACACCCCCATCGTGCCGCTCGCACGCAAGAAATGTGCCGAAATGCTCAACGGCTATATCGTCACGCCCGAGGTCAACGACATCGATACCTACATTGTCAACAACAGCCTCGAGGGCAAGCAGGGCATCATGGGTTGCCTTGCCCTGGGCGCACAGGCGCTTCAGTAACAGACGCACCCACGGGGCGTGGCGCGCCCAGCAAATCCGACCAATGGAACGACGCCACCACGCCTCATATAAGCCCTCAAATAAAAAAGGCCGCCTAGGACCAAACAATACGTCCTAGGCGGCCTTTTTGGCGTACATCAGCGACCGTAAGAGATATCGGAGCACAACGCCCATTGCCGCTCCACAGCAGTCGATCATCACATCGGTGATCATGCCGGCGCGTCCCGGCACAAAGAGCTGAATCGTCTCGTCGATCGAGGGAATCAGCAGCAGGAACACCGCCGTGGGCAGCAGCACGTCAAAGGTGTGCCGGCCCTCAAAATCAAAAGCGTGCGTTGCCAGGATGCCGAGCACCATATACTCGGTAAAATGCGCGCACTTGCGAACAACAAAGTTGGTCACCCATTCATATGGAAGTCCCACGCCGTGCAGGAAACCGCGGATAGCTTCCATGACCGTTAGACTCAGTGAGCCCGACCCCGAGCCGGGAACCAGCGAATTGCCCCAGATCAAGAGCGCCATCAGGCAGGTCACGACCGCCCATTTTCGATTGATCTTAACCATGCAGAAGTTATGCCTCCGCGCGGAGCGGCGCGAAGCTGGCGGTACCGCCCTCGATAACGCTCAGATAGGCACGGCCCGTACGCTTGGCGGTAGAGGACTGCAGGCGCTCGATCTCTTCCTCGAGGATCTGATTGACGCGCTCGTGACGACGATTTTCCATAATGCCGGCGGCAATAGCCTCGGCCCGCTCGATGCTCTCGCGCGAGATACGGGCGGTATCCTCGGGGAACACAGCGCTGTGACGGCCGACATAGGCGGGAGCAGCAGGCTGAGGGGCAGCGACGGGAGTGGGGACTGCAACAGGAGCGGGCTCGTCAATCTCATCCAGAATCGCGGTGGCGGCGGCCCACATGTCCTCGTGGCCCGAGTAATCGGCCATGGGGACATCGACCTCGAGCGAGGCGTCCGGAAGGTCGCCGGTGTCGATGCGATCTTGGGCATCAATCGATGCGGTGATGGCTGCAGGTTCATCGAGGTCGTCAAGATCGATGTCCGCGGCACCGGAGATGATAGGCATGCTGGCGAGGTTTGCGTTGTACGGCGCAGCCTCAGCCGCCTGCTGCTGAGCAGGAGCGCCCCAAAGCGAGCTCTCGGCGGCACGGCGGGCGGCAACGGCCTCCTCGTCCGCGGTAATGGCTTCATCAACGTACGAATAATCGGCAGAAGCGTTCGCGTCGCCCGAGGTAGCGTTGTAGGCGTTATTGGCTGCCGCGTTGGCAACGAGTGCCACGAAAGCCGCCGTGCTGCCCGCAGGGGCGGCCTGGGAGCCCGACACGGCGCGCGCCGCGGCGGCGATGTCGTCACGATTGAAGGAGCCGGTCTGCCCGCCGTTGGTAAGCTCGTCGATGGCGACTTGATAGACGTCGCGCGAGTGTGCAGGGTCGCAGCTCACCGGCGAATCGTCGTCGAGCATACTGTCGATCATGGACCAAGCCTCGGCCTCGTCCATAGCATCTGCGGCTCGAGCGATGGTAGGGACACCATCATCGGCATGACGGCGCTGGAACGCACCAGTCAGGCCGGAAAGGTATGCCGAGGTAGACTGCTCCGCCTGAGCCTGAGAAGCAGAAGCCGCAGCGTAAGGAGTCGCATCCTGCTGCTGAGCCGGAATCGAGGCGGTCTTGAACTCACTTTGATGTTGATTGAGATTGGCAGCACCGCCCATGGCATCGGGCTGGAACAGACGCTCTTCACGCTGCGCACGGTACTCGGAGATGCCCAGCGAGGCGGCATAGATACCCACGCCCGCCACCGCGCCCACGGCGAAGGGAACCGCACCCGCCACGACCGTCTCGTTCACCGACGAAAACGGCAGCGTCGCGGCATACATAACCACGGGGGCGGCCAGGCCGATCCCGCACGAAAGTCCGGCAAGGACTGCTCGTTGTGTTGCATCAGAAGAAGCCATGAGCTCTCCCCATCTTCCAGCACCCAAATCGCATCATTCAGTTGGCTGCGCGAGAGAAGATGAAGCGGGGCTATGCCCCAAAGCAACGGTATATGGTTCGTTTCATCTGCGTTTTCCGTCGCGAAGCTTAAAAGCTATTATGCGAAACCGCCCTGTCGATTGCAAGCGACGATGTCGGATTGAAACGGGAAACCTGCTGCTTGCCAGTCTTATGGTCGATAACTGGCGCCGAGTGGCGATATAAAAAGGGCCGAGGCGCAAGCCCCGACCCTTCATCGCGCCGGCAATAACGCCGCGTGCGGTTGACGACTTAGAACGTCTGCTCGTAGTCGCTATGCTTTTTGGCCGAACGCACCAGGAACTCCTGGTTGGTGTTGGTGCCCTTGAGGCCCTTGATAAACGATGCGGCCGCGCGCTCGGTATTGTTCATGCCGGCGAGGATGCGACGCAGACCAAAGACAAACGGGCGCATCTGCTCGTCGACCAGCAGGTCCTCGTTGCGCGTACCCGAGGCAACAGGGTCGATGGCCGGGAAAATGCGGCGATCGGCCAGGTCGCGGTCGAGCTTGAGCTCCATGTTGCCGGTACCCTTGAACTCCTCAAAGATGACCTCGTCCATCTTGGAACCGGTATCGATGAGTGCGGAGGCCAGGATGGTGAGCGAGCCACCGTTCTCGATATTGCGGGCTGCACCCAGAAAACGCTTGGGCGGATACAGTGCCGCCGAATCAACGCCGCCCGAAAGGATGCGGCCTGAGGCGGGCGCCGCCAAGTTGTAGGCGCGGGCAAGACGCGTGATGGAGTCGAGCACAACTACAACATCGCCGCCCAGTTCCACGATGCGCTTGGCGCGCTCGATGACGAGCTCTGCCACGCGAGTGTGGTTGTCGGCGGGCATATCGAAGGTCGACGCCACAACCTCGCCCTTGATGGAACGCTGCATATCGGTGACCTCTTCGGGGCGCTCGTCGACGAGCAGGCAGATGAGGTGCACCTCGGGGTTGTTAATCGAGATAGACTGGCAGATTTTCTTGAGGATCGTCGTCTTGCCGGCCTTAGGCGGGGACACAATCAGGCCGCGCTGACCCTTGCCGATCGGCGACACGATGTCGATGGCACGACCGGTAATGGAATCCTTGCCATGCTCCATGCGCAGCGGCTCGTTGGGATAGACCGGGGTGAGGTCGCCGAACTTGGGGCGATTGCGAATCTGCTCAGGATCCATGCCGTTGACGGTCGTGATCTTGGCGAGGCCGGCGCGCTTGTCGCCGCCGCGCGAAGGACGCAGCGAGCCCTCGATGACATCGCCCGTGCGCAGACGCGCGGAACGGATGAGGTATGCGGGCACGAAGGCGTCGTCGTTGGACTTCATGTAGCCATGGGCGTGGATGATGCCGGAGCTGTCTGGGCGAATCTGCAGAATGCCCTTGATATCGCGGAAACCCTCGGCCTTTGCGGCGGTGACGTAGATCTCCTCGACGAGCTCGGCCTTCTTCTTGCCGGTCGTCTCGATCTCGAACTCCTTGGCCTTCTCGCGCAGCTCGGCGACCTTCATGGCCGCGAGCTCCTCGCGCGAAAGCGTGGGCTCAGTCGGAGCGGCATTGCGCTCCTTATTGCGCTGCTTGCGGTCGCGCTGACGGTTGCGGCGATCGTTGTTACGCTCGTCCTTGCGCTCGTTGCGGTCATTACGCTCGTCGTTGCGCTTGTGCTGACGGCGGTTGGGGCGAGCGCTCTCTTCGGTCTCGACGGGGGCGGTGCCATCGGTTGCGGAGGCGTCTTCGTTAGCCGAAGCATCATCGCTGGCCTCGGCATTGGAATCGCCCTGCGGCTCGGCCTCGGCATGCTGCTCGACGGCCTTGGCCTTAGCGGACTTCTTGCGACCGCGCTTGGGCTTCTCGGACGCAGACTGTTCGACGTCTTGGGGCTCGGCGGCATCAGTCGATGCATCGGCGGTCGTCTCGGCGGAAACCTCGGACGCACCCTTCTTGGCAGCCTTGGCCTTGGACGTGCGCTTAGCAGCAGTACGATGGCTGCGACCAGGACGGACGTCGGCGGGCTCGACATCGGCAGAAACGGCCTCGGAAGTCGTAGCATCCTGGACGCTGTCTCTTATACACATCTGACGCTGCCGACGAATAGCCTTGT
>UQIG01000052.1 GCA_900541135.1 uncultured Collinsella sp.
TGGAGCGGACAACGGGGCTCGAACCCGCGACCCCAACCTTGGCAAGGTTGTGCTCTACCAACTGAGCCATGTCCGCATATGTAAAACAAAACGGGCGCCGGAGCGCCCGGATGTTGCCTGGAGGCGAAGCCCGGATTCGAACCGGGGGTAAAGGCTTTGCAGGCCTCTGCCTTACCACTTGGCCACTTCGCCGAAAAAGGACCGCCTAAACGGTCCGGAAATGCAATGGAGCGGACAACGGGGCTCGAACCCGCGACCCCAACCTTGGCAAGGTTGTGCTCTACCAACTGAGCCATGTCCGCTTACGAGGATTAATCTTACGTGATGCCCGCATCCTATGCAAGAACTTTTTTTGAAAAGTTTTGCGACGCTCTCGCGAGGGCATCAGTCGTCACGAAAGGCGCGAACAAACGCAGGCTCGCAGCGAGATGCCCCTACATCTCACCGAGCATGATCCAGGCAGAGCTGTCCTGTGCGAGCCTGCCGTCTGCAAGCGGTGATGAGGTGAGCAGGACCCTGCCCGCCGGCAGCTCCACGGGTGCTGCACCGAAGTTCGTCACACACGCCCAGCCGTTATCGCGGCGATAGGCGATGACGCCGCCCTCAGCGCCCTCGGCACCATCCGCAAGACCGGTGCGCCCGTCAAGATCGAGCCATGCAAGATCGTTGGCGCACCCGCGCAGCTTGCGCCGCAGCCAGAGGGCGTCACGATAGAGCGCAAGCATCGATGTCGGGTCCACTTCTTCCCTATCGGCAGCATAATCGGAAAACCATGCAGGCTGCGGCAGATGGGGCGCCGCATCGGCGTCTGCCGGCGAAAACCCAAACGATCCGCCATGCGCGGGATCGTCCGCCGCCACCCACGGCAGGGGCACACGACAGCCGTCGCGCCCCTTCTCACGCTTCGGTCCGTGCGTATTGGTCGCAGTAGGGTCTTCGAGTGCAGCCCACGGGATATCAGCCACCTCAAAAAGGCCGAGCTCCTCACCCTGATACACGTATGCCGAGCCCGGAAGCGCCAGCTCAAGCAAAAGGGCCGCCCGCGCGCGGCGCTCGCCGAGTTCACGGTCCTCGTCATAAGACGACCCGTCGCGTAAGAGCCAGTCGAGCGCAATCTGGTGGTAGCGCGTCGCCTTGATTTGCGGCAGGGCATAGCGTGTCGCCACGCGCGGCACGTCGTGGTTGGAGAGTACCCAGGTCGAGGCGGAATCGGATTCGACGGCTGCCTTCAAGCCCTTCTCGATTGCAGTGTGCATGTCATCATAGGTCCAAGTGGCCTTGGCAAACTCAAAGTTGAATGTCTGGCCAAGCTCGCTGGGACGCGCGTAGAGATACTGGCGCTCGGGCAGCACCCACGCCTCGGCAACGGCACTGCGCGGCGGATTATAGCGGTCGAACACGCGGCGCCACTCGCGATAGATCTCGTGGACCTCATTGCGGTCCCACAGCGGATGGGTGCCGTCGTCAACCATGTCATCGCCCTCGGCGAGATGCCACCGGTCGAGGTCATCGCGGTCGAGATCCTTGGCGAGACCCTGCGCCACATCAATGCGAAAGCCGTCGACGCCTCGATCGCTCCAAAACGCCAGGACGTCGCAAAAGAGCGCGTGAACCTCAGGGCATGACCAGTCAAAGTCCGGCTGCTCGGGCGTAAACATGTGCAGATACCACTGACCGTCCGCAACACGCGTCCAGGCGGGGCCGCCAAAGTTGGCATTCCAATTGGTGGGAGGCAGCTCGCCATGCTCGCCGCAACCATCGCGGAAGATATAACGGGCGCGCTCGGGAGAACCGGGGCCGGCGGCAAGAGCGGCTTTGAACCAGAGGTGCTGGTTGGATGAATGGTTGGGCACGATGTCGACGATGACCTTGATGCCGCGCGCGTGAGCCGCAGCGATCATGTCGTCGAAGTCGTCAAGCGAGCCGAGACGTGGGTCGACATCGCAGTAGTCCGCCACATCATAGCCACCATCGACAAGAGGCGATGGGTAAAACGGGCTCAGCCAGATGGCCTCGATACCCAGCCGCTCAAGATAGTCCATCTTCTGGGTAATGCCCGCGATATCGCCCAGACCCGAACCAGTCGAATCCTTAAACGAGCGCGGGTAGATCTGATAGATCGCAGCGTCGGACATCCATGAGCGCAAAGAGGACTTTTCTGTAGCCATGTGATGAGTCTCCCTTGCAACGAGGTTTTGCTAGATGCCCACGATGATACGCCCAAAGCGGACATTCGCGGCAAACAACGCCACAGCCACGCCCCAAAACGCTCGCTCCCTCTCGGGTTCGAGCCCATGCAATGGATACAAAAAAGCCCGGCTACCGTAGTAGCCGGGCTGTTGCGTTTGGAGCGGACAACGGGGCTCGAACCCGCGACCCCAACCTTGGCAAGGTTGTGCTCTACCAACTGAGCCATGTCCGCATATGTAAAACAAAACGGGCGCCGGAGCGCCCGGATGTTGCCTGGAGGCGAAGCCCGGATTCGAACCGGGGGTAAAGGCTTTGCAGGCCTCTGCCTTACCACTTGGCCACTTCGCCGAAAAAGGACCGCCTAAACGGTCCGGAAATGCAATGGAGCGGACAACGGGGCTCGAACCCGCGACCCCAACCTTGGCAAGGTTGTGCTCTACCAACTGAGCCATGTCCGCTTGCGGGTTATTAATTTACGCGAGTTGTCCAAAAGACGCAAGTACTTTTTTCAAAAAACTTGTCTGCCGCATGTTCTTAGTAGCCAAACGCGTTAAAGCGATTGGCTAGGCACACGATTCCAGCGCTCCGCTAAACAGCTTCACCATCTGCACGCGCGTGCCGGCGCCGTCCGTACGACGAGCAACCTCCACGTTATCGACGAGCATACGCATAAGCTTGATACCACGGCCGCGTTCCTCGGATGCGACCGGCTCGCTCGTTTTATCGATAGAATAGCCGGCACCTCGATCAAGCACCTCAACCACAACGCGATCGCCATAGGCCTGAACCGTCAGGACGCACCCGATACCGCCCGCATGGTCATAGGCATTACCCAGCGCCTCCCCCGACGCCAATGCGACATCGTAGCGCTCGTCACGGCGCAACGGAAGCGATTCAAGGAGTTCAGCGATGCGATGTCGGTAGTATGGAAGATTCTCGATACCCTGACGGACCTCGACACTCTTACTCCAGCGAGGCAGCTCCCCCACCGGAATGGCGGGAATAGACTCCCGTGCCGGCCCCGCGACATGAAGGATATCGACAAGACGAGCAATCTCCAAAAAGCGAACAACTTCACCTGATGCATTGACGAGCGAAAGCAGGCCTTCTCGCCTCATGAGCTCACGAGCGCGCGTAAGCAGGAATGCCAAGCCCGTCGAATCGATAAAGCTAACAGCCTGACAGTTGATGACGACACGACGCACGCCGCGGCCAATCAAAGCATCCAGCCGCCGACGCAGCGCAGGCACCGTGGCGATGTCGATATCGCCCGGTGGCGTCAAAACCGCTATGTCATTCCACTCATTCATACGACCATGGTTCCCAAAAAAGCCCACTCGATGCATTCGTTTCCCCAACCGTGCGGATTCAGCCCGCCCAGCGTCGTCTATGAACGACCCCGTAAAAACTCAAGGGACACCAATGCAATGTCATCGTCCAGCGCCGATTCGGTAAATCGGTCAAGCTCGCCCAAGACCTTGCCGCAAATGCCCGACACGCCCTCCCCCGAAACAGAAAGCAGAAGGTCGCGCAAGCGCTGCTCACCAAAGAACGCTCCGGTGCGGTCGCGGGCCTCAATCGTTCCATCCGTATACATGAAGAGCATGTCGCCGGGGGCGAACGTAAACACGCCTGTCTCGTACACCATGCTCTCAAAGGCACCGATTACGCCCGATTGGCATCCAAGCAGCTCAACCTCTCCCCCACGTGCCTCACCGCCACCCAGCGGCATCGACTCTGGCCTGATGACCATGGTCGGAGGATGGCCCGCCGAACAATACGTTGCGCGTCCGGCCTTAAGGTCAATCTTGGCGATAAAGGCCGTCACGAACGTCTCGACCCTCGAAAAGCCCATGAGCATGCTGTTAAGGGAGCGTGCCATGCGGGCCGGTCCAGCGCCCTCCCAGGCATATGCCGTCAGGGCCGTCTTGACGAGCGCGGACATCGATGCGGCCTCAATGCCTTTGCCAGACACATCACCCAGAATCATGACGGCGCAGTCGTCAGGAAGACGGATGAGCGTATAGAAATCGCCGCCGACCAACGCCGAGTTCGTGGCCGACAGGTACACCGAATCGGTTGCGATACCCGGAACATCCCCTAGGGAATTTCTCATGCCGATCTGAAGGGTCTGAGCGATATGGCGCTCCTCGCGCTTTTGAGATTCGCCTTCGTAGATCAGCTCAAAGTCATGCGCTAAGTGCACCAAGTAGTCATATTCAAGGTCATCAATCGGCTCTTGGCTACCATCACGAAGCAGCAGCGCGCGCGTCGTCGGGCTCTTCGCAACAGAAGCAGGAACAATCGCGTCGTTACTGTGTTTGCCATCACCCTCAGAGCGCGGGCGCCCCGCCTCGATGCCGGAGTCGACGTAGAGACCTTGACAAGGCAGGCCATGCGCCCTAAGCCAGCCTCCCATAGGCATCGATTCGTCAACGCGAGTTATACGGACGTGTTTAAGGTCCTCGGCACTCGTGCCGCCCAAAACAGATGCCTCAAAGCCATCAGGGCCAGCCCCCAGACGTGCCGCTGGCGCCGTCGTGGAAAAGAAAAGCTTCTCGGGATCGTCCGGCAAAGCAACGCGACTGCCGCCTTCAAAATCTATGACGTAGGAATCCAGACTGGCGTCATACTCAACAGGGCAAAAATGGCAGTTAAGCATATTGCAGATCTCGGACGATACCGCCTGGGTAGCCGCGGCGGAATCGTCTAGAAAGGTAAACAACTCATCACGCAAGACATTGAGCGAGCGGCCAAGCTCGGCCGTGCGACGGGAGCGAAGGCTCGATGCCATGCCGACCAGCTGGATAGACAGGTAATCGCAAATGACCTCGAGCACATTAACGTCATAGGCGAGCGGTGCCTGAGGGCGTTTCCAACCAACTTCCAGCACGCCAAGAATCTGCGTACCGTAAAAAACGGGAAGACAGATCTCGCTGCGGTACGGAGGCATATCCTGCATGCGCAACAGGTGCTTAGAACGATTGTCCAAGTCCATAAACATACCGGAGGCGGCCTTATCACCCTCAAGGTCCTGTTGAATCGACAAGCGACAGGCACGCGACTCACGAAGAACATACGTCGGAATGCCAGCGCCATACGGCAAAAACTCAGGCAGGTAGCTGTCGTACAGCTCCTTGGAAACACCGCGAAGTTTAAAACCGCCGCTCTCAGAAAAATAGATAGCGGCACCCGAAGCATCGAGCGTTCCGACAAGCTGGTTCAAAACAGCATCAAGTAGGCTGGGTAACTCATCGGAGCCCACAGTGCTCATAATGACCGAGAGCGTGCCAGAGAGGCGCTTGTTCGCCACTCTAAGCTCCGAAAGCGCACGCTTGAGCTGACGGTCGTGCGAATACTGTTCTTCGATGCTATGGAGCGCCACCAGGACACGTGGCGCGCGGCGCCCAAAGATGCGTGGAGGCGTTACGGAGCCCGCACGAACCAAGACGGGGATAAAGGAGCCGTCACTCAGCTTGAGCATCAGTTCGTTCTCGGAGCCATCAGTTTCAAATGGCAGACGATGTTCCGTCGCACGTTCAAAAGCGGACGAGTACAGGACGTCTTTAACATCTCCACCGATGACGTCGGCGCGTTCCTCGCACATCAAACCAAGTAAGCGATTATTCACATGCAGAATGGTTCCGTCGAGCTCACAGATGATGACAGCATCGCTCGTGATCTCGACTAGTTGGGCAACGTCTGCCCACTCGTTGCGTTCAAGCGTTTCCATCGTGGACCCCACCGTCTATCGGTAACAAAAAAGCCTCCGAAGAGGCTTCTCAAATGCGATGGTGTCGGAGGCGGGACTTGAACCCGCATGACCAAAAAGCGGTCACTAGCACCTCAAGCTAGCGCGTCTGCCAATTCCGCCACTCCGACATGCTATATTGTTGATTCGCAGTTCGTTTTGTTGGACCCGCGCGTTCAACGAGGAAGATAATAACCTATGATTCGAGAACTGTGCAAGCACTTTTTTCAAAAAAGTTTACGAATTTGTAAATGCGCAGGCAGATCCGTGTGTCCGGCCCCGAATCGGTGTTGCCTCCCGGCGCGTCCTCGGGCATGAGCGATATTTTGCTACGCACTTCGTGCTGCAAAATATCGCTCCCCCTGACGCTCCTATTTGGCAAGGTGTTTTTTAGAATCCATTTTGCGCTCGGCCTC
>UQIG01000053.1 GCA_900541135.1 uncultured Collinsella sp.
GGCGGCGGCGTCGGCGGAGGCGGCGGCGGAACGTTCTAACGGTCGTAAGCTATGGGATGGGCTTTTCTCGACAGCCGTCGGGGGAAGCCCATTCCCTTTTTTATGCGCTACCTACGAAGACTGTCCCCAACGACTAGTCACTGGGGACGTTCCTAAATGACTAGGTATGGCTGCTGGGCCTAGGCTGTTAGGTCGAGTTCGTAGAGAAAGCTTTCGCGCGGCATGGCGTGACGGCGCTCTTCGCGGTTGGCGCGGTGCGTGGCCGTGCGCTTAAAGCCGTGCAGCTCGTAGAACTTCCATGAGCAGTTGGAGTCGGTGTACAGGTGCGCCCTCGTCGCTCCAAGCGAGGACAGGTGCGAGACCGCGGCATCGAGCAGGACCGTGCCAACGCCCAGGCCATGGACATCGCGATCCACGGCAAGCAGCGTGACCTCGTTGTCGTGCGGCAGCGGGCTGCTCTCGAGCAGGCGGTTGTTGGTTCGGATGGTTGCGCGCACAAACGAGAGATACTCGGCGCACGCATCGGGCTCTAGCTCACGCATCTGCGATAGCAGCGCGCGTTCGGTATCCATCCAATGCTCGTTGATAGTGGCGCCGGAGCTCTGTCCCGCACGCGCGAGCGAAATGCCACGCGCCTGACCGTCGATTACGGCAACCTGCGAAAACGTCGACGACGAAAGGCAATAGGCGAGGTCGCACGCGGCCTCAAGGCGGTTGTACTCATCGTTATCCGAATTGTTATGCCAAAGCTGCTGCAGAATCAGCGCGATGGCGTCGAAGTCTTCGGTATCAAACGGTCGGTAGAGAACCCGCGAGACCATGGTGCCTCTTTCTTTTGCGGATGCATATCGAGCACAGTTCTACCACGCCATTGGCATCTAATTATGGTGCCCCTGTGTTCCATGAACTCACCGTGCCCGGTGCCATGCCCATCCCCTCCGCTCGCAAACTTTTTCTGCATATGCGCCCGTTGCGGGGTGCATCGATGCGCTCGATGCGCTAAATTAAATCAGTATTTTCAATGCCGCTGCGCGAGCGCTGCAGATCGACGTATCACCGACTCACAGAGCACGGCGGCGTACCAGACAGGAGGACTGCATGGGATCTGATGTGAAGATCGCACGCGCGTTGATCTCGGTTACCGATAAGACGGGCGTCGTCGATTTCGCACGGACGCTGGTCGATGACTTTGGCGTCGAGATCATCTCTACGGGCGGCACGGCTCGTGCCATCGAGGACGCGGGCGTTCCCGTAACCCCCATCGAGGAGTTCACGGGCTATCCCGAGATGATGGACGGCCGCGTTAAGACCCTGCACCCCAAGGTTCACGGCGCGCTGCTGGCTCGCCGCGATTCCGAGCAGCACATGCAGGAGGCCGCTGAGCACGGCATTAAGCTGATCGACCTGGTCGTCGTCAACCTGTACGAGTTCGAGAAGACCGTCGCCAACCCCGAGGTCACCTTCGCGGACGCCATCGAGCACATCGATATCGGTGGCCCCTCCATGCTGCGCTCTGCCGCCAAGAACGCCGCGAGCGTTACCGTCATCTCCGACCCGGCCGACTATGATGCCGTCCTGGCCGAGATGCACGAGACCGGTGGCTGCACCACGCTTTCCACCCGTCGTCGCCTGCAGGTGAAGGTATACCAGACCACCGCCGCCTACGACACGGCTATCTCCCGTTGGCTTGCCGCCCAGGCAAGCGACGTGGCGGACACCTCTGCCAAGCTCGAGATTTCGCTGGAGAAGGTCGACGACCTGCGCTATGGCGAGAATCCTCAGCAGAAGGCTACGGTCTACCGCTTTGCCGAGGGCTGCGAGAACACCGCGAGCTCGCAGTTCCCGCTCGTGGGCTCCGAGCAAATCCAGGGCAAGCCGCTCAGCTACAACAACTATCTGGATGCCGACGCCGCCTGGAACTTGGTCCGCGAGTTCGACGAGCCGGCCTGCGTGATCCTCAAGCACCAGAACCCCTGCGGTTCCGCCGTTGCCGAGGACATCACGGCTGCCTACGACCGCGCCTTCGCCTGCGATCCCAAGAGCGCCTTTGGCGGCATCATCGCCTGCAACCGCGAGGTTCCCTTTGATCTGGTTGAGCATTTCGCCGATCAGAACAAGCAATTCGTCGAGGTCATCATCGCCCCGAGCTACACCGACGAGGCGCTCGAGCGCATGGCCAAGCGCCCCAACCTGCGCGTGTTGGCGACCGGCGGCGTGGACCACGGCGCCCAGGTGGAGCTGCGCTCCGTCGACGGCGGCATGCTGGTGCAGGAGGTCGACCACGTGACCGAGGATCCCGCGACCTTTACGTTCCCCACCGACCGCAAGCCCACCGACGCCGAGATGGCCGAGCTCGAGTTTGCCTGGAAGGTCTGCAAGGGCGTCAAGTCCAACGCCATTCTGGTCTCCAAAGGTAAGGCCGGCATTGGCATGGGCCCGGGTCAGCCCAACCGCGTTGACTCTGCGCTGCTTGCCTGTGAGCGCGCCGAGGACTTCTGCGAGCGCGAGGGCGTGGAGAAGGGCGGCTTTGCCTGTGCAAGCGACGCGTTCTTCCCGTTCCGCGACAACGTCGATGTGCTTGCTGCACACGGCGTGACCTGCATCATCCAGCCCGGCGGCTCCAAGCGCGACGACGAGAGCATCCAGGCCTGCAACGAGCACAATATTGCTATGGTGTTTACGGGCGCCCGCCACTTCCGCCACTAAGTTCCGCCTTGGGACAAAATAATCTCCGCAAAAGACGGCTGCTCCGTTTGGAGGGCCGTCTTTTTGGTATAAGAGGACGGAATGACTAACACGAAAGGTACAACCATGCCCCAGATTGATGATGCCGAGCTGTTTGGCAATGCCGAGGATCAGCGTGCGTATGAGGACTTTTGCGCCAATCAGGAGGCGGTCGAGAAATTTACGCTCGACAAGCCCGCGCTTGTCTGCCGTTGGCGCATGTCCAACAAAAAGGTACCCATGCTCAACCGCCACATTCGCGCACTGTCCGAGCGCTTGGTGCAGGGCGAGCCGCTTACCCATAACATGCTCAGCTGGGCCAAGCAGCACGTTGAGTGGTCGCTTGCCGAGGGCGATTACACTGCGCACGACGGCGTACTCATGCTGGTGATCGACATCAACGGCAACGCCGCCATGACGGTGGGGGAGTACGAGCCGCTGGCCGATACGTCGGCCAAGGCGCTGCGTGCCCGTTCCGCCGAGGCCCGCTCCGAGGCCGACGAGACCGGCGTGGCGCCCGAGTTGCTCGCCGCCGTCAACAACGGCGAGCTTGCCTTTGTGGCGCCGGAGGACGAGTGCCTGTGCGGCACGGCGACGCTCATTGAGCAGCTGGCCCAGACCAAGGGCATCCCGGTCACGCGCGTAGACATTCCCGCGCAGCTCAAGGGTGCGCTGTTTCTGGTGAGCGACGAGCACGGTGTGGTTGCCGCCGCCGACTCCGACGCCGCCGACTCCGACGCCGCCACGGTCGCCTTCTTCGCCGAAGGCTACGAAAAGCTCCGTGCCCGCCGCTAAATGATGATTCTGGGACGGGGATTAAAAACTCATTTAATTCCCGTGCTCGTCGCGAGCGAGAGGCAAACCTCTGCCACTCGCGAACAGTTCTGTCACTTTGGTGCCGCGTGAGGCGCGTATCTGCGGATCCGCGGTCATAATGGGGCAAGACAACCAAGAGGGGGGGCGGAATCCATGGCGCTAATCTATATCGTTGAGGACGACGAGCCCATTCGTCGTGAGCTTATCGACATCCTTGCCCGCGCCGGGTTTGAAATCGAGGCCTGCGAATCGTTTGAGCATGTCTCGCGCGATATTCTCGCCGCCGCGCCCGACCTGGTGCTGCTCGACCTGACGCTTCCCGTCAAGGACGGCCAGCATATCTGCCATGAGGTTCGCCGCGAATCCGAGGTTCCCATCATCGTCCTCACTTCGCGCGCGACCGAGATTGATGAGGTCATGGCCATGACGCTCGGCGCGGATGACTTTGTTCCCAAGCCCTACAGCGCGCGCGTGCTCGTAGCGCGCATCAATGCCTTGCTGCGTCGCACCGCGGCGGCGGGCGAGCGCAGCACACTTGTCCACAAGGGCTTGGAGCTCGATCTCGCTCGCTCCATGGTCACCAACATGCAAACCGGCACCAGTACCGAGCTCACCAAAAACGAGCTGCGTATCCTCTCGCTGCTTCTGAGCCGCGCGGGCAAGATCGTTTCGCGCTCGGCCATCATGCAGGACCTGTGGGACTCCGACGCCTTTGTGGACGACAACACGCTTACCGTCAACATCAACCGCCTGCGCACCACGCTCGAAAAAATCGGAGTCAAGGGGTATTTGACCACGCATCGCGGCCAAGGCTATTCGGTCTAGGGGCCGGCTATGTCGTTTGGCAAGTTCTTTAAAGATGCGCTGCTTCCCGTCGCCGTGTGGACGTGCGGCGTGCTGCTGAGCTGCTTTGTGCTGACGGTCGCCGGCGCACCCGTTTCTATCGTGGTCGTGGCGGTTGGCGTGTCCTTTATCTTTGGTATGCTCGGCATCGTGATCGAGTACGCGCGCCGTCGTCGTTTTCTGCGCCAGCTGGAGCGTGCGGCCGAGGAGCTCGAGAGCCCCGCATGGGTGCAGGAGATGGTGCAATGCCCGACCTATGCCGAGGGCGAGCTCGAGTACGAGGTCTTGCGCCGGGTGGGCAAAGCCGCTTGCGATGAAGTGGCGGAAGGCCGGCGTCAGACCGATGACTATCGCGACTATATCGAGAGCTGGGTCCACGAGGCCAAGCTGCCCCTGGCGGCGGCTCACCTGATTTTGGAAAACCTAGACAGCGGCGAAGACGACCTGTCGCGCGTGGACGACCTGTCGCGCGTGGACGACCTGGCACGCGAACTTGCCCGCGTGGAGCGCTATATCGACCAGGCGCTCTACTATGCGCGCTCGGAGGTTGTGGAGCGCGATTACCTGATTCGTCGTTGGAGCCTCAAGACCTTGGTGACGGGTGCCATTAAGGCCAACGCGCGTGAGCTCATCGCGGCGCACGTGGCTCCGGTGTGCGAGAACCTCGACTTTGAGGTCTTTACCGACGAGAAGTGGCTCGAGTTTATTCTGGGCCAGCTCATTCAGAACAGCATTAAATATGCGCGTGAGGACGGCGCAAAGATCGTGTTTTCGGGTGCGTTGCTGGACGAGGGTCTGGCAAGCGAGCGCATCGAGCTTACCGTCGCGGACAACGGCTGTGGCGTGTGTGCGGCAGACCTGCCGCGCGTGTTCGAGAAGGGCTTTACCGGCGACAACGGCCGCACCACCAAGCGCGCAACAGGCATCGGCCTCTACCTGGTGGCGCGCCTGTGCTCCAAGATGGGCATCGACGTCACCGCGGCATCGGAGCCGGGCGAAGGCTTCGTCGTAACATTCGCTTTTTCAACGAACAAGTTCCAATACTTTGAGTAACGCACACGGCAAACGGCCGCCCAAACAAAACGTGCCGCCCCAAACGGGGCGGCACGCCATTTTTCCATCAGGCAACTCGTTGAAGCAAGGCTGCGAAGGCCGCGGGGCCGGGAGGGGTTTCCTAAGGGCACATCCCGCAGC
>UQIG01000054.1 GCA_900541135.1 uncultured Collinsella sp.
TCTACACAAGGCTATTCGTCGGCAGCGTCAGATGTGTATAAGAGACAGGTCGGCGACCTTGTCGGCGAGCTCGATCATCTTCTTGCCGGTCTCATAGACGTTCTTGCCGTCCTCGAGGTAGCCCTCCTGGCTAAAGTGCATGATCTCGATCTTCTCGGTTTCCTTCATGGCTTTTCCTTTCTGTCCTGCACGCGACTCTATACATCGCGTTTCTTTTCGATACCAATTATAGACATATACCTAAGGTGTTTTTAATACCACTTATCAATCTGTTCCAATCCTCGGTGAACGGTCGAAATTCTCTGGTGAGTGGTATTAAATTAGAATTGAATGTATAGCTAACACCTCTGGCGCCTCCCTTGTGTGACAAAGAACAGCGTTCCTACCAGCGCAATAATGGTCGATGCCCCAAATAGCACCGCTTGGACGCCCAAAGCCTCCGCCAAAAAAGGAGCCGCCAGCAGCGGCAGCACGCCGGCGCTCATCAGGCCAAAACGCACAAAGCCGGTAATGCGTCCCAGGTATTTGATGTCGGCGCGCTCCTGAATCAAGATCATCTGCAGCGGTTCCAGGAATCCCCAGGCCAGACCGTTAATCGCCTGACCGATAATCGCGACCCCCAGCATATCGGTGCCCACGTACACCATGGACCCAATGCCCACGGCCATGAGCGCGCCGAGCAGCAATCGCAGGTTGACATGGCGAGCAGAAAGCTTGGTCAGGATGAACGCACCCACCGAGGAAGTGAGGCCCACGACCGAGGACAGCCAGCCCAGCCAGACGATATCCACGTTGAGCACATCGCGGTAGAACAACGACTCCAGCGAATCGAACGCGCCAAACGCAAAGAAACCCAAAAAGCCCGAGATAAAGATGAGGCGCAGGTCGTGGTCGCGAAACGTAAGTCGCGCACCCTCGGCCATGCCGCCCAGAATACCGCCCTTCGGCTTCTCCCCTTTTGCGGGAGCAACACACTCGTGACAGCCCAAGGAGAGTACGGCCGCCACACCCATCATGCCCGCCATGAGCAGATAGACCGATTGCGTGGCAAAACAGCTCACGATGGCACCACCGAGCAGCGGGCCAGCGGTATAGGCGATATTGCTGTAGAACACCATGAGGCCGTTCACGCGGGTACGGCCCTCGGTGGTCGACTCCAGGTATCCCGGAAACGCATGTGTGCAGGTGTTGATAAAGCCGCCCGCAAGTCCCAAGACGCACGCGGCAAACATAAGCCCGGGGACAGACAACGGCGCCAACCCCACGCCAAGCGATAGCACTGCCGTAATCACGCACGTCACAAATGACGTCCGGCGCGGTCCAAAGCGGTCGATGACCGAACCCGACACCATATTGCCCACCGACGTCATAAGATTACGCACGAGCGTAATGGCGGCAACCAAAAAGGCCGTGCCGGCCAGATCATACGTGGCCGCACCGATAAGCCCCAAAAAGTAGACCGCGTTGTTGGCGCACCACTGCAGGGACTCAATAAGAATCAGCCTGACCTCTGCCGGCGTCAGGCGCATTGCTTCGCGATCCTTCGCGAACATACGAACTCCTTCTATACAAAAAGGGGATGGAGGGCATAGGCCTGCTCCATCCCCTTTCCAGGTTGCAACGAAAATCTATGCAGCCGGGCCCTTACGCCAGCACGCCGAAGAACGCGCCGATGATGCCCACGACCATGGTGGCCACGATCAGCACCATGGGGTTGATCTTCTTGGACAGCAGCCAGTAGTACAGCCAGAAGGCGATCATGCCGAGCATGCCGGGCATGATGCCGTCCAGGATGTCCTGGAGGGTCTGGGCGTCCTCGCCCGAGCCGATGGCCACCGGGATGCTGGCCCAGAACATGTCCTTGCACATGGCGCCCACGACCATGACGCCCACGATGCCCACGCAGGTCATGATCTTCTGCATGAGGCCGGTCCTCTGGGCCTCGTCCAGGAAGCCCACGCCCAGCTCGTAGCCCTTGACGGCGCCCCAGATGCGCAGCGCGAAGCCGGGGACGTTGTAGATGAGCAGGAAGGCGATGGGGCCGAAGGGGTTGCCGGCCTGGCACAGGCTGATGCCCACCGCGGCGGCGACCACGCGCAGCGTCGACAGGAAGATGGAGTCGCCGATGCCGGACAGCGGACCCATGAGGGCGGCCTTGACGTCGTTGACGCTCTCGGGCTCGATCTCGCCGCGGGCGACCTTCTCCTCCATGGCCATCGCGATGCCGCCGACGAACGGGGCGAACTGGACGGTGATGTTGAAGAACGCGCAGTGGCGGTGCAGGGCCTCGGCGTAGTCGTCGGGACGGCCGGCGTAGATCTTCTTGAGCATGTTGGCGACCATCAGGCAGAAGGCGATGTTCATCTGCTTGTAGTAGGTCCAGGAGAACTCCATGCCCAGGGCGCCGGTGTTGACGGCGCTCTTGACGAGGTCGGAGCGCGTGATCTTGTTCTCGGGACTAGAAGTCATCGTCCTCATCCCCTTCCGCGGAGAGCTGGGGCTGGGCTCCGCCCAGGCCGAGCAGGTCGAACTTGTCGATGCCGATGATGATGGCGATCAGGGCGACGCCCAGGACGGGCACGTTAGCGTAGGAGCACAGCAGGAAGCCCAGGAAGTAGAAGGGCACGAGCTGCTTGGTGAGCACCAGGCGGCCGAGCATGGCGAAGCCCATGGCAGGCAGGATGTTGGCGGCAACGCCAAAGCCAGCAAGGACAAAGGGCGGGATGAAGTCGAGCAGGCCCTGGATGGCGTCAGCACCCAGATAGAACGACAGCGAGCACAGCAGGAACGCCATGATGATACCGGTCAAACCGATCAGGAAGTGCATCGCATAGACACCCTTAAGGTTGCCCTGGCCGGAGTAGACATCAGCGCGGTCGACCAGGATCGGCAGGGCGGCGTTAAGGATGTTCTTGATGGCAAGGCACAGCGTGGCGATGGGCATGGCAAGCGCGATGGCTGCCTCGGTGCTCTGGCCCAGCTGGATAGCGAAGGCGCAGGCGAGCACGCCGCCGATCGTCTCATCAGGCGGCACGTAGGCGCCGATGGAGATCGAGCCCATGAACAGCAGCTCCAGACTCGCACCGATCGCGAGGCCGGACTGCAGGTCCCCCAGCACCAGGCCCACGAGCGGGCACAGGACGATGGGGCGGAACGCGTAGAGCGTACCGAGCTGGCAGTCGAACTTACCAAATGCGGCGATAAGTCCGATGAGGATTGCTTGGGTAAGCATACATCCCCCTTTCCATATAGGACACTACGAAGAGCTCAGACTCTTCGAAATTGAACGCCTAGAGCACGCTGGCGCAGTCGACCTTGGGGTCATCGGCCAGGGGTCGAATCTCGACCTCAACGCCACGATCCAGCATCTCGCGCACATCGGCTTCCTCGGCCGCGGTCAGGAAGATCTGACGAGAGACCTGACGAGCGTCGGGACGCTTCTCGTCCTTGGGCTTGGTGTTGCCCAGGTTGACCGACTTGATCTGCGGGCAGCCCTCAACAAGCTGCTTTGCCTCAGCGATAGTGGCGACGCAGATGATCATCTTGTACTTGTCGGTCACGCCCGAGTTGATAGCTTCGATTGCATGCTCCATATCTTTGATGACGAGCTTGCAGCCGGCAGGCTTGCCCATCTTGAGCGTCGTCTTCCACACCGGGTCGTTAGCGACCTTATCGCCCACGCAGAAGATGCAGTTGGAGCCAAGGCCCTGAACCCAGGAAACTGCGACCTGGCCATGAAGCAGGCGATGGTCAACGCGAAGTAGCTGAATCATAATGTGACCCCCCCAAAGGTCTTGTGCCGTCATACGGCGTGTCAGTAGGTGCTGCGGATTAGAACTCTTCCTCCTCCTCGTCATCGACCAAAAGATCGTTGACAAACTTCACGCGCGTATCGTCCGCAGCGACGATGGCGCGAATCGTCTCCTCAACCGGCGCCGACTCGTCAGAGAACAGCAGCTGGATGAGCAGAGGAAGGTTCATGTTGGTAACGAGGTACGTGCGGGGACGCGTCTGGACGATCTTGGTGAACTCGTTGTTAACGCTACCGCCAAAGAGGTCGGTGCAGACAACGACATCATCGTCGGCAGACATGCCTGCCAGCAGTTTTTGGGCCTCCTCGGCCACGTCCATGCGGCCATCGACGAACATCGAAAGATCGTGGACGTTGTCGCGAGCGCCCGAGAGCAGCTCGACGCTCTCCTTGATGCCGGTGGCGAAGTGCGCATGGCTGGCGATGATGTACTGTCTCATTCTGTGTTCCTCTCAATAGCCCGGCACGTTCCCGCACCCGTTTTCTTTAGTAGTCGAACTGGTGATAGTAGCGACGATACTTGAGGTTGTGCTTGGTGACCGTCTCGTAGTAGCGAGCCAGGCGGTCGGTCACGAGCACCGTCAGAATCCACGGGGAGACGATGACGCGGAACTCGTCGTCAAGGCCGGGGATCGCGAACTCGGCGGTGTCGATGATGTTGATGTCGGTGTCGCCGGTCACGCCGCGGGTCAGGAAGGCGCGGACGCGCTCGTCGAGCTTGCGGTTCTCGTCCTCGCCCATGAACAGGAAGACCGGGACGCCGGGCTCCACGAGCTCGAGGGTGCCGTGGAAGAAGTCGGCCGAGGTGATGTAGCGGGTGCGCTTCCACTGCATCTCCTCGAGGATGCACATCGAGAACAGGATCGTCTCGCCCCACAGGGCGCCGGAGCCGATGAACATGGTGTAGGGGGCCAGGGCGTACTTCTTGGCGAGCTCCTCGGCGCGCGGCTCGAAGCGCTTGCGGATGTCGAGCATGTCCTT
>UQIG01000055.1 GCA_900541135.1 uncultured Collinsella sp.
AAAAGGAAACGAAAGTTACGGCATCTCCGCGGGCAGTGACCTCATCATCAAAGGCGGTGGCAAGGTAGAAGCAAGCTCGATAGAAGAAGCGGCGATTTGGGCTGAAGACGGCAACATCGACATCTCGGGCGGCAGTCAGGTCGAGGCGAGCTCCCAGGAAGACCTTGCCGTCGACGCTGAGGGCAGTCTCACGGTCACCAACGCATCCCTTAACGCAAGCGGTGTTGAGTATGGCGTCTATGGCCGCAAGGGCATCACGCTCGACCACGCGACCGTGACGGTCCGTGCAAGCACGGGCGGCGGTTGGCAAACTATCGCTCTCATCACTGACGAGGACGACATCGTCATCAAGAATGGTTCCATCGTGGACGCGCTCGCGGAAGGCGGGTTCTCGGCTGCTATCGCCAGCAGAAACTACAACCCTGGCGAGTCAGGCGGCCACATCTACATCAGCGACTCCGCTGTCAAGGCTATAGCCCGCTATATCGAGACCGGTGGCGGCGGCCCCGACCACTACAGCAACGACCAGGACGGCGAGATTGACCCTGGGCCTCAAGGCCTGAACATCGGCATCTTCGCCCAGTCCGAGAAGGGCATCACGCCCGCGACCATCTCAATCGTCCGCAGCAAGGTCACTGCCGAAGGAGACACGGCGGCGATCTTCGCCCTTGCCATGAGCGCGGACGGCAAGGCAATCGGCACCATCGAAATCGAAGGCTCCACCATCCTGACGCCTGAAGGCGGCAAGGTCATTGACTATCGCAACAAAGAAGAGCTCAGCAACGGCGACATCTACGAGGCAGGTCAAACCATCGGCACGGGTGACGCCACAATCGACTCCCCCTATGACGCCGCTGTCGCCAAGAGCACGGTCATCGTGCCTCCCGAGGAGATCAAACCCGAGGAAAAGCCCGGCGAGACCAAGCCCGAGGGTTCCAAGTCCGAGGGCACGAAGACGACCAAGACCGTTGCAGTTGCAACCACGGGAGCCAAGACCACCGGCAAGCTCGCAGCAACCGGCGACGCCTCGAGCGCAGCCATCGTGGCAGCCGCCCTTGCGGGAACAGCCGCCATCGCCGCGGGCGCCGTGGTGAGCCGCAAGCGCTCGTAAACACTTTTTCGCACGGGACGGGTGGATCGCGGCCCTTGCCTTCCTCGTCTACTTCTTCGTAGCGTAAGGGCAAGGCTGCAAAAGCTGAACAATAAAGCGCGGAGTCGCCATGCGGCCCCGCGCTTTTCTTTTAACGCCGGTCCCTGCGCCGGCGTGCGGCCTATTTCTCCCCCATTTTGGCCATTTTGCCCTCCAAACGGCACTACCGCCGGCAACATCCAGCAGATACGCTGAATCTAGTCGTATAGGCCCTATGAGAACGGGAGCAACCATGGCAGCCTTGTTCACGACCCCCAAACGCAATGACACTACCGCCGGAACCCATGTTGCCGAACCCGACGTTCGCCGTCGCATAGGACTCGCGCACGGCAGCTGGCGCCGCGTGACGCGCCGCATCGTCGCGGGCGCCGTGTGCGCGCTCACGGTGAGCTCGCTGCTCATGCCGAGCGTCTCGCTCGCAGCGGAATGGGTCAAGGTCGGCGGCAACAAGTACAACACCGCGGCGAGCGACGAGGCCGGTACCTGGTCGTGGGACGGCGCCGACGACTTGAAGCTCAACAACTATAACGGCGGCGAGATCCAGGCCGCAGGCAAGCTCAACGTGAATTACTCGGGAACCAACATCGTCACTGCCGAATGGATCGAAGGCATCAACGTTTCTCATGGCACTAACGAGAATGCCGAGCTCAATATCCAAGGCAACGAGGGCGGCACGCTCAGCGTGACATCTACTGAGGACGCTATCCTCTCCACGGGTAATATCAACATCGACGGAGCCGGATCCGTCAACGCCACGAGCACTGGGTTTGATGCCATCAATGCCGGAGGTGATCTCGCTATCAAAGGTTCGGGCAACGTCAACGCCACGGGTGCATCGGATGGCATCAGGGCAAACGGCAATATCACGATTGACGACAGCGGAGCCGTCACCGCCAGGGCTACCGAGGACAAGGGTATTGGAGCCGACAAGAACCTCACCATCAAGGGTGACGGGACGGTCGAGGCAAGCTCAGCCGATGGTGAGGCCCTTTGGAGCGGCGGCAATATCAACATCTCGGACGGCAGCCAGGTCAAGGCAAACGCCGAGGGATATCTTGCCGTCGACACTGAGGGCAGTCTCGCGGTCACGAACGCCTCCCTTGACGCAAGCGGTGTTGAATATGGCGTCTATGCCCACAAGGGCGTTACGCTCGATCACGCGACCGTGACGGTCCGTACCAGCGCGAACGGCGGCCAGGCCATCGCCCTCATCACTGACGGGGGCGACATCGACATCAAGAACGGCTCCACCGTGGACGCGTTTGCGGAAGGCGAGGTTTCGGCTGCATTCTCCACCAGAAACGATCGACCCAACGAGAAGGGCGGCCACATCTACATCAGCGACTCCGTTGTCAAGGCCATAGCCCGCTATGTCGAGAACGGCGACGGCCCCATCCCCTACAGCGAAAACCAAGATGGCGAGACGAGGCGCGAACCCCAAGGCGAGAACATCGGCATCATCGCCCAGACCAGCGAGGGCGTCACACCCGCAGTCATCTCGATCATCCGCAGCAAGGTAACGGCCGAAGGAAATACAGCGGCAATCTTTGCCCGTGCCATGAGCGCTGACGGCAAGACAATCGGCACCATCAAGATTGAGAACGCCGCCATCCAGACGCCCGAAGGCGGCAAGGTCATTGACTATCGCAAGCTCCGTGACGGCATCTACGAGGCAGGCCAAGCCATCGGCACGGGCGACGCCACGGTCGACTCCCTCTATATCAAAGCAGTCGCCAAAAGTACGACCATCGCACCTCCCGAGGTAGCCAAGCCGGAAGACCCCAAGCCCGACGAGACCAAGCCCGCAGAAAGCAAGCCCGCGGAGTCCAAGCAGAACCCCAAGCCTGAGGGCTCAAAGCCGACCAAGGCCGTTGCGGCTTCAACCACGAAAGCCAAGACTACCGGCGTGCTCGCGGCAACCGGCGACACCTCGGGTGCGGCCATCGTGGCAACCGTCCTTGCGGGAACAGCCGCTATCGCCGCAGGCACCATGGCGAGCCGTAAGCGTTCTTAGACGCCTCTGCGCACATGGCAGCTCCCGCGAAGGCCCCGAGCCCCAGCACCGTTTAACAACGCCACCGCCGAGCTCCCCTCCGGCGGTGGCGTTTTCCATATGCGTCCGCAGGGGATGCACGAGATTGTCTTTGGTCTAGCCCAACCGGCATACGCTGGCATGCGACAATTGGGGCTGCCGATATCACAACACTGAGAGAAGCCCGTCATGGAAGCGCATCAAAAGCAGATAACCGTTTATTCGAATCATACGGAAAGCGCGCCTGTCATCTACCTTCCTGTGGTCGTGGGCGACGGCAGCGAGGTTTATAAGTGTTGCCGAGAGCTCGACTGTCCGCCATTCGCCCTCGTCACCATTGGCGGGCTCGATTGGAATCGCGAGCTGAGCCCCTGGGCATGCGACGGGACCGTACGCGATGCCGAGCCTTTCGGCGGTCAAGCTGCCGATTTTCTTGATGAGCTGCTGAATCAGATAATCCCCCAGGTCGAGTCGTCGCTTCCTCAGCCGCCCACCTGGCGCGGCATTGCCGGTTACTCGCTCGCGGGCCTCTTCGCACTCTGGTCCCTCTGGCAAACCGACGCCTTTGACCGCGCCGCGAGCGCATCGGGGTCGCTATGGTTTCCCGACTTTGTCGACCGTGCCAGCACGGCCCCTTTTGCCGGCAGCCCGCAAGCCGTCTACCTGTCACTCGGCAAAAAGGAAACCAAGACGCCCAACCGCATGATGCGGCATGTACTCGACGACACACGCGCGATGGAAGCGTTGCTCGTCGAGCGCGGCATTCCAACAACGCTGGAGCTCAACCCCGGCAATCACTTTGCCCAAACCGACTTGCGCATGGCCCGCGGCATCCACTGGATACTGACGCATCAGAACCACCCTTAAAAAGGGTGGTTTGCTCTTAGGGTATAACCCACGGGCCCCGGGCTCGCGTCTAAAGGCGCGGGCCCGGACTTCGTCCAGGCCTAGTGCATCTTGACCCGTGGCGCGCCGGTCGAACCGGCGGGATCACCCCCTCTTGAAGGGGTCCTCGTACTCCTTCACGCTCAGCTTGTCCAGCGCGATGTCGT
>UQIG01000056.1 GCA_900541135.1 uncultured Collinsella sp.
CGAGGTAGCCCTCCTGGTCGAAGTGCATGATCTCGATCTTCTCGGTCTCCTTCATGTGTGTCCTCCCATCACATGTGCGCAATTCTATACATCGCGCTTCTTGCTGATACCAATTATAGCCATACGATTGCTTGCTATTTAATACCAATCCAAACTCACGGAGATTTGCGGCGAACGGTCGGTTTCCTCGCCCGAGTGGTATTACAACGCCAATAGTTGTCTATTTCGAGCGCTACTGCCAACGGGTTCCCCACAACTCGCCAGCTATAAAAGCGTTGCGCCAGACCCGCCCAAGCGTTTCCGGCGCAACCGCGCAGTTTAGTTATTCGGCTTCCATCTCCGCTGTCACACGGCGATACATCTCGATAACCTGAGTCGTCGCCTTGGACGGATCCTGATAGTAGCGGCCATCACACGTCTCGGCCGAGACATAGCCCGTATAGCCGTGGCGCATGAGTGCCTCGAGGTCGGCACGCATATCACGCTCGCCGTCGCCCCAGGCAAGATGCGTCGTGCCGCCGCCCACATCTACAAAGTGGGTGTGAACGATCTTGTCGCCCAAAACCTCAAAGTAGCCGTCGATCGTGTCGCCGGCAACTTCCATGGCGCCAAAGTCGATACAGGCCTTCAGGTTGGGACGATCGACCGCCTCGAGGATGCGCGCGACATCCTGTGCGGTGTTGACCAACACGGACTCCGACGGCTGCAGGGCCTCGAGCGCGACGCGAATACCGCGCGTATCGGCGTAGGCGCACACCGAGCGCAGCATGGCAACGCTGCGGGCCCAGGCGTCCTCAGCCGGCTCGTCCAGATAGGCCCAACCACTCGTCACCAGAATCTGCGGCACGCCCAACTCAACGGCAACGTCGATCACATTCTTAAAGTACGAGAGGATGCGTTTTTGGCCCGCCTCACCGCGCACCGCGACGTTCCACGGCTTGGGGTTGTTCTGCTCGGGGCACACGCACACGATCTTGATACCGTATTGGGCGGCAAGATCGCGAATCTTATCCACCGAATCGTGCTCATGGCAATCCACATACAGGTGCATCGAGCCGGTCCACAGCTCGATATTGCGATAGCCGGCCTCACCTGCAGCCTTAAAAAACGTCTCGATGCTGTAGTAACGATGGTTGATGTTCATGAGCGAAAGCTCGGGTACGACCATAGCCCTCCCCTTTCGTACGGAGTTTTAAAAAACAGGGGGCCGCCGCAGATGCGACAAGCCCCCAAAGATCGACGCAACCGTTAGACGCGATGGAAGCGCGATTCGAACATATTAGGCAAGCACGCCAAAGTAAGCGCCGATGATGCCCACGACCATGGTGCAGAGGATCAGGACCATCGGGTTGATCTTCTTGGAGAGCAGCCAGTAGTAGAGCCAGAAGGCGGCCATACCGAGCATACCGGGCATGATGCCGTCCAGGATGTCCTGGAGAGTCTGGGCGGAGTCGCCCTGACCAATGGCGATGGGCAACGAAGCCCAGAACATGTCCTTGCTCATGGCGCCGACGACCATGACGCCGACAATGCCGACGCAGGCCATGATCTTTTGCATCAGGCCGGTCTTCTGAGCCTCGTCGAGGAAGCCAATGCCTAGCTCATAACCCTTGATAGCGCCAAAGATACGAATCAGGAACGCCGGGATGTTGTAGACGAGCAGGAAGGCGATGGGGCCAAAGACGTTGCCGGCCTGGCACAGGCTGATGCCCACGGCAGCGGCGACGACGCGCAGGGTGGACAGGAAGAAGGAGTCACCCAGGCCGGAAAGCGGACCCATGAGGGCGGCCTTGATGTCGTTGACGCTCTCGGGCTCAACCTCGCCACGAGCGACCTTTTCTTCCATGGCCATCGCGATGCCACCCACGAAGGGAGCGAGCTGCGGGGTGATGTTGAAGAATGCGCTGTGACGGTGCAAGGCCTCGGCGTAATCATCGGGACGGCCGGCATAGATCTTCTTGAGCATGTTGGCGACCATCAGGCAGAAGGCAATGTTCATCTGCTTGTAGTAGGTCCAGGAGAATTCCATGCCCAGGGCGCCGGTGTTCACGGCGCTCTTAATGAGGTCGGAGCGAGTAATCTGGTTCTCGGAATTAGAAGTCATCGTCCTCATCCCCTTCCACAGAAAGCTGGGACTGGGCGCCACCAAGGCCCAGCAGGTCGTACTTGTCGATGCCGATGATGATTGCGATCAGGGCGACGCCGAGGACGGGCACGTTGGCATAGGAGCACAGCAGGAAGCCCAGGAAGTAGAACGGCACGAGCTGCTTGGTAAGCACCAGACGGCCGAGCATGGCGAAGCCCATGGCAGGCAGGATGTTGGCTGCGACGCCAAAGCCATCGAGGACGAACGTCGGGATGAAGTCGAGCAGGCCCTGAACGGCGTCGGCACCCAGATAGAAGGAGACCGAGCACAGGATAAAGGCCAGGACGACAATCACGAGACCGATAATCCAGTGCATAGCGTAGATACCCTTGAGGTTACCCTTGCTGGCAAAGACGTCGGCACGGTCGACCAGAAGGGGCATACCGGCGTTGACGACGTTCTTAATGGCCAGGCACAGAGTGGCGATGGGCATCGCGAGCGCGATAGCGGCCTCGGTGCTCTGACCCAGCTGAATAGCGAAGGCGCAGGCGAGCACACCGCCAATACACTCATCGGGCGGCACGTAAGCGCCGATGGAGATTGAACCCATGAAGAGCAGCTCGAGGCTCGCACCGATGGCGAGGCCGGACTGCAGGTCCCCGAGGACTATGCCGACGAGCGGGCACAGAACGATCGGGCGGAACGCATAGAGCGTACCGAGCTGATAATCGAGCTTACCGAAGGCAGCGATAAGTCCGATGAGGATCGCTTGAACAAGCATTGTTCCTCCCTTTGATCCCTCTTGGATCCGCGCGGCGATTCCCGACTTGTCAGCGCGCCCTTTTCCATGCCGACAATCGCCTAGACAGATCCAGCTTGTACCGGTGTGCTGTTAACACCTAAACCGGTGCAAATGATTTGATACCAATTATATAGTCATGAGAAAACTATTTAATACCAATCGCTCAACGGGCGTGTACTCCCGGTGAACGGTAGATGGGGGTAACGGGTAAAGCGTTTATCCGGTACGCCCACGAATAGGGGCGGCGCCGTGCGCGCCGCCCGTGGTTCCCAATTAGAGGGCGCTTAGGGCATCGACCTTGGGGTCGTCGGCCAGAGCGCGAATCTCGACCTCGACACCGCGGCCGACGAGCTCGCGAATGTCCTCTTCCTCGGCAGCAGTCACAAAGATCTGGCGGGAGATCTTACGGGCATCGGGACGCTGCTCGTCCTTGGACTTGGTGTTGCCCAGGTTGATGGAGGTGATCTGCGGGCAACCGTCGACAAGCTGCTTGGCCTCGGCGATGCTGGCGACGCAGATGATCATCTTGTACTTATCGGTAACACCGGAGTTGATGGCCTCGATGGCGTGCTCCATGTCCTTGATGACGAGCTTGACGTTGGCCGGCTTTCCCATCTTGAGCGTAGTCTTCCAGACGGGATCGTTGGCAACCTTGTCGCCAACGCAGAAGATGCAGTCAGAGCCCAAGCCCTGGACCCAAGAGACGGCCACCTGGCCATGAAGCAGACGATGGTCGACGCGAAGCAGTTGAATCATGATTGACCCCCAAAGGTCTCATGCCGGAAACCCGGCCCCATTAATAGCAGGCGGTGACTAGAACTCTTCCTCGTCATCCGCATCGGTCAGCAGGTCGTTGACAAACTTGACGCGCGTGTCGTCAGCCGCGAGGATCTCGCGGATAACCTGATCGGCGGGAGCCTCCTGGTCCGAAAAGAGCAGCTGGATCAGCAGCGGCAGATTCATGTTGGCAACCAGGTAGGTGTTGGGGCGCGTCTGGACGATCTTGGTGAACTCGTTGTTGACGCTGCCGCCAAACAGGTCGGTGCACACGATTACGTCGTCGGCGGGGTCGAAGGTCGCCAGGAGCTTGGCGGCCTCCTCGGCGACGTCGGTGCGGCCGTCGACAAACATCGACAGGTCGTGGACGTTATCGCGCGCGCCCGAGAGCAGCTCGGTGCTCTCCTTGATGCCGGTCGCAAAATGCGCGTGGCTGGCGAAGATGTATTGCCTCATTGCGGTTTCCCCCAAATGAAATTAGTAGTCGAACTGGTGGTAGTAGCGGCGGTACTTGAGGTTGTGCTTGGTGACC
>UQIG01000057.1 GCA_900541135.1 uncultured Collinsella sp.
GATTCGCCTTAGTCTCGTGGGCTCGGAGATGTGTATAAGAGACAGGCTTTAAGCGCCGGGGTGTTTCCGGCTTCCGTTACTCGGTGTCCTTCAGGGGCGGCATGGGCTTCCAGTTGGGATCCTTAACGATCTTGCGGGCGTCCTTCATGCCACGGCGCAGCGCCGGAATACCGGTCTTAAAGCACTTGTCAACGGCGGCCAGGCGAATGAATTCCTTGCAGAAGGTCGCGGCGTTGCCCAGACGGAACAGCACGGGGTGGTAGTCGCCGTAGATCTGCATGTAGCGTGCCAGATAACCGCGGTTGCGCATGATGTAGTAGCGGTTGGTGTCGCTCGTAGAGTTGAGCTGGCGCTTGCCGGCGATGTCCCAGTTAGAGACGGCGCGGGCGCGCTTGAGCACCACGTCGGCAACAACGGCGGCGGGGAAGTGCTGGCTGGCCACGTAGCCATAGCAGGCATCGTCGCCGTAGATGAAGAATCGCGCATCGGGCAGGCCGATCTTGTCGACCACGCGGCGCGAGAACATGCCGCCCTCAAAGCACAGCTGGTTCATGGCGCGGTAGCCCTCGGGGCCCAAGTCCCACTTGGCGACAGGGTTGGGAATGCCGAGCGAAAGGATGAGTTGGTATTGCCAAAAGAAGGCGCCGCCGTCAAAGTCCAGGCGCGAACCCTGGATAACATCGTAGCGGTCGGTCCACTTGGCAAGACGCTCGATGCCTTCGGGGATGACGAGCACGTCGTCGTCCATCACCCAGAACCACTGGGCGCCCAGGTCGTAGGCGCACTTGGTGCCGGCGGAGAAGCCGCCCGCGCCGCCACCGTTTTCAAGCTGCGGCGCGTAGATAACGCGGTCGGTGCCGCCCTGCGCGTCAGGTTGCTCGGTGTCGATGCCCCACAGGTTGGCCAGGCGCTCGTTGAATGCGGTGCACATGGCCTCGGTCTCGCGCGAATTTTCGTTATCGACAATCACGATGCGCCAGGGCGCGGCCGTGAGCTCGGTCATGGAGTCGAACAAATTGGCCAGGAGTTCCTGGCGTTTGTACGTAACGACGACGATGGCGAGCTTGTCGATGGGGGCGGGAAGGGTTGAAGGCATGGGGCAATATATCCTTTCACGCGCGGCGGGCGAGTGCTGCGCGGAAGCTATCGAATACGTCCTTGAGACTGTCCTATTGTAAAGGCTCGGCGCACCTTGACGGCAAGCTTTGAATAAAACGCAGGAACCTGTCACGGCTGTAGCGGCTTTAGCGTCTGACGGCAGCGTGTCTATTGCCGCTTGGGCTTGCGAGCGATAAGGCTTCTAGCTGCGTCGATGGTGAGAAGCGTCAGGGCAAAGACGATGCTAATGACGGTACCCGTGACGATACATATAACTGCCGGGCTGTTTTGGCTGACCAGTATGTTTGCGAGCAACGTATTGAAGACGGGACGCCACAGGCTACTGGTGAGCGACTGCATCACATAGAAACCGAGCGTGGCGGTCGAAAGGGTGACGATGACGCCTGCGGCTCGTGGATTGTCCGAGGCGCTGCGTCGGGTAGCCGCAAAGAGCAGGGAGGCGGCAGCGAGGGCAAACGAGATCAGCGAGGTCGATTTGTAGGAGAGGATTGTCATCGCTGTGAGGTTGTCGGTGAAGGAGAGTGCTCCTTCCAGGATGATGGTGAGCGCCAAAACCGTTACGAGCGAGCGCATGCCCAAGGCGCCCACCCTGTCCGAATCCATGACATCGGTAACGTCGCGGAGCAGTCCGCCGATCAAAAACGCGACTACGTACGTGGTAGCGCTCATGAGCTTTTGGAGCCAAGAAAACTCGCCGGCGCTTGTCGCACTCATAGCGGCTAAATACCCGTTAACAACAAATGCGAGGATGCCAACGGCGATGACCGTCGTCTTGTAGGTTTTCTGGGGGAGTCGACTCTTAGCCAGTCCAAACCATGGCGCCATGAAGACCGTGGCGGCATAGACCCAGATAAACTCAAGGCCTAACGTGTACCAGTAGTGCGTATTGAGGGTAACATCGGGAATGGGTGAGACGACCGTGGACCACGCGAGCGCCACGAGGCAATAAAACGCAGTGGGCATAATGACCTTGCCAAGGCGCTGCGCCGTCCGTTGCATTTGCGACTTCCACGTTGCTCCACCGTCCCAAGCACGCGCGGCTGAAGCGATGAGAAAATAGCCCGAGATCATAAAGAAGACCTCGTTGGCCCAGCAGCCAAGCAAGTTAATAAAACCGAGTACGCCGGAATAGGGGAACATCGCAAGTGGGGCATATTCCACGGCGCCGACGCAGACGGCTTGAAAGGTCCACTGAAAGGTGTGGAACACCGCGATGCCGGCGACCGCGACCAAACGCAGCGCTTCGATGGGTATGTTGCGTGCGGCTTTGGGCTGCATGACGTCCTTTCTTATCGGTTTGCCTCTGCGAGCTCCATAGATTATATAAACGCCCGCTAGCGCGCTGACCCTTTGATACCATGAAACGACAGGTATTTCCTAAGGAGCACATTTGTCTACTAACGCCTCTGGCAGCCCTGTTCTGTCGCTGCTTATTCCCATTTACAATGTTCAGCGCTACCTGCGCGAGTGTCTCGATTCCGCCCTGGCGCAGACGCTCAAGGATATTGAGATCATCTGCATTAACGACGGGTCGACCGACAACTCGCCGGCGATTATCCGCGAGTATATGGAGCGCGATGAGCGCGTTAAGATGATCGACAAGGCCAACAGCGGCTACGGCGACTCGATGAACCACGGTCTGGAGATGGCGCGTGGCAAGTACGTTGGCATCCTGGAGTCCGATGACTTTATGGCGTCCGACGCACTCGAAAAGCTTGTCTCGGCCGCCGATAGCAATAATGCCGACTTCGCGAAGGCGAACTTTGATTTCTACTGGTCTAAGCCCGAGGAGCGCCGTTCGCTGCACGAGATGTTTAAAGCCAAGGAATGTGGAAAGCCAGTGCACCCGAGCGATACGACGCAGTTCTTTAAGCAAAAGCCGTCGATTTGGTCGGCCGTGTACCGTCGCGATTTTCTTGAGCGCAACGGCATTAAGTTCCTGCCGACTCCGGGGGCATCCTTTCAGGACACGTCATTCGCCTTTAAGGTGATCGCGTGCGCCGATAAGGCTGTTTACCTTCATGATGCCGTGTTGTCTTATCGCCAGGACAACGAGAATTCCTCGGTCAATTCTTCGGCTAAGGTCTTTTGCGTCAATACCGAGTATGCCGAGATTGAGCGTTGGATTCGAGAGGATTATGCCCGCGACCACGTAAGCGGCGATGTCGCGCGCATGCTCAAGTTCAATCAGCTCATTAAGTACGATTCGTACATGTGGAACTACGTGCGTCTGGCGCCTAAGTTCTATAAGGAGTTCCTGGTTCAGATGGCCAAGGAGTTCCAAGCGGCCTTGGACGCGGGGGAGTTTTCGCTTGACGACCTCAAGCCGTGGAAGCGCGCAAATCTCGCTGTCATCCTCAGAGATCCTGAGGGCTGGGTTGACGAGCATCCGAGTTTTGCGACGGATGGTGCCTTGGGGCGCGCCAAGTATTACGCCTCGGTTGGAGGCCCAGGCGTGGTCGCCGCCTTCCTCATCGAATCGCTGAGGGGGTAGGTCGGCATGGGAGAGACTTTGACCCCCAAAGCGACCATTGTCGTTCCCGTCTACAATTCGTCGCGCTCCATTCAGCGATGCGTCGATTCGCTGTTGGCCCAGTCCGAGCGCTCGATTCAGGTTGTCTGCGTCAACGACGGTTCGACCGATGATTCGTTGAACGTGTTGCGCCAGATTGCGCAGGCCGACGATCGCGTACTGGTGATTGACCAGGAAAACGCGGGCGTCTCGTGTGCTCGGAATGCCGGTATCGATGCCGCCGAGGGCGAGACCGTCTTTTTTGTGGACGCCGACGATTACATCGATGCTCAGATGGTCGAGCGCGTGCTGCATGCCATGGAGTCTGCAGATGCCGAGGCCGCCGTTTTTGGCGGCGTCTGTGAACCTGCCGATGCTGCCCCCAAACGCGTCCAGCAACTCATGAGCCCCAAAGCTGGCACCTTCGGCGCCCGTGATCCCCAACTGCTGTTCCATTCGAATGCGCAGCCCTATGCCTGTCTCTTATACACATCTCCGAGCCCACGAGACTAAGGCGAACCTCGTA
>UQIG01000058.1 GCA_900541135.1 uncultured Collinsella sp.
GCGCCGAGCGGTCGGAGCTATAGCACCAGGCGTTAAACATGTCGCACGCATTGCCGCCAAAGTAGCCCACGCCGGCGTTACGGAACACGTTGGTAACCCACGCCGCGCACCAGTTCTGGCCAGGCGAGGGCGTAGAGTAGCACGCGTTGACGACGGCCTGCTGCTTGCCCGAGCCGGCATTCTGTTGCGGAGTTCCGGGCGCATACGATCCGCCACCCGAGCTTGAACCACCCGAGTAGGAATTGTTCTTGTTTGCGGCAGCCGCGGCAGCAGCAGCCTTCTTGGCAGCCTCCTCAGCCTGAGCGGCAGCAAGAATCTCGGAATCGCGCTGGGCCATGAGCTCCTTGACATCGTCGGAGAGGCCGTTCAGAACCGTCTGGACCTCCTGCTGCTTGGCCTGCATGTCCTGCATCTGAGCAGTCTGCTGGTCCTTGAGCTTCTCCAAGTCGGCTTTTTGCGACTCGAGCTCGGACTTCTGCGTATCGAGCTCTTTCTGGATGGTCTGGATGTCCTCGATGGCGTCACGGTCGCTCTTGTTGATCTTCTCGACGTAATGCGCGTTGGCGACGAGCTCCTCAAACGAACCAGAAGCGAGCAGCAACGACAAGATGTTGGTGCCGCCCGACTTATAGCTGGCGGCAACGCGATCGGAAAGATCGCTGCGCTTCTCTTTGAGCTCGGCCTTCTTGGTGTCGATCTGAGCCTGCGTCTCGTCAATCTGGCCCTGTACGCCCTCGATATCGCTGAGGGTCTGGGCATTCTTGTTGGCGAGCGCCGCGTACTCATTAGCAATGCTGTCGAGCTGGGCCTGGACCTCGTCGAGCTGGGCCTGGGCGGCATTCAGTTTGTCGGTGGTTTCTTGGCTGGCCTCAGCCGCATAGGCGCGGGCGGGCAGGCCAAAAAGAACAGCCGCGGAAGCAGCGCCGAAAAGAGCCTTAAGGGCAGTGCGGCGCGAAAGCTCCTGCGTAAAAATGGAATCGTTGTTTGGTGACATATGTACTCCGTTACATGCTTATTTATATGTCGCTCAACTCAAACATATTAACGCACATCGCGCTTGTCCCAACTATTTCCACGAACGGCTGGAAAAGCATGGTCAGCGGCTCGCAAATACGCCCCGCGCCAAAGGTAAGGATTATGCAAATAACACCCTATGAGTACGTTAACATCAATCCTCTGGTTTTCCTGCCCCGCGTGTTTTGGGCGCCCCCAGCTGCGCTATACTCCCCTCAAGAAGTGTTCCTGATTCGATAGGAGACTACATGTCCAAAGCACTCGACCCCAAAGACACCTGCGTCCTCGTTACCGGCGGCGCCGGCTTCATCGGCTCGCACACCGTCGTTCAGCTGCTCGAGGGTGGCTACCAGGTTGTCGTCGTCGATGACCTCTCCAACTCCAGCGCCGTCGCCGTCGACCGCGTCAAGACCATCGTGGGCGACGAGGCCGCCAAGAACCTCACCTTCTACGAGGCCAACGTGCTCGACCGCGATGCGATGAACAAGATCTTCGATACCCACCAGATCGACCGCGTCATCCACTTCGCCGGCTTTAAGGCCGTTGGCGAGTCGGTGAGCAAGCCCGTCGAGTACTACCACAACAATATCGAGAACACCCTGGTGCTCATCGATGTCATGCGCAACCACGGTTGTAAGTCCATCATCTTCTCGAGTTCTTCGACCGTCTACGGCGATCCGGACAATCCACCCGTCACCGAAGAGGACCCCAAGAAGCCCGCGACCAACCCCTATGGTTGGACCAAGTGGATGATTGAGCAGATCCTCATGGACGTCCACACCGCCGACCCCGAGTGGGACGTCGTGCTGCTCCGTTATTTCAATCCCATCGGCGCCCATCCGTCGGGCCTGATCGGCGAGGACCCCAAGGGCATCCCCAACAACCTGGTGCCCTATGTCGCCCAGGTCGCCGTGGGCAAGCTCGAGGCCGTTCAGGTCTTTGGCAACGACTACCCCACCCCCGACGGCACCGGCGTGCGCGACTACATCCACGTGTGCGACTTGGCATCTGGTCACGTTGCCGCCCTCAACTGGATGAACGGCAAGACCGGCGTCGAGATCTTTAACCTGGGCACCGGCACCGGCACCTCGGTACTCGAGGTCGTCGCCGCCTTCTCCAAGGCCTGCGGCAAGGAGCTGCCCTATGTGATCCGCGAGCGCCGTGCCGGCGATATCGCCGCCAACTGGTGCGATGCCTCCAAAGCCGAGCGCATGATGGGCTGGAAGGCCCAGTACGATATCGCGGACATGTGCCGCGACAGCTGGAATTGGCAGAGCCACAACCCCAACGGCTTCGCCGACGCCGAGTAGCAAAAACCTACATACCGCTCTTGCCCCGATCTCACGTTGTGAGGTCGGGGCTTTTTTCATGGCGCGTAACCATTTACCGAAAATGGACCAACTTTTTAAACTCGCCTATACATGTTTAAACAACATGTTCTACAATAGGAGCATCGACTCTAAAACTCGGGACGGGCTGCTCCCCCATCTGCAGGCCGATCCCACAACAAGAAGGTTGGTGAGCACATCCATGGAGCGTGCAAGCGGTGTTCTCATGCCCGTCTCATCTCTGCCCGGACCGTACGGCATCGGCGGCTTTGGCTGGAACGCCTACAACTTTGTCGATTTCCTCGCCTCGTGCAAACAACATTATTGGCAGATTCTGCCCCTTACGACGACGAGCTATGGCGACTCGCCCTATCAGTCGTTCTCGGCCCGTGCGGGCAACCCCAATTTCATTGACTTTGCCGAGCTTATCGAGGCCGGCTATCTGGAGCAGCGAGATATCGACGGCGTGTACCTGGGCTCCGACCCCAGCAATGTTGACTATGGCGCCATCTTTGGTGGCCGTCGTCAGATTCTCGACCGCGCCGCCGAACGCTTTGCCGCCGACAAGCCGGCCGACTTCGACGACTTTGTCCAAACCAACAAAGACTGGCTCATCCCCTACTGCGAGTTCATGACCGTCAAGGAGGAGTGCGGTCTCAAGGCATTTTGGGAGTGGCCCGCAGAGCTCCGTACCCGCGGCGAGGCTTCTGCCAAGGTCTGTGCCGCCCATCCCGCGCGCATGCTCTACCACCAGATGACGCAGTACTTCTTCGATCGTCAGTGGAGCCGCCTCAAGGCCTATGCCAACGAGCGCGACATCCTCATCATCGGCGACCTGCCCATCTATGTCTCGCGCGACTCCGTCGAGATGTGGGCCACACCCGAGCTCTTTAAGATCGACGCCGCCGGTAATCCCGTAAGCGTCGCCGGCACGCCGCCCGACCAGTTCTCGGCCACCGGCCAGTACTGGGGAAATCCCATCTACGACTGGGACGCCATGGAAGCCGACGGTTTCTCCTGGTGGGAGGGCCGCATCCGCGCCGCCCTCAACATGTACGATGTCATCCGCCTGGATCACTTCCGCGGCTTCGAGGCCTATTGGGAAGTGCCGTTCTCCTCACCCGATTCGTCCTACGGTTCGTGGACGCAGGGCCCCGGCCCTGTCTCTTATACACATCTGACGCTGCCGACGAATA
>UQIG01000059.1 GCA_900541135.1 uncultured Collinsella sp.
GCGCCCTTGAAGTTGAACGTCAGATTGTCCAAATGCGGCCCGCGCAGCGTCGAGCCGTTACGCGGTTTGGTAAAACCGCGTAACCCCTACGGCCGCTGGCCCATGCCACCCTCGAGGGTGACGGTCTCGCCGTTCATGTACTTAAAGTCGGGACCGCAGAGCTGAACGACCACGCGGCCGATCTCCTTCTCGACGTCGCCGTAGTGGCCTGCCGGCGGCATGTGGACGTTGGCCTTGAAAGCCTCGGGGTAAGCATCCTGGAAGTTCTCGAGCGCAGCGGTCCAAGCAAGCGGGCAAACGATATTGACGTTGATGCCGTCCTTGCCCCACTCGTTGGCGGCAACGCGGGTCAGGCCGCGGATGCCCTCCTTGGCGGCAGCATAGCTGCACTGGCCATAGTTGCCAAACAGGCCGGCGCCCGAGGCAAAGTTGACCACGGAGCCCTTGGTCTCCTTCAGGTGCGGATAGGCCTTCTGCATGTACAGATAGGTAGCATACAGACCGGAGTAAATGGCCAGGTTAAACTGGTCCATGGTGTGATCGGCGATGGTCACGCCCGAGGCGCTGGCCTGAGCATTGTTGACGACGGCGTCGATGCGGCCGAACTCCTCAATGGCCTTGTCGATGACGTTCTGGACGACGGCCTCGTTGTCCTGACCAGCCGAGACATCGGCCTGAACAGGCAGAACCTTGACACCGTACTCAGCCTCGAGAGACTCCTTGGCGGCCTCGAGCTTGGCGACGTTGCGGCCGGTGATGACGAGGTTCGCGCCCTCCTTGGCAAATGCGATATTGATGCCGTAGCCGATGGAGCCAGCGGAACCGTCCTTAAGCGTGGCCTTGCCGCCGCCGGTGACGATCACGGTCTTACCAGTGAAAAGTCCCATACAAAGTCCTTTCAAATCGCGACGGGCACGCCCGCCGACTGCGCGCATCCAACTTCACGCGCCAAAAGCTGAAATGCAACTTTAGCTTCTTCAAGTGAAAAATAAAGCCCATGGCAGGCGAACGGCGCAACGTCTTTCGGCGAAGGGAATGTCAAGTAAAAATTGAATAGAGCGGCCGAGTTTTTGTTAACGAGACGAGCCATCGAACACGTTTTGAAACTTTGCTGCGGCGCGCGGGATGTCGGCGCGAGACTTTATCATAGGGTGACAAACAACGATGAGGAGCACATGCCTATGACAGACGAGCTGGACCCCCAGACTCAAGAGCATATTGATGATCCCGCAGACGTCACCACAGATACTGACGCTGCGACCTGCGATGGTACCGACGTCGACGGCCCCATCTTGGACGAAAGCGCTACGGCGGAAACCCCCGAATCAGAAAACGCCGATGAGCAAAACGACGATGCGCCCGCTCAGGACGACGCCCCGCAAGCAGCGGGCCCCATCGAGGTGTCTTCGGAAGAAGAGCTCGATGCCGTCATGGACTCCATGATGGATGCTGTCAAAGCGCTGAAAGACGCCGTCGCCGATGCCGATATTGATGCCGAGGAAGAGGAGGCCGCCGAGGCGGCCTCGACCTTTGTGCCCGGCGAGACTCCGGTTGCCGACCAGGGCAGTACCATGCCCTCGTTTCTGCAGCTCGAGCATCCCACGATTGGCGCCGATGCGGTCGATCCGCACGCAGCAGGCTTTTCTGTGATCGAGGGCGGTACCGGCAATATCGCCGTGCCGCAGGCTGCCGATGCGGACGCTGTCGACACCGCTCGCCCGACCGCCCTGCACTCCCCCGCCGCGAGCCGCGATCTGGGGACCGCTGTCTCGAACACTGCGAACGCCGTGGGCACCTTTATCGCCCAGGGTGCCTCGGCCATGCGCGAGATGAACGCCGCGAAAAAGGCACTTGCCGATGCCCGCGCCCACCTGGCCGAACTTGAGCAGCGCATTACCGATCAGGCCGAGGAACTCGAGACGCGCCAGGATATCGCAGGCCGCTACGACCAGATCGTCGCCGACCAGCGTCAGGCGATCGCCACAGCGCAAAAGACCGCTGCGGCAGCCGAGATTGACCGTGATGCCCACGCCGCCAAAGCGACAGAGCTCAGGGATCAGTTCGAACAAATGAAGACAGAGGATGACGCGACTGAGCTCCGCCTGAAGGCCGCGCTCGATGCCGTGGAGGCCCGCGAGGCGAGCTCGCGCGAGACCGGCAACCGCCTCGTTCGACGTCTTGAGGATTCCAAGCGCATCCGCGACAAGGTGCAGGCCGAGCGAGACGCCGGCATTGCCGCCGCACAACAAACCGTCGACGCCACGCGCGCCCAGCTCGAGACACTGCGTCATGAGTATGCCGAGCTGCAACGCAATCCCTCGGCAAATCCCGCCAACTATACGGTGCGCACCAGTGAGCTCTCGATGCAGATCTCCGACACGGCAGATGCCCTGCGTAAAGCCGAAGAAGATGTCCCGCGCATCACCGCCGACCTTGAGCACTCGCTTGCCGCAGCCGAGCAGGCCGTCGAGCAGGCTCAAGCCCCCATTGCCGAAGCCAAACGCGCACACCAAGCCGTGACGACTGAGGCCGATGCCGCACGCGACGAGCTGCAGACGGCGAAAACTGCCGCCACGACGCGCCAGCGCGAACTGCGCGAGAAGATAGCCGCCGAGGACAAGGCACGCCGCGACCAAGAGCAAAGCATCGCCAACGCCCAAGCAGATGCCGCACATGCGCAGTCGATCATCGAGCAGGCGACCGAGGTGCATGACCATCCAGAGATCACTGAGTCGCTTGCAGGATCCTTGGCCCGAGACAAAGCCGAACACGCCGAGACCGAGCGAGAAGTTGCCCAGCTCGAGGCCACCGAGGACGCGGTGCGCGAGCGCACCCGCGACTCACGCATCAAATTCACCGGCGCCATCATCTGCATCATCGCCGCAATCCTGGTGATCATCCTAGTCTGGCTGTTCGCAAGCAAGTAGTCGTTTAAGAACGTCCCCAACGACTACTTTTCGCCGCAAGCGGTCGGCGGGGCCATTGTGGCTCTTGACAGCGGATTGGGTCATATGAGCGAAAACCCGCCAGAGCGAGCCAGGCCCCCTTTGGAGCGAGATGACGCCATAGGTTGAGCATAAGTCAGACACTATGACCCAATCCAGGGGCACGGAAACGACAGGA
>UQIG01000060.1 GCA_900541135.1 uncultured Collinsella sp.
TCTACACAAGGCTATTCGTCGGCAGCGTCAGATGTGTATAAGAGACAGACCCCATCTTGTTCCATCCTTTCGAAATGTTCACATCCATCGATTATATGGAACTTGCCTTGCGGCCGACTCTCGGATTCGTGCATTCCAGAACTCGTGCCCAAAAGGGGAGGGGTGCAGACGCGCTGACTATTCGTCGCCGGCGGCAGCCTTTGCTTCGTTGAGGTAGCTATAAAAGCTGTACTTAGAGATGCCAAAGAACTCGCAGGCGCGTTCGCTCGACTTGGAGATGAGGAAGGCGCCGCGACGGTCGAGGTAGCCAATGGCGCGGATACGCTCGTCTTTGGTCATGAGCGCCGCGGGCTTGCCCACAAACTGTTCGCACTCGCGCAGCAGGTCTTCGAGCAGGTCGCCGATGTTTTTGGTAATGGGCTCGGGCTCGGTGTAGCCCGTGCCGCCGATGCCGGTAAAGGCGTCGAGCGAGCGCTCAAATGCCTTCATGAGCGTAATATCAAAGTTAATGCCCAAAATGCCGACGGGTTTGCCCTCATCGTTGCGGATAAAGATCGTCGAGGACTTGAGCAGCTTGCCATCGGCGGTTTTGGTGAGGTATGGCTCGCGGTCGTGCACGTCGGTGGTGCCATCGTGCATGGATTCAAGCACGATATGGCTGGGGCCGTCACCCAGTTTGCGCCCACTGACGTGGCCGTTTTCAATCACTACGATGGAGTGGTCCACGTCCTCGGTCTCCAGATCGTGGACGACGATTTCGCAGTTGGGGCCAAACTGGAGCGCCAGGCCGTGTGCAAGACGCTTGTAAAACTCAATCTGTGCGGGGGTCATGGGTGCCTTCCTAAAAATTAGTTTGGGCACACTTTGCCATAAACCACACCTGTTCGCAAATAACGAAAGTGTCGCTGCGTTATGTAACCGTTCGGCGGCGAAAAAGTACCGATTACGGCAACAAACAATTTGTTAGGTTTAGCAATCAAAAAGTGTGATAGAACATTGCTAACAAACTTTTTGTTTGGCATCCACATAAAAGTTCAGTCGCATGAATGGGAATGGGCTGAAACGCGTATGCGGGGGCCGGCAAGAGAGGACTTAAGGAGTTCACCGTATGGCCGATAAGATCCAGTGGGCGGGCAACACGATGCCCAAGAGCGATGACAAGCATTTGGGAATCATGAGCCTCGACCACGTGAAGAAGGCCCGCGCCTTCCACCAGTCGTTCCCTCAATATACCGTCACTCCGCTTGCCCGCCTGGATGGCCAGGCCGCGCGCCTGGGCCTGTCCAACCTGTGCGTTAAGGACGAGAGCTATCGCTTTGGCCTCAACGCCTTTAAGGTCCTGGGCGGTTCGTTTGCCATGGCCAATTACATTGCCGACGAGACCGGCAAGGACGTTGCCGAGTGCACCTTCGATTATCTGACCTCCGATCAGCTTGCCAAGGACTTTGGCCAGGCCACCTTCTTTACCGCCACCGACGGCAACCATGGCCGCGGCGTGGCATGGGCTGCCAACAAGCTGGGCCAGAAGGCCGTCGTGCACATGCCCAAGGGTTCCACCAAGCCCCGCTTTGATAACATCGCCGCCGAGGGCGCAACGGTGACCATCGAAGAGGTCAACTACGACGAGTGCGTGCGCATGGCCGCCGCCGAGGCCGATGCCTGCGAGCGCGGCGTTATCGTTCAGGACACCGCCTGGGAGGGCTACGAGAAGATCCCGTCCTGGATCATGGAGGGCTACGGCACCATGGCTTCCGAGGCTGCCGAGCAGCTGCGCGAGATGGCCATCAACCGCCCGACGCACGTCTTTGTCCAGGCTGGCGTGGGCTCGCTGGCCGGCGCCGTGGTGGGCTACTTTACCAATCTGTATCCCGATAACCCGCCCACCTTCGTCGTGGTCGAGTGCGCGCCTGCCGCCTGCCTGTACAAGGGCGCTGCCGCCGGCGACGGCGACCCGCGCATCGTGGACGGCGACATGCCCTCCATCATGGCCGGCCTGTGCTGCGGCGAGCCCAACATTCTGGGCTGGGATATCCTGCGCAACCACACCACCGCCTTCGTGTCTTGCCCCGACTGGGTCACCGCTCGCGGCATGCGCACCCTGGGCGCTCCCGAGAAGGGCGACCCGCGCGTCATCTCCGGCGAGTCCGGCGCTGTGACCACCGGCCTGGTCGAGACCCTCATGCTCGATCCCGAGTACGCCGAGCTCAAGGAGCTCATCGGCCTGGACAAGACGAGCTCCGTGCTTTGCTTCTCCACGGAAGGTGACACGGACCCCGACCAGTATCGTCGCATCGTCTGGGAAGGCGAATACCCCACTTGCTAATACTGGGCGGAGTAAATAGGTATTGCTCCGCCACCCCACAGGTAGATTCCTTCGTTTGAAAGGTTATGAACAATGGCTAAAGAACTCGATTTCGACGCTATCAAGGCTGCTGCTGAGTCCCACCGTGCTGATATGACGCGTTTTCTTCGCGCTATGATCAGCCATCCCTCTGAGTCTTGCGAGGAGGGTGAGGTTGTCGCCTGCATCAAGGCCGAGATGGAGAGCCTTGGCTATGACGAGGTCAAGGTTGACGGTCTGGGCAACGTTATGGGCTTTATGGGCGAGGGCGACAAGATCATCGCCATCGACTCCCACATCGACACCGTCGGCATCGGCAACATCGAGAACTGGGATGCCGATCCCTATGAGGGCTACGAGACCGACGAGATCATCTACGGCCGCGGTGGCTCCGACCAGGAGGGCGGCATGGCTTCTGCTACCTACGCTGCCAAGATGATGAAGGACATGGGCCTCATCCCCGAGGGCTACAAGATCATGGTCGTCGGCACCGTCCAGGAAGAGGACTGCGACGGCATGTGCTGGCAGTACATCTACAACAAGGATGGCATCTGTCTCTTATACACATCTGACGCTGCCGACGAATAGCCTTG
>UQIG01000061.1 GCA_900541135.1 uncultured Collinsella sp.
TAGACCTCGAGGTCGCGGTCGCCGAACTTGTTCATGAGGTACTCGAGCTGCATGAACTCGTCCCAGGTGCCGCCGACGCCCATCAGGAAGACGGCGTCGTAGCCCTCCTCGTGCACGCGGTCGGCCAGGGCGGTCATCTTCTTGCCGGCCTCGTAGACGTTCCTGCCGTCCTCGAGGTAGCCCTCCTGGTCGAAGTGCATGATCTCGATCTTCTCGGTCTCCTTCATTCCCGCTCCTTTCACGAGCAGTTTGAATTGTCGCACGGAATGAACGGGCTTGCCGCCCCGTCGCACCGCTTAACCTTGTGGACATCTTGGCCCCAAGCTCAACAATTCAAAGGTTCTTAATACCAGTGAACGATTACAGGTTAGCCGTTTTTAATACCGATTTTATGATTTCATCCTCCCCTCTCGGTAGACGGTCAGTTTTTGCCGCTCATCGGTCAAGCGACATATATCCGTAAAAACGAGCGCCCCCGCCATGCGCAGGGACGCTCTAGACGCTAATAGTTGTAGGTATATCCGCCGGCGTCGCCGCGGGTAAAAGACTTGGCATGCTCGATTGCCTGCCCACTCGAGTCATAGGTCAGGCCTTCCAGCACGAGCGCCAGATCGCCCGGCTCAAGATTGAGCAAACTCGCATCGCGTGCGCCCAGCGCCTCGATATCGAGTTTCTCTACCGACTGATCTGGCTTGCATCCCAACATATCGTAGGTCTCGAACAGGCTGAAGACCGAAATGTCCACGCCTTCGATGCCCGGAAACAGCAGGCACGGAATCAGCGTCATCTCGATCGATACGGGCTCACCATCGATGCAGTTGAGGCGGCGCACCGAGTAAAGTAGATCGTCCTCGGCGATGCCAAACAAGTCGGCATAATACGGGCCGGCGTAGCGTTTGGAGCGCGCCAGGATGCGCACCGACGGCGTCGCGCCCGATGCCAGAACCGACTGACGGAAGCCGCCCTTGCGTTCGTGCTCGTCAAACCACTTGTGTCCCACAAAGGCGCCTTTGCCCTGCACGCGACGAATCTGGCCACTTTTGACCAGCTCGTCCATGGCGCTTCGGATTGTCAGGCGCGTCGTGCCAAACTCCTCGGCCAGCTCGTTTTCGGACGGAATCATCGAACCTGTCGGGTAGTCGCCGCGCTCGATTCGCTCCGCAGTGCAGCGGCGAATTTGTTTGTAAACCGGCAAGTCTTCTACTGCATCAGCCATTCGACACCCACCTTCGTCGCAACGCCGTCTGCCTCGCCGTTATCGGCAAAACGATACTTGGTCGGCAGAGTCACGGACTTGCAATACTCAACAAAGCCATCGTTCTCGTCGCGCTCGTGCGAAGCCTTGTAAAACACCGGCGTGCCCTCCTGAGCATTCAGCAACTTGGCCTCGTCGGCGTTCAGACGGCTGATGGAAATATGCTCCTTGCCGTGCGTCACATGGACATTCCCCTCTTTGAGCAAAACGTCGTAGAGGCTCTCCTGCTCAAAATCATGATCGGGAAGCGAGGGGCACAAAGACAGATTGACGTAAGCCGTCTCGATCGATGCCGGAGAACCGTTGACCACACGCACGCGCCGAATGCAGAAGAGCGGCATGCCCAGGTCGATCTGGGCTTTTTGGGCAAGATCGATATCGGCATACACGACCTTGGACCAAACCAGGCGTGCGGTCGACTTTGAGCCAACCCTCTCCACCGCCTGCGTATAGTTCCATGTTTCCTGAAAGATGTTCAACGGCTTGGGAGGGCATACATAGGTACCCGAACCGCGGCGGCTTTCCAAAGTTCCGCACGAAATAAGACGCGTGATCGCAGCACGCAACGCCGTGCGCGACACGCCCAGCTCTTCACAGAGCACACGCTCGGCGGGCAGCCGGTCGCCACCCTGCAGGTCATAATGTTTGATATACCAAAGAATGCCCTCAAAGGCGCGATCTTTGGGCGGAATCGCATATGGTTCACTCGGCATGGGCAAGGCTCCTCAACCGCTTGATGCTGCGGACATCATTGCTCCGGACGCCTCATGGCGTCGAAGGCTTCTTTGATTTGCTCCGCGACGCTCCGATACGACCGATATAGGCCGGAGTCTCGCTTGACTTCGCCCGCGGTCACCGGAATCTCAAGCTTCGAAATCTCATCCTCGCCGGTTTGCACGACAACGATGACACCCATACCAAGGCACATATTACGCTTGGCAGCGTTGTTTTTGGTAGCCTGAGCTGGATTAATCAAAATCTGCTGAGCTAGTTCGCGATTGCTAAGCTCCGGCACATCCTCGGGATTTCCGGTCTCGACAATCTCGCACTGCAGCACGTCCGCATAGTCAAAAATCTTCGGCTCGCCGCCGCGCTGATGCACGGCCCAC